>JBBTET010000018.1:0-43621 GCA_038042195.1 Planctomycetota bacterium | reverse complement strand
TCAAATGGACATGACAGCCGGCTGGGTGGAGTCGGTGCGCAAACAGTTGGATTCGATTGAGGATCAGCGGCGTGGATTGTTGGAGGGGCCGCTTGGTCTGCTGCTTGGGCATCGAACGCCGGCTGCGTTGGACGCCGCGACGATGGCGGGGCAGGAGACGCTGGCTCGACCGATGAACATGAACGCGCCGCCGATCATTGCGGCGGTTGCCAAGCAGAGTCCGGCGAACGGTCTGCTCTCGCGGCATCTGGTGCTTCGTATCGACGGAGTTGGAAGTTTCCTGCTGTTACGTGGTGACCGGATCGGCATTGGTCGAAGCGGCCCCGATGCCACGGCGGATTTGCAATTGATGAGTGATCTGTCGGAGCGACAGGCCGAGATCGTGCGGGCCGGCGAGGATTATTTCCTCGTGTCCATGTCGGGCGTGGAGCTAGCTGGGCGACCGGTGGAGCATGCGTTGCTCCAGGACGGCGACCGCATACGGCTGGGGAATCGAGTGAAGCTGAAGTTCCAACGGCCGAGCCTGAAGAGTTCGACGGCTGTTCTTGATCTGGGCGAGGGCGTGCGCGCCGCCAGCGATTGTCGGCGTGTCATTTTGTGGAGCGGTCCGTTGCTGATGGGTGGGACACGCGAGTGTCACGTGCCCGTTCGCGGCGCGGCGATTGGTGCGATTCTGTTGGAGCGCGGCGGGCAAATCACGGTGCGACCGATGGGGCCGGGCGGGTCGGCGATTTCGTTGGCGATGGGTGTGCCGGTGGAGTTCGGCGGGCTTCGGATGAGCGTGCAGGAAGTTTCGCGTGGTTCGGGTTTGGGGAAGGTCATCGGTTAAGGGTTGATCGGTTCTGAATCGGTCTTGTAGATTGGGTTGAGTGCAACGATGTCATATCGGTTTAACCAGGGTGATCGACCGCTTGCCGGTTACACGATCCAGCGTGGGGTGGGTCGTGGCGGCTTTGGCGAGGTCTATTACTCGACGAGCGACGGGGGCAAGGACGTTGCGCTGAAGTTCCTGCGCGAGAATCCGCAGATCGAGTTGCGCGGGGTGATGCACTGCCTGAATCTGAAGAGTCCGTACCTGGTTGGTATTCATGATATTAAACAGAGCGCCGATGGCGAGTTCTTCGTCATCATGGAGTACGTGAACGGTCCGTCGCTACGGGACTTGATGAACAACGAGCCGGGGGGCTTGGGTGTCCAGAAGGCGGCGTACTTCCTGCGCGAGGTCGGCAAGGGGTTGGCGTATCTGCATGATCGGGGGATCGTGCATCGGGATTTGAAGCCGGGGAACATTTTCTATGAAGACGGGTATGTGAAGATCGGGGACTACGGATTAGCGAAGATCATGGCGGCGAGCCAGCACAGCGGCCAGACGATGAGCGTCGGCACGGTGCATTACATGGCCCCCGAAGTGGGTAGCGGGAACTACGACCGCACGATTGATATTTATGCGCTCGGGGTGATGTTGTACGAGATGCTGTTGGGCAAGGTGCCGTTCAGCGGATCGAGCATGGGCGAGGTGCTGATGAAGCACCTGACCGCCCAGCCGGCGGTGGACGAGTTGCCCGCCCCGTTTCCGAATGTGATTCGCAAGGCCCTGGCGAAGGACCCCAATGATCGATATCAGACCGTCACCGAGATGATGGCCGACGTATTTTCCGTGAAGGATGTGAGCCACGGGGTTGACTCCATTGATTCACTGTCACTGACCCGCATGGCGGCGGCGGTAGCGCAAAAGGTGCGAACCGAGCCGGTGGCTCATCGCGGCGGCGGAGGAATTGCCACGGGCAGCAGCAGTATGACAGCCTTCGCTCATACACCAGGTCCGCCTCCTCCACCTCGACCCCCGGTGATCGAGCGATCCGGTGGCGTGGCGAATGTGGGACGCGATCTTTGGGATCAAGCTTGGAAGCCTGCGACCAAATGGCCTGCTGGAGTCGCGCCGTTTCCGCAACGATATCGCTTGACGACGGGCCTGCTCGGGTTGTTCCTGGGGCCGTTCGGCATTCACCGGTTTTACACCGGATACAACGCGATTGGCGTGTTTCAGATTCTGGCCAGTTTCTTTACCGGGATCGGAGTACTGTGGGGCCTCATTGACGGCATCCTCATTTTGTTCACCGGCAATTTTTTGGATGCGGCGGGGCGACCGCTGCTGGAGAGCGAATGGAAGACTCGCCCCGGTGGACGACCGGCGATGGGTCGGTTCTTCTGGGGAGTCCTTGCCCTGGGTTTCACGGCGGGGAGCATTGCAACGTTCAGCGCAGGCGTGTTCGCCGACCCGGACATGTCGCAATGCGGCGTGGACATCGACGGTCAGTCCTACTACTGGAACACTACCAAGGCGTTCTTTTTTGTCACCAGTGGATTGTTCGCTGCGGCATGCTTTGCCCTGTGGAAGGCGTCGCATCGCGGTGGCCTGACGTTTTGGCGTAGCTCGATTCGGCCGGGACTCATGTGCTTCATGATGGCGGTGGGACTGGCGTCATTTAATGCCTATCGAAATCTCGCGGCTGGGGAACTGCAGTTGGTGTTCCTCGGCGTCTCCGCGGCGGCTTGCCTGGGGTTCACGAAGTTGTGGATTCTTCGCGGCCCGGCGATGCAGGTCTTGCCCGGCGATGCCTATTGGAATCGGATGTGGGGCAAGACGTTCATGTACGTCTGGATCGCCTGTGCGATTGTCACATCCTCGGTATTCACGAAGTGGGCCAAGGCGAAGTTCGCTTTGGAGACGGGCGAGCAGAAGTTCCGCACGTTTGCGATCCAGACTCGAGATCATTCTCGCGACTATCAAGAGATGAGCGATTCGACCGTTGACTCAGATTTCGAGGAACCTCGGAGTCGCGTCTTTGCGGAGGGGCGGGATCCCGGGAAACCCAAACTAGTCAGCCAGAAATATCGGGTGGCCGGGCAGCAATATTCCTCGTGGCCGTTGGCGACGCTGTTTACGGGTTTGATGGCCTTCGGGGCGGCGAACGAGTCGAGCTACCGAAAGAAAATGGCCCTGCGAGCCTTTCAAGAATTGAAAGACAAGGGGGACTAAGGATCATGGCAATGTCATACGACGCACAAAAAAACGGAACGTGGACCACCGAATCGTCGAGTCGCGGCGTGCTTCCGCGTGTGTTTTGGACTCTGTTCGCGGTGGCAACTGGAATCGTCGGGGTCATTTTGGTCGGCGTGGGTACCTTCGCGCCGGCGGAGATGGAGCGGGTGCAAGTGGACGGATGGGAACCGTTTCACATCGACACGATTCGATTCACGTATTTGGTCGCTACGGCGTTGCTGCCGATTTCGGGGTTTGGATTGTGGAAGGCGGCGCATCGCGGCGGGCTGGGTTTCTGGCGGTCGACCGCGCGGCCAGGACTGCTGGCGGCGAGTACGACGATGATCGGGGCGGGCCTGACATCGTCGACGCATTTCCTCCCCGGTCGAATGCAGGTCTTAGGTCTCAGCGCCGCAGCGGTCGGAGCCGTCGGCCTGCTCTTCTTCTGGATACTACGCGGTCCGTCGTTCAACCTCACCGCGAGCGACGGCTATTGGAACAAGGCGTTCACCGTGATGTTCTCGCTCGCGGGCGTTTGCGCGTCGATGGGGTCGGTGGGTTCGTTTCGACATTGGAGCCGACAGGGGTATGACGTGGGACCGTCCGGCGACCTGTTTCGTGAGGTAAAGGTCTGCCGAGAGCATTGGGATTCAGATAACGAGACCATGCGCGGCGAGATGCGAACGTATGACGTACCGCGACCGGTTTACAACCATACTCCGATGGCCGGTGTGTTGGCGACGCTTCTGGCGGTCGGGTGTTTCTCGGAGGCCAGGTATCGCATGGGTCTGGCGCGTCGAGCGCGGGCGATGTCATTTGACAAGTTGTTCTAGTCTCGTCTTTCTACGCGGCGATTCCGCCGTTGAGTGCAACGATGTCATATCGGTTTAACCAGGGTGATCGACCGCTTGCCGGTTACACGATCCAGCGTGGGGTGGGTCGTGGCGGCTTTGGCGAGGTCTATTACTCGACGAGCGACGGGGGCAAGGACGTTGCGCTGAAGTTCCTGCGCGAGAATCCGCAGATCGAGTTGCGCGGGGTGATGCACTGCCTGAATCTGAAGAGTCCGTACCTGGTTGGTATTCATGATATTAAACAGAGCGCCGATGGCGAGTTCTTCGTCATCATGGAGTACGTGAACGGTCCGTCGCTACGGGACTTGATGAACAACGAGCCGGGGGGCTTGGGTGTCCAGAAGGCGGCGTACTTCCTGCGCGAGGTCGGCAAGGGGTTGGCGTATCTGCATGATCGGGGGATCGTGCATCGGGATTTGAAGCCGGGGAACATTTTCTATGAAGACGGGTATGTGAAGATCGGGGACTACGGATTAGCGAAGATCATGGCGGCGAGCCAGCACAGCGGCCAGACGATGAGCGTCGGCACGGTGCATTACATGGCCCCCGAAGTGGGTAGCGGGAACTACGACCGCACGATTGATATTTATGCGCTCGGGGTGATGTTGTACGAGATGCTGTTGGGCAAGGTGCCGTTCAGCGGATCGAGCATGGGCGAGGTGCTGATGAAGCACCTGACCGCCCAGCCGGCGGTGGACGAGTTGCCCGCCCCGTTTCCGAATGTGATTCGCAAGGCGCTGGCCAAAGACCCCAATGATCGATATCAGACCGTCGCGGAGATGGTCAACGATCTGTTTGAGACGGCCGACATCGAGCAGTCGGTGGCATCGTTTGAGCCGGCAAGCCTGAGCGCGGCGGCCGCGCGCGTTGCGGCAAATCTGAATGTCGCATCACCGCATGGCGGAGTAGCCGTTTTGGGGACCGGCAGCAGCAACGTTGGACAGGGGATTGGACCGCCAGTTGTAAATCCGGCGTTTGGCTTGGGCGGATTCGACCGAATCAACAATCGTGTACAGGGCGGGCTTAATCGTTTCGCGGACAGAATCGACCAATCGGCGCTGGGCCGTCGAATAATGGTCGGCGGCGGGGATCATTCCAAGATCTTCGCGGAGGTCGTTGTCGGAGGAGTGTCTAAACGCGCCGAGACGATAGCGCGCGTCGCGACTATTGCGGCATTGAGTTCACTGGCGATCGGATTCGTTTCTGAACCAGGTCAGGGGCTTCAGGCGGCGGCGGGGGCATTCGCGTTCATGTCGGCGATTGTGGGCGGTGTGGTCGTGGGTGCGTACCTCTCGCTGGAGAAACTAAAGTCAACGAACGATTACACGGCGCGGTTCATCATTGCGGCGCTCACCACGTTTTGGTCATCCCTGTCGCTCACGGTCGGTCGAATTGGCCACGGAAGCCACATCGAGCGTTGGTTCATCGCGGTCGCGATCATCATGCTGATGTCGGATTGGCTCATGCGCTTCCACGATGGGCGGCGCGGCGTGGTGTCGGGAGGCAAGGCGTTCAAGGTTGGGTTGTTCGCATTTATTGTCGCGGGGTTCTTTGATTGCAATGTACCGCTGATGGGGTTCTCGGTGTTAGCGGCGTCGCTGCTTGTGCAAATGATCGGGGGGGCGTGGCCGTATCCGAGTCTTAACGGTGGACTGAGTCCGCCGCCACCCCCGAGCGCTGCTCAGACGATTGCGCCTGGGTCGCATGGGGTTGAGGTGAGTCGCGATGGGGTTCCCGCGGAGCGCCGCTCGAATGATAGCACGCGTGAGAATGGCACTCTCGCATCCATCGCATCGACTGCGTCGCAGCCGCGCTCTACCGGGGCACGGGTGGCGTGGTTCATCGCGTCGATCCCGATGCTGGTCGGTTCCGTGGCTTGCTTTATTGCCAGCGGATTGCTCGCTCACGACGATCGTGCGATCGGAATGTTCTGCATGGGTGGAGTCTCGAGCGGTGTGTATGGTCTGTTCGCATTGACTCGTAGCATTGGAACCGTGCAACGAGGATTATGGCGCGGCGTGTGGCGTCCGCTGATTTTCTGCATCGGCATTGCCACGGGGGCCTCGTGCGGCATCGGTGCGGGGCTCATCAGTTCAAGTGACTCTCAGATGTTCATATGGCTCATCGGGACGGTCAGCGGTGCCGCGCTCTCGATGCTCGTGTGGGCCATTCCGGTTCCGGTCTATGCACCTCCACAGACACCGGAGGCAGTGAAGGCACGACAAAAACGACGCGGGCAATTGCTCATGGGCATCGGCATCGCCGTGCTGATCCACCTTCTCGCAGCTATTCCGATCTTGATCGGCACGGTGCCCCATCATTTGCAGGGTACGGTGATGCCGGCCTACACGATTCCTACGTTTGCGATTGCCCTCATGCTTATTGTGTTGGGAGGAAGGTCCGTCGCTCTCGCGCGCGGAGAGAAACCGGTGCAGGCCACGTTGCCGTTGCGCCGCACTTTTGAGATCGACGGACTCGATGCCTTCGAGCGCACCTGCGAACGGCATCTCGGCGTGCTGGGTTATCGCCTCAAAGAGAAGAAGGATTTGCTCTGGCAGTACGCACGCGGCACATGGCACGCCCAATTCTGGCAGAAGGACATCCGCCAGTGGCCGGTTCGTTTGAGCCTCGCCGCCTATGAGTCGGGGACCGGGCGCTATCGAATCACCTGCTATCTCGACATCGATCGCCCCTATGCAGAGGCCAAGCGGAAACAGATCGAACAACTCGACGCTGAGCTGGCGGATTTGCAGGATGTCCTCTTGGGTCGTGACGCGCCGTCCGGCGTTTGAGCGGCGATTTATTCCGATTACACTTGGTGTGTGTCAACGCAAACTGACGATGCGGACAAGTTTCTCATTGCGGCGATTCGCCAGGGGGATCAGCGCGCGTGGCACCAATTGATTGAGCGATATCAAGGCCGGTTGCTGGCCTTTGCGCGCTCGCGGCTTCGTGCACCCGGTGAGGCGGAGGATGCCTTGCAGGAGACGTTTCTTGGATTCGTCAGCAGCCTGAAGCACTTCGACGATTCGCGCTCGCTTGAGACCTATCTGTTTGCCATCCTTCGATACAAGATTCAAGAGGCCCTGACGAAGAAGCAGCGGCACGCCGATCATGCCGTCGGGTTTGATGCCGACGATGATGCGCCGCCGGCAGCGGAAGCGTCGGTGGAAGAGACGCCGAGTCAGGTGTTGGCGGCGCGTGAGGGGACGAAGCGCCAGGCCGACGTGATTGCGACGATTTTGCGCCGATTGATCGAGGAGCTTCGGGATCGCGGGAAGCTGGAAGACTTGCAGGTCGTCGAACTCCTCTTTTATGTCGGCCTGCGGAATAAGGAGGCTGCGGATCGGTTGTCGCGGGATGAAAAGGGCGTCGCGGGGGTGAAGTTTCGGGCGCTGGGCCGGTTGCGTGAGTTTCTTGATGACCTGGAGGCCGAAGATCGCGGGCTTTTGGACGAGTCGATCTCCTCGGATGCAACCATTGCAAAGGTGTGGCGACAACGCCGACTGAGTTGTCTCAAACGCAGCACCATCGGCTCGCACCTGCTCGGCGTGCTTGAAGACCCGTGGAACTCCTACACTACGTTTCATCTCAATGAGGTGCAGTGCCTGATGTGCAAGGCCAACGCCGAAGACTTGTCCGCCGAGAGTGAGCAGTTGGCCGGCGGGGACTTGTCCGAGAAAATGTTTCAATCGAGCGTGGGTTTTTTGTCGCGTTGGAGCGGGACGGAATCGCAGGGGTGATGGGATTTGGCATCGGCGAACCCCTCAAATATCGCCCCCGCCACTGAATACGGCGTACTTCAGGTTGGGTCTATAATAGGCGATATGGTTTCGTGGCAGTCGTCGTAGGTCACACCGGGGTGGACGACTGACACGGGATCGAGGCTCGCGATCATGAAGGCGTCGCGGATCGTCGAAGGAGGGTTTCGTGCATTTTTTCAGCAGGCATTCAATGCGATCCTGGTGCGCCTGCATCGGCGTGGTGGTCGGACTCGGTTGCACGGCGAGCGTGCTGTTCGCCGATCCACCGGAGGATGATGCCGCCCCATCCGATAGCGATGCGCCTCGTGTCTCGCGAAAGCCCGCCGATCTGAATCCCACGACGAAATCAAGCAAGGACAAAGCCAACGCCGCGCAGGTCGAGGTCTATGTGCCGTCCGTGAGGGCGCTTGTCAAGGCAGCGCAACGATCACAAACGGCGAAGCTGTATCACGCACTGTCGAGCCTCATTTCAGTCCCTAGAGATGAGACCGGTGAGGGCTTCGACATCTCCCACGTTCTGACCCTGCTGTCCGAGGTGAGTCGCTGGCCGGATACGTCGCTAGAGTTCACGACCTACACGCAGGATCGCGAAGGGCGACCGCGATGGGCGGTGCGCGTCGATTGGCCCGTGGAGGCGCTGGTGATTCAGCTTGAGGCGCTCATCAAGTTGGAGGCGACCGGCAAACTGGTGAAAGACCTCGCCCTGCGGCGAACGGAATCGGGTGCGTGGCAGATTGAATTACCCGACGTGGTGCTGGCAGTGCTCAAGAAAACGGAGGGCGGCTCATTGGTGCTGTCGGCCGCAGACCTGTCTCCGTCGGAGAAGGTATTCGGCCGCAAGACCGGGGGTGATTCCAAGGAGAAGTCGCTTATCTATTGCCTGTTGAATATGGAGGCCGGCGACGAGGATGCGCGACAGGCATCGATGTTTGGGCAGTTGTCTATGTTGAGCGACATTCGCTACTCCGGCATGGTCGATGAGGCCGGGCTGTGGCAGGAGCGATTCAATCTGCGATGGAATCCGTTCCTGGGCATGGCGATCAAGGGGTCGCTGAAGAAGCTCAATGCCCCGTTCGACACGCCGAAAGATGCCCTTGGGGCGGTGGCGATGCACTTTGCCTCGGTCGATGGTCTGGCGGATTCCATTGCCGGCCTGAAGCCGGGGACGATTGGAGCGCGATGCGGGTCCGACATGGCCGTCGCGGCAGTACCGGGTGGCGGGTTCCTCCCCGTGCCCGATGTTTTTTTTCAGTTTCACGCACGGAATCCAAAGGGGATCATCAAGTCCATTCGCAAGATGATGCGCGAGGTTGCGAAAGCGCGGCGCGCGGATGACAAGCCGCCGGCATGGCGCGAGGAGAAGATCGGAGACCAACTCGTATTCTGGAAAGACCCCGGCGCGGATCAAACGGGCGGATTCTCATTGATCTCGTATCGCAGCGTCGTGTTTATTGAAGAGTCTGCCGCAGTAGATGATGACGAGGATTCCGTGAAGGCCACGCTGGTGATTGCTGAGATTGCTACGACGCCGGACGAGGCCGTGCGACGATGGCGCGACCTGCGCAGCAAGACGAGCGCGTGGGAGCGGTTGCCGTCGTCAGAGACCGCGTCGTGGGAGGCGGTCATTCACTGGAAGACGATGTACGGACTCGCCGAGCCCTTCCTATCTGTCTTCGGCAACCTGGGCGAAGAGGCGCAGTCGCTGCCGTCTGCCACGGAATTGGAATCGGCGCTGGTGGAGTCGCGTCTGCATTTGAAGATCGAATACGCGGGCCTCGACGTTCGGCACAAGGGACCGCTTCCATTCGGCGCGGCCTATGTTCCCGCGATCACGGCAATGTCGCTTTCACAAACGGCGGGATACGGGTCCGAGGCCGACCGCGAGCGAATCGCCTGTCAGAACCTGCGCACGCTCCACCATCATGCGAAGCTCTTTCGCAAAGACTATGGCCGCTGGCCGGCGACGGTGGCGGAGTTGGACGGCTTTGTCGATTTCGCATCCCATCCATATCTGCTCCAGTTGCAACCGCGCGACGACGGGTTCGCGGCGAATCTGGTCGGTATGTTTGCGGGGTCAAGGAAACCGAAGGTCCGCCGGGAGCAGGGCGAGGCCGTGATCGACGACACGCTGTTCGTGATTGAAGGCGTGGAGGACGACTGGCGTCTGGCCTACAAGCAGGATCAGTTCAAAGATTACACGACGATCTATGTCGACGCCGAGGGTGTGATACATCGCGTCTCGAACACGACGAATGAGAAGCTGGACTAATAAGGAACCACTTTGCGGCACCGAGCCGCCTGAATGCAATGCAAGGAGCCTGAATCATGAAGCGTTTGTTTCAATTCGTCATTGCCATGATGTTCCTGCTGGCGACGCCGCTGGCCGTGTCCGCCTTGTCGACGACGCATCTGAATGATGAGCCGAAGAAGAAGGACAAGAAAGACAAGGACGACTCCGCGTCAAAGAAGGACGACGACGCGGAAGATGAGGATGATGCTGACTCGGACGGGGAGGATGAGGAAACCGACGAACCGGTGAAGAAGGAGCCTGCCAGGTCGGAGAAGGCCAAGGCCAAACCGACGACGAAGGAGGCAGACAAGCCGAAGGACAAAGAGGCTGAGAAGGCCAAGAAGACCCCGACCGTCAAACGACTCATGGAGGTCAAGCTGGATCAGTTTCTGATTCCAGCGCGGGCCATCAATCTGCCGTTGCCGGGCCGCACGAAGACGGTGCGCGACCTGCTTGAACGATTCGACAAATGGGCCAAGGATGACGAGGTTGGTGCGGTGCTGCTCGACCTTGACGGTATCAACCTCGGGCTGCCCGACATTGAGGAGCTGCGCGCCGGACTGGTTCGGCTCAAGGCGGGCGGCAAGAAGATCAACGCGTTTCTCAACTCCGGCGATGACATGGGATACTTGCTGGCCTGCCTCGCGGACGAAGTCGCCATAGCGCCGACCGGCAATGTCGGCTTGCCGGGGTTGGGGCGCATCTTCCCGTTCATGCGCGGCATGTATCAGCTTCAGGGAATTGAGTACGAAGTCATCACCGCCGGTCGCTTCAAGTATCCTGGCTTCATGAACGCCCGCGAGCCGAACAAGTACTTCCAACAGGAAATGAACGAGATCTTCGACAGTTGGTATGACGACTATGTGAAGTTCATCGTCGATGGTCGAAAGCTGTCACCGGAGGCCGTGAAGGGCGCGATTGACATCGCCCTCTTTGACGCGATGGAAGCCAAGAATCGAGGACTGGTCGATGTCGTCGCGTATTACGATGAATACTGCGACCGCGTGGTGAAGCGCAGCAAGTTTCGCAAGGTCGCCGACGGACAGTCCGACTTCTCGAATATCACTTCGTTGAACGACGTGCTGAATGCCTGGAATGCCGAGGTCAAGCGGTCGAAGGAGAGCTACCTCGCCGTGGGGCCGAAGATCGCCGTGCTCCATGCGCGTGGACCGATTGTCGACATGAATCTTGGCGCGGGGTTTTCGTCGTCGCTCATCATGCGTGACGAGTTCATCAAGTCCATCGAGGAGATTCGCAAGAACAAGACCATTCAGGCCGTGGTGCTTCGCATCGATAGCCCAGGTGGCTCGGGATATGCCTCGGATGCGATCTGGAAGAAGCTGCGCGAGTTGGACGAGGAGAAGCCGCTGATCGTCAGCATGGGCACGGTGGCTGGGTCCGGCGGGTATTACATCGCCTGCCCTGCTCGATTGATCTATGCCGAGCCGACGACGATTACGGGATCCATCGGCGTGCTGGCAGTGCTGCCGAACATGGCGTCGATGTTGAATCGCATGGACGTGAATCTGATGGAGCTGAAGCGCGGCGAGCGGTCGCTGTTTGGCTCGCCGCACCGTGATATCCCGCCCAACGACAAGGAGTTCTTGCAAAAGTATCTGCTCGACTTCTATGAGATATTCCTCGACCGAGTGGCCGCGACACGCAAGATGCCCAAGGACGAGGTACGCAAGATCGCCGAAGGCCGCATCTACACCGGCCGGCAGGCAATCAAGATCGGCCTCGTGGATCGACTCGGAACGTTGCAGGACGCCGTCGGCGCGGCGAGAGAGATGGCCAACATCCCGCCGAGTTCCGAGATCAAACTGGTCCATTATCCGCGCCCCAGCAGCATCGGCGAGTTGCTTTTCGAGGGCCTCGGCGGCATCTCGATGGCCGAGTCAATGATGCTCAAAACGCAACAGGCGGCACCAGTCGTCGGGTTCGACAGCCAGTTGCAGATGTTTTCACGCAGGCCGCAGCCGCTGTGCTGGATGGCGATGCCGGCGGTCGAGGTGTTCATGCAGCCGTACGGCGCGCGTAATACGATTGAGGGGCTTCTCGGCAAGCCCGAAGCGAAGCCGTTCGCACCAATGCCGTAACCGCGGCGAAATCTGTCCGCACAGCGGCCCCTACGTTCCATCGGCGGCCTCGCCATTGCGCGACTCGGTGAACGGGTTGTAGAGCAGCGTGATGGTGAACAGACGCGACGGGTCGATCTGGATGTGGCGCGCGTCGAGGTCGTCGAGCGTGGGTTGGACGGCGTGTCGCAAGTTGGCAACGAAGGCCGGGATGTCCACGCCCATGAAGATGTTCGGCAGGCCTTTGAACAGGTCCATGCACGAGACGAACACCTGTCGCACGCCGACGGCTCGCGAGCGGCGGAGCAACTCCAGCGTGACGGCTCCTTGAATAATCGCTCGGTAGAACTGTTCGCGTCGGCGGTCGCGCGTTTGGCCCCAGATTTCCTCCCATGTGTCGTGTGCCTCGAAGAATTGACCTTCGTTGAAGAGTCGAATGCCTTCGAGGTAGGCGCGGTGTTCTACGTCGAGATCGAGATGAGGCGGGCCGGGGGGATTCATGCGATTGCACGGTAACGCGGACCCTCTGAGTTTGTCGAGCGGCCGGTAATGAATCGTGCCGGGCTGGTTTTCGGTCGCGATGCGTTTGGCACGATCGCGGTGAATCGTACTCTTGTTTTCGTGAGTCCTTCGCACACAACCTCCCCTCGCCGCGATCATGCCGCGCGCCCAGTGCGCCCCGAGCATCGACTCGACCGACTGATTCAGATCAGCCGGGCAATCGGCAGCATCCGTGACGAAGGCGAGTTGATGATCGCTATCATGCGGCATCTGACGACGGCCTTTTCCGCTGAGCGTTCGACGCTGTACCTGCATGATCCGGAGCGTGGCGAATTGTGGACGCGCGTGGCCCAGGGGCTTGAACACTGGCCGACAGAGCTGCGCATCCCCGAGGACGCCGGCCTGTCGGGGCGCGTGTTTCAGACGCAGGAGCCGCTGTGCATCTCCGATACCCTTGAGAATGAATGCTTTTCTCGGCGGCTGGCCGAGGCAACGGGCTATGTGCCGCGGTCCATGCTGATCGTTCCAGTTATGCAGACGGGAAGCAAGTGCATCGGGGTGGTGCAACTGCTCGATCGGCGCGTTGGATTTTTCCACGAGGACGACGTGCCGATGTTGGAGGCCGTGGCGGTGCAGGTCGGCATCGCGCTGGAGAACGCCCGGCTGCACGCCGCCCAGCGACGGCAATTCAACAGCTTCGTGAAAGCGCTCAGCACGGCGCTCGATGCCCGCGACCCGCTCACGGCCATTCACTCGGTCAACGTGGCCAACTACGCGATGGGCATCGGGGAGATGATGTGTTACCCGACGGCCGATCTGGAATGGCTGCGGATTGCCGGACTGCTGCATGACGTTGGCAAGATCGGCGTGCCCGAGGCGGTGCTGACCAAGGCGGGGCGGCTCACCCCGCAGGAGTTCGCGGAGATGAAGCAGCACGCCGAGTACTCGCGGAACATCCTGTCGCAGATCGAGTTCACCGATGCCCTGAAGGACATGGCTCGGATCGCGGCGGCTCACCACGAGAAGCTCGACGGCTCGGGCTATCCGGATGGTCTCGCGGGTGACGCAGTGCCGATGAAGGCGCGGATTCTGGCGGTGGCGGATATTTATGACGCGCTCACTCAGACGCGGCACTACCGGATCGGGATGTCGATGCACGAGGCCATCACCACGATCGAGGGGATGACGCCGCACCAGTTGGATGGCCGATGCGTGGCGGCGCTCAAGGCCTTTCTGGGGATGAACCGGGCGGCGTGAGGGCCTCCGGATCGGTACTCCTGGACTAAACAGGAATTGCTCCATCGTATTGACCATGCATTATCAAAATGGTCTTCGCGCGGATTGTGGTGCGGTTATGATTCTCCGGTTATTTTCCGGCATCGAGGATCGTACCTGGCATGTTTTTCGGCACGTTTTCAGAGCAGTCGTTTCCACTTGAGCCGTCGGCGATTCTGCGCGTCTCGGGTGCTGTGGCTGGGGAAGGGCCGCGCCGATGGCTTACACAAGCCCATGGCACCTTAAAGCACCTACTGCCTTCGTCGGATGCTCCGGCCCTGTTGACGGAAACGTTGACGAATGGCGACGGGCGGCCGGTCGATGTGTTTAAGCATTTCGGTATCAAGCCCGATCGTCTTGGATCGTTGCGGTCGAATTGGAGCGGCATCGCGCACACGGCCCAGTCGGCCGGGGCGGGTCGCGAGGGGCAGGGGACGGCGGTGGCGTGGGATGATTTCGAGGTGGAGTGGATTCCGGGGCATGACGGGTTGCCGTTGGCGGGGCGACTTGGGTGGGCACGGGACGGCTCGACGATTCGCGAGGCGGATGTGTTGGTCATGCTGCCCGGAATATTGGGGGACAGCCAGGTGCTTCGCACGCGCGATCTGGCGATGGGCCTTCGTCAGCGGGGCTTCCACGTTTTGGCACTGGAGTTACGCGGGCACGGGATGACGGAGCATCGCACACCGGACGAAGGGTATTCGTTTAGTTCGTTGGAAGCGGTGGACTTGTTGACCGTGTCGCGGTGGTTGCAGCGACAGCCTCATGTGCGGCGAACGGGGTTGATCGGGTTTTGCTGGGGGGCGAATCACGCATTATGCACGGCGTGGTATGACGGATGTGGAGGCGTTCATCCGAGCGTGGCACCGAGAGTGGCCGAGCGGATCGGTGCGTTCACGCCCGGGCGGCATTTTGAGGCTGGCGTCCTAGCGTTTTCGCCGGTGTTGCAGTTTGAGGAGTTGCTGGACAAGCTGGACAAAAAGCACTCGCCTTTCCGAGAGCCGGTGATGGCCGGATTGCAGACGACGGTGCGTGATCGAATGACGCGCAAGGGTTATCCGGAGCCGAGCGGCAGTCTTCGACGGCTGATTGAGACGGAAATCGGTCGCACGAAGTTGGCCGGTCCGGACCATGAGATGGAAGCGTATCAGTTTATGCGCATGCTGCCGTATCGGGAGTTGTCGGACGGTCGGAAATTGCAATCGTCCCGGGTGCCGACGCTGATTGTGCATGGGGCGAATGATCCGATGTCCCCGGCGCAGGATTTGGCGGACCTGATCGCGCGGATCGACAATCCACTGGTCGCGGGGATGGTGCTGCCGGGCGGGGGGCACATTGGGTTTGGGGCCTATGCGAAGGATTATTACTACAACTTGATCGTACACTTCTTTGAGTCTGGCCTGCGCGGGACGTGAGAACGCAAACGCTTGGGCCTTCCGATTACCACCGTGCCTCTTCAAAGACGCCGCCGCGCGAGATCGGCTTTTGCGGGAGGCACTTCAGGATTGCGCCGGCAAGGGTGAGGTCGCCGCGCGTGGTGATCTTGATGTTGCGTGAGTCGCCCTCGACGGCGGTGACGGGAAAGCCTGAGGCGGAGACGAGTTGGGCGTCGTCGGTGATGGGCTTGCCTTCGTGGAGTTTGATGTCGTCGAGGCCGGCATAGGCGGCTTTGAGGACATCGGCTCGAAAGATTTGCGGCGTCTGGGCCATGAAGAGGCCGTCGCGCAGCACGGTTTCGCTCAGCGTCTTGTCGGGGGCCATTCGCTTCAAGGTCGACGTGACGGGGATCACCGGCACTGCCGCGCCGGTCTTGATGGCGGCGGCGAAGATCGTTCCGATCCACTCATAGGCGATGCAGACGCGGGCGGCGTCATGGACGGCGATGAACTCGGCATCGTCGTTCACCGCGGCCAAGCCGTTGGCGACGGAATCGTGGCGTTCGGCCCCACCGCCGACCAGTTTGACGCCCATGAATCCGAGGTTGGCTCCGAACTTGGATTTCATCTGCTCCAACTCCGACGGCGCGACCACGAGGATCGTCTGGGAGACGTCGTCGCGATTCACGAAGAGTTGGACGGCGCGGAGAAAGAGAGGCTGGTTGTCCAGCTTGGCGAAGATTTTGCTTTCATTTCCGCCGAAACGCTTGCCGCTGCCGGCGGCGACGATGATGACTGCCATTTTGCTCATGGGAGAGGCTCCTTGAATCGGGGGAGTTTAACGGGAGGGATGCGTGAGAAAAAGCAGGTCGGGAGAGTTCGCGGGAAGGGATACCCGCGAAGGGGCGTGCGAGATGGGAATCTCGCACGAGCGGCGTAGAATGGAGGCGTGGAAAAAAGCGAAGACAATCTGATTGCGTGGATCGCCGGACGATTCCCGGAAGTCGACTTGCCCATCGGCATCGGCGATGACATGGCGATGCTGCCGGCGAGCGAGTCGGGGCTGCTGGTGACGTCGGACATGTTGATGGATGGCGTGGACTTCAAGACGAAGGTGCATTCTCCGGAGTTGATCGGGCGAAAGGCACTGGCCGTGAGCCTGTCAGATTGCGCGGCGATGGCCGTGCGCCCGCGTTGGGCGATGGTGAGCGTGGCCCTGCCGAATGGATGGACGATGGAGCAGGCGCAAGGGCTGTACCTCGGGATCGAAGCATTGGCAAGGGAATACGAATGCGTGATCGTCGGAGGCGATACGAACAGTTGGGATCATCCGTTGGTTGTTGATGTGACGGTGCTGGCAGAACTGTGGCCGGGCATTTCGCCCGTGCGCCGAACGGGGGCGAAGGTGGGGGACTTGATCTGCATCACCGGTGAATTGGGCGGGAGTCTTGGAGGGCGTCATATCAGGTTTACGCCGCTAGTGCGCGAGGCGAAGTGGCTCGCCGAGCGGCTCGGCGGGGGGCTGCACGCGATGATGGATCTCAGCGACGGGCTTTCCGTAGATGCGGGGCGTATGGCGAAGGCGTCGGGCGTGGGGATCAAACTTTGGAAGGAGTTGACAGAGGCGACAGCGTCGCATGATGCGGAACTTGCGGCACGCGACGATGGGCGAAGCGTGCTCGATCACTTGTTGAATGACGGTGAGGATTTTGAATTGCTGTTTGCCGTGGAGGCGCGGACGTGGAGGGCATTTATGGAAACTCCCGAGGGCGGCGAAGTCGCGGAGAAATTCGGACCGATGCGAGCGCGCGTTATTGGCGAGGTCATTGCCGACGCGGGATTGTGGTTGGAAGGGTCGGACAAGTTGAAGACACCGATTACGCCGCGCGGGTGGCGGCATTTCAGGGCACCATGAGTGAGATGATGACGATTGATTCGAGGAGCGTGGAGGAGACGATTCGCATCGGCCGGGCGATTGGTGGGGCGCTGGTCGGTGGGGAGGTGATTGCCCTCGTGGGTGAGTTGGGGGCGGGTAAGACGCATTTGGTGAAGGGGATCGCGGCGGGGCTGGGCGTGGTGGATGAGCGGACGGTGAACAGTCCAACGATTGTGTTGGTGAACGAGTATGCGGGGCGCGTGCCGGTAATTCATTTGGATGCGTATCGACTGGCGGGGGCGGGGCAGTTGGCAGCGCTGGGGTTTGAGGAGATGTGCGAGTCGGGCGGGGTGGTGATTGTGGAGTGGGCGGATCGGGTTCGGGAGGTGATACCGGAGGGGGCGGTGTGGATAGAAATGACGGCGACAGGGGACATGAGTCGACGAATCGTGCTGAACTCAGATTCCGCTGACGTGCAAGAAAAGATCAAATCATGGGTGCTTGACCGATGACGGCCGCCCCGCGATAAGAGCGTCGCGCGAACCGGCACGAGGACGTGCCGGCTCGCGAAGTAAGAGGAACACCATGCCACGACCCGATGGACGAAAACCCGATCAACTCCGACCGCTGGTCATTCAACGCGGCTTCACTAATGCCGCGCCTGGGTCGGTGCTGATTAAGACGGGCGAGACGCATGTGCTGTGTACGGCGTGCGTCGAAGAAGAGGTGCCGAAGTGGCGCGAAGCGTCGGGACTGGGCTGGGTAACGGCCGAGTATGACATGCTGCCGGCGAGCACGGGGCAACGGCGGGGACGCAATCGCGGCGGGAAGATCGACGGTCGCGTGCAGGAGATTCAGCGATTGATCGGGCGATCGTTGCGGACCGTGGTGGATATGAAGGTGTTGGGAAAACGCACGATCTGGGTCGACTGCGATGTGCTTCAAGCGGATGGCGGCACGCGGACGGCGAGCATCACCGGGGCGTATGTGGCGGTAATGGACGCGGTCGCGTGGCTGATGAAGAAAAAGAAACTGCGAAAGAATCCCGTGACTGACAGTGTCGCAGCGGTGAGCGTGGGGCTGCTCAAGGGGAAATCGTTGCTCGATCTGTGCTATGTGGAGGATCGGGACGCGGAGGTGGATTTCAACGTCGTGCGGACGGGGGGCGGGCGGTTCGTGGAGGTTCAGGGGGCCGGCGAGGAGGCCACGTTCAGCCGGGCGGAGATGGATTCGATGATCGCGATGGCGGAGGGGGGGATCGAACGGTTATTGGGGGAGCAAAAGAAGGCACTGGGCGCGGGTCGAAAATGAAACTTCGAAACGTCGAAACGTCGAAACGTCATAACGGCTCTGATTGGGCGGCTCTCGCGATTGTTGGAGTCGCTCTTTTGGTTGGCTGCGCGGGGGGCGAACAGAAGAAGTGGGATGATTTTTGGGGGACGAATGACGGCGGGGGCGTGTCGCTGCTCGGTCGTCGGCCGGGGGACTCCGAGGTCTGGACGATTGAGTGCAATGAGTACAAGGGGGAGAATCGGCGCGAGTTGGCCGACCAGATGGCGACGTCACTGAAGCGGGTGGACGATTTGAAGAGCCGTACGACGTGGGTGCAGCACGAGGATGGGCGAAGCACGGTGTATTGCGGGGAGTACAAGCTGCAATACGTCAGGGCGAAAAAGGAGGCAGCGGGCGATGCACCGTCCGAGCCGCAGATTGAATTGAACGAGGCAATCAAGCGTGATTTGAAATATGTGCGCACGCTGGCGGTGGGGGACCGGTTTCCCTTCTTTAGCGCGAGGCCGATCCCGAAGCCGATACCGGACGCGGGGCCGCCGGAGTGGGATTTGAAGAATGCGAAGGGGGTCTACACGCTGAACGTGGGCGTGACCTACAACACGCCGACGCTGCACAATTACAAGGAAGCCGCGGTGGAGTGGGTGCGCGATCTGCGCGATCGTGGCTTTCAGGCATACTACTATCACGATTCGGTGAAGCCGGTCACGTCGATCTGCGTCGGCACGTTTGGCGAGGATGCGGCGACGCGCGGGCCGGACGGCGTAACGCGTTATAGCGCGGCGGTGCATGAGCTGCGAAACAAGGAAGAGTTCAAGAACAACCTGGAGAATGGGGCGATCACCTATCGCTCGGCGACCGGCAAGGACGGCAAACGGGCGCGGATGGCGAATGAATCGTTTCTGGTGAAGATTCCGAAGAAGCCGGAACCAACGGCTGCTAATTGATGATTCGACGGCCGAACACTTCGCGGCTCGGAATTGCTTCATGAAGATTCTGATTGCGACCAACAACCCATCGAAGGTGCGGGAGATGATCGCTGTGTTGGGCGAAGGGGCGGGGGCGATTCAGTGGGAGTCGTTGGCGGATGTGGGGCGTGCGATTGCCGAGCCGGTGGAGGATGGCGCGACGTTCGCGGAGAACGCGGACTTGAAGGCGCGGTACTACTCGAAGGCGGCGGGGATGTGGGCACTTGCGGATGATTCGGGGTTGGAGGTCGATGCGCTGGGCGGGGAGCCAGGGGTGCATTCAGCGTACTACGCGCGGGAGTTCGCGGATCGTCCGCGAGCCGAGCGCGACGCGGCGAATAACGCGAAGTTAATCTCGGCACTGACGGGCGTTCCGGTTGAGAAACGGGCAGCGCGGTTTCGATGCACGCTGGTCGTGGCGGACGGCGAGAGGATTGTTGCAACGGCGGAGGGGCATGTCGAGGGTGTCATCATCGATGAGCCGCGTGGTAACGGTGGATTTGGATACGACCCGCACTTCATGATTCCATCGCTTGGAAAGACGACTGCGGAATTGACGTCCGACGAGAAGAATCGGATCAGCCATCGCGGGCGGGCCCTACGGGAGCTTTGCTCTGGACTGCGTCAGGCCTTTGTTAGTGGCAACAATATCATTCAATCCACTTAATAAGTTGATTGCAAGGGTGGGGTATACGACTTGAATTATGAGCCTCCGGGCATTGATAACGCCTGATGGGAAACTGGTGTTACCCTTGAAGGGCAACAACTGTTCGCACAATGGTTCGTCTCACGGCTTGTCAAAGTAAAACGTCTCCCAAGCCTCATCAAGTGAACAGGTGTCAATATCGCGAACTTCAGTGAATTGTCCGGAGGGGTTGTATACAAATCCCCATCCCGATCTGAAGAATCCGCCAGTGAGGAAGTAAACAACTCGTTCTGCGGGAAATACAGACACATTTGGCACGTCAAAGCTGCCTATACTTTTACCGTACGGCTCAAATTCTGGAAAGCCATGACCCCTTTCCATTTCTTCAAGCGATACTTTAGCGCTTGGTTTGCCGCTTAGGAGTGTTCTAGCGATCGCCTCGAATGCGGTACGGTCTTGCTCAAATCGGTACTCAAGCAACCAGTTTGTTTCCCGTGCCCACAGGGCAAGTGCAAGTAATAAAGGTGGTGCGATCCAACGCCATGCGGAGCCCCTCCTGTTGTGACGTATGGCACTCCGAATGAGGCGGAACAGGTAATAGCCAAGTAAGACAAAAAAGGTGGACCAAGTGAAGCAAGCGTCCATATTTGGGGCCGATGAAGCACCATATGGCGTGCTATGAACATACGCTATCCATGCACAAAACAGTGTTGTCCCGCTCAAATACAAAAGCGAAGGTGGCTTGGATGGTTGGGGCGGCGCGTTCGTAATGTCCGATTTGTTCACATCGGAGTCGGGCGGCGGTGATGGGGCCCCGTTTTCCATAGCACTGATTATTCCTGTTCCCCGCGGTGAAGGCAAATGCAAACTGTCGTATTTGCTGTCCTCCAAGGGGTAATGCGTTGAAAAACACAGGTCGTGATGCGAATCATCAACCCTTGGATTATCATTATGGAACTGCGGACTCAATATCGTGGTCCAAATCCCTATTGTCAGGGGAAGGGAATACTGTTGATTCATGAATGTGCTTCTCGCCAATCCAAGAGGCTTTTGCGCCGGTGTCGATCGAGCCGTGAAGATTGTCGATCTGGCACTGGAGGTGTTCGGGCCTCCGGTGTACGTGCGGCGGGAGATTGTTCACAACAGCCATGTCGTGAGCGAGCTTCGGGCGAAGGGGGCGGTCTTTGTACAGGAGTTGGGCGAGGTGCCGTCGGGGGGCGTGGCGATTCTGTCGGCGCATGGCGTCGCACCAAGCGTTTTCGAGGAGGCGACGAAACGTGGACTGCGAGTGATTGATGCGACGTGCCCGCTGGTGACGAAGGTGCATTTGGAGGTGCATCGATTCGTGAAGCAGGGCTATCACATCGTCTTGATCGGTCACGCGGGGCATGACGAGGTGATCGGCACGATGGGACAGTCGCCGGGACATATCACGCTTGTGGAGAATGAAACACAGGCGCGGTCGGTGGATTTGTCGCGCCATGCCAAGCTGATGGTGCTGACGCAGACGACGCTCGGCGTCGATGACACGGCGGGCGTGTTGAGTGTGTTGCGGGAGCGGTTTCCGGCGCTCGATCTGCCGCCGACGGATGACATCTGTTACGCGACGCAGAATCGGCAGGACGCGGTGAAGGCGATGAGCGAGCGGGATATCAACCTGTTGCTGGTGGTTGGCTCGCGGAACTCGTCCAACGCGGCGCGTTTGGTGGAAGTGGGACAGGCGCGGGGGATTCACGGTTATCTGATTGACAGTGCGGCAGAGATTGACGCATCGTGGGTGACTCCGACGACGAAGGTTGGCGTCACGGCGGGAGC
The DNA here is from genome assembly GCA_038042195.1 of Planctomycetota bacterium. Taxonomy (GTDB): domain Bacteria; phylum Planctomycetota; class Phycisphaerae; order UBA1845; family UTPLA1; genus JACRIM01. The sequence continues at coordinate 21,845 of JBBTET010000018.1, read as the reverse complement.
GAGCACGCCGGAACATGTGGTACTCGACGTGCTCACGCGATTGCAGTCGTTGGGGGCGAAGGGTGTCGAGCTATGTTCGACGGCGGAGGAGAGCACGGTGTTTCAGTTGCCGGTGCTGCTCCGAGAGGCGATGGAGACGAAGGCGGCGAGCTGTGGGTGACAAGTCCGATCATTCTGAATCCGCACTGCCGGGGCTGGCGGCGACGGCGCTGGACACCGGGCGCTCGGCGATGAACGTGGCCGCGCAGACGGCCAGGACCGGGGCGCGGCTGGCGGTGGGGACGCTGTTCGCCGGGTGCAATCTGTTGCTCGACCTGGGTGTTGAGGCGATGCGACGGTTGCCACTGGAGGGGGCTGTGCCGCGTGAGTCGGGCGAACACGTCGATGTGGTGCCGCCGATGGGATGGTGGACTGCGGAGGGCGAGGTTCCACGGACTGGCGACGAGGCGATGCGAGAAGCGGTCCTCGACGTGGCGCGCCCGATCGTCGCGGTCGGGTATCAGGGTCGCGTGGCGATTGCGAAGGGCGGGCGCGCGGTGTTGGGGGCGCGTGAGGAGTCGGAGAGCCTGCCGCTGTTGGCGTATGTGCCGATGATGACGCCGTCGCAGTTGGGCGATGCGGCATTCAAGCGAGCGCATGGTTTGAAGTACGCGTATCTCGCGGGGGCGATGGCGAACGGCATCGGCTCAGCGGAGATCGTGGAGGCCATGAGTCGTGCGGGGTGTTTGGGATTTTTCGGCTCGGCGGGGTTGTCGCTGGAGCGGGTGGAGGCGGCGATTGAGCGGATCCAGAAGACGCTCGGCGATGCGCCCTACGGCTTCAATTTGATTCACAGTCCGAATGAGCCTGCGCTGGAGGCGGGCGTCGTTGATTTGTATCTGCGAAGGCATGTGCGACTGGTCGATGCGTCCGCGTATTTGGATTTGACGCTGCCGCTGGTGCGATATCGCGTGAGTGGGATTCATCGCGCGGCTGATGGTCGAGTGGTGTGCCCAAATCGGGTGATCGCAAAGGTCTCGCGCGGGGAAGTGGCGCGGAAGTTCTTTTCGCCGCCGCCCGAAGCGATGCTCAGCGCGCTGGTGCAATCCGGCGACATCACAGCCGAACAGGCGACGCTCGCGGCGACGATCCCGATCTCGACGGACATGACGGTTGAAGCCGATTCGGGCGGCCACACCGACAATCGCCCGTTGGTCACGCTGCTGCCGAGCATGATGGCCCTGCGCGACGAGATGCAGGCGAAGCATCATTACGCCGAGCCGTTGCGCGTCGGTGCGGCGGGTGGGATTTCGACACCCGCAGCCGTGGTGGCGGCGTTTGCGATGGGGGCGGCCTTTGTGATGACGGGGTCGGTGAATCAGGCGTGCGTGGAAGCGGGCACGTCGCTGACGGTGCGCGAGATGCTGGCCAAGGCCGGCCCGGCGGACGTGATCATGGCACCGGCCGCGGACATGTTTGAGATGGGCGTGCGTGTGCAGGTATTGAAGTGGGGGACGATGTTCGCGGTGCGGGCGCGGAAGTTGTACGACCTGTATCGACAATACAACCGGCTGGATGAGATTCCGTCGAAGGATCGGGCCGTGCTGGAGAAGGAGTATTTCCGCTGCACGTTGGAAGAGGCGTGGGCACAGACGCGGGCGTTCTTTGAATCGCGCGACGCGAAGCAGATCGAACGCGCCGAAGCTGACCCGAAGCACAAGATGGCGCTGGTGTTTCGCTCGTATCTCGGACGCTCGTCGGATTGGGCGAACAAGGGCGACGCGACGCGAAAGCCGGACTATCAAATCTGGTGCGGACCGGCTATGGGGGCGTTCAACGAATGGGCGAAGGGGAGCTTCCTGGAGTCGCCGGCGAATCGCACCGTGACGGCGGTGGCGATGAATCTGATGCAGGGTGCGTGCGTGCTGGCGCGGGCGAACTCGTTGCGGGGGCAGGGGATTGAGGTGGGGGCGGTGGTTGGCACGTATCGGCCGGTGCTGTGATCGGTGGAGGGGGGCTTGCTGGAGGTAGTTCCGGGAGTGATTTTGTTGATTTGGCCACTCGACTAGGTTATTCTAGACAAGGTGTTATCCCGAGGACATAGCGGAACAGGCTTGACTCTTGGGACGGCATCGAAGACCGAATTGCGGAGGCCTCCATGCGACTCAGTTTGTGTGCATTCGCTCTTGTGACCATTCATCTGGGTCGCTTCGATTCTGAGTCGATAGGCCAAGAGTGCATTCCACAATATCTCCAGTTCCCGACTGTCAGACATAACCGAACCATTAACAGTCTGATTTCATTCGATGATGACGGCAATGGGCCTCGACCGCCCGGACTCTATTGTGCGGGCGATTTTGAATGGGTGGGTTATGGCTATGCGCCTAACATAAGCGAACCCCGCTTTGGAGGGGCCGCGCGTTGGGACTCCAAGGGTTGGTCTCGCCTGGGTAGCGGTTTTTCGGCCAATTCCTATGGTTACGGAGCCTGCATGGCGACCTTCGACGAGGACGGGCCAGGTCCGTTGCCAGCGGCCCTCATTGTCGGCGGGGAATTCGAGACAGCTGGCGGAGTCACCGTGAATCATGTTGCCCGTTGGAACGGAACTGAATGGTCCGCCCTCGGTGAAGGACTTATTTACGATTACAATTTCTTTAGCAGTGTAGTTCGCAGCCTTGCCGTGTTCGACGAAGACGGAGACGGCCCCGGGCTTCCGAGTCTGTTTGCCGCAGGTCTGTTTTCTCGGAGCGGGTCAGTCATCGTGAACAGTGTTGCGCGATGGAACGGAACCAGTTGGGTTCCGCTTGGGCCGGGACTTTTCCGATTTGATTCCCTTTCCGACTCGACACCTGGATTAGGAACATCGCTATGTGTCTACGATTCGGACGGCGACGGTTCTCAACAGCCGGTACTTATTGTCGGCGGCAATTTTGCTCGTTGTGGTACCACGCTTGCGAGAAACGTCGCCATGTGGGATGGCACTCAGTGGCAACCCCTCGGGACAGGATGCGGCACGTCAAGCGTGGCGGTTTCCTCTCTTGGTGTCGTTGACATGGATGGAACGGGTCCAGCCAATCCAACACTTTTCGCAGCAGGCGGCTTTGTGACTGCTGGAGGCATCTCTGCGAACAGGATCGCCGCTTGGAATGGCACCAGTTGGTCCGCGCTTGGATCCGGCCTCAATCAACCACCGAACTCCATGCTTGCATTTGATCAGGACGGTCTTGGGCCGACACCTACATCGCTCTTGGTGGTTGGAGATTTCTTCTCCACAGCCGGTGGTACTCCAGTCAAAGGATTTGCCGTTTGGAACGGATCCAACTGGGCACCGCTTGGCAATGAGCGACTTGCATCATATGGGACCGCCTGCATGTTCGACGGCGACGGGAGTGGTCCCGGCCTCGCAAGGCTCTTTGCAACAATTCAATCTACTAACGGCAATGAGTTGCGCTATTGGAACGGAACCGCTTGGGAGAATCCGGATCGGGCGATACGAACAAATAATACGCTTTTTGCAATAAATGCCATGCATTCATTCATATCGGTGGGTGCTACCGGTGTTAGTGAGTCTCTCATCGTGGCGGGTGATTTTGAATCCGCCGGACCTGCGGCGGCTGATAGTATCGCGGCCTATCGAGACGGAAATTGGACCTCACTTGGTTCCGGTGTAACAGACTGGACCATTGATTGCCTGGGAGAATTTGACCCGGACGGACCGGGTGCATTGAATCGCCGGCTCCTTGCTGGCGGGCAGTTTTCACAAATCTGCGGGGTGAGTGCAACGTATTTGGCCCAATGGGACGGAATGAACTGGAGCGAATTCCCCGGTATCACAGCAGCGATCACTGAGTTTTCGTATTCCATTCGATCCATCTGTGAGTTTGATGAGGACGGGCCTGCCGGTGCGCGCCCCCCATTGCTCTTCATCGGCGGAGGTTTCACGTTGAAGTCAGATGGTGTCGTTACGAAGGGGATAGCGAAGTGGAACGGCACGAAATGGCTTGATGTAGGCGGGGGCCTGAGTTTCCCCAGCACTACGAATGTACCAGGCGCGGATGTGATGGCTGTTTTTGATGACGACGGTCCAGGGCCACATACAGCTGCGTTATTTGTTGCCGGTCATTTCGAATTGGCGGGAAAAGTGCCAGTCAAAAATATCGCCAAATGGGACGGAACAACATGGCACGATGTGGCCGGTGGATTGGCCGATCATGCGACGTGCCTCTGCGTATACGACACCGACCACAATGGTCCAAATCCTCCGGAGTTGTACGTCGGTGGTTTTTTCCACTATGTGGGCCAAAATAACAGCGTTCCTGGAAGAAAAATGGCCCGATGGAATGGCGTTCGCTGGGCCGCACTGGGGAGCGGGCTTAGTACTTTCCCGGCCACACTTGAGGTCTTTGATGACGACGGTCGGGGACCGCATCCGCCGTGCCTTTATGTGGGAGGAGATTTCTCACAAGCTGGAGGTCAGGCCGCAGCGGGCATGGCTCGGTGGGATGGTCAATCTTGGTATGGCATGGATGGCGGATTACAATCAGGGCACTACGGCATTCGGGCCATGAAGAGCTTCAGCTCCAAGGGCATCCCTTCGCTGTTTTTCGGGGGTGATTTCATTTTCGTGGATCATCAACCAACCAATTACTTTGCACAATTGCAAGGCTGCAAGCAAACCCCTGGAGTGCCGTCATCCGCGGCGACTGATCCGTAGCACTGCGATTTGAAACTCGCACGAATCACCCCTTCAGCAGGTTCCTATCCGGCGTTTATTCTCACGGACCACCGCCTCAACGACGACCGATCTTTCGACTATACTCCCCGCCAATTCGAGTGGAATCCGTTCGACCTATTTGAGGGATACTGAGTGAGCAAGCGAGGACAAGGCGCGGGTCCGGAGTCTGTTCCCATCGCCATCGTCGGCATGGGGTGCATGTTTCCGAAGGCGCGGGATCTCAAGGAATATTGGCGGCTGCTGCGGTCGGGCACCGACGGCATCACCGACACGCCGTCGTCGCATTGGGGCATTGGCGACTATTTCGACCCCGATCCGAAGACGCCGGACATGACGTACTGTCATCGCGGCGGATTTCTGTCGCGTGTGGCATTTGATCCCACCGAGTTCGGCATTCCACCCACGATTCTGGAGGCGACCGATACGTCGCAATTGCTCGGCCTCGTCGTTGCGAAGGCGGCGCTGGAGGACGCGGGCTATGGCGAGGGGCGGGAGTTCAATCGCGAGCGGGCCAGTGTCATTCTTGGAATCACCGGGTTGCAGGAATTGGCCTTGCCGCTCGGCGCGCGGCTGGGGCATCCGATCTGGCGACAGGCCTTGGCTGATGCGGGCGTCGATCCCGACGTGGCCGAGGACGTAGTCGCGCGGATTGCGGATGGATACGTGCCGTGGCAGGAGAACTCGTTCCCGGGGCTACTCGGCAACGTCGTCGCGGGACGGATTGCGAATCGGTTGAACCTGCGTGGGACGAACTGCGTGGTCGATGCGGCCTGTGCCAGTTCGTTGTCAGCGGTGCATCTCTCGATGCTGGAGTTGGCCACTGGGCGGAGCGACATGGCCGTGGCGGGCGGTGTGGACACGCTGAACGATATTTTTATGTACATGTGCTTCAGCAAGACGCCGGCCCTGTCGCCGACGGGCAATGCGCGACCGTTCTCCGATGAGGCGGATGGCACGGTGCTGGGCGAAGGCATCGGTATGTTGGTCTTGAAGCGCCTCACCGACGCCCAGCGCGACGGGGATCGAATCTACGCGGTGATCCGCGGCATGGGCACGTCGAGCGACGGGCGTTCGCAGAGCATCTACGCGCCTCATGCGGGTGGGCAGGCGCGGGCGCTGCGAAATGCGTATGAGCTGGCCGGAGTGGAGCCGGACAGCATCACGCTGATTGAGGCCCACGGCACGGGGACGAAGGTCGGCGATGCGGTGGAGTTCGATGCACTGCGAACCGTCTTCCGCGAGGCGGCGAGCGACGGGACGTGGTGCGCCGTGGGGTCGGTGAAGTCGCAGATCGGCCACACCAAGGCGGCGGCGGGCGCGGCGGGTTTGATTAAGACGGCACTCGCGCTCTATCACCGAACGCTTCCGCCGACGATCAAGGTGGATGCGCCGAACCAGAAGATGGGAATCGAGGAGAGTCCGTTTTATCTGAACACGCGGATGCGGCCGTGGCTGACGGCGGGCGAGATGCCGCGGCGCGCGGGGGTGAGTTCGTTCGGATTTGGGGGCAGCAATTTTCACGCGGTGTTGGAAGAGCACGAGGCGACGTTGGCCGAGCCGGCGTGGGATGGGTCGGTGGAGATCATTGCACTGTCGGCCGAGAGCGTCGATGCGTTGCAGGCAAAGGTCGACGAGTGGCAGCGGGTGATTGCCGAAGACGAGTTTGATCATCGGCAACTGGCGTGGCACGCGGCCGAGTCGCGGCGCGTGTTTGACGCGGCACAGGCGCATCGGTTGCTGATGGTGTTGGAGGGTGAGGCAGAGATTGGGCGGGTGCTTGAGCAGGCGTCGAACCGATTGTTGACGAATGCGGGGCAGGCGAGTTGGACGGCGTCCAACATTTACTATGGAAGCGGCCAAGTCGATGGCGGGGTTGCATTGCTGTTTCCGGGACAGGGGTCGCAGTATGTGGAGATGGGGCGTGATCTGGCCTGCACGTTTCCGGAGATGCAGGGCGTGTTGAGTCGCGCCGACACAGTGGGAGAATCCGGCGAGGGCTTTTTGAGCTCTCGCGTGTTTCCCCAGCCGACGTTTCACGAGGAGCAACGCGAGCGACAGGCACAGGCCCTGACGCGCACGGACATCGCGCAGCCTGCGTTGGGAGCGGTGTCGTTGGGCATGGTCGAGGTGCTTCGGCGATTCGGCGTGCGCTGGGATTTCGTCGCGGGGCACAGCTATGGCGAATTGGTTGCGCTATGTGCTGCTGGGGTGATGGATGAGGCGACCATGCACCAACTCTCGCGGCTCCGTGGGCGGTTGATGGCGGTCGGCGATGGCGATCGTGGCGCGATGCTGGCGGTCAAGGCACCGCTGGGCGAGATTGAGCGGTTGATCGCGGATCAGCAACTCGATGTCGTGCTGGCCAATCGAAACTCTCCGACGCAGGGAGTGTTATCAGGCGAGCGCGGCGAAATCTCGCGTGCCGTTGAACTGTGTAAGCAGCGCGGATTCACAGCGAAGGTGTTGAACGTATCGGGGGCTTTTCACAGTCGGCTGATGGAGTCCGCGGTGGGACCATTTCGGCAGGCGTTGGAATCGGTGGAGTTTTGCGAGCCGATGGTGCCGGTGTTTGCGACGGCGACTGGGCGGGCGTACCCGACTGAGTCGTTGGCTGCGCGAGCGTTGCTGGGGCGGCAACTAGTGGAACCGGTCGATTTCGTGGGGCAAGTGGAGGGGCTGTATCATGCCGGGGCGCGGACGTTTGTCGAGGTCGGTCCCAAGTCGGTATTGACCGGGCTGGCCGAGGCGACGCTTGATGGGCGAGGTGCGCGGTGTGTCGCGCTCGATGCGTCGGCGGGACGACGTAGCGGTGTCGCGGACTTGGCGCGATGCCTGTGTCGGCTGGCGGCTGAGGCTCGCCCGGTGGAGTTGGGGAAGTGGGAGAAGCCCACGTCGGAGCCGCGCAAACCGCGCATGGTGGTGCCGCTCACCGGTGCGAACTATCGCGCCTCGAGAACGGAGAAGGCTCCGATAGTTGCATCCGTGAAACATGAACGAGTGAGAATCAAGACTAATACAGATATTGTGCGCGGTGCGCAAAGTGAGAATCCACCGCGTCGAGAGAACATGCAAGTACCTGAGCCGATGATCCCCGCCAATCCTCAACCTGCCAAGCCTGCACTCCCGCAACCATCGCCGGCGCTGGTGGAGGCGATGCGCGTCGTGCAAGAGGGATTGCAGGCGATGCAGTCGCTGCAACAGCAGACGGCATCGGCGCATCAGAAGTTCCTGGAGAGCCAGGAGCAGGCGCACCGAGCGATTCAGCAACTCATTGAGAATCAGCATCGTTTGTTGACGGGGACGATGACCGGCATCGTGACGCATGTGGCGGTTCCCGTGCCGGTGGTGCCGACTCCTGTCATTCAAACAGCATTGATGCCGGTCGTGGCGAATACGCCGAGGATGGTCACGCAGCCGGTTCCTGTTTTATCCATACCAGCCATACCGAAGGTCGAGGTGACAAATCATGCCGCCGTAGTGCTGGACGTGGTGTGTGAGAAGACGGGTTATCCGCGAGAGATGATCGATCTTGGGATGGATATTGAGGCCGATCTGGGGATCGACTCCATCAAGCGCGTGGAGATCGTGGCGGCGATTGAGGAGCGGATCACTGGTTTTGAGGGGATCAAGCCGGAGTACATGGGGAGCATTCGGACGCTATCGGAGATTGTTGCGTTCATTGAGTCTGCTACGTCGACGCCGGTCCGAGCGAGTCAGGGAGAATCAACGCCGCATATCGCTGAGGCGGAGTCGTCTCAGGATAAGGACATTTCAACGGTGGGATTTTCCGCGACGCTGTTGGAGGTGGTGGCGCAACTGACGGGTTACCCGCGAGAGATGCTCGACCTGACGATGGACATGGAGGCCGACCTGGGGATCGACTCCATCAAGCGCGTGGAGATTCTCGCGGGCGTCGAGGCGCGCGTGCCGGAGATGCCGACGGTGCAGCCGGAGTACATGGGGAGTATGCGGACGTTGCAGCAGATCGTGGACTACTGCGTGGGGCGGCGGGGGGAGTCGGATTCGCCCGCGAAGAGGCAAGCAAAGGCGAATGAGTCTGGTGTACAGAGGATGAAACGCGTCGAGCCGCGTCCTGCGGTACAAAAGGTTGAGCGACGCATAGTGAATCTCGTGGATTTGCCGGGCGTTGGAACTGGGTCGATGCGCATCGCGAGTGGTAAGTCGATTTGGGTGACGAATGATGGCTCGCCACTGGCGGGGACGGTGGTGGCCCGGCTCAAGGCCGCGGGGCATTCAGCGACGTTGATTGATGTGAAGTTGCCTCAGTCCGATTCAACTTCGGTCGGTGGTGTCATCATCGTTGCGCCTCGGACAACCTGTCAGGACTCGTTATGGTCGCTGGATGTTGAGGCGTTCCTAAAGAATGCGTTCGCCGTTGCAAAGGCAGCGGCCAATAGCCTGATGGCTTCCGCATCGGTGGGTGGAGCCTTCATTGCAACGATCACGCGGATGGACGGAGCCTTTGGGTTGTTCGGTCGCGAGCATGAACCGGTGCACGGCGGACTTTCTGGGTTGCTGAAAACGGCGGCGCACGAGTGGCCCGGTGTGACCTGCAAGGCGATCGACGTGGATGCGTCGTGGGCCGACGCGGACGCCATTGCGGAGGCGGTGCTGCGTGAATTGGCGAGCGACGGCCCCGTGGAAGTGGGGCTTTCGCCGGGAGTGCGCAGGGGATTGCGATTGGACGCGCTCAGCGTGCGCGGTGCGCCGCTCGAGCTCAGCAACAGGGATGTACTTGTTATTACCGGTGGGGCGCGCGGGGTGACGGCGGAGTCTGCGGTTGCGTTGGCGAATGCGGCGCGGCCGAAGCTGGTGCTCCTGGGTCGATCCTTGGCACCGACGCCCGAACCAGACTGGCTCGAGTCGTTGGAATCGGAATCGGCCATCAAACAGGCGATCCTTGCGAATGAGTTTGTCGGTCGAGATAAACCGAAGGCCTCCGACGTGCAGGCGTCGTATCAACGGTACATGTCGAATCGAGAGGTGCAGCGGAACCTGGCACGCATGGCTGAGGCTGGGGCGCAGGTTCTGTATCGGTGCGTCGACGTGCGCGATGCGGCGGCGGTGCAGCGCGTGATGGACGAGGTTCGTGAGGCGCTGGGATCCGTGACGGGCCTGATCCACGCGGCGGGAGTGCTGGAGGATCGGCTGATTGCGGACAAGTCGTCGGAGCAATTTGAACGAGTGTTTGATACGAAGGTCGGCGGGTTGCGAAATGTGTTGGCCGCGTTGGATTTGTTAGCCCTGCGTAACGTCGTGTTTTTCTCATCGGTGAGCGCCCGATTTGGGAATCGTGGCCAGGCCGATTACGCGATGGCCAATGAATCGCTGAACAAGATCGCCCATCGATTGTCGTCGAGCTTGCCGAAGTGCCGGGTGCGTTCACTGAATTGGGGACCGTGGGACGGCGGCATGGTCGGCGCGGGGTTGAAGCGAGAGTTTACGAAGCAGGGCATCGAACTGATTCCATTGGAGTCCGGTGCCGCAGCGCTGGTCGATGAACTGTGCAACACGGGCGAGGGCGTGGAAGTCGTACTGGGGTCCGGTTTCCCGGAGGCCAAGCCGGTCATGTCGACGACGGTAGCTGTCGATGCCGATTCGATGACACTCGCTTTCGAGCGTCGGCTTGATTTGAGCGAACATAAGTTCCTTCAGTCACATGTGCTTGGCGGGCGACCGGTCCTTCCACTGGCGATGACGATGGAGTGGCTGGCCCACGCGGCCATGCATGTCCACCCGGGATTGCGATTGCAGGGACTGGATCGGGTGCGCGTGCTTCGCGGCGTTACGATTCCTGAACCGGGGCCGACCTTGCGATTCTTCGCGAGCGACGCAAGGCGGAAGGACGCGCTGTTATTGATCGACGTGGAAATGCGCGGCGTTGATGATGGCGGGCGCGAGGTCGTGTTCGCCGCTGCGACGGTGGCGCTCTCATCGAAAAACGCGCCGGCCCCCGCGATTCCCTATTCCGACGCCGTGGCATTGCAGAAGTACCCGCGTGACCTGCGCGAGGCCTATTCGGAAATCCTGTTCCACGGTCGAGATCTGCGGGGGATTCAGAAGGTGGATGGCTGGTCGTCGGGCGGGATGGTTGCGCTCATCGGCGCAGCGCCGGGTCCAGCAGCCTGGATGATGTACCCCATGCGCAGCGACTGGCTCACCGACCCGCTGGTGATCGACTCGGCGTTTCAGTTGGCCATTCTTTGGTGCTTCGAGGAAATGGGGATGGTCTCATTGCCGAGCAGCCTTGCCTCGTATCGGCAGTACCGATCCTCCTTTCCGCGCGACGGTGTCACGGCGGTGTTGGAGGTCCGTGACCACACCCAAAAGAAGATGGTCTGTGACGTGACGTTCTTCGACCTCGATGCGGCGGTGGTCGCAAGGATCGAGGGGTACGAGTGTACGACGGACCCATCCCTCCGCGCCGCGTTTCGACAGGCCACCGCGAGTATCTGATCCGAGAGCAATCGCATGAGAACGCCGATCGCCGTCGTGGGGTTGGGCGGGGTTTTCCCCGGCGCAATGACGCTGGATGCGTTCTGGGCCAATATCGTCGCGGGCCGGGACCAGACGCGCGATGTGCCGCCGGGGCGATGGATACTTCCATCCAATGTGGCGCTTTCCGATGGACCTCAACCGGACAGGGTCTATTCACTTCGCGGGTGTTTTGTTGATCCGTTTGAACTAGATATGTCGGGGCTTGATGTTGATACGGATCTATTGAAGCACCTTGATCCGCTCTATTCGATTGCGTTAGAGGCGGCTCGGAGCGCGATTACGGATGCGCGAATCGGTGATGCACATCGGCCTCGCACCGGAGTGATCCTGGCGGCGATTGCACTGCCGACGGATGGATCGTCTGCAACCACGCGTAACACGCTGGGACGGGCGTTGTGGAACCGATTGTGTGAGCAAGTCCCAGCCGAGTGTCGTGGAGAGTTTTGCGAAACGTCGCTGCCGATGAATGGGCGTGTCACTGCGCTGCCGGCAGCGCTGATTGCACAGGCCCTTCGACTCGGCGGCGGCAGTTACACGCTCGACGCGGCCTGTGCGAGTTCGCTCTATGCGATCAAACTGGCGTGCGACGAATTGGCGGAGGGGCGTGCCGATGCGATGCTGGCCGGGGGCGTCTCACGACCGGAGAGTCTCTACACACAGATGGGCTTCACTCAATTACGCGCCCTGGCGCGGAGCGGGCGTTGCTCGCCGTTTGACGAGTCGTCGGATGGTCTGATCGTCGGTGAAGGGGCGGGGGTCGTCGTGCTCAAGCGGCTCGACGATGCGCTGCGCGACGGAGATCGGATCGCGGGGGTGATCCGCGGGATTGGATTGTCGAACGACATTGGGGGCAGTCTGCTTGCGCCGGACAGTGAGGGACAGTTGCGGGCGATGCGACAGGCGTATGCCGAGGCGGGCTGGTCGCCGGATGCGGTGGACTGCATTGAGTGCCACGGAACCGGCACACCAATCGGAGACGCCGTGGAGGTGGTTAGCCTGAGAACGCTGTGGGAAGGTGTTTCGTCGCGGCCCGGGCAGTGCGCCATCGGATCCGTGAAGTCGATGATCGGGCATCTGCTGACGGCGGCGGGCGCGGCGGGCTTTATCAAGACGCTGCTCGCCATGCGACACGCGACGCTGGCCCCATCGGCGAATTTCAGTCGGGCGGCGCGGGTGATTCCATTGGAGGGCAGCCCCTTTCGCGTGCAAACCGCCGCAGAGCCGTGGAACGTGCGCGAGGAGTCGACGCCACGCCGTGCGGCCATCAGCGCGTTCGGATTTGGCGGTATCAACGCCCATGTGCTCGTCGAGGAGTGGCGAAAATGTGATGCCTTGGCATTAACGAAGGTGCGAATAACGGCACCGGTAATGGACGAATCGGTGGCCATCGTCGGGATGGACGCCCGATTTGGCACGGTCTCGGGTTTGGATGCATTCCGAGATGCGGTGATGAACGGCCGAACCGCATTCCGTGAGCGACCAGGGGATCGATGGAATGGCTGCGACGCGATGACCGAATCACAAGGCGCATTTCTGACGGACGTGACAATTCCCGTCGGCAAGTATCGTATCCCGCCCAATGAGATTCCAACCGCATTGCCCCAGCAGCTTGTCGTTTTGGAGTCTGTCGCCGCCGCATTGACAGATGCCGGGATGCCTCTGCGATCGCGGCGTCCGCGCGTCGGCGTGATCATCGGCATGTCCCTCGATTTCGACACGACGAATTATCACCTGCGTTGGTGGCTGGAAGGCCAGGCGCGCCGATGGGCGGAGGCCTTTGGGCTGCAACTCAGCGATGACGAACTCAACAGATGGATCGCTGAATTGAAAGAGGCAAGCGGTCCGGCCTTGGATGCTCCGCGCGTGCTCGGTGCCTTGGGGGGAATGATCGCCAGCCGCATCGCGCGAGAGTGCCAACTGGGCGGCCCGAGCTTCGCCGTGTCGTGTGAGGAGGCGTCAGGATTGAAGGCATTGGAGATCGCGGCGAGGGCTGTGCGACGAGGAGAGCTGGACGCCGCGATTGTTAGTGCGGTGGACATGGCTGGGGATGTTCGCGCTGTGATGTCATTGGCGGATGATGGTGTGCGATGTGTCGGCGAGGGCGCGGCCACGGTAGTTTTGAAGCGGTTGTCGGATGCGAAGTGCGACGGAGATCGAGTGTATGCCGTGTTGGACGGCTTCGGCTCGGCGACGCAGGATGATTCTCGTGCTGCAATGCAGCGGGCCGGTGCCGATGCGGAAATGCCGTATGAGGTTGCCGATCTGTTGGAATGGTGCGGAACGACGGAACGTATTGATCCAGGCAATTTTGATCTTGATTTACGACGTGGCGAGCCGATTGCCCTGTCCGTGTTGAGTGGGACGATTGGCCACGTCGGCGCTGCATCCGGGCTTGCGGCAGTCGTGAAGAGTGCGTTGTGTTTGTATCACTCAGTCTTGCCGCCGACGCCGGAGTCAGAGATGTCCGCCGGACTTCGCGTACGACTGTGCGACGTGTTCCACTCACCGCGACGGGCCATGTCGTGGCTACGCAATAAGGAAGATGGTCCTCGCCGGGCTGGGGTTCATGCCGTCACGCGAGATGGCAACGCGATGCATGTCCTCCTCGCTCAGTCATCATCAGCGTTAGTTCCGACATCTTGCGTTGATCGACCATTGGCGTTGTTCGCGCTCACCGGTGCCCGCATTGAGGGCCTCATAAGGAGCCTTGACGAACTCGACCTTCATTTGTTGAAGCCCTTTGATTCAATGGACCACGCCGCACGATCGTGGTTCGCGCGTCACGCCGTGTCGAATACCGATTCCGTCGCAACGGCCTTTGTCGCGTCAGACCTCAACGAGGCACGAACGCGAGTTCGCCAAATACGAGCGCACTTGCAGTCGCATCCGAATGATGCGTTGGAGAACGTGCCCGGTGCGTACTACACGCCCCATCCGCTGGGTCGTGAGGAGGGAATCGCCTTCGTGTATCCCGGCGCGGGCAATCACTTCGTTGGAATGGGCAGTGAGCTTGCAGTTCAGTTTCCCAATGTTGTAAACCGACTCGACGCGGAATCTACCCACTATCGCGATCATCTGATGCCGCGTTGGTTTGCCCCATACCGAATGGAGTGGCCCGATGACTGGCGCGACACATCGGAGAAGTCACTCGCGGCTGACATGCGCCGTACGATCTTTGGACAGGTGGCCTACGGTGTGCTGGCGACCGACGTGCTTCGCTCGTTGGGCGTTGCGCCGGACGCTGTCATCGGCTACAGCCTCGGCGAGTCGGCAGGCCTGTTTGCAATGCGGGCATGGCCGGAACGTGATGAAATGCACCGCCGGATGTTCAGCTCGCCGCTCTTCGCGACCGACCTCGCGGGACCGCGAAATGCCCTGCGAGAATCGTGGGGACTGCCGCCCGATGCACCGGTGGACTGGCACGTTGTACTGATTCCTCGCACGCCGAACGAGGTACGCGATGCGCTGGCCGACGCGCCGCACGCCAGACTGCTGATCGTGAATACGCCCAAGGAGTGCGTGGTCGGTGGTCTGCTATGTGATGTGGAACAAGTCGTGGCGAAGCTCCGATGCAGAGCGATTCCGTTGGATGGCGTGCCGACGGTTCATTGCGATGCGCTGCGTAGCGTGGAGAGCGCGTATCGAGAGTTCCACCTGATGCGCACAACTCCGCCGGGGGTCGTGCGGTTCTACAGTTCGGCGTCGGCCATGTGTTATAACGTAACCCGCGAATCCGCCGCCGAGTCAATCCTGCAACACGCTCGGCATGGATTCTCGTTCCCCGATGTGATCGAACAAGCCTACGCGGATGGCGTGCGAGTCTTCGTCGAGGTCGGTCCACAGGCCAGTTGCACGCGAATGATCCGGCGAATCCTCGATGGCAAAGAACATGCAGCCCAATCGTTGTCGATGCGCGGCGAGTCGGAGTACACGACGCTGCTCAAGCTGGCCGGACAGTTGATCGGGCATCGGGTTCCACTGGATTTGGCGGCTTTGTACGCAAGGCAGGATGTGAAGACGGTTGATGCAACCCACGAAGAGGCTGTGCAGGTGATCCGTGTGCCGGTGGGGTGGCGAATGAGCAACATGCGCCTTCCAGCAATACGACGCAACAATGAATCGGCTATGCGAATGCCGGTCGTCACGTCTGTACATTTGGAATCGTGTCCGGCACCCGCTTTGGTCGGCGTGTGTGCGGAGACTGGCGTTGCAGCGGCTCACGAGGCGTTCCTGCGATTCTCGCGGACGGCGACGGAAGGCTTGACGAGTCTGCTGACGGTTCAGGCGGAGTTGATCGGTGCGGCGATGGGGAGTTCTGAAAGCCTAGCGGAGTTACTCACCGCCCGTGTACCGACCCACGTTGAGAACGACTTATCGAAGAGCGTGCCCGTCGCATTTGATCGCACCGCATGTTTGGAATTTGCGCGTGGCAAAGTGGCAAACGTGCTGGGGCCGGAGTTCGCCATCGTCGACACCTACGCGGCGCGCGTGCGCCTCCCCGATGAGCCGCTCATGCTCGTGGATCGCATCCTCACGGTCGAGGGTGAGAAGGCGTCACTCACTCATGGCCGACTCGTCACCGAGCATGACGTGCTGCCCGGCGCGTGGTATCTCGACGGTGATCGCTGTCCGATCTGCATCACAGTCGAGGCGGGACAAGCCGATTTGTTTCTTTCGGGATACCTGGGCATTGACTTCGTGGCGAAGGGTGAGCGAACCTATCGCCTGCTTGATGCGACCGTGCAGTTCCATCGAGGCTTGCCGCGTCCGGGCGAGACGATTCGTTACGACATTTGCATCGATCGTTTCGTGCGACAGGGCGGGACGTACCTCTTCTTCTTTGAGTTCGATGGATCGATTGACGGATCTCTCGTGTTAACGATGCGAAACGGTTGCGCTGGTTTTTTCACGAAACAGGAAATCGCGTATTCGCACGGCATTGTGCTGTCGACCGACGAACTGGCCGAGCAAACCGGCACAACGACAGCCGGTTTTGCCTGGCCATGCCTCGCCATGAAGCCCAATGATTCCATCGAATCGAGCTATGACGATGCCAGGCTGTCGGCCTTGCGGCAAGGCGACATCAGCACATGTTTCGGCCCGGCATTTGCAAATCTCGGCCTTAAGAACCCTTTGCGACTACCGGGCGGCAGGATGAAGCTTATCGACCGCGTGCTGGAGCTTGATCCCCACGGCGGGCGATACGGCCTTGGCAAGGTCGTGGCCGAGGCGGACGTGAAGCCCGACGACTGGTACCTGACGTGTCACTTCGTCGATGACATGGTGATGCCCGGCACGCTGATGTACGAGTGTTGCGCGCATGCGTTGCGGTTCTTTCTGATGCGGATGGGCTGGATCGCCGAGGCGGACGGTGTCGCGTTCGAGCCGATCCCCGGTGTGTCGAGCGGCCTTCGATGCCGCGGCCCTGTAACGCCGCGCACGAAGAAAGTCACGTACCAGATCGAAATCAAGGAGGCGGGCTATCGGCCGGAGCCGTATGTTTTGGCGGATGCGCTGATGTCCGCCGATGGTCGGCCCATTGTGCAAATGAAGAACATGTCGTTGCAGATGACGGGATTGAATCGCGAAACGATCGAGGCGTTGTGGGCAAACGTAGGGTCCGCTGTGCGAACCACGAACGCAAGCGAACCACTGGTCCGCACAGCGGACCCTACGCCCGCCTTCAGCGGCGACCAGATTCTTGCATTTGCCGTAGGCAACCCGTCGGACTGCTTCGGCGAACCGTATCGCGTGTTTGACAGGCAGCGCCGAATCGCGCGATTGCCGGGGCCGCCGTATCAATTCCTGGATCGTGTGTTGGCTGTGCGGCAGCCGGCGTTCGTGCTGGCGGCGGGCGATTGGATGGATGCCGAGTACGACGTGCCGCCGGATGCATGGTATTTCGAGGCCAATCGGCAATCGACGATGCCGTTTGCGGTGCTCTTGGAGATTGCGCTGCAACCGTGCGGATTTCTCGCGGCGTATTGCGGATCGGCGCTCACAAGTGACACGGACCTGTCATTCCGCAATCTCGGCGGCACGGCGACGTTGCACGAGGAGCTTGGCTCCGACTGTGGAACGCTGCACACGCGCGTGCGAGTGACGAGCGTATCGCGGGCAGGGGGGATGATCATTGAGAAGTTTGACATGCAGGTGCTTCGCGGCGAGCGAATCGTCTATGAAGGAGATACGTCGTTCGGATTCTTCTCTGCGACGGCACTGGCGCAGCAAATCGGTGTCCGCGACGCAGTCCAGCGACTATGGCAACCCTCTTCCGACCAAGTTTCCGCAGGGAAGAGCTTCGCGCTCCCCGACCTACCACCGCACACCCCCGACGACGTGACGCAGCAGCTCAACAAGGATTCCGTCGCCGCGCTGCCTGCCCGCGCCTTCCGCATGGTAGACCGCGTCGACAGCCTTCTGTCCGATGGCGGTCCGCATGGTTTGGGATTCATCAGCGGCAGCATTCACGTCAACCCCGGCGCATGGTTCTTCAAGGCTCACTTCTACCAAGACCCGGTCTGGCCGGGGTCGCTGGGGCTGGAGGCGTTTCTGCAACTGTTGAAGGCATACGCGCTGGAACGGTGGCCCCACTTGGCGACGACGCACCGCTTCGAGGCCATCACGGTCGGCGTCCCGCACACCTGGGTCTATCGCGGGCAGGTGATTCCGTCAAACAAGCGAGTCGAGGTGCAAGCGGTGATCTCTCGCCGTGACGACGGCCCCTCGCCGATGCTCCTGGCCAACGGGTTTCTCAGTGTGGACGGCGTTATCATCTATGAGATGACGGACTTCGGCCTTCGCATGGTGCCGGTTCACGATTAACGCATGACCGCTTCACACACCATCCAATTCACCAAGATGCATGGCATCGGCAACGACTACATCTACGTCGATTGCTTCTCACAGTCATTAACGGGCTGTGATCTACCGGCCTTGTCACGGACAATCAGCGACCGGCATCGTGGCGTCGGGTCGGATGGTTTGATTCTCATTTGCCCGCCGGATAAGAGCTTGCAGGCCGACTGCCGCATGGAGATGTACAACGCTGACGGCTCGCGCGGGGAGATGTGCGGCAACGGCATTCGCTGTGTGGCGAAGTATGCGGTGGATCACGGGCTGGTGCAGTCTGCGACCCCAGCGCCTGACAAGACGGCGATTCGCATTCAGACAGATCGCGGCGTCCTCGAGTTGACGACATACAGGGAGCAGGGCTTTGTCCGTCGAGTGCGCGTGGACATGGGATCGCCCATCCTCGCTCCGAAGGAGATACCAGTTTCCGTCGAAGGGCAGCGATGTGTTAGGCTTCCCTTGACCATCGGCGACGAACGATTCTCAATGACGTGCGTCTCGATGGGCAATCCGCACGCTGTGTTTTTCATCAAGGATTTCGCACGAATCAATCTTGCTGAGATCGGCCCGCTTATCGAACGACACACGCTTTTTCCAAATCGCGTGAACGCCCATTTCGTCACCATCCAATCACGAACGGAGGCCACCATGAAAACCTGGGAGCGCGGCAGCGGCATCACTCAGGCCTGCGGCACGGGTGCCTGCGCCGTGCTGGTCGCGGGAGTTTTGGAGGATCGGTTGGATCGAGCGACGACGCTTCACCTCCCCGGAGGCGACCTGCAAATCGAGTGGCCCAACGGCGAGGGCGGATCCGTCTTCATGACCGGACCAGCCGAGGAAGTCTATAGCGGAGAATGGCGGATCGCGCATGGCGACTAACGTAATTCATCGTGTCGGGATTGGAACGGACCTTCATCGGCTCGTCGCTGGACGAAAGCTGATCCTCGGCGGTGTCGAGATTCCGTCGGACATGGGCCTGCTCGGCCACAGCGACGCCGATGTAGTGCTTCATGCGGTGATCGACGCCCTGCTGGGGGCATCCGGTCTGCCGGACATCGGCGAGATGTTTCCCGACACGGACCCGCGCCACAAGGATGCCGACAGCCGGACACTGATGGCCGCTGCGGTGGACCACGTGCAAGCCGCGGGATGGGTCGTGGCCAATGTGGACATCGTGATCCACGCCGAGCGACCGAAGCTCTCGCATTACAAGTCAGCCATCGCTCAGAGCATCGCTCAACTGCTTCACGTTACGCCCGATTGTGTGGGTGTGAAGGCAAAAACGAACGAGGGCGTCGATGCCGTTGGTCGGGGCGAGGCCATCGCGTGTACCTGCATCGCGGGACTGGTGGCGGTTTAGGTCTACCACGTTGAGTTTTCCACGATTTCGCGCAGAATAGCCGGTGCAGGGATGCGACGGACGATGATCGCCCGATTCTCGGCCAACCCTCCCTTTGATAGCATTCGCTCTCAGGAACCCATATGTCGTTGCGCATCTACAACACGCTCAGCGGTGAAAAGGAAATCTTCGAACCGGTTGTCCCTGGCAAGGTCGGCATTTACCTCTGCGGCCCGACGGTCTATAAGCCGGCGCATTTGGGCCATGCTGTCGGCCCGGTGATTTTCGATGTCATCAAGCGATACCTCACCTACAAGGGCTACCGAGTCACTTGGGTGGTTAACGTCACCGATGTCGAGGACAAGCTCATGGCAGAGGCGGCGCGGCTGGGCACGACGGTGCCGAAGCTGGCCCGCGAACTGGAGCAAAAATATGTCGAAGCGATGAATGCCCTCGGCGTGCGGACCATCGATCACATGCCCCGCGCCAGCGAGCACATCCCGGAGATCGTCGCACAGATTCAACAACTGATCGAAAAGGGTCACGCCTACGCCGTCGCGGGCGATGTCTACTTTGATGTCAGTCGCGACTCCGACTATGGCAAACTCTCCAATCGCAAGCCTGAGGAGCAGTTCGCTGGCACGCGCGAAGGGTTGGTGCATGGCGGCAAGCGGAATCCCGGTGATTTCGCCGTGTGGAAGGCCGCCAAACCCGAAGAGCCGGACGACGTGAAATATGACTCGCCGTGGGGCAAGGGCCGCCCCGGCTGGCACATCGAATGCTCGGCCATGTCGATGAAGATTCTTGGCGAGACGTTCGATATTCATGGCGGTGGTCTCGACCTTAAGTTCCCACACCATGAAAACGAAATCGCCCAGGCCGAATGCGCGACGGGCAAACCGTTTTGCAAATACTGGCTACACAACGGACTTACGCGTTTCAACACCAAGAAGATATCCAAGAGCGATCCCGACTTCGAGCGCGTGATGAGTTCGCTCCAGCTTTCAAACCTGCTGAAGCAACATCCACCGGAGTTGGTGCGGTTCCTGATCGTGCAGTCGCAGTATCGCTCGCCCATCGATTTCTCCGAGGAGACATTGCAGGCGGCTAAGACGGGGCTGAGTACGTTCTATCGCCTCTTCGAGCGGCTGGAGCGATCGACAGGCAATGATCCATACACCGCGACCCTCGCAGTGGAACAACTTACGGATCATTCCACCGACACTGCAATCATGGCGTTTCGTGAAAGTCTCCTGAAAGAACGCATCCGCTTTCTGGAGGCGATGGACGACGACTTCAATACGGCCGGCGCGATCGGTGTGTTGTTTGATCTTGCCGGGCTGATCAACAAGTTTCTCGACGCAGCCCGGCTCGAAACAACACCGGATGAACCTCTGCGAACTACGGCACAGGCCGGGGGGGCGACGCTGCTGGTGTTGGCTCGACTGCTCGGCCTCTTCCAGGAGAAGCCCGCCAAGCCCAGCCTCGCCGACGATGGGCGAACGGCTAAACTGGTGGAGTTGTTGATTGAAGTTCGCAAGATGGCGCGACAGGCCAAACAGTTCGCCATCTCTGACCACGTTCGCGACCAACTTGGCACGATCGGAATCGTGCTCGAAGACAGCCAGGACGGCACCCGATGGCGCGTGGAGTAGGCAAATCCGCCGTGGCGCATACGGCACCGCCGCGCATCATCCTCGGCATCGACCCGGGGCTCGATCGCACGGGGTACGCCGTCATTGAGTTTCCATCGACGCGAGTGCTGGATGCCGGTGTGATTCGATCGGACGCAACGCTCTTACTGCCCCGGCGACTCGTCGAGATTGCATCGGGCCTTGATGAAGTTCTCGCTGAACACACCATCGGCCTCGTGGCAGTTGAGGATTTGTTCGCCCATTACAAGCATCCACGCACCGCGATCCTCATGGGCCATGCTCGCGGTGTGGCGCTAGTGGCGGCCGCGCGTCGAGGGATTGACGTGATGAACATCCTCCCGACGCGCGTGAAGAAGATGCTGACCGGCAATGGCCACGCGAGCAAGCTCCAAATGCAGCGAGCCATCACGTCGACTCTGCGATTGCCGAAGATTCCAGAGCCGCCGGACGTGGCTGATGCCCTGGCCATTGCGTGGTGCGCGTCGATGTTGCACCGCGCTGGCGAGCGCGTGACGGATGCGACGAGCAAAACGGTGACAACCATGAATCTGGTGCGCCGATCTCGTCGCCGTCTTGCGGGGGTTGTCGCATGATCGTCCGAATGCAGGGATCGCTTGCGGAGGTCTCCGAGGAGAGCGTCATCCTTGAACGCGACGGTCTGGCCTATGAAGTCCTCGTGCCGTCGTATGCGCTCGCCGAGTTGGCGGCGTCGCGCGGGGGTTCGGTGACTCTGCACACGCTTGAATACTACGAAGGCAGCGCGGCG
>JBBTET010000017.1:0-68756 GCA_038042195.1 Planctomycetota bacterium | reverse complement strand
TGCACGGAACAATACCATGCCTGTCAAGAAAAATTCTCAGGCTCTGGCGGGACTGCGGGGGGGGATTGAGGGGGGAGGGTTTCCACCACGGCGGATCTTCGACAAGGGGCCGAGGGTTCAAGAGATCAAGGGTTTGGGGGTCAAGGGGGGGGTGGGGGCGAGGGGGCAAAGAGAATCTTTGCCCTACCCCGGGGGGGTGGGGGTGAGGCAAAGAGGATCTTTGTCCTACCGGGGTCTGGGGTTGCCGGGGCGGGGGAAACTGGTATCATGCTTGGCCCCCGTAGAAATCACAGGAGCTTTTGATTATGGCAGCGGAACTAGTGGCCGGTACGGTCGTCTCAATCAAGGTCAAGCGGACGGTGCTTAAGGAGGCGGCGGCGAAGACGCTTTCGCGGCTCTTTGCGAAGGACCCGGTCAATCGGCATGCTCGCGGGAAGCGGAAGGAGCTGCTGAAGTCGGCGCTGATGGTCCGTCGGCGCGGCGGGCGGCCGTGGGAAGTGCGGCCGAAGGCTCCGCGGCTGTTTCAGCCGGTGGTGGGTGACACGTGTACGCTTCGAGCGACGTCGGACGTGATTGGGGATTTGAGGAGTCTGACGCGGTATATCGATATCACGCCGGCGAAGTAGGGGTTCAATCCAATTTAATTGAGTGGGCTGCGCGGTCGAGGCAGGCGGGGACGTCTGCCCCACAGCGGGTGCGCGCGAATTGCGGCTGTCGAGTAATAAATTACTCGTGTGGTTGTGTGGCCCGAATTGGCTTAGCTGGATGTTTCCTCGCCATTCGCAACCCCACCCTTTCGGGGCTTCCTCTTCGGTCGCCCCTCAATCCCCTTATCAAGGGGAGGGGATGCTACAGGGATTCTTCTTTGGTGGCGGGGCGGGTGATTTGGAGGGCCTTGGCGCCGCGAAGTTGGCCGAGTCGGCCGGCGAATTTGTTTTGGTCGCCGACCTGGAGGAGGAGGTCTTTGTTGGTGAGTTTGTCGAGTTTGATAATGTCGCCGGGGGCGAGGGCGAGGAAGTCGCCGACGGTGATTCTGGTTTGGCCGAGGTAGGCGGTGACGGGGAGTTCGGCGCGTTGGAGATTGTCGGTGACGTGTTGGACCTGGTCTGGGTTGGCGTTTTGTTTTGAGTAGGCGAGCCAGCTTTGGGCGGTGAGCTTACCGATGACGGGTTCGATGACGTTGAAGGGAATGCAGATGCTCATGGTGCCGGCGCGGGCACCGACTTTGATTTCAAAACCGATGACGACGACGACTTCGTTGGGGGCGACGATTTGGACGAGGTGGGGGTTGCTCTCGGTGCCGGCGATTTCAAACTTCACCGCCATCAACTCGGACCAGGATTCGGAGAGGTTCACCAAGGCTCGTTCGATGATGCGGTTGACGAGGCGCAGCTCGATGGAGGTGAGGGGTCGTTGGGGGATGAAGATGTCGGAGTTCGTGCCGCCGAGGAGGCGGTCGACAATGGGGAAGACGATGAGCGGGCTGACTTCGAGGCAGAGTTGGCCGGCGAGTTGGGGTGCTCCGAGGAGGTTGAAGCACGTGGGGCTGGGCAGGGAGTGGATGAACTCGCTGTAGGTGAGTTGTTCGGCGGTGGCGACACGGCACTCGACCATGGCTCGGAGGAAGGCGGAGAGGGATGCGCCGAAGTTTCTGGCGAAGGACTCGTGGATGGCGTGGAGGGAGCGCATCTGGTCTTTGCTGACGCGCTCGGGGCGTTTGAAGTCGTAGACGCTGACTTCGCGTGGGGGAGCCGAGGGGTGGACGGCGGTCGTGGTGTCGCCAGGGGTGACGGCGGAGAGCAGGGCGTCGACTTCGGATTGATCGAGGATGTCGGTCATGTGTCAATCGGCGCGATGGGCGCAAGACATGCGCGAACGTCATCGGCTGCCTTGATATCGGACAGGGGACGGGGCGTGCTTGATTGGGTGTTGGTGTGGATCGGATCGAGGGAGACTCGGCTCGCTGTTACTTTTTTTTGCGGGCGAGGGTGTAGTGGGCGAAGAGGTCGTTCTTGAGGTCCATGGGGTCTTTGCCATGGTCCCAGCCGAGGGCGTGGGCCATTTCGCGGGCGGCGGAGGAGTCGTCTTGATCGATGGTGACGATTTCAAAACCGGCGGCAGTCCAGAGCTCTTTGGCGAAGGGGCAGCGACCGTCGGTCCAGGGGAGGAAGGGTTTGTCGGGCGGGCTGAGCGCGGGGCTGAGGTTGTAGATCATGACGAGTCCGCCGGGCTTGAGGAGGTCGTGGACGGCTTTGAGGTAGGCGGCATCATCGACGCCGAGCTTGATAAGGCGGCGTTCGTCGGCTTGGCGCGTCGGGTGGATATAGCCCATTTTGAGTGTGTTTTTTGATATGAAGAGGTCGTAGCCATCGCCGATTTGTTTCTTGACCGCCTCGTCGGCCGGCCAGCGGCCGGAGAAGACGGTGACGGTTCCGACGGATCCGTCGTCGTTGGGGACTGCGCCCTGGTCGCCCTCAGTGGCGTACATGGCCGCGAGGCGTGTGTCGGTGTCGACGCCGTGGGCGGTGGCGCCGAGTTGGGCGAGGAGTCGGAGGTGGCCGATGGTGCCGTAGCCGAAGTCGAGTATTTTCATGTCTCGGATTGTTTTTATTCCGTGTTGACCGAGGAGATCAAGCGGACGGGCGTAGGCGAGGGGGGTGCCATAGCGGGTGAAGTAGTAGTCGAAGTCGTTCAGCTTGTTGGGGATGAGCCTGTTTTGCTGTGGGGGGTCGAGGGAGAAGAACTGGGAGTGGGAGTAGAAGAGGCGTTGCTTTTCATCCTCGTAGACCTTTCGGGGGCCGATGATGGGGAGGCGTTTGACACCCTTTGCAAATTGTTTAACCCAGTCGGTTTTAATGAGGGGCAGGAGGGCCTCGCTTTCGATGCGGAGTTTGGCGAGGGCGTTGTTGGCGGGCTCGGCAGGATTCGAGGCGGACGGTGGGGACTGGGCGAGGAAGGACACCGTGGTGAGCAGGATGGCGAATAGGGACATGGGCGCTACCTCTTCGGGTGGAGTTTCATCAGCGCCACTATCATAGTGGTGGTCCGGCAAGGGCCAAAGCAGGTGCGCCGGGCGCTCGAATTGGTCGGCGGCATCCGGTATAAGTTAATAGAATAAGGTGGGTGGATCGGGCGGCCCGATAGAGGTTGGGGTGGGCATAGTGGCGGGGCCGATCAGGTGCGTGGTATCACAGGGAACTGACCGTTGAAAGAGATCATCGTTCCAAACGACCTCGCGGCGGCCAAGCAACCGGAAGAGTTGATTCTCTCTGAGTTGTCGATTTGCGGCTACGACCAGAACATCTCATTCGCGATCAAGCTGGCGTTGGAAGAGGCAATGACGAACGCATTTCGTCATGGGAACAAGTGCGATCCCTGCAAGTGTATTCACGTCCGCTATCACATCACGCCCGAGCGGATTGAGATTGAGGTGGGCGACGAGGGGGACGGGTTCTGCCCGGACGAGGTTCCCGATCCGACGCTGCCGGAGTACATCGATCGCCCTCATGGTCGCGGGATTATGCTGATGAGGGCCTATCTGGACGAGGTGAGCTACGACGGGAACGGGACACGGGTTCGGCTCGTAAAGATCAACAGGCAGGAACCATGACGCCGCAGTCGACATCCAGGAATCCGTCGGGGTCGCCGTTTCAGATTGAGGTGGTGCGGCGCGGCGCGGCGGCAGTGGTGACACTGGTCGGCTCGTGCGAGATGCTCGAGGCGGAGCGGATGATGGAGAGCATGGTGGAGCTGGCGGACGAGTCGACGCAGGTGATAGTGATCGATATGTCGCGTCTTGATTTCATTGAGTCGACGGGGCTGGGGGCGATCATCGCGGGGCACCTTCGGTTGCGACATCACCAGGGGGAGATGCGGTTGGTGTCGCCCTCGACGCCGATCATGCGATTGTTGGAATTGACACGGCTGACGCAGTTGTTTCATGTCTATCCCAGTGTCGATGCGGCGGTGGCGGGGGCGCGGTAGGGAATCTTCCGAAACTCACGATTGTCGGCGTTTCAATCGCAGGGCAAGCCCTTGCGGCTAAACGACGCGCGGTGGCGGGTCCAATATGGACCGGGGGAGTGGGAATCATGGATTGGGGCATCAAGTGGGGTGTCCGGGGCATCCGATGAAACCGGGGGGTCCACCACGAAGGGCCGAGAAGAATGGAGACGGGACACGTTGATGAATACAATGGGTATGTCTCGATTGACCCATCACCCGCGAACCGGGGCGGATTCTTATGGTACTAAGTAAGTCGATAGGGGTGCGCGACGCCCTGAGCGTTGGTCGCACCCCGGCGAGCACGTCCATTATTCTGGAGGTTTCATGCGCACGTTGAAACGCGATCTTCGCGGCCTATATGCCTTGGTACTCGTGCTGACGGCCGTGGTGGCTTGTTCCGCGGTGCGAGCGGAGCCATCGGAGCCGACGCTGGCGTCGGCGACGGCGCGGGAGCTTTGGCGGAAGGGGTCGGATCAGGTTCTGGCGGGAAACTTCGCCGCGGCGGCGACGACGCTGGAGCAGGTTCAGACGCTTGAGCCGGGACACAAGGAGGTGTCGGATGCGCTGGGGTGGATGCGCGAGGCGACGGCGTTGGAGGAGAGCCGGGAGCGGTTGCGGTCGAAGACGTATGTGTATTACGTGGAACAGGCGAAGAAGTATTCGCGCGAAGCGAAGGACTCGCCACCGATCGATTCGGCTGCGATAAAGGAGAAGAAAGAGAAAAAGGAGGCCATGGCGGGTCGCGAGAAAGACTCCCCGCGCCCCCGTGTTGTTTCCGCAGATGCGGAGCTTGAGCATGATGCCGGTAACGAAGAAGGCAGCAGGGATGTAGATGTACTCGCTGGCTCAAAGAAAGACGGCGAAGAGCGAAAGGATCGCGGGTTCAAGTGGAGCAAAGCGTTGGTGTCGTCACAGGCGGCGATGCTGAACGCGAAGGATGAGGATTCGTTCCGCGAGGAGCCGTGGTTGCCGGAGATCGTTGAAAACGTTCTTGTTGAAATCGAGCGGCACAAGTCGGAGAAGGAGTGGCGCGACGCATTGTTCCTGTATGACGTGCTCAGCAAGCTCTTCCCGAAGAACAAGGACTACCAGACCGGGTTCACCTATTGCAGCAAGCGGGCGCATCTGGATTTTGTGTATGGCCCGAAGAGCAACTGGCGCAGCGACCTGCGCGACGTGTCGGCCTCTGCGATTTGGCAGGTGTTGGATCGGATCGAGGATGATTACGTGCAGGAGGCGGACTTTCGGCAGCTTTGCACGAGCGGGCTGGAGCACCTCGTCATCCTGGCCGAGGCGGAGTCGATCACGGAATCCTTCCCGACACTGGGTGACAAGGATTTGGTCACCAATTTTGTGACGCGGGTCAAGGGCATCATCAAGAATCGCGTGCAGGGCAAGGGGGCGTTCGGCCCACGACAGGTTCGCGCAGTTTTCTCAAAGGTTCTGGAGGCCAACACCGAGGGGCTTCGATTGCCGGAGCAGGTGTTGGTGGACGAGTTTGTCTCTGGGATGCTTGAGCACTTGGACGAGTTCACGTCGGTGATTTGGCCATCGGAGGTGGATGACTTCAACAAGCACACGCGCGGCGATTTCGTCGGTGTGGGGATTCAGATCACTCAGGACATCGGCAAGCACGTTCGCGTGGAGTCCCCATTGGAGGATTCGCCGGCGTACAAGGCGGGCATCAAGCCGGGCGACTTCATCACGGAGGTCGACGGCAAGAGCACGCTGGACATGACGACGAATCAGGCGGTGCAGACGATCACGGGTGAGCCGGGGACGACGGTGCGGCTCACCATCAAGGATCCCGTCACCGAGGAATCCCGTGTCATTCCACTGAAGCGCGAGCACATCAAGATTCGCACCGTGCGCGGCTATCAGCGCAATGAGAAGAAGTCGACGGGTTGGGATTATGTCGTCGATCCGACGACGAAGATCGGCTATGTGCGGGTCAGCGGCTTCATGGATAAGACGGTCGAGGATTTGGAGGACGCCCTGAAGCAGATGCGCAAGGACGGGGTGCGGGGATTGATTCTGGACTTGCGATTCAACCCGGGCGGCCTGTTGACCAGCGCGGTGCATATGTGCGAGCTGTTCATGAAGAAGGGCGATCCGGTCGTCATGACGAAGGGCCGCTCGCGCCAACAGAACATGGAGATCAATTCCAAGTCGGATGACAACTACCACGATTTGCCGTTGGTGGTGCTGGTCAATGAGTACAGCGCCAGCGCCAGCGAGATTGTGGCCGGGGCGTTGTCGGGGCTGAAGGAGGCGTGCATTGTCGGGACGCGGTCCTTTGGCAAGGGCAGCGTGCAGAACCTGATTCCGATTTCGGACAATCAAGCGTACTTGAAGTTGACGACGGCGAAGTATCACGTGCCGGACAGCGACCGACTGGAGGATCCGTGGTATTGCCTGCATCGCGATAAGAACTCCGAGACATGGGGCGTCGAGCCGCACATCGGCGTGAAGGTGATTCCACAGGAGCTTGGCAAGATTCTCAGGCTGCGGCGCGAGAAGGACGTGCTCAAGGGCAAAGATCAGTCGGCCATCCCGAAGGATGTGTTGGAGCGCCGGCCGACGAGCGAGCCGGCCGAGGCGCTGCCCGAAGATGAGGATCCAACGACAGACCCGCAGTTGGTGGCGGCGGTGAACATCATGCGGATCAAGTTGTTATCAAATCAGCCGTGGGCGCTGGCGCCGCGGGCCAATCCGGCGTTGTCGCGGGTGGATTCAAATCGGAAGGCGACGAAGAAAGAGGGGACGGCGGACGAGCGGTAGGGCGCGGCGACGGCCCGTTGTTCCCGGGCAGACTACATTTTTTTTCGTTTATGGCAGTTGCGCGCGTCGCGCTCGGCGGGGCCTTCCGCCACGGCGGATGTTCCACGCGGCTAAACAGTATTCGCTGGCGTTGTCGATCTCGTCTTAGCTGCCGCGTAGGGCAATTCCCAGTTCGGTGAGCTTTTCCTTGATTTCGGTGAGCGAGGTGCTGCCGAAGTTTCGGGATTCGAGCAATTCTTGTTCTGATTTACTGATTAGCTCGCCGATGGTGTTGATACCGAGACGTTGCAGGCATTTTCTAGATCGCACGGAGAAGTTGATCGTGGAGACCGAGCGCGAGAGGATGTCGGTGTTGCCGAGGGGTGCCGCGGATGCCGGTGGAGCGGAGAGCATTGGAGAGGGGCGCGGGACCGCCTTTAGGTGGGCATTCTGGCCCATGCTGAGTCCCTTCTGATTGAGCATGGCCTTGATCTCGCGGAGGCTGGTCTCGCCGAAATTCTTGTAGGCGAGCAGCTCGTGTTCGGTGATGCGCAAGAGGTCGCCGAGGGTGTGGATGTTCATCTTCTTGAGACAGTTTCGGCTGCGGACGGAGAGTTCGAAGTCGCTCACGGGGGTGTCGAGGACGGCGTCGCGTGCCTCGCGGTTGCGCATCTGGGACTCATCAATGTACATATCGGTTGAGGACTGCACGTCTTTCATGTAAAGCAGGGCGCGCGGGTGATTCGGTTGCACGATGAGGACGCGCCGCAGGCATGACGCGGCGGCATCGAATTCGCAGGCATCTTCCAGAATAATCGCCAGGTTCATCAGGGCATTCGTAAAGACGAACGGCTCCTCGCAACTGCGGGTGTAGAGTTCGCGGGCGCGTTCCTCTTCGCCGTGGAGGTCGAGGAGGTAGGCGAGGCGAAAGGTGGCGAGGGTATGAACGTCGTCAATCTTGAGGGCTGCTTCGTATGCTTCCATGGCTGGAATGAGGCTGCCTGATTCTTCGGCGATGCGTCCGGCAATGTAGTGCCAGGTGGCGTTGGTCGCAGAGATGGCGTTGTGGCTGGTGAGGATTTGTTTCGCGGCGGCGAGATCACCATGCAGGGCCAGACACTCGGCGCGACGCAGCTCGCATTCGACACGATCGATGCCGGCCTTTGCGGCTTTGTCGAAGAGCGCGGCGGCATCCGTGAAGCGGCGTTGCTCAAGACGGATCATGCCGAGGTAGACGGCGTGGTCGGGGATGGACGAGGCCTTCTCTAGATATGGAATGGCCTTGTCGAAGTTGGCGAGCAGGGTCCAGCAGACGCCGAGCTTGTAGGCGGTGGCGGCGTCGGGCGAGGCGGATTCCTTCCCCGCGAGAAGCTCTTGCAAGCGATCAATGGAATCCGCGCTTTCAAAGGCGGCATCGCGGAGCGCGGCGATGGCGTCTTTGTCGAAGGGTTGTTTTTCCAAGAGGGCGGCGATGTCGATGGTTTCGATGGTATCCATAGTCGGTTGATTGGCTCCTGGTTCTTCGAGTATACGAACGCGGGCCGCGTGGGCGTGGATGCCGATGCGCGATTAGGTGGTTCGTGGATTCATTTAGTTTGAGTGGTAATACCGAACAGGGCATTGTATGGAAGGAGGGCGGGATGGCAAGGCGGGGCGAGAAGCGGCGCGTAGGGTGATCACCTCCCCGATGTGCTATGTGAGATTGTTGTGTATAAGCTGTGTGATTTCTTCTAAGTAGTGGTGTGTGCAAACGGTTGAAAAAGTGGGGGAAACTGGTTGCTCTTTGAGTGTGTTTCGGATACGATCAGGCTTCGAGGTCATTCGGCCCTGTTTCGATCATTAGTGTTTGTTAATAATGAACTTAGGGCTATCATGCGGAATGGATTCCGGGGTTCGCGGCCACCTCATCGGCCGTGGTTGAGTGGAATCAAATGGACTCCGTTTCCGAGGCGGTTTGGACGGATATTCTTGGGCATGTGCGGACTCGCCACCCTGCGATTTCGCGTGGGTGGTTCGGTCAATTGGGGCCGGGGCCGCTGGATCGCGGCGAGTTCATCGTTTTCACTGAGAACTTCGCGCAGTTGACGTACCTCGTGGATCATTGTGTGCGGCCTTTTGTGGAGGCTGCGCAAGCGGCGACGGGGCGATTGGTCTCGGTTCGTTTTTCGACGCGTGCCGGCGAAAGTCTGGAGTCGTCTGAGGCGGATCGGTCGCCGACTGCCGCGTCGTATGACCAGGAGTGGTCGCCGGCGCGGCTAAATGGGGACTACGTCTTCGACAACTTCGTAGCGGGGCCTTGCAATCGGCTGGCCCATGCGAGTTGCGTGGCGGCGAGCGAATCGCCCGGCACGGCGTATAACCCGCTGTTCCTTCATGGGTCGGCGGGGCTGGGCAAGACGCACCTGTTGCAGGCGGTGTGTCATCGGATTCTCGATCACTCACCGGCGGCGCGGGTGGCGTATCTGACGTGTGAGACGTTTGTCAATCACTACATCGAGGCGGTGGAGCGCAATCGGCTGGATGGCTTCCGATATCGGTATCGGCACATTGATTTACTGGTGATTGACGATGTCCAGTTTCTCGCGGGGAAGGATCGTACCCAGGAAGAGTTCTTTCACACGTTTAACGCGCTCCATGAGATTCACAAGCAGATCATCCTGTCCGCGGATTGCTCGCCGGGGGAGATTGCCGGCCTGGAAGAGCGGTTGACTAGTCGGTTTATGTGGGGGCTGGTGGCGAGGGTTGATGCGCCGTGCCTTGAGACGCGACTAGCGATTATCCGTAAGAAATCGAGGATGTCCGGGCTGGAGATTCCTGAGGATGTGTCGATGCTGTTGGCGTCGAGAGTCAAGACAAATACGCGGGAATTGGAGGGGGCGCTGAATCGACTGCACGGCATCGCACGGCTGGAGGGGCGGCCGGTGGATATGGCCATGGCCGAGGCGAGTCTCGGCGATGGCGTGGTGCCAGCGAATCGGCGGGTGCGGATGACAGACATTATGACGGCGGTGACAACGGGGTTCGACGTGCGAGTGTCGGACTTGCAGGGCCGTCGTCGGAGCCGGTCGATTGCGTTACCGCGGCAGGTGGGGATGTATCTGGCGCGGCAATTCACGGGGCACAGCCTGGAGGAGATCGGCGGGTTCTTCGGTGGCCGGGATCACACGACGGTGCTTCACGCGAATCGGCTGATTACTCGGCGGCGCGAGGAGGATGCAGCGCTTCGGGTGCGGATTGATGAGTTGGAGGAGGCGTTGAAAAGGGTAACGGATTAACGAGTCACAGTGGCTCGCACAGATGTTGTCATGCGTTGTGGATAACCTGCGTCGACCGGAGTCGTGGTTCACAGGGCTGGTCATCACCGGCTTGGCGCGGGTGAGATTTCGAGTGGAACCCTGAAGTCACGCAGCCTCGTCTACACAGGTTATCCAGCGTGGACGGCTGTAGGAAAAGGTCGTAATATCAAGGCCGAATGAAGGATAGCTCAACGTGTCGAAATCTCCGCCGCATCTCACATGGTAGACGGTGGATGAATACGATCAAGATATATCCTAATGACTCAGAGTAAGAGCAACGTAGCGATGTGAGTCGCGACGGGAGAGTGTCATGAAGTTCGTGGTAGATCGACAGGCGTTGTATGAGGCCCTCGCGGCCACGGCGAGCGTCACGCTGACGCGGACGCCGAAGCCGATCCTTCAATGCGTGCGGGTGACGGCGGAGAAGGACGTGCTGATCATCACGGCTTATGACCAGGAGGTGGGTCTGCGATATCGGGTGAAGCAAGTGGACGTGTCGAAGCCGGGGGACACGCTGGTGTCGGGGGACCGGTTCCTGGCGATCGTGCGCGAGTCGTCGGATGAGACGATGGCGTTGGAGACGAAGGACGATCAGCTCAGTGTTCGCGGGGCCGACTCGCATTTTCAGATGGTGGGGCAGAGTGTGCGGGATTTCCCGCCGGTGCCGGACATGGAGGGGGAGCCGGACTTTGTGGTGAAGAGCGGGGCGCTGACCGAAGCGATTGGCAAGACCTTGTTTGCCGCAGCGCGGGAGAACACGCGGTACGCGATTAACGGCGTGCTCTGGGAGAAGAAGGGTAAAAAACTGCTCATGGTGGCGACGGACGGTCGGCGACTGGCGATGTGCGAGGCATCGCTGGAGAAGAGCGTGGGCGAGGAGTCCAGCGCGATTGTGCCGACGAAGGCGTTGAGCCTGATTATGAAGCTGCACATGGATGCGGATGAGACCGTGGAGGTGAAGCTGCGGCCGAATCAGATCGTGTTGCGGACCGAGACGGTGACGATCAGCAGCGTGTTGGTGGAGGGGCATTTCCCGAAGTATCAAGACGTGATGCCGCGCGAGCATGACAAGACGGCCGTGTTGAAGACGGACGAGTTCCTCAGCGGCGTGAAACGGGCGGCCCTGTTGGCGACGGCGGAGTCGAAGGGCGTGAAGATCATGCTGGGGGCCGAGGGCATGGTGCTGACCAGCCGGGCGGCGGAGCAGGGTGAGGCGACGATCAAGGTTCCGGTGGAGTACAAGGGCAGCGAGATTTCGATCGGGTTCAACCCCGAGTTCCTGCTGGACGCATTGAAGGTGTGCGGAGATTCGACGACGTTCGAGTTGAAGGAGCCTGCGAAGCCGGGCGTGCTCAAGAGCGGGTCGTCGTTTCAGTATGTGGTGATGCCGGTCAATTTGTCGTAAACGTCGAAACTTCAAAACGTCGAAAAGTCGAAACATAAGGAATGTCGGGGGCATCGAAAGGGAGTTTGATGCGGCGCGGTCGGCGGGAGATTTTGGAGGAGCATGGGCTGAGCATCGCCCCGAGCGAGGAGCAGCGGCTCTTTTGGGATCGCTATAACAAGAGGCGTCTCAGGCCGGCGGTTCGGGTGGGCGATTTGTTGGACCGCGTGACGAAGCCGCATATGGTGGAGTCGGCGGACGTGCTGAGCCGGGTGCGCGGCGCGTGGCGGTCGATTCTGCCAGAGACGTTTGCCGGTCGGACGCACGTGGAAGGGTTGACGGCGGGACGGTTGCGCGTCGTCGTGTGTAGTTCGGCGGATCGGTATGCGTTGGGTCGGCAGGCAGGCGAGGCGCTGATCGAGGCGATGAACGATACGCTTCGCAGCAAGCTGGTGAAACGAATTGATTACCGCGTCGGCGCTGTGCCGCGCGAGAAGACAGGCGAGGAAGCAAGCGACTGATGCACGAGTTCACAAAACCGTGGTTGGCTGATACGACCGAGACGGCTCCGCCGCCGCCGGCCGTGGATACTTACGATGCCGACAGCATCCGAGTGCTGGAGGGCATGGAGGCGGTTCGCAAGCGGCCGTCGATGTACATCGGCGACACGGGGCTGCATGGGTTGCACCATCTGATTTGGGAAGTGGTCGACAACGCGGTCGATGAATCGCTGGCTGGGCACTGCCACAAGATCACGGTGAAGATCAATACGGACGGCAGTTGCACGGTCACGGATGATGGGCGCGGCATACCGGTGGAGACGAAGAGCTTTCCGGAGAATCCGGTGCTCGACGGGAAGAGCACGCTGGAGATTGTGCTGACGGTGTTGCACGCGGGCGGGAAGTTCGACCGCGATTCATATGCGGTGTCAGGCGGGTTGCACGGCGTCGGCGTGAGCGTGGTGAACGCCCTGTCGGAATCGCTCGTCGTTGAGGTGCAGCGCGGGGGCAAGATTCACACGATGAGCTTCGAGCGCGGCAAGGCGGTCAAGCCGTTGGAGTTGATCGGCGACACGACGCGCACGGGGACGCGCGTGGAGTTTCGGCCCGACCCGGAGATATTCACCGACACCAATTTTCGCACGGAGATCGTGGCGCAGCGGCTGCGCGAGTTGGCGTACTTGAATGAAGGACTTCGGATCAGCTTCGCCGACGAGCGGACCGGCAAGAGCGAGGACTTCTTTTTCCAGGACGGCCTGCGGGCCTTTGTCGAGCACATGAACGAGGGCAAGGAGGGGCTGCACAAGGTGCAGGTGCTCAGCGGGCGCGACGAGGCCCAGGGGTTGGCCTGCAAGGTCGCCTTCCAATTCAACGCGAGCTACAACGAGAATCTGCTGGCCTTCGCCAACAACATCAAGAATCGCGACGGCGGCACGCACCTGTCGGGCTTTCAGACCGGGCTGACGCGCACGATGAACGCCTATTCCAAGAAGGCGAATCTGCTCAAGGGCGACTTGCAGATCAAGGGCGAGGATTGGCGCGAGGGGTTGACGGCCATCGTGTCGGTGCAGGTGCGCGAGCCGGACTTTCAGGGGCAGACCAAAGATCGCCTGATGAATGCAGAGGTCGATGGCTTCGTGCAGACGGTGGTGAATGAGAAACTGTCGAACTGGCTGGAAGAGAATCCCGGCGACGCGAAGCGCGTGGTGCAAAAGGGCGTCATGGCGGCGGTGGCGCGGGAGGCAGCGCGCAAGGCCCGCGAGGCGACGCGAAAGAGCGCGCTGTCCAGCGGCAGCCTGCCGGGCAAGTTGTGGGATTGTCGGAACAAGGATCCGCATGAGGCGGAACTGTTTCTCGTCGAAGGTGATTCCGCCGGCGGCTCGGCGAAGCAGGGGCGCGAGTCGCTGTCGCAGGCGATTCTGCCGCTCAAGGGAAAGATTTTGAACGTGGAGAAGGCGCGGATCGACCGCGTGCTGGCCCATGAGGAAATCAAGACGATCATCGGGGCGCTGGGTTGCGGCGTTCCGGGGACCGAAGAGTTCGACACGACGAAGTGCCGCTATGGCAAGATCATCATCATGACCGACGCCGACGTGGACGGCAGCCACATTCGCACGCTGCTGCTCACGTTTTTCTTCCGCAACATGCCAGACCTGATTCGCAACGGCTATCTCTATGTCGCACAGCCGCCGCTCTACTTGCTGAAGAAGGGCAAGAAGCAGGAGTACGTGCTGAACGACACGGTGCTCGACGGCAAGCTGACGGAGTGGGGGCTGGATGGCGTGCGGCTCGCCGTGAAGGACACGAACGGCGACGGGTCGCTTTCCGGCAAGGAGCGGTTTGTCGGCGGCGACGATCTGCGCCTGCTGGTCGGCGTCATCGACGAGATCAAATATATCGAGCGCGTGCTGGCCCGGCGCGGGATCGCGTTTGACGGATTCATCAAGGCCCATCGTCGCAAGGGAGCGGCGTTGCCGTTGGTGCGGGCGATTCTCGATGATCAGGAACACTACTTCGCCGATGACGCGGCATTCAACGCATTTCGCCGAGAGGCCGGCGAGAAGCACGGCGAGTTGGAGGTCGTCGATGGCGGCTTGTCGATCCCGACGGAGACGGGCGAGGGCGTGAAGCAACTGGTGCGTTATGAGTTGCCCGAGTGCAAGCGGTTGGAGAAGGCCCTGAATCGGTTGGACGAGATGGGGTTGAACCTCGCTGATTGGTTTATCAAGCGCGAGGAGTTGGTGACGGGCGAACTCGTGCCGGCGCGGTATGTGCTGATGCCGGGCGACGGGGAGCCGGTGGAGTTGGACAATCTGGCGCAGGTGGCCGAGCAGGTGCGGGCGATCGGCCAGCGCGGCGTGTCGGTGAAGCGATTCAAGGGTCTGGGCGAAATGAATCCGGACGAATTGTGGGAGACGACGCTCGACCCATCGCGGCGGCAGTTGCTTCTGGTCATCATCACCGAGGACAAGGCGGACGTGGAGCAGCTTGAGGCCGACTGGCGGGCGGCGGATCGGATGTTCTCAATCCTGATGGGGGATGACGTGGAAGTGCGCCGCGGGTTTATTGAGACGAACGCGATCCATGTGAGGGATTTGGATATTTGAGAGGGGCCGAGGGTTCAAGGGGCCAAGGGTCCGAGTTGGGCTTGCCAGCCGGGTTACACTTCTCCGGCTAATGAATCTCTTCCGACGAATTATTTCTTGGTACGAAACCTGCTCGCGGCCGTGGGTGGTGGTTGTTGGGTTGGTGGTGCTGTTGTATGGGTGGACGGTGCCGGGCGGGTTTTTCATCGATGACTATCGGCATCTGCGGTTCATGCGTGAGTTTCAGGAGGGGGAGCGCGGGGAGTTGGGGCTGTATCGATTTTTGCGGAGTGATGCGGAGAACGCGGCGATGCGGGGGGAGGGGTATTACCCGTGGTGGGTAGGGGACGATGTTCGCTATCAGCATTCGCGGCCGTGGGCGGAGCGGTGGCTGTATTCGCAGTTCGCGCTGTTTGGGGATCGGGCGTGGCTGTATCACGCGGTAAGTCTGGCGATGTATGTCGTCGGCGTGTTGATCGTCGGGCGGTTGTTTCGGTTGGTGTTGCCGGAGGAGCGGACGGCGCGGTGGGCGGCATTGATCTTCGCGGTGGCGGGGTCGCACGCGGTGAGCGTGGTGTTTGTGTCGATGCAGTGCGACCTATTGGGGTTGTTACTCGTCGGGATGGCGATGTGTTTGGCGGTGCGGTACGTGCGCGAGGGGCGGGTGTTGGGGCTTGGGCTGGCGTTGGTGTATTACTGGTTGGCGCTGGGGGCGAAGGAGTCGTCGTTGCCTGCGGCGTTGTTGCCGGGGTTGGTGGGGTGGGCGATCGCGCGGACCGGGTCGGGGACGACCCGGCTCGCCAAGCGGCGCGGGGTGATCGCGTCGGGGGCGATGATCGTGGTGGGTGCCATCTGGTTGGCATCGTATGCGAAGGGCGGGTATGGGGCGAACAACGCGCTGATGCTTGATCCGTTGCGGGCGACGGGGCATTACTTTGGCGAGCTGTGGACGCGGGCGGGGGTGTTGTTGTCGACGTGGCTGGTACCGATCAATCCGTTCCTTTTTTACTTGCGGCTGTTTGGGAAGCCGTTGATTCCGTACATCGCGTGTGCCGGTGTGGTGACACTGCTGGTGTTTGCGTGGCTCGTGGTTCGACGCGGGGCGCAGGCGGCGGTGTGGGTAGTGTGGACAGTGGTGTTTCTGCCGCTCTTGGTTTGCACGGTGCCGGATGATCGGAACATGTTGTTGCCGGGCGTGGGGTTCGCGGCGCTCGCGGCGATGTGGATGACGATGGAGAAACGTAGAAAAATCCCGCCGCGGCGGGTGTACTGCACGTCGAAAAGTCGAAATGAGGATGGGGGCCCAGGGGCCGAGGGGCAACAGTATGAGGAAGAGGTCGCGACGTGGGAATCCGAGGGTGGGGCGACACTGGGGCGGGAGGTAAACAGTTCAGGGAACGGCAATGAACTGAAGCCGACGCCATCGGCCGTACGATGGGCGGCCGTGTTTTTGTTTGTTGCGGCGCAGGTGCCGACGGCGGTGGCGACGGCGTACTTCGTGGGGCGGACGCAGGCGACAGTGGAGCGGAACATGGCCGGCGGGGCGGCGGCGTTTGGTCGGCCGTTGAAGAGCGGGGACCATCTGGTGTTTGTGAACATCGACAACGATGCACAGGTGTTGTTTGCGCAGTACGAGTTGGATTCAATTCTGGAGCGAGGTGTAGAGATAGATTCCGGAGCTTCCGGTCCCAAGGTGCGCGTATCGTTTCTGACGGATGTTCGCAATCCGAAGGTGATGCGGGTGGATGATCACACTCTGCGGTTGGAGGGCGTGGAGGAGCCGTTGCTTGCCGGGTTTTTGGGGTCGATGGGGCGGCCTCGCGGGCGGGAGCGGCACGAGGGCGATGTGGTCGATGCGGGGGCGTATGCAGTGAAGATCGTTCGGATGAAGGATGGGGAGGTTTGGGAGATTGAGGTTCGGTTTGTGGAGAGCTTGGCGAGTGATGCGGTGCGGGTGATGCGGTGCCGGGTGGGGGAGGGGCCGAGGGTAGAATGACGAAATACGATGTCTGAGTCGCGCGGCTCGGGATGTGCGTTGCAAGCGGATAATTGCCATGAACATCAGGCGGGCGGCGCCGATTTCGTATTCGCTCACGGATAAGCCGCGGGAGGCGCGGCAGTCTTTCACGATGGATACGAACGTAGTCACGTCGAATGCTGTGTGTCATAATTGATCTCGTCCCGCACGGTTGATGTGTGACGGCTTGAAGGAAACGCAATGATCTCAGTTTTAAGACTGGCCGTACCTGTTGCCTTCGCGATTGTGCAACCCGGTGGGGCACCGATGCCCGATCTTCAGCCGACGAAGTTGTGGAGGCCTTTCAAGATTACTGAACAGGAAGAGGTACGGTCGATTGTTCGACACCGAGACGGAAGGCTTTTTACTGCAGGGAACACCCACTCAAAGGCCGCAGGCTCACACTACTGGGTTGGCGAGATCAGCACGGACGGCAAGAAACTATGGGGCCAATCGTTCGTTGCGAGCAATCAAGAGAGAATCAACGATATCGCGCTGACCTATGACCAGCTCTTGTTTATTGCCGGCGAACGCTATGTTGGTGGCTATCAAGGCTGGTTGGTCAAATGTTCGTTGGACGGAAGGAAGATCTTTGAAAAGACCTTTGGGGCTTTAGGGGCACGTGGGATCACAACTCTTTCGAGCATCATTTCAGCGGGGCAAGGGTGCTACATCCTTGCCGGACGGTCTGATTCTGATGCCTACCTAGTCAAAATCGATCAATCAGGGAAAACACTATGGGAGAAGCGATACGGTCATTACAAGGACGATTGGATTATCGCCGGCATTCCCTATCGCGAAGACCATTTCCTTTTTGCAAGCGTTTGCGGTGAGTTCAACAAGTTTGGCCAAGGCAAATCAAAGGTGTGGCTTTTTGAATGTGATGGCAGCGGAAAGTTGCTTCGTGAATTCGGCACAGCCGGGCATATCTCCCCTGGCGCAAGCGCGATCGCGACACTTGGAGATCGCGTGTTTCTTGGTTTGTCGACCACACAGTTTCCCGAGAGAGACTACTGGGTCTATGAACTCAGTTCGGGCCTAAGAGAGAAGTGGAAGCTCCAATTCGGGAACGAAAAAATGGCCTTTAGCACGCCTTCGATTTACCGCCTGCCAAATAATCAACTGCTTCTTTCGTGGACCGCCCGCAATAAGCTGTTCATTGAGTGTTTGTCGGACGAAGGGAAACGTCTGGCCGACCAAGTCATCGACGGGGCTGAAGGTGTTTATGTTCCCCAAGACGGGCAGCCCCCCAAACTCTTTCTGAAGGAAATCACCATGGGGCCGTGAACAATGCAGCAGGGAGACGGGAATAAATGAGCAACGCATCCGGCGCACAGGCGGACTTTGGGATCGATGCGCCAAACGTCGTGCGCACTCAATTTGTTGGTGGCACGGCTGGGGAGGAACGAGTTTTTTCGTGGCTCACGACTGATCAAGTCGTCGCAATCTGTGAAAGAGTCGGCGAAGGGTTCTGGCTCCGTGCAGAATGCGGACGAGTTCGATGCCGGATGGCGTTGGTTGGTAAAAGAGAATGTAATTTCCGACTGGATAACTTCGCAGATTGGGGGCGAGTTCTTCACGAGGCCGGCCAAGGAGAGGTGTATCCGCAAGCAGGTGGAGTCTTTCGTCAAGCCCTTCAAGAAGTCTGTCTGCGGCAGCAAGATTGTCGCGGGCGATATAGGTCCAGATATCCACGGCGTCGCGCTTGGCCTCCGGCGATCGAATAATGTTGCCCATCACCAGTTACTTCTTGGGCGCCAGTCGTGATCGCCCTTCCGCCTTGATTTC
The DNA here is from genome assembly GCA_038042195.1 of Planctomycetota bacterium. Taxonomy (GTDB): domain Bacteria; phylum Planctomycetota; class Phycisphaerae; order UBA1845; family UTPLA1; genus JACRIM01. The sequence continues at coordinate 50,421 of JBBTET010000017.1, read as the reverse complement.
GTTGATGTCCCATTGGCGGCCCTCGCCATTTTTTAGTTGATCGACGCCTGTTGAGGTTTGCTCACGAAGCTCGGCGATGTCTGTGTCGGTCCAGTCCTCTTGGGCTTTCAGGGCCTCAAGGGCGCCGCGCACCACGTCATTAGCGTTGTCGTATTGGCCGGCGGCGATTTTTTCCGCGACGAATGCCTGGAGTTCGGAGCTTAAGGTGATGTCCATTAAGGGGGTCTCCGCCAGAGGTTGAAACCTTATTAAGCGTAGCGGGTTTATGGATGCGGAGTCAAGAATCGGGTGTTTGTCGGCGCGCGGATCAAGCGATGCCCTGGGTCATTGAGCCGGTGCGACATTGATGTGATGCGGCGGACCCCACCCAGCCCCCCCCTTATCAACGGGAGGACGTAACGGGGGACATGAGGGTGGCGAATTCGGCGAGGCTGGGGGCGTCTTTGATGGGGCGGGCGGGGACGCCGACGACGGTGGTCATGGGTTCGACATCTTGCGTGACGACTGCGCCGGCACCGACGATGGCTTCGAAGCCGATGCGGACGTTTTGGATCACCGTTGCGCCGATGCCGATGTGGGCGCCGCTTTCGACGGTGACATGGCCGGCGAGGCGGACGCCGGGGCAGATGTGGGTGGCCATGCCGATCATGGATTCGTGGTCGATGATGCAGCCGGTGTTGAGGATGGCGTAGTCACCGATCTGGCAATGGGCGCAGACGAGCGCGCCGGCTGCGATGACGACGCCCTTGCCGATGGAGGCGTTTCGGGCGAGTTGGGCGGAGGGGTGGATGGCGGAGACGATTTCGAAATCGTGTGATTCGAGGAGATCGCCAAGGGCACGGCGGGCACCGTTGTCACCGATGGCGATGACGGCGGCGCGGACGCCTGAGGCTTTGAGTTTTTCGAGGTCGTTGATGCCGCCGAGGACGGGGAGTCCGTCGATGCGTCGGCCGTGGATGTCGGGGTTGTTGTCGAGGAATCCGACGGGGTTGTGGGATCTGGCTTGGAGGATGATGTCGAGGACGACGCGTCCGTGACCGCCGGCACCGAGGATGAGGATGTCGGTCATAGGGACGGTCTCCGGATTACGGTGCGTTTTTGAGTCACCGCGTCACCCCCCGGCAGAGTTCGCCACGGCGAATCTTCGACCGGGGGCTAAGGGACGCTCGTAGATTGCAGCGACAACTCGCCGGTGCCACACAGGCAATCGGCCTGCGGCACGGGTATCGGCATGATTTGGCTATCGGAGGCGGGGGGAGGGGGGCTGAACCCAGATAAGGAATGAGTCGTATGCAGGGGATATGGACTGATTATGCGCAGGAATTGCGCGTGCATGGGGAGGTGTTCAAGCTGATATCAGTATTGGTAGGCAGGGCAGCGAGAAGCCTGGCGATGGTTTGGATTGGAAACAGCAGGCATTATGGGGCAAGTGGGCTGAAATGGCTGGTGATGCAGCAAGAGTTGGATGGCGGCGAGCCTGTTTTTGGGACGTAGAAACGCTGTTATCGGCATCCTGGAGTGTCGATAGAAGCCGACGTGGTTTTTATGGACCACGGAGAGTTCCAAGTCGGGAGAGTTGGCGTGTGGTGGACAATGCCGCGAAACAAAATGATTAGACGATGCATCGACGGGCTACTGATGGTTGTGTGTGTGCTCTTGTTGTGCGCGCCGCTTGGGTGCAACCAGCCGGAGAGCAGGACGTGGATGAAGAATGGGTTCTTCGATCCGTCGCAGGTGGGCAACTTCAGCGAGCAGAAGCAGACAGAGATTCGGTCGGCGTTGAGTATTCTTGAAGAGCCGGCGGGGATTCAGAACACGGAGGAGCCTTCGCCGGAAGATTTACAGGCGAGGTACGTCGATCAAAAGATCTCGCCCGGGGATACGATTAATATATCGATACTCGAACTCCTGAATCCGGGGGAGACGTTCGCCCAGCAGCTTCGGGTGAGCAATGCCGGGTTCGAGACCATGCCGGTTTTGGGGCGGGTTCGATTTGCGGGTCTGACGACGCGCGAGTTGGAATTGGGAATGAAAGAGTCCCTGCGGACTCTCCAAATATTGGAAGATGCGGAGGTGCAGGTCACGCTGGTGGACACACGCCAGCAGCAGTTTTCTATTATCGGCAGCGTGCAAAGGCCGGGGACGTTTGGGCTGCCCACGCCGGAGTATCGTTTGCTGAATGCATTGGCGGAGGCAGGGGGATTGTCGCCACAACTCGAGAAGGTGTATGTGTTTCGGCGCGGGCCCGCGGGCGGCCCAGCCATGAGTGCCACGGAAATGCCGACGTCGCAACCGGCCACCACGACGCCTGCGGCGTTCACGATGTCGGACGTTTCGGGCAGCACGGCGACGATGCCGGGGTCGATGCCGTCGTCCGGCCCGACGACGGCGGCGGATAGCATGGCCGGGACGATTGATGAGCTGAAGATTCTGGAGGGGGCGCCGGCGCAGTCGCAGCCAGTGCCGAAGTGGGATGCGGATCGTGGGGAATGGATCGTTGATTCGACGACATCAGCGCCGGGAGCGGCGTCCTCGGGGCCGACGGGAACATTGGCACGATTGGCGCGCACTGCGAGCGGGACGGCAGAGGAGGAGAAGGGGGTTTGGCAGGGCGAGGAATTGGCGTCGGCATCGAGGATTATCGAGGTGCCGGTGAAGGAGTTGTTGGAAGGCGATCCGCGTTACAATATCGTGGTTCGACCGTTCGACGTGATCAACATTCCGCCGGGCAATGTCGGCGAGTATTACCTGATGGGCAACGCGGCACGGCCTGGTGCGTATGAGTTGACGGGTCGTCGGTTGACCGTGAAGGAGGCGATTGCGGCGGGCGGCGGATTCGGGCCGCTGGCGTGGCCATCGCGTGCGGATTTGATTCGGCGTCTCGGGAAGGACGAGGAGCAAGTCATCCAGTTGGATTTGGATTCGATCTTTGCCGGCACGTCACCTGATTTTTACTTGAAGCCGAATGATATCGTGAATGTGGGTACGAACGCCGCGGCTCCGTTTTTGGCGGTGTTGCGGAATGCATTCCGGTTGTCGTATGGATTCGGGTTTGTGTATGACCGGAACTTCGGTGATGCAGACAGTTTCCAGGCGAAGGAGCAGACCAAAACGCGGCGGCTTCAGGAGGCCACCCAGAGGGGCCTCCCGCTTTAGTTAACGCTGGGGCATTTGCCGATGTGGCCGGCCCGGCTTGAGACAGCAGGACCATGGACACACCGACGAACGCGGACATTTCGGCTGGTGCAACGACAGCGCCGACGCGACGATCGTCGCCTGACTCACCGCCTTCGTGGTCTGAGTATTTGGGGACATCCGGGATCGTGAAAGTCCTGCTTCTGGCGGGGCTGGTGGTCTGGATGTATTGGGATCACATCTTGCGGCTCGTCTATTACTGGATGGAGCCGGACTGGTCGCATGGGTTTCTGATTCCTCCGTTTGGGCTTTATGTCGTTTACATGAAGCGAGCGGAACTGTTTAAGGTTCTAGGCGAAGGCTCGTTGTGGGGGGCGGTGTTGATGTCGGCATCGACACTGGTATATGCATTTGCAATCATCGGGCAGTTTGGATATCCACAGCCACTGTCGATCATCACGATGGTCGCGGGGGTGGTGCTACTGATGTGCGGGTGGCGCGTGCTTTGGTTGACACTGTTTCCGATTTGTTTTCTAGCGCTGGGGATGCCGCCTCCGGAGCGAATGTATCGCGAGATCACCCACCCACTGCAACAGTTCGCGGCGACGATTTCGACAGTGGTGTTGAACATGTTCCCGGGCGCGGAGGTGGAGCGGTCGGGCGTTAACATTTCCTATTGGATGTCGGGCGGAGATCAGGGGATGTTTGCCGTTGCCGGGGCGTGCAGCGGGATGCGGTCATTGATGGCGTTTGTGGCGCTGGGGTTGATGACTGCGTACTTCACGCCGCGGCCGATGTGGCAGCGGTTGGCGATGGCGGTGTCGGTGGTGCCGGTGGCCCTGTTTTGCAATGTGCTTCGCGTGATCATCACCGGGGCGTTTCAGATGTACGGGCACAAGGATTTGGCGGAAGGGACGCCGCACGCGATTCTTGGGATGTTCACGTTCGCATTGGGGTTTACGATTTATATGGGGATTCTTTGGGTTCTTGATCATGTGTACGTGGACCGGCCGACGGAGGAGAAGGGGGCGTCGGAATGAATACGAGTTCGAGAGGTACACTTCACTTTGCGCTGGCGGTCGGGATTCTCGTGGTTAGCACGGGCTATTTGATGGCCGGAAAGAAGCTCGGATGGCTGGTGGTGATCAAGAAGGCGCTGCCGATTCGCAAGCCGCTGGACGACATGGACCAGAAGGCGCTGGCACCGTGGAAGCTGGTGAGTGCGGGGCGATTGAGCGCAGAGAATGAGGGGGAGGTCGGGACGAAGGAGTACTTGACGTGGTCGCTGGTCGATCCGAATGGAACTGGGGAGCGCCGCCGTCAGATTCATTTTACGGCTTTCTATTACACGGGGGTGCAGGATCAGGTGCCCCACGTCGGGGAAGAATGCCTATTGCAGGGGGGGTTAACGCAGGCGGCACCGAAGGAGATTTTTGAATGGGAAATGCCGACACTGGGCCAAAAAGCGGAGCTCGGGCGGGTCATGTTTGACGATCCCAAGCATGTAGGCGTCCGGCTGTTGAACTATTACACTATCAGTGTCAACGGCGAGTTTAAGGGTGACCGCAATGATGTGCGAGTAAAGATGGTGGACCCCAGGGACACGCATCTGTATTACTGCAAAGTCGACGTCTCCATTCAGAGCACTTCGCAGGCGGACCTTGCGGAACTGGATGCCATTGCCAAAGAGGTATTGGACAAGGGAATCGCGGAGTTAGTTCGCTCGCACTGGCCGCTCAAGGGTTGGGAGCGGGGCGGTCCGCGGGAAGTTAAGGCAGCCAAGCTGGCCACGTGATTCGTCGCGCATGGGCGTGGCGATTTTGTTACTAGAGCAAGGATTTTTTTAGGGCTGTTTGCGCCCCATGAATCACGTTCGGGCAGGGATGTCCGGGTGTGAGGCGGGTGTTTTGCGGCCCAAGGATGAACTCGAGGCGGATACACATGGCAAAGACACTAAATCGTACGTTGGTTGGCGGACTGACATTCGGCGGCATGGTGGTTTTGGCGGCAGCGGGGTTCCTGCTGTTGGCCAACCTTCCGGGGCGCGATCCGAAGGTCTATGAGGAGGAGGCCAAAAAACACGAAACCCAGAAGGAATGGAACAAGGCGGCGCAGGCCTATGGCCGGGCGTGCCAGCGCGATCCCGCGCACAACCCGGAGTATCTGGTTTCGGCCGCACGCTGTGCCATTGAGGACGGGGATGTGGCGACCGCACGCAGTTATATCTCCCAAGCCCGGCAGGTGGATACTCAATTGCGATCTGCGACCCGGCTAATGACAGAGCTGGAGCTAGATGTCGCCAAGCTCTTTCCATCAGGCCCGCAGTGGAATCGATTGTTGGCGGAGGCGAAGAAACTGGTTGATGCCGAGAAGGACTCGGGACTGGGTCATCGGGCGCTGGGCAGCGCTTATTTGAGCCTGCAGAAGGAAGACGCGTCGTATCGCGACATGGGTCGAGCCGAGTTAAAGCGAGCATTGGAGCTGGATCCTGGGAATGCTGACACCGTCGAATTGTTGGCGCGAGATCAGTGGGCCGCGGGCCTTGAGAAGCAGGAGAGCGGGTCTCGGCAGGAAGGCGAGGAGTTGGAGAAGGCGGCGACTGCCCTGGTGGCTTCGGCACTTGAGAAGTGCCCTGCGGACAAGGCGAAAGATCGCGGCCGACTCGAGCGACTGCTGGCGTTTTACAATCTCATCAAGGGGGACTTTGACAAGGCGATATCGGCACTTCAATCACTGGCCGCGCAGCAGAGCGGTGAGGCCGGCGCCGAGACACAGTTGATGTTGGGTGCGATTTATTCGGGGTCCGTGTATGGCAATAACCGGATGGACTTCGACAAGGCAGAGGAGTGCATGAAGAAGGCCATGGGTTTGGATCCGACGGATGGCCGTGCTTATCAGGGGCTGAGTCAAATCTACAAAGTCAAGCGGGAGAAGGAAAAGGACGAAGCCAAGCGGAACGCGCTGACTGCTCAGGAGGTGGAGCTATTCAAGAAGGGGCTGGAAGCGATTCCAAAGACGAAGCACTTTCGAGATTTTGGCGACAACGTCGCGCGAATGAACTTTTTCATCGAGCTTTGCATGATTGACATTGATCGCGCTCTCCTCGCTGGGGCAGATGCCGACAAAAAGAAGGCGGCCATCGAATCGGCGGAGGGCTGGACGGAGAAGCTGAAGCGCGAAATTGATCCCAGCTCGGTGGAGGCGCGCTTCCTTACGGCGAGCATACTCAATGTCAAGGGAGACTACGTCGCGGCCATCAAGGAGGCCGAGGCGGCCGATCGTTCCATTGAGGCGGCCCGGCACGTTCGGCTGCAGGCGCTCTTGTCAGATTTGTATGTTCAACAGAGCCAGTGGGGCTCTGCCAGCAAAGCGCTGAAGAAGGCGCTGGTTCTTGCACCGTATGCGCCCATGCTCAAGATTCGTCTGGGACAGGTTTATTTGCAGATGAATGAGCCCGCGCTGGCACTCTCGGAATTAAAGCCGTTGGAAGCAGGTCCGCTGCGGGACTATTTGGAAAAGGATGAGAATGCCTGCCGACTGCGCCTGGAAGCCTATCGATTGCTCGGGCACACCGAATTGGCGACTGCGGAAGCGGGGAAGCTGACTCAGGGTGGCACGGGTGACGAGATGCGGGACATTCGCCTCATGATGACTGAGCAGCGATACAACGAGGCCGAGGCGAAATTGAAGCCGCTGGTGGCCCAGGACGCATCCAACGATCAGGCCGTGCGCATGCTATTTCGGGTGTATGAGGCGACCGATCGCATCGCCGATGCGAAGTCTCTGTTGTCCGGCGTGATGGCGAAGCATCCAGATAAGCCCATCTATCGCCGGCTGAAGACCATTGTGCTGGAGACGGAGCGAAACGATGACGCGACCCTTGCATTCCTGAAGGAGGAAAAGGACGCATTCACTCGGGCGATGTTGGTCGCCGATTTTCAGGCGCGTCGCGAGAATCTTGATGCGGCCGTGAAGGCGTTGGATGAGGCCGAGCAAATCAAGCCGAACGAGCCTGAATTGATTGATCGTCAGTTGCGTCTTGCGGCGGTCAAGAAGGATTGGGATCGGATGGCAAAATACGTGACCAAAGATGGCCAGCTCAACCTCGACGGCACCGAGGGCAAGATTGCACAGGGGCGGATGGCATACGCGCAGGAGAAATACCAAGACGCCGTGGATTTGATTTCAGCGGGCTTGGCGAAGTTCCCATCGAATGCGTATGGGTGGACGTATCTGGGCGAGACGTATTTGGCGATGAAGAATCGAGCGTCGGACGCAAGGCTTGCGCTTGCAAAGGCGCTGGAAATCGACCCTACGAATGGATTTGCGAATCGCGCGATGGCGCAGATCCTCGTGGCCGAGGGGAATGAGAAGGAGGCCCAAAAGCACATTCAGGCGGCGGCTCGGGTGATTCAGGATGACAAGTGGCTGCGACAGCAATCACAGCTCATCAAGGAAAAGGAAAGCCCGGCCACGGGGATTGCATCGCGCGAGAAGATGCGTCGCGACAACCCGACGGATTTGGAAAACCTGGTGTACTTGGCGCGCCTTTACGCCGACACGAAAGTGGCGAAGTACGACAAGGCGGCGGAGGTGTATCGCGAGGCCCTCAAGGTGTCGAAGAACGATCTGCGCGTGGCGCGTGAGATCGCCCGATTCTTTGGGCGGGAGGAAGTGAATCGGCCTCAGGAGGGCGACCAGCTTCTCGTGGACCTGATGAACACCGAGAAGGAAAAAGGCCGCAAGGCGGAGGTGGCTGTGTGTCTCGGTCAGTTCTATGAAGTGCAGAAGACGCTCGCCACGGCGGATCGGTATTTCCGGCTCGCGGTCAGCCTGGACGCATCCAATGATGTACTGAATTCCGCCGGGGAGTATTACGCCCGAACGAATCGATTCCGAGATTCGGTGGAGTACTACACACGGCTCCAGAAGCAGTGCAAGGAACCGGGTGACGCCGCGCTCGCGCAGAGCACACAGTCTCGCGTCATCGCGTTGTGGTTGGCGTTGGGAGATTTGGATAACGCCAAGCGCGAGATCGACGCGTTTGTAGTGAAGTATCCGAATGACCAGCAGGGCATGATTTACACGGGTGCGTATCACCGAATTGGGGGAGACATCCAGAAGGCGAAGGAGGCGTTCGACGCTCATCTGGAGAAGGACTCGAATAATGCGGTTGCGTTGTGGCAACGCGGCCAGATGTACATGTTGATGGGGCGCTGGCAGGCCGCGGTGGATGATCTGCGGAAGGCCAAGACGTTTAATCCGGACGGGTTCATGTATCAGCATCGAATTGGGCTTGCGGACGCCCTGCTTGAGATGGGCCGCGGCGACGAGGCGATCGTGGAGCTGCGATCCATTCTTGACCAGAAGCCGGATCAGACGGCAGTGGCCGAAGCGTTGATTGATGCGTATGCGCGGGTGAGGCCTCCGCGATACACAGAAGCCGAGAACGTGGTGTACACGTACATGCGGCTGTTTCCCAAGGAGTACAAGTGGCCGATGCTGCTGGGGCAGCTTGGCTCGCGAATGCAGAAATGGGACAAGGCGGTGCAGGGGTATGAGAAGGCGGCGGAATTGGCTCGCGATCGCCAGGAGGTGATCGCGGCGCTGTTTAACGCGTACAAGCAGGCGAATAAACCGAAGGCGATGACCGACTATCTGGCACAGATGTTGTCGGATCGCCAGTTGGAACAGGCCCCGTACCAGCTATCGGGTCTTGGCTGGGCCTACAAGCAAATCGGGCAAAACGACAAGTCTGTCGAGGCGTTTGACCGCGCGTTGACGGCGGCCGGCGAGGATTTCATCGCTTATACCCGCGTGGTGGGCGACATGGTGGGTGTGCTGGGGATGGAGCAGGCGCTCTCTCGCGCAAAATCGAGGGCTGACGCGGAGCCAAACAATATCGAGAAGCAGAAGGCGATCATTCATCTGTTGCAGGCGTCCGAAAAGAACGAGGAAGCACTGGCGGCGTGCAAGCGGGTCGCTGAGCTGGCCACTCGGGATCGGGATGTCGTTTTTGCGCATCTCGCGCAGGGAATGCTGTTGCAGGAGCTTGGTCGCAGCGACGAGGCCAAGCCATTCTATGAGAGGGTCTTGAAGACCGATCCGAAGCAGCCACTGGCCCTAAACAATATGGCGTTTCTCCTGGCGGACTCGCTTGGAAAGCCTGCCGAGGCGTTGCCATATGCGCAAGAGGCTGTGAAGGCGGACCCCAATAATTCGGGCGTATTGGACACTCTGGGGTATGTGCTTTCCTTAAATGGGCGGCACGGCGAGGCATTGGGGGCGCTCTTCCGGGCGCGCGACCAGGACAAAAAGAGTGTTGTTGTTTTGTACCATCTAGGGCAGGCCTATGATCGCAAGGGCGACAAGATTGAAGCCAAAAGTTGGTATGAACGGGCCAAGGGAATGGCCCAGGAGCAAGGGGACAAGAGGTATCTGCCGAAGATACTGAAGGCCTTGGGCGGGTCGTAACGGGACGCGCTGTGTCCGAAAGGCTCCCCCCGCGCGACAGAACCAGTCGCGCACACGGCTCGTAGCAACCCGAGCGGCAAACCGGCAAGAACTGCCGGTTCGACGTGCGACAGAAGATTGGTCGGCGAGGGACGTGGTTTGACGACGCTTACAACGGCATCACCGAGCATGGGCTCAGGCCTGGGACAGGCGATGGCGCCTCGGCCTCCGGGGCCTCCGCAGTCCGGCATGTCCGGTGCGGACGTGTTTCGCATTCTGCGGGCGCGTCTGGTACTCATTGTGATTCTGTCGGTGTTGTTTTTTACCATTGGCACCGGCGTAACCCTGATCTTCTATTTCTGGTATCCGAGTTATTCCGCGACGTCTTACATTCGGGTGCAGTCGATTAACCCCATCAACGTGATGAACCCGCTGGAGCGCCAGTCAATTCAGGCGGAAGAGGTGCTTCGGCTGTTGCAAGACCAGGCGCTGATGGTCAAAAGCCCCGGCGTGCTACAGGCGGCCCTGGAAGACAACGACCTCCGCAATACGGATTGGTATCGCGAGGCGGAGCGAAAGCTCAAGGAGAAAAACGAGGAGCCCGCGGACCTTTTGGCGGACATCCTGGCCGCCAGCCCGGTACGCGATTCGAATTTCGTCGGCGTGTCGGCGACCTGGCGTGTGGCGAAGGAAGTTCCGATCATCGTCAATACGGTGGTGCAGAAGTATCTTTTCCTGATTAACAAGTTGCAACGGGACACCCTCCGCGGCCAGGCCGAAAGCTCTGACAAGGCGCTTGACGGGGCACGAAACGACTACGAAACGAAACAACGCGAAATCGACAACTATCGAAGCAACGAAGAGGTCCAACTTCGGATCGGCGAGGAGGGGAACGAGACAATCGCCACGCTCAAGGCGATCGAGACGGAGCTGGGGCTCGACACAGACGGCAAGAAGGCTCAGTTCGACTCGCTTCAGGATATTAAGCCTGAAGAGCTGCCGATCACCCCGGAGTTGCAAAACCAACTCAATGGCGACCCCAATATCTATCAACTTGACCAGCGAATGCAGCAGGCCGACGAAACGCTTCGCGCGCTGCAGGCGCGATACGGCCCGAATCACCGACAGGTGAAAGAAGCGCAGGCGCAGTTCGAGATGGCGTCGGAGCGTGCGGCAAGCGAGCGGGCGCAAAAGGCCGTCAAGTACAACACGGATTTGATCGAGCAGACGCGGCGCAATTACCTTGAGGCGCTGGAGCAATTGACGAAGGTTAAGGATCGCCGGATTCTGGCGGAGCAGGAGCAGCGCGACAAAGACGCAAAGCACTGGAAATATAAGAGGCTGGTCGAGGAAAGCGAGCAGATGAAAGCCGCCTATGAACGGCAGCTTGATCTGAACAACCAGATGAAGCAGACGGTGCAACTCAAGGACACGGTGCAGATCGACCAGCGGTCCGCAGCTGTGGCCCCCAAGCGACGGTCGCAACCGAAGCTGGAGATATGGCTCCCGGCGGCTGGCGTTCTTGGGCTGGGCCTGGCGGTCGGCATTGCGTTGTTGCTTGAGTTGTCCGACACAACGGTTCGCACGCCGCGCGACGTGCTGCGGCAGTCGATGCCCGTGCTGGGGACCGTGCCGATCACGGACGACGACGAAGTCGAGATTGATCGCGTGGAGACGGCGTGTCTGGATGCCCCGCATTCCATCACGGCGGAGGCGTTCCGCAATCTGCGCACGAATTTGTTCTTCAGTGCGCCGGCCGAGCAGCAGGCGACGCTGCTCGTCACCAGTCCGCACGGGGGCAACGGCAAGACGACGATTGCATGTAACCTCGCGATCTCGGTGGCGCTGTCGGGTCGGCGCGTGTTGTTGGTGGACACCAATTTCCGTCGCTCCTGCCTGCCGAAGATATTCCCCGGGATGCAGCAGGAGGGGTTGAGTAACGTTTTGATCGGGCAGGGGCGGCTGGAGAACTACGTTTCGTCGACGGCTGTGCCGGGCCTGGATGTGCTGGGGGCCGGGCCGATTCCACCGAATCCGGCGGAGTTGCTTGGCAGCAGTTATTTGCGAGACCTGATTGGTGATGCGCGGACGCGATACGACCAGGTCATTTTCGACGGGCCTCCGTTGCTTTTGGTGAGTGATGCGATGGTGTTGGCGTCGTTGGTGGATGGCGTGATCATGGTGTGCCAGTATCGTGTCACGTCGCGCGGGGCCTTGCAGCGGTCGGCGTCGCAACTCGCGTCGGTGGGCGCTCGCATCTTCGGGGCCGTGTTGAACCAGGTGGAGACACGGGCCGGCGGCTACTTCCGCAAGAGCTACCGCGAGTTCTACGAATATCAGGAACAGGAAGCGGATGATCAGGGCGTTACGCGTCAGCGTCTGGACGGCGGGGCCGGCGCGTCGGACGAGGCGATGGCCGACGGGGCATCGGGCACGACGGAGATTCCGGGCGACCTGGGCGGGCCGTCGCTGCTTTCAGAGATGTCGCCGACGGCAGTGGTGGACCCGGATGCGCTGGATGGCTCGTGGGGCTCGTCGGACATCGATCAGGAATTGAACAAGATCAGCGGCGAGCAGGCGCTGGGGGACATCGACGACTTCAAGATCGCGGACGATTTGAAGCTGGACGATGATCTCGACAAGGGGAAGATTTGAGATTTCGGTCGGGTGGGTGACGAACCGGCAATCCTAGGGCAGTGCCAATTTCCTTTCAATGTGATAAACTCCGGGGATTCTTCCTCGGAGGATTCCTCCTTTGCGTGATCCGGTTGAATTAGCTCGTGGGATTATTCGGGAGCAGGCGGCTGCGCTGGCTTCGTTGGCGGAGTTGGTGGGGGAGCCGTTTCGGGAGGCGGTGCGGTTGGTGCAGAACTCCCGGGCGCAGATGGTGGTGACGGGGATTGGGAAGAGCGGGCTGATCGCTCGGAAGGCGGCGGCGACGCTGTCGAGTACGGGGACGCCGGCGGTGTTTATGCATCCGGTCGAGGGGGTGCATGGCGATTTGGGGTTGGTCGATCCAAACGCGGTGCTCCTGGCTCTGTCCAAGAGCGGGAACACGGAGGAGTTGGTGCGGTTTGTGGGGCACTTTCGCCGTGTGGGCGGGCGGGTGATTGCGGTGTGCGAGGGCGGGCCGTCGGGGTTGGGCGAGTTGGCGGACGTGGTGTTGGAGTTTCCGAAGCTGCCGGAGGCGGGGCCGTTGGCGCTGGCGCCGACGACGAGCACGACGATGACACTGGCGCTGTGCGATGCGCTGGCGATGGCGTTGCTTGATTCGAGGGGGTTTAATGAGGAACAATTCGCACGGTTTCACCCGGATGGGAGTTTGGGGAGGCGGTTGCTCTTGCGGGCGTCGGATGTGATGCATGGCGGGGCGGAGCTGCCGTGCGTGGCGGGGGCGAAGGGCTTCATGGACATGCTGTTGGAGATGACGGGCAAACATTTGGGGATGACGTGCGTGGTGGATGATGGCGGGGGGTTGACGGGCGTGTTTACCGATGGCGACTTGCGGCGATTGCTGACGCGGTGCGAGACGCCGACGAAGCTGTCGGCGGGCGAGGCGTGGCGGCTGAGCCGGCGCGATCCGGGGGAGCCGCCGGTGCGGTGTTCGACGGTGTCGCCGGAGGAGTTGGCGGTGGACTGTTTGCGGCTGATGCGGGAGAGCGAGATCACGATGCTGGTGGTGAGCGCGGATGGGGAGAAGCCGAGCGGGGTGGTTCGGTTGCAGGATTTGGTGCGGGCGGGGTTGGGGTGAGAAGAGGCTTGAGACCTGAGTCTTGAGGCGCGCGAGGAACAACGTTACGCGCATTCGTGGTCCGCACAGCGGACCCTACGCGTGGGCCAATCGAGTTTAGAAATCGGTGGCGACGGCGGGGCCTTCGCCGTTGATTTTGATGACGGAGTGGACGGGGATTCCTTTGAAGCGGTCGCGGCCGCTCAAGAAGCAGAGTTCGATGAGGACGGCGACGCCGACGATATTTCCTTTCAACTCTTTGACGAGATCGCAGCAGGCGACCATGGTGCCGCCCGTGGCGAGGAGGTCGTCGATCATGAGGATGCGTTCGCCGGGGAGGATGGCGTCTTCGTGGATTTCAAGGGAGTCGGTTCCGTACTCCAGGGCGTAGGACATTTTTCTGGTTTTGTAGGGGAGTTTGCCTGGTTTGCGGATGGGCACGAAGCCGGCGGAGAGGTTTCGAGCGACGGCGGTGCCGAAGATGAAGCCGCGGCTTTCGGCGCCGACGACTTTGTCGATGTGGACGGAGCGGAAGGGTTGGGTGAGAAGCTCGACGGCGAGGGAAAGGGCGGCCGAGTCAGCGAGGAGCGGGGTGACGTCTTTGAAGATGATTCCGGGTTTGGGGAAGTCTTTGATGTCGCGCAGCTTTTTGGCGAGGCTGTTGACGTCGGGGATGTCGAGGTTGGGGCGGTCGGGCATATCGAGGCTCCTTCGGGGCGCAATCGCCTTCCCATGATCGGTCGATCAGGATCGCATCATTCGATGGATCGGGTGGGGGCAGTGCGAGGGGATTATAACTTGCGGGCGGATTAACGGTTGGTTCGTATTCGCAACCCCACCCTTTCGGGGCTTCCTCCTCGGTCGCCCCTCAATCCCCTTAGCAAGGGGAGGGGATGGAGATGCTTCGCATCTCTTTATCGAGTTGGTGTGGCAGGCTTGAGGAGGATGGAGCCGCCGTTGGCGAGGCCGAGGAGGCAGTCGTCGGGGCGGGCGGCGAGGGTTGTGACGGAGTCGGTGGTGACGGCGCGGCCGTTGACGCGGACGACGATGTCGCCGGGGGTGAGACCGGCGCGGTCGGCGGGGGAACCGGTGGCGACCATGAGGACCATGAGGGAGCCGGCTGGGGCGTCGAAGCGGTCTTGCAGGGCGAGGTTTAATTCGCCGAGGGCTGCGCCGCGGAATTGCCATTGTCTCGCGGCGGATTGGACGACGGGCGCGGGTCGGCGGGCGAGTTGGGCCGTGACGAGTGAACGCGCGCCGTCTCGGCGGATGGTGAGATCGACGGCGTGGTCGGGGCCGAGGGTGCCGATGAGTTGCACGAGTTCGTCGGCGGTGGAGACGGGGGTTGCGCCGACGGCGAGGATGGCGTCACCAATTTGGAGGCCAGCGCGGTCGGCGGGTCCGTCGGGGGAGATGAAGGTGAGAACGGGGAAACGCGGCTCGATTAATGATGCGCCGGGCGCGGATGGGTGGTTGAAGCGAAATGGTTCGCTTCCCGTGGGTGCGGCATCGCGGATGTGGATGCCGAGGTAGCCGTAGTCGACGCTTTCGCCGCGAGCGAGTTTGTCGATCACGGCGCGGGTGCGCTCCGTGATGGGGACGGCGAATGCAAGTGTGTCGCCGGCGCGTTCGCGCGAGCCGATGGCGGTGAGGATGCCGACGACGCGGCCGTGGATGTCGACGAGGGGGCCGCCGGAGTAGCCGGGGCCGACGGGGGCGGTGCATTGGATCATGTCGCCGTAGTAGCGGTCTTCGGATTGGCCGAAGGTGTCGGGGAGTGGTCGGGCGATGGCGCTGACGAGGCCGATGCTGGGGGCGGAGGGGCCGTCGGCGGAGAGGCCGAGGGGGTTTCCAAAGGCGATGACCATGTGGCCGCGGCGCAGCGAGGCGGGGTCGTCGGTCCATTTTGCGGGGAGGAGATTGTCGGCGTCGATCTGAATCACGGCGAGGTCGGCGCGCGGGTCGGAGGCGAGTCGGCGGGCGCGGATTCGGCGGCCGTCGTGGAGGGTGACGTGGATGGAGAGTGCGTCGGCGATGACGTGTTCACTGGTGACGATGGTTCCATTGGGGGAGACGATGACGCCTGCGCCGGCGGATTGGCCGGCTGAGGAGCCGATAGCGGGGGTGCGATGGACTTCGATGGAGACGACGGAGGGGGTGTTTTTTGTTACGAGGGCCTCTGTGGCGTCTTGTGTCTCTTGCAGTGCGCTGGGGCGTTGGAAGAGGCGTGAGAGGAATTGGGCGTTTGCGGGGGTGGTAAGCGCGAGGAGAAGCAGCGCGATGGGGCCGGCTTGGGTGAGTCGGGACATGGTGATTCATCGGCGGGGATTGGCGCGATGAATGAGCGTTCGCATGGAACTCAATGCGCACCGGTTGGAAACCGGTGCCACAAAGTCAGGGGACTTCGATGTCGACGGTTTGTTTTCCGCCGGTGCCGCCGGAGGCGAAGGTGACGATGTGGACGCCGGGGTCGACGACGAAGATGTATCCGAAGCGGCGTACATCCTTGGGAGTGGATTGCAGGGCGGCGTTGGTCACTTTTTTGGCTTTGCTGATGCATCGTTCGGGGACGTCGGCTTCGGGGTGATATTGGATTTCGACCCAGGTCTGGCCGCCTTGTTTGGCAACGGCGTAGAAGCCTTGGGCGAAGTAGATCTCGCCTTTGTCGGTGGTGAGGGTGATTTGCAGGAGCGTGTTGGAGGCGAAGTTCAGAGCCTTGCCGTACATGCTGAGGGCCTGGTTTTTGTCGGCGTCGAGGAAGACGAGCTTCTTGCCTTCGGGGACGTCGAAGTTTTTGACCTCGTCAGCTTTATCCAATTTGGCGTCGAACTCCACCGCGAAGTTGCACTCACCGAGTTTGCCGCCCTTGAGGGATTGGCTGACCAGGCTCTCGCCCTTGAAGACCGGGACCGGAAGCTTGGTTGAAACGTAGACCGCCTTGGCGTCGGCGACGTGGGTCGCGCCGCCCGGCGCTTTGCCCACACCGCCGGTGGCGTCCTGGCCGGGCTTGGGCTTGGGCTTATCGAGCTTGGCGGATTGGCCGGGGCCGGTGTTGCCGAGGGCGACGGAGGCCGACTTTGGCGGGGCTTGTTTGAACATCTTGGCTTTGTTGATCTCGTAGCGGGCACCGTTTTTGTAGGCGATGTACCACGGCTCAAAGTCGTCCGGGACTTCGAAGGCGATGTCGAACTTGTAGCCCTTGCCCGCTTCAGGGGGGGTCTTCCACGTGTTGCCACACAGGAGGAATTTCGTTGTCGGATCGAAGCGCACAAGTCGGCTAGGTTGCCCTTCCTGAATCTGATGCCACGCGTGGTTTCGGTTGACGTAGAGATCGCTGGCGCCACATGCGAGGTGGACATGTTGGGTGCGACTCAATTCCGGTGTGGGTCCGATGAGGCGGAACTGTGGTAGGCGGAAATAGGTTTCACCTTTGTCCTTGACGCCGGCGTTCGGTGCCAGGGTGATGTTGAAGACCAGAAGTTTGCCACCGCTGACTTCTTTTGTCTCAAAGTTGCGTGACAGGGTAGCGCCTTCGAGCTTCTGGGTCACTGTGTCGATTTGGCGGGTTTCCCAGTACGCGTTGACTTTGAGGCAGTCGGGCGGGACTTCGTGCGTGTCTTCGGTTTGCACAGCCGCTCTGGCTCCGTACAGGCTCATGAGCATGTCGGGCTGGGCGGTGGCGAGGGGAGAGCCGTTGCTCATGCTGCCGCTGGAGGCGATGTTGGCAATGCTGACGGCGAAGTTGTCGGGCTTGAGGAGCAGGTTCTTTTGGGTGACGGTGCCGTCCGGGTCGACCGCGAGGCGGTCGTAGCCGAAGACCTCGGAGCCGATGGGGAGCATTTGCACGCCGACAAGGGCGGTGCCGACGAGGAGGAGCGAGGTGAGCAGGCCGAAGACGCCGGCGACGGCGCGATCCGCGATGGGGTTGAGCCGGATGTTGGCGGTGATGAATCGGTCGGTCGCATATTTCATGATCGTGAGCGGCACCAAGAATAGGACGGCGAGGGCGAGAGGGCGACCGATGCCGCCGCCGAGGGCGCTACCCCAGAGGCCGTTGAGCGGTTCATAAAATCCGAAGGCGATGAGGGCGGAGACGACGCATTCGAAGAACATGATGGCGGCACTGAAAAGGCCCTGGTAGGTCCAGAAGCCGGCGACGAGGATGATCATGAGTGCAATGCCGATGGAGAAGAGCATGGTCGTTCCTCGTGTGGTGGACGGTTTATTCCGCAGCTACGCTCGGCGAAGCCACGCGGCTAAACGGGGAGCGCACGGCTTGCGGGTTTGTCAGTCTCGCTCTTGGTGACGCGGAGCACTTCCGCGATGCTGGTGACGCCGTCATAGACTTTTCGCAGGGCCGTTTCTTGCAGGAAGAGCATACCCTTCTTGCGGACTTCGGCCTTGATGGTTGCCAGGGGAACGCCCCTGGCGATCATGGCGCGGATGGCTTCGTCGACGAACAGTGTTTCAAAGACGCCGGTACGGCCGAGGTAGCCCGAGCCTTGGCAGACGGCGCAAATCATTGGGTTGCCTTTTTTGTCTACTTCAATCTCATCCGGATTCGGCGGACGGTAGAAAGGGCGATCTTCTCCCTGCGGCAGGTTTCCTTTTTTGAGGATGGCGGGGTCGGGGCGATAGGCCTTTCGGCAGTGTGTGCAGAGGAGTCGCACGAGGCGCTGATTGGTGACCAGGAGCAGGCCCGCGGCCGCGAGCGCGGGATCGCCGACGGCTTCGACGTAGGCACCGAGGGCGGAGAAGACATCCTTGGCGTTCAACCCAGCATAGATTCGTTTTCCTGCTTTGCCGGTCTGGGCGACGAGTTGAGCGGTTTCAGCATCAGGCGTGTCGCCGGCCAGGGTGATGTCGGGGTCGGTTCGGATGATGGAGCGAAGTCGCTTACCGAAGCTGACGGTGCCGCCCTGACTGTCGAAGACGTGCTGGGTGACGTTTTCGAGGTCCATGAGTTTGGCGACTTCGAGTGAGTGGATGTTTTGCATGAAGGCGTCGTGGGAGCGGAGCATGGCATAGAGCGTTGAGGTTAGGCCATTGGCTTTGGGGGCGGTGATGACAACGACGCCCTTCGCGGGCTTGAGTGCGAGGTACTTTTCGAGTTGATCTTTCAGGAGGCCGATGTCGGCAATTTGAAACTTGTTTTCATCGGAGGTCATGCGAAAGGTGATTCGTTCGCCGGCCGTGCTGCCAGCGGACTTCAGCTCAACCTCGACGGCTTTGTCACCCTTGCCGCCGGCACCGATGGCGGCTTTGAACTTGCCGACCTGCGGCTTGCGACGTTCCTCGATGTTGTGTCCGGCGATTCGCTTGAAGTGAACGAAGACGAGCGGGCCAAGTTCGGCGGCGATCGGCTCGCGGGCGCGGTCGACTCCGTCGATGCGATAGACGACGGTCACGGGTTGATTGGGGGCGAGGTCCATTCGGACATCGCTGGCCCGCCGCCAGATGGCGTCGAAGAGCAGGTCTTGCAGGGCCTGGTAGCCGGCGTGTTGGTCGGGTTCGTTGGGCCAGGGCGGGTTCTTGCCGTGGGCGTCCTTGATGCGGACGCGGTCTTTGGCGGAGAGTTCGGCGGCGGTGGCTTTGCCCTTTCCGAGGCGGCCGAGGTGGGCCATCGAGAGAACGGTTTCGGAGGGGGCGACGCGTTTGTTTCGCGTGACGACGTAGCTAATGATGCAGGCACCGTAGAGCGCGGCGAAGATCAGGAGTCCGATCCAAAACAAGGGAATGAAGAGAAACGCCAGTAGGCCGGCGATGCCGCTGAAAAAGACGAGCGGCGTCCAGGCCCCCGGCGGGATACGGATTTTCTTGATGTCGGATTGGACCCAACCGGCGTTGTGCGCCCAGAGCAGGAAGCACAACACGAAGGCGACCAGCTTGAAGGGGCTGATGTATGCGCCTTCGACGGGCAACTCGGCAAGGATTGGCAACAGCAGTGGGGTCATGTAACAACTAAGGGCTTACGGTGGGGTTGCTGCGGGGTCAGGCGCAGGGTTCGGACCACTTATTCCATTGTATTGGAATGGGGCGGCGAGGCCAACAGGGGGGTTGGCGGTGTTTGTTGACTCTCTCGCTGGTGCTTCGGGCTGGTAGCGCGTGGGGCTGGTTTTTAACCTGTCACCTTTCGCACTTCTTCGATGGTGGTGGCCCCTTCGATGACCTTTCGGATGCCGGCGGCCTGGAGGGTGTTGAACATCCATTCGCCGGCGGCCTTGCGGATTTCGGAGATGGTCGGGTTGGTGAGGATGACGTCGCGGACCTGTTGGCTGAACACGAGCGTTTCATACAGCGCGATGCGCCCCCGGAAGCCGGTCGCCATGCACTTTTTACAACCGGCGGCCTCGTAGAATTGGCCGTGGGAGCGTGATTCCAGGTTGAACTCGCGAATGAGTTTGGCGTCGGGCCGGTAGGCTCGTCGGCAGGAAGGGCAGAGGGTTCTCACCAGTCGCTGCGAGATGCACATGGTGATGGCATTGGCGATGAGGAACGGTTCGACGCCGAGGTCGAGCAGGCGGAAGACCGTGCCGATGGTGTCACGGGCGTGGATGGTGGTGAGGACGAGGTGGCCGGTGGTGGCGGCCTGCATGGCGAGCTTGGCGGTTTCCTGATCGCGGATTTCGCCGACGAGGATGACGTCGGGGTCTTGTCGGAGGACGGAGGAGAGGACGGAGGCGAAGGTGAGGTTGTGGACGGGGTCGATGGAGATTTGCGTAGTGTTGTAGAGTTCGTATTCGACGGGGTCTTCGATAGTGATGATGTTTCGCCGGGTGGCGTCGATGCTTTGCAGGGCGGTGTAGAGCGTGGTGGTCTTTCCGCTGCCGGTGGGGCCGGCGAGGATGATCATGCCGGCGTCTTTTTCACAGATTCGTTGCAATTCGGTGACCGTGTCGAGGTCCATGCCGAGGTTTTCAAAGTGGGGCGGGACCGCGCCTTTGTCGAGAAAGCGCAGGGCCAGCTTCTGGCCGTGCATGGTGGGGGTGAGGTTGATGCGGAAGTCGACGCGGCGGGTGGGTAGCTCCACGGCGAAGCTGCCTTCCTGCACGATGTTTCGCTTGGCGATGTCCTGTTCGCAGAGAATCTTGATGATGTTGAGGATGGCGACGCCCATCTTGGCGGTGATTTCGCCGACGGAGTGCATGATGCCGTCGACGCGGAATCGAAGCGTAAACAACTCAGCCTTTGGTTCGATATGGAGGTCGGTGGCGCGAGTGCGAAAGGCGGCGAAGAGGAGTTGGCGCAGGGCAAGGGCCGCTTCACCGCCGGCGGTTTTGACGTCGTCCACTTTGACGGCCACGCCCTTGCGGTTGAGCAGGCGGATGTCTCGTGCCACGCCCGGCGCGCCTTCGGCGGGCGGCACGCTGACGCAGGCCTCCATCAACGGGGCGAGCTGTTTGGAGAGCGGCCCGGCGACCATGGCGCGGACGGCGATGGAGGTGGCGACGACGGAGCGATCGGGCTGGCTCAGGGGAAGCTCTTCGTCCTTCTCGAACTCGTCTTCGATAAGTTCCGCGATGGGCGGGGCTTCGTCAATTGTTGGGGCGGCCTTGTCGGAGAGGACGCGGAGGAAGGTTGCGCCGATTCGGAAGGATTCGCTCGGGCCGAGCACGGCCTCGACGACTTTGTTTTCGCCGAGCCAGGTGCCGTTGTGGCTGCCGAGGTCGATGAGTTTGTAGCCGGTCGGTGTCTTTTCAACGACACAGTGCTTTCGGGAGGCGGCGGGGTCGGCGAGTACGAAGTCGTTGCCTTCGAGTCGGCCGATGGAGAGTCGCGGGCCGTTGAAGTCCACGGTGCGGACTTGTCCTTGCGTTCGGATTTCGAGTTTGGCCATGGCGTCGCCCAGTCGGAGGGCCGGTGGCGGTGTGCGCACACTCGGAAGGCTGCGTCTATTTTAACAGGCAACCTTGTGAATGTCGCGTGGGATCGGCTTGACGCAGGCGCAGTAAGTCGGCCCACCCGCGCATCACAATATATTGATAATACACGCAGGCCTACTGTCCCGGGTCGGCTGGTTTTTCGGACGCTGTGCCTTCGGGATGCGCATAGGGCGGGGCGAGCATGGCGACGTCGGGGGGTTCGCGGCTGACGGAGTCGCTGTGTTTGGCGTCGTGGTCGTATCCCAGAATGTTTTTGTCGATGCGACCATTACTTTCCTTCAACATGCCGGGGTATTCGACGACGGCGCTGACGGGCCAGGCGGCGACGTTGAGCAGTTCGCGGCCGGGGCCGTAGGCCATGTGCAGGTAGTCGACCCAATTCATGGCGAATGTGTTGTCGGGCAGGTCGCGTTCGGTGTCGGGGTTGGTCATGGGGACATCGGTGTTGCCGCGATCTTCAAATGGGTCCTCGAACCAGAGCGGCCAGTGCGATACCGCGCCGTTATGGTAGGCGACGCCGGCGGATTGCCAGGTGCGGCCGTGGCGGGTGCGGAACTCGGCGCGGTCGCCTTTGGCGTAGGTCGTTGCGCTGGGGGTGCTCATGTCGGTGTTGATGGCGGTGCTGGAGTCTCGCCAGGGGTCGTTGACGTGCGAGCAGCCGAGGCCGCAGGCGACGGACACGAGACAAATGACACCGAGCAATGCGCGACCAGCGTTAGATTTCGACCATGTGTTCGACAGCATAGTTTGGAGCTTCCTCTGTAATGACTAGATTGTGCGGGTGGCTTTCCGTCATGCCCGCGCCGCTGACGCGCATAAATCGCGCGTCCATGCGGAGGGCCTCGATGCTCGGCGTGCCGCAGTAGCCCATCCCGGCTCGGAGGCCGCCGACGAGTTGGAACGTCAACTCGGCGAGCTTGCCGCGATAGGGCACTCGGCCCTCCACGCCTTCGGGGACGAGCTTGTCCCGCTGATGCGTGTCGCCTTGACTGTATCGGTCGGAACTGCCGGCCACCATTGCCCCGAGCGACCCCATGCCGCGATATTCCTTGAAACGGCGGCCTTTCCAGAAGACGAGGCTGCCGGGCGACTCGTCCAAGCCCGCGAAGAGCGAACCAATCATGACGCAATGCGCCCCGGCGGCGAGGGCCTTGGTGATATCTCCGGAGAAACGGATTCCACCGTCGGCGATCACGGGGATGCCGGCGTCGTTGGCGACGGCGATGACGTTCATGATGGCGGTGATCTGGGGGACGCCGACGCCGGAGACGATGCGGGTGGTGCAGATGGAGCCGGGGCCGATGCCGACTTTGAGGGCATCCGCGCCGGCCTCGATGAGGTCGATGGCGGCTTCGGCGGTGGCGATGTTGCCGGCGATGATGTCGATGGTGTGGCGTTTGCGGATTTCGCGGACGGTCTGGATAACGTTTTCGCTGTGGCCGTGGGCGCTGTCGACGGAGATGACATCGGCGCCGGCCTGAATGAGGGCGTCGACGCGATCGAACTCATTGACACCGACGGCGGCGCCGACGCGGAGGCGACCTCGCTGATCGCGGCAGGAGTTCGGGAACTGGCGGTTCTTGTCAATATCTTTGATGGTGATCATGCCGACGAGGCGGCGCTGGTCGTCGACGAGGAGGAGCTTCTCGACCTTGTGGCGTTGGAGAATCTTGTCGGCCTCGTCGAGGGAGGTGTTGGGAGGGGCGGTGACGAGGTTGTCCTTCGTCATGACGGCTTCGACGAGCAAGGTGGAGTGTCGTGGAGCGCCGGGCTGCGGCGCGTCGCTCGGCGCGTGTTCCATGAACTTCATGTCGCGGCGGGTGAGGATGCCGACGATCTTGCCGTCGTCGGTGGTGATGGGGACACCGGAGATGTTGTGCAGGCGCATCAGCTCGGCGGCGCGGTCGACGGTGTCGGTGGGGCGGAGCGAGACGGGGTCGAGGATGACGCCGTTGGCGCTGCGCTTGACCTTTTCGACTTCGCGGCATTGAGCTTCGATGGAGAGATTCTTGTGAATGATGCCCATGCCGCCTTCTTGGGCGAGAGCGATGGCGAGGCTGGCCTCGGTGACGGTGTCCATGGGGGCGGAGACGAGGGGGATGTTGATGATGATGTTGCGCGTCAGGTGCGTGCGGACGTCGGTGTCGCGCGGGACGACGGCGCTGCGCGCGGGCACGAGAAGGACGTCGTCGAAGGTAATAGCGTCGCCGATGATTTTGGTGTTCGGCATGGCGGCACCCCGTGTGGCGAAATGGGTTTATGGGGGCATTCTAGTCGAAGGGCGATTTGGGACAAGCGGGGCTGTGTAAAGAAGGGTAGCGAGTAATAGCCAATTTGGAGTTGTCAATTAGCAGGCTGGGTTGCGGGCGCTTTGGGGCCGAGCGCGGCCCAGAGGCCGCTGGCGTGGAATCGGATGCGCAGACTACGCAGGATTGATGACGACGTATCGGGAGGAGTGGTCTCAATGAGTCTGTTGGCTGCTAGCAGCGCGGTGTCGCTGTCGTTGTTGGCTAGTGCGGCGTGGGTGTATGTGGCGAGGGCGCGGGGGTGGGTTGGCGTCCTGTCGACAGCGCGTCGGGCGAATTGCAGGGCGTCTGTTGTGCGGGTGGGAGCAGCAAGGCATCGCGTTGCCAGATCGGTGTAGGCAATCGCGATTCGTTCATTTGCGCGGTCGTCCCCAATGTTTAGGCGTTTCAGTTGGGGCGATATGTCGGCATCTCGACCGGCGGCGATGAGGATGAGCAATCGAGTGTCGCCGAGCGGAGCGTGGAGCGGTGTGTTTGCGTCGGCAGTGCCACCATTGACGCGGTCGGCTTCGGCCAGTTGCGCCAGGCAGGCGTCAGGATTGGCGAGCGGGTCGACCGACAGGCGATAGCGCACGCCTTCGTGGATCGCGGCGGCGTGGGCGGCGAAGAGTCGGGCACCTGTGGCGCGATACATCTCGACGGCCTGCGTGACGATGGGGAGGGCCTCTTCTGGTTTTCCGGAAAGTGCTTTCGCCAGGGCGGCGGCGCGCAGTGTTTCGGGCGAGAGTTTGTCGCGCCACTTTTCCGAAGGGAGTTTCGCGTCTTGTTGAGCCAGGTTGTAGAGATCGTTGAGGGCTTGCTTGAGGTCGTTCATCGCGGGGAGCTGGCGGAAGAGTTCGACGAAGTCGTCGCCGAACTCACCGCCACGGAGCAGGCATCGCAGCCAGAGCAATCGTTCCATTGCGCCGGCGGATGTGTGGACTTTCCACAGGGCCTGCACGCGGTCGACCAGGAAGGGGTCGTCTTTCTGATTTTGCACGAGGGCGCTGAGCATCTTGATTTGTGCGTCGCGTTCCGCTTCCTTGTCGCCGAGTCGTTGGAAGGCGCGGGCGCGATTGAGATACAACTCGGCGGCGAGGCGGCTGACGCGAAGGAATCTGGGTGCATCGTTGGCCAGTTGCACGACACTGACGAGGGCCTCTGTCGATGCAGCCATTTGTGATTCGGTCGGCGGGCCGGCAGACGTGCGAAGGGCGTCGTCGAAGATCAGATTTTGCGCCCAGGCGGAGATCATGCGGGCTTGGGCGCGTTGAAACGGATCGAGCAGCCCATCGGCGGCACGATCGGCGTGCAGTGCGGCCGGGGCATATTCTTGCTTCTCAAGGCTTCGCCATGCCAGAAATCGTTCTCGCGCCCCGCGCCAATCTTGAACGCCACGGTAGCCGAGCGTGAGCGCGGCGGCGATCACGAAGAGGCCGCCCAATCGCACCATGTTGACACCAAGACTCTGGTCCGGCTCGGCGACGCGCGGCGGCAGCACGCACGTCCGCGAGATGGCCCACAGCGCGGCCCAGACGGTGAGGAAGATCGGCGGCAGGCCGGGTTCTCGGATGGCGGGGTTGGCGCATTGGTCGATCACGCCGGCCACGAGGGCTGCGCCGAGCGCGGCGGCGAGGTAGCGGTCGCGGGCGGACATTGTGCGGTCGCAGAATTGCACGGTGCGAGCGAGTGTGATGATAAGTGCGACAAGATAGGCGATGGCCCCGACGAGGCCGAGGTCGCTGAGTAGCTCGAGGATTTCGTTGTGGGCATGTCCGGTCCAACTCCAGCCGTCGAAGCGAAGGATGCTGGGGTCGTCGAGTTGATCGTCGCGGGCGAGTTGCCCGGCGAGCATGGCATAGGCGCCGTCGCCGTTGCCGGCGATTGGCTTTTGGGAGAAGAGGTGGATGGCATAGGGCCATTCGTAGAGGACGCGGCTGCGGATGGAGGCGGTGCGCGATGCGGTGGCGTCGGTTTGCAACGCGCGATTCAGCCAGAGACTTCCCGCGAGCGCTGCGAGGATGGTGCCGAGCAATAGCAGGCGTCGAACGAGTCGGCCGGAGAGAAAGCAGGCCAGCGCAATCATGCCGGCGATGAGGCCGAGCTGCGCGGAGCGGGCGCGGGTGAGGTAGAGGGCGGTGGTGATGAGGAGGAGTGCGAGGAGGCAAAAGGCTTGAGACTTGAGGCTTGAGGTCGCGCTGGGCAACGGCGCGTCAGGCTCGCAAGTTTCTCGTTTCCTTCCAAGCATGAGACCAATGGCGATGAAAGTGCCTGGCAGGAGGCACGCGCCGAGCCAGAGTTCGTTGCCGAGCGGGTAGCTGAGTCGTTGGCCGGGGCCGTTGGGGGCCATGCGCACGAGGTAGTACCACAGGGCGAGGGTGGCGGTGAGCGTGAGAGCGATGAGCAAGGAGGCCGCGAGGGTTCGGGCGTGGCGAATGCGGAGCATTGCGGCGAGCGGCCAGAGCCAGGCGGTATGCAGGAAGCGGATGAACATCTGGCCGCGACACATGTCGGGGGCATGCGAGTAGGTTGAACTGAGGAAGCTGACGAGCAGGAGCAACAGCCACCAAAAGTAGGGGCTGGCGGCGCGGGCCTTGAGGTCGAGCAGGTCGTCGATGGTGAGTCGCGGCGTGCGCGCGGCGATGATCATTCGCAGGCCCGCGAGGAGCGCGATGCAGGCCGCGCCGACGTAGAAGGCGAGGTTGCGGATTTCGATTCCGCGGGCGGTGGGGAATTTGCCATGTAGCCCAAGTGCATCAACGACGGGCTTCAAGAGTGATTGATCGTTCTTGTGGGCCTCGCTGAACTCCGAGGGCGACGTGAGCAGGCAGTTCGCCAGTAGGGCGATTGCTGCGACGATGACCATTGCCGTTGAGAACGCGCGGGCGGCGGGGGACTCATCGTTGAGAAAGCCGAGGGGCGCCTGCGGGATTGGGGCGGGGTTCGCAATGTTAGGCGAGGGCGCGTCGTGCATCGGAGAGGGTTCCACAGGCGATCAACTGTATGCCATTCTCTGTCTTTTTGGGCGGCGCGGCCTTCGACTCGCGATCCGCGACGGCCTTTGGCAGGATGAACTGCTTGAAGCCGACGCGACCGGCCTCGGCGATTCGCTGGCGTTGGTGATGCACGGGGCGAAGCTCGGCCCCGAGGCCCAGTTCGCCGCAGACCACGGCACCGACGGGCATGACGCGATTGGTCATGGCCGAGATCACGGCGAGCGCGATGGCCAGGTCCGCCGCCGGCTCTTGGACACGGACGCCACCGACGACATTGACGAAGACATCCTGATCACCGACGACGCAATCGGCATGCTTCTCAATCACCGCGAGGATCATGGCGACACGGCCGGAGTCGACGCCGGTGGCCTTTCGCTTGGCCGCGCCGAAGACGGATTGGGCGCAGAGGGCCTGGACTTCGACGAGAAGGGTGCGCGTGCCTTCGCAGGCGGCGAGGATGACGGAGCCGGGGCGAGGTTCGCGTTGTTCTTGCAGGAAGAGGCGCGACGGATCGGCGACGGGGATGAGGCCGGCGTCGGTGATTTCAAAGATGCCGAGTTCGTCGGTGGAGCCGTAGCGATTTTTGATGGCGCGGATGATGCGATGTGCGTGGTAGCGGTCGCCCTCGAAATAGGCGACGCAGTCTACGAGGTGTTCGAGAATCTTGGGGCCGGCGATTGCGCCGTCTTTGGTGACGTGGCCGACGAGCAGGAGGGAGAAGTTCAGTTGCTTGGCGAGCCAGATGAGTCGGGCGGCGGCGTCGCGGAGTTGCGTCGCCGAACCGGGGGCGGCGGTCATGTCGGGGCGGTAGACCATTTGGATGGAGTCGATCATGACGACTTCGGGGCGTTCCTTTTCGAGGAGGTTGGCGATGATGTCGAGGTTGGCCGTGGCGGAGGCGAGCATGGGAGGGGCTTTGGTATTAGAAACCGAAGGTTTCGCGTCGGCGTTCATCGGCTGGGTCAGGTGCAGGCGGTCGGCGCGGAGGCGGATCTGGCCGAGGGATTCTTCGCTGCTGATGTAGATGGTCTTGCGGCCGGACATGGCGAGTGCGTGGCCGACTTGGAGGAGGAGCGTGGACTTGCCGATGCCGGGGTCGCCGCCGATGAGGATGGCGGAGCCGGGGACGATGCCGCCGCCGAGGACACGGTCGAACTCGCCGATGCCGGTGGGGTAACGTCGGGTGGAGGCGGGGTTGATGTCGTCGAGCGGGGCGGCGACGGGTTGATCGGAGCCGGTGAGAATGGGGCGATGCAGGTCTTCACCGGTGTCGGTGATGGTCTGCTCGACGAGGCTGTTCCACTCGTCGCAGTCGGGGCACTTGCCCATCCAGCGGGCTTGGGCGCGGCCGCAGTTGGAGCAGATGAATTGGGAGTGTTTTTTGGCCATGAGATTCGTCGTGCATGTATCATATTGCATTCCCAAACCGAGGGGCACTAATGGCCGTCAATGCAACACCCATGTACGTCAAGGCCGAGGAGCGGTATCGCTCGGCGCAGTCGCCGGCCGAGAAGGTTGCGGCGCTGGAGGAGATGCTGCGGCTGGTGCCGAAGCACAAGGCGAGCGAGAAGTTGCAGGCGCAGCTCAAGGAGAAGCTCAAGAACGCTCGCGAGACGATGGTGAAAAGTCAGGCGGCCAAGAGCGGCGGTCATGGACCCGGCGATCTGTTCAGCATTCCACGGCAGGGCGCGGGGCAGATTGTGTTGCTGGGCGCGCCGAATGTGGGCAAGAGTTCCATCGTCGGGGCGCTCACGCAGGCGAAGGTGGAGATTGCCGAGTTCCCGTTCAGCACGCACGCGGCCGTGCCGGGTATGGCGCGGCATGAGGATGTGCCGATTCAGCTTGTGGATATGCCGCCAGTGATGGATGGGCATGCGCAGCCGGGGATGATGAATGCGTTTCGGTCGGCGGATGTCGTGCTGATGGTGGTTGATCTCGCGGCGATTGAGCTGATTGAGCAGTACGAGCAGTGTGTAAAGTTGCTGGCGGACCATTCGTTGCGGGCCGTCTCCGCGCCGGTGTTGGAGTTTGACGAGGATGAGGAGGCCGCGATTCCGAAGCGCGTGCTGGTCGCGGCGAACAAGAGTGACACGCCGAGCGCGATGGACAACTTTGACGGCTTCAAGGAGTTGGTCGGGGGTGATTTGCGGATGATCCCGGTGTCGGCGATGACGGGCGATGGGTTGCCGATGATGATGGGGGCGGCGTTTGAGTTGCTGAATGTGATTCGTATCTACGCGAAGAAGCCGGGGAAGCCGGCCGACAAGGAGTCGCCGTTTATTCTGCCCGTGGGGGCGACGGTGCATGACATGGCGCATCTGGTGCATCGGGAGTTGGCGGAGAAGCTGAGCACGGCCCGTATCTGGGGCGGCACGGTGCATGATGGGCAGCAGGTCCATGCGACGCACGTGTTGACGGATAAAAACGTGGTCGAGCTACATTTCTGAAACCCCCGACGCGATTTGGCGCCTGAAACGCCGCCGCCCCATTTCATTGAGTCGTTTATCAAGTATTCACTGGATTCCATTGCAGATGATATGGTATGATGACGTTGGATTTGCGACCCTCGCCCTTTCGCTTGCCCGAGGCTCGACCATGAGACTTCGACTTATTGTTCTGGTGCTCTTTACTGTAGCGACCCCGCTCCAGGCCGTCACTTACACGTTCACGCGTATCGCTGATTCCAGCGGCCCGTTTCAGTCGTTCGACTCACACCCCAGCATCAACAACTCCGGACTTGTCGCGTTTACGGCCACGCTCGATGCCGGCGTCTCCGGTGTGTACACGGGCAACGGCGGCCCGACCGTCGAGATGATCGGCACCGGCACGACCTACGCCGGCTTCGGCCCTACGACTATCAACAACAGCGGCAGCGTCGCTTTTAACGCCAATCGGCTTGACGGCGAAACCGCCATTCTCGTCGGCTCCGGCACCTCCGCATCTGAGATCGTTGACTCCACTGGTGATTACAAAGTACTTGGCGGTGGGTTCATCAGCGACGGCGGTGCCGTGGTCTTTGGCGGACGATTCGACAGCGACAATGAAGCCGGCGTGTTCAACGCAAGTGGAACC
This sequence comes from Planctomycetota bacterium, assembly GCA_038042195.1. GTDB lineage: Bacteria > Planctomycetota > Phycisphaerae > UBA1845 > UTPLA1 > JACRIM01. The sequence continues at coordinate 20,867 of JBBTET010000017.1, read as the reverse complement.
GTGAATACGGTGGCGAGCGCGGCGTCGCCCAACACACTCAATTTGCCGCATTTCGCGTCGATCAGTTCTGCCGGCATCATCGCCTTTTCAGCGCAGCTCGACGACAATTCTTACGCCGTTTTTAAGTTTCCCACTGGCGTGCCCGCGCTCGACACCAGCGGCGAGTACCGCGACTTCCCTGAAAGCGTGGCCATCAATTCGTCCGGAAGCTACGCCCTCATCGCGCTGCGTGATCTGGGTCTCACTGGTGGCGGCGCGGCCATCGTTAAGGACGGCATCAAGCTGACGGATACAATTTCAGGGCCGTTCTCCACGCTCCTCACGGGCATCTCGATGAACGCCTCCGGCACGCTCGCCTTTCGAGCGACCCGAACCGGAACGACATCCAGCGGTATCTACACCGGTACGAACCCCGTTAACGACAAGGTCATCGAGCTTGGCGATCCACTCGACGGCTCCTCCGTCAACTCGTTTGGCGGCGGCACCGCTGCCCCACAAGCCATCAACGACAGCGGCCAAATCGTTTTTTACGTCACCCTCGGCGATGGGCGTTTTGGTGTTTACCGAGCCGATCCTGTTACCGGCGTCGACAGTTGCCCGGCTGATCCCACCAAGACCGCTCCCGGCCAGTGCGGGTGCGGCGTGCCGGACACTGACACCGATGGTGACAGCACGGCCGACTGCAATGACGGCTGTCCGAATGATGCGACAAAAGTTGCACCGGGCGCTTGCGGGTGTGGCGTGACAGATACCGATACGGATGGCGATGGCATTGCGGACTGCGTCGACAACTGTCCAGCCGTTGCAAATGCTGACCAGGCAGACGCGAACGGGAATAGCGTGGGTGACCTGTGTGAACCTGCTCCGGCCCCGGCGACTCCCGGTTTGCCTTCTGACCTGGGAACTCCGGCGGACTGTGGAGCTGGTTCTGCTGGTTCTTGTGGCGCCGGCGTTGGCGGCATGCTCCCGTTCCTCATCGCGAGACAGACATTGCGACGACGTCGCAGGAATCACAAACTCTAAGCAAGCCGTTTCACCAGTCGCCGTCCTGTTGCGCGATGATTGCCCGCACGACTATAATTTCGTGAGCGCCTGTGTTCATTAATCCAACCACTGTCGGAGGAATCTACCATGAAGAAGATTGCAGTCTGTCTGTCGGGGTGTGGGTTTCTGGATGGGGCGGAGATTCATGAGTCGGTGTTGACGCTGCTGGCCATCGATCAGGCCGGGGCGAAGGCGATTTGTTGTGCGCCGGACGTGGCGCAAGCCGGCGTAGTGAATCATGCGACGCAGAAGCCGGAATCGGCGCAGCGGAATGTGTTGGTTGAGTCGGCTCGTATCGCTCGGGGCGAGATCAGGAATCTCAAGGACATGCGGGCAAGCGAGGTGGATGCCCTGGTTTTCCCCGGCGGCTTTGGCGCGGCGAAGAATCTCTGCACGTTTGCGAGCGAGGGGCCGACTTGCACGGTGCATCCCGAGGTTGAACGGCTGGTCGGCGAAATGTTGTCGGCGAAGAAGCCGATCGGGGCGATTTGCATTGCCCCGGCGATGCTGGCGCGGATTGTCGGCCGGAAGGAGTTGCATCCGAAGATGACCATCGGAACTGACAAGGCGACGGCGGCGGCGATGAATCAGATGGGGGCGGTACACTGCGATTGCGCGGTGACGGAGATGGTCGTCGATGAAGGGTGCAAGATCGTGACGACGCCGGCGTACATGACCGGTCGGGGGCCGGCCGAGGTGTATGAGGGGGTTCGCAAGCTGGTGATGGAGGTGATTCGGCTGACCGGGGGTGAGGTGGAGAGTTGCCACATATAGTATGCAGGGCCGCGCGAAATTGAAGTAAAAAAAGAAAGCCCCGCCGGGCGAGATGCCGAGCGGGGCTTTTTGTTGCGAATGAATCGCTGATTGATGCTTGTATCGCACAGGCTATTAGCCCGTGCCACACAGGGGGTTGGTCTTAGTAGCGTCCGCCGCGACCACCACCGCCACCACCACCGCCGCCGCCACCACCGTAGCCGCCGCGACTTCCGCCGCCGCCGCCACCACCGTAGCCGCCACGACCACCACCGCCGCCGCCACTGCGGTTTTCCTTCGGCTTGGCTTCGTTGACCTTCAAGGCGCGACCACCGTGGTCTTTGCCGTCGAGGGCCGCGATGGCCGCCTGGGCCTCGCTGTCAGAACCGAACTCGACGAAGCCGAAGCCCTTGCTTTGGCCGGTGTCGCGGTCGGTGATGACCTGAGCGGAGACGATATCGCCGTGAGCCGAGAACAACTGTTGGAGATCCGAGTCACTCACGCTAAAGCTCAGATTACCGACGTACAACTTTTTGCCCATGTTTTTTTCCTAAAGGTAGTGGGCCTGCTGACCGCGTCTTTTGCTTTCCGGGTCAATATAGAAAGGGACCAGCAATCCGGTCCGGATGGTTTGTTGCGAGAAGGAGATAGCAGGGGCGAGAAGCCAAGTAAGACCTGTCACGTAACCTGAGAAGCTCGGTCGTCGAACCAACCAACAGAGATGGTAATCGAACGGATTGGGGAAGTCCATGTGAAATCTTTGTATTTCTCGCGGAATTGTGGGCGGGCGATTCCGCACGGAAACCAGCGTTATTAAGGTTGAGAATGCGGTTTTCAGCAAGAATGGCCGGGGATAGGGGTACTTGTCGTGCGGAGATTTAGGCCGATGCCATAGCCTCGATGGCGGTCAATTCGCGTTCGATGTCCTGGGCCGTGACGCTTTCGCCACGGTTCATGCGGGCGAGGAGTTCGGCGAGTTTCTTCTTGCCCTCGTCCTTGCGGCGGTCGGCGAGGAAGCCGTCGTAGACGTGCTCGCCGGCCATGGCCCGGTTGATCTCGGCCTCTTTGTTGTGCTCATCGAGATCGGTGAAGAAGACAACGCGATAGAGCCGGGCGTAGTCGGCTTCGCGGTAGATTTCGAACATGGTTTTGTCGGCGGGGGTGGGCATGGGTTGCTCAGGATTTCGGTTCGCTCTTGGCCCATTGTAGCGGGTTGGGGCTGATCGGTGTTCCGCACTCTGGGCAGATGTCGGAGGTGAGGCCGGTGAGGTCGTAATCACACTTGGTACACCAGCCGCCGCGGTCGCCGGAGATGAGTTCGGCGAGGTCACGGAAGGTACGAATGTCGTGCGGCAGGATGACTTCCCTCGGCTCAAGTGCTCTTATCAATCGATGAAATCCGTGTAGGGCAACAGCGAAAATCCCGGTTCCAATTGCTCCCAGCACGCCGATCCAGCCAGTGAACAGCCCCGTGGTGCCGATTGGATTGTGTACGCCAAATGCCGCACAAAGAATTGCTCCTCCAGTGCCGCCGACAAGACCAATTACCAGCGTCCAGACCGCGAACAAGTAGGCAGATTCCAAGAAGCGGATCAATCTTGTCTTATGCAGTGGAGGGACGTGGCTTCCTGAGATGGTGAGGACTCGCGCCCAGAAGATCACAAGACTCGATCCAGAAAGGCGATCTAATATTGGAGTGCTTGGAGCGAATCGCTCGATCTCCGGGTTAATTGAAAACGCAATTCGCTCGATCGACTGAAATGCGCCGGCCGAAAGCGAGGTTGATCCGAGTATCGTCACGGGCCGGACAATACCGAGTCGCGCTCGCGAGGCAACAACATCCGCGAGCCTGCCAAACGTGAAGAACTCCGCATACTTCGCCTCCCACTCTTCCTTTGACATCTTTGGAGTTCCGCCAGACAAATAAGCCCAATCTTCTTTTGTGATCTTGACTCCGAGCTTTGCGTCGAGTTTGAAGGAGAGATCGAGATAATCGAGGTCATCTGTGCCGGACAGCTCGATGAAGTACCGGTCCATACGGGTGTCGCGAGCGATCGGCACGGACTTCCCGGTGACTTTGTTGACCACTTCTTGAATCACACTCAACGCGACATCTGTCGATACGATCGGCGAAGAGGCGGGAGCGGATCCGTTGGGCATGGACATCGTCGAAGCCGCCGCCGTTGATGTGTCATTCATGAATTTATCGTCGCGCTCTACCCGAATGTCCGTTCAGGACTTCGAGGCTTGTGACCAATAGCAAATCGACCGTCTCAGTGGTGTCGGTGCCGGTGTAGATCACCGCTGTGCGGCCGGCGGGGGAGCGGGCGATGAAGTCGGGGTGCTTCACATCCACGTGCCGTCCGTCCGCGAGGTGAATGCGGAACTTTCGGAACGGCTGGTGTCGCATACGGCGGACGAGTTGTTCCGTTGTCATGCTGGGCCTCCGTATGTATTGCGCCACTCGCTTGTGTACGCAATTATATACGTATGGCCGGCGGTTTTACACCCCCACCACCGTCGCCAATTCCACGCGCGAGGTTGCGTGGTGTTTTGCGCGAAGCTCGCGTTCCATGTCCGCGAGGCGCGATTCGATGTCGGCCATTTTCTTCTTGTTGCGGACCAGCTTGTCGCGGTGGCGGCGCAGAAAGTAGGCGATGGTCTCGATGCGAATCTTGATGGAGCCGGTGGGTTTGTTTTCGTCGATGTCCTTGAAGCAGAAGTAGGGCGTGCCGCTTTTCTCCACGATCTCTTCGACGACGCTGTAGATGGGGGCGTCGTGGCCGCACTTGAAGCTGGAGAGTTCCAGCGCGACGAGATTTGGATGTCGGGCGGCGTACTTGGCGGCCCATATCTTGCGATTGGTGTTTTCACTGTAGGCGTTCTTCCAGACGTCCTCGATGGAGACGACGCTGGCGAAGTCGCCGCGGCGGACCTCTTCGCCGAAGAGGCGGTCGAGCATGTCCGGGTCGCGCGGCAGGGCGTCCATGGTGAAGACGGGGATGCCGAGTTTTTGGAATTCGTCGGGGATTTCGTGGCAGACGCCGGGGTCGTGGTGGTAGGGGCGGGTGAGCAGGACGACGCCGACCTCGTCGTTGGCCTCGATGCGGTCGAGCAGTTCGCGGGCCTGGCGTCGCTGTTCGGCCCAGAGGGTGTCGTAATGATCCCAGGCCACGCGACAGGCGCGGGCGTTCTCTTCGCGCGAGAGGCCGAATTTGTCGGCGAACTCGTCGTACATCTGCCGCTGGAGCAGGCCCGGCTCGCTGAAGTTTACGAAGGTGTCGAGGTAGACCGTGCCGAGTTCCTTGAAGAGATCGCTTTCCTTGGTGAAGGCGGCCTTCACAGCCTCTGGCGTCGCGGAGACGGTCGGGCAGGCGCGGCTGCTCTGGATATTTTCCAGGAAGGTCGGCATGCAATCGATCATCGGGAAGAAGATGTAGTCGAGCGGGGTGTCCTTGTGCTTGTGGTAGAGCAGGTTGTGGACGTGGGGGATGCCGATCTTGCTGGGGAAGCAGGGGTCGATGGCCCCGCGCTTCGCGCCTTCTTTGTACATCTCTTCGCCGGTGTAGTCGGACCAGATCAGGTTGCGCTTGGCGATGCCGAGGGACTCGAAGTAGGCCATGAACCAAGGCCCCATCGAGTACATGTTTAGGACGCGCGGCATTCCGATGCGGATGTTCTCGCGTTTCTTCATCAACTCGACGCGGCGTTCGATTTCCTTCTTCTTGAGGAAGTTTGTCATGGTCACCTTCGGCGGTGTGTCGGCGACGCATTGCACATTCGCCGGGGCAAAGGCTTCGCGGGCACCGATCTCGGCGAAGTTCGGGTTCGCCTTTTTCGCGGCGTCGAGGCCGGCCTTGATGTCGCGCATGTCGTTGACATCTTCGACCGTGCCTTTTTCGCAGGTGGCGATGATGAGGCGCTTTTCGTCGGCTTGGAGGGGGACTTTGGATTTAGATTTCTTCGGAGGCGCGGTGACGCCATCGACGCCCACGGATTGCGATCCGTGGGCTTGCGCGGTCGAGGAATCGCCGTGCTTGATGCGCGTGGGGTGGCCTGATTCAGGGCCGGTCTTGATGATGTGGGTGGTGAGGTCGATGAGAACACCCGGCGCGGCGGCGGCTTCGCCGGTCTTCACGTCGATGAAGGTTCGCAGGCACTTGTTCTTGCAGAAGTAGCAGCGAGTCGCCTCTTCGCGCGTGGTGCGGAACTTGATTTGCTGCACGCGCTCGAGGCCGATGAAAGTGGTGCGCAGGTCGTTCTCGGTGAAGAGGCGATGGGCCTCGACCGCGCAGCCGATCGCGCCGGCCTCACCGCAGAACTTGTGAACGATGACCTTCGGCTCGACGCCGGTGCCCTTGAAGCGGCTGGTGATGAAATCCACCTGCGTCTTTACGGCGGCGAGGTTGTGTTGCGTGCCGCCTTGCAGGACGAAGTTCGTGCCGAGCTTGGCGAGGTTCGGAATCTGCGAAACGTAGAGCCAGATATTCTTCGGCAGCACGTCGCAGAGGCCGGCCATGATTTCGTGCGGGGACCAGCCCTGGCGTTGGAAGTCGACGATGTCGCTCTGCATAAAGACGGCGCAGCCGTAGCCGAAGCTGGGCATGGCCTCTGCGGAAAAGGCGATGTCGGCGAACTCCTCGACCTTGAAGCCGAAGCCCTGGGCCGTGCTTTGCAGAAAGTAGCCGTTGCCGGCGGAGCATTGGGTGTTGAGTTTGAAGTCCTTGACCTGGCCGTTTTTGAGGATGATGAGTTTGATGTCCTGGCCGCCGACATCGACGATCACGTCGGTCTCTGGGTAGAAGTGCAGGCCCGCCTGGGTATGCGCGACCGTTTCGACGAGGGCCACGTCGGCACCGATGACTTCTTTGAGGATGTCTTTCGCGTAGCCGGTGGTGCTGACGCCGAGGACTTCGAGCGTGCAGCCCTGGTCGGTGATCTGCTTGTGCAGTGCGGCGATGATTTCCATCGTGTCTTCGATGGGGTTGCCCTTGGAGAGTTGGTAGGCGCTGGCGATGACGCGCTTTTCCATGTCGAGAAGTACGCCTTTGGTGCTGGTGCTGCCGCCGTCGAGGCCGACGAATGCCTTGACGAGTGAACCCGGTGCGAAGGACACTGGTGCCCACGGCTCTTTTTGATATCGCTTCTTAAAGTCGGCGAGGTCGGTCGCCTCTTTCCACAATCCGCGGCCGCCGGCAGCCTTCTTCTCTTCGAGTCGTCCGACGCCGACGTACCACTCCAGGTCGCCGAGTCCGCGATAGACGCCGAAGTTGGGATTGTCCTGCACTTCGATCTTGGCGTATTCGACCGCGCCGAGGGCGGCGAAGTATTGCGCATTCTCCGGGACGATGATGAGTTCCTCGATGGGCTTCGATTCATCGAACGGCACGTTGCGCTCGCGCCAGATGGCGGGGATGTTGTGCCGCCAGCAGTCGCGCATGCCTTTGATGTAGCAATTCGGCCCGCCGAGGAGGAGCACCTGTGGGCGGAGCGTGTGGCCCCGGGTGAGGACGCTGAGGTTTTGCTGGATGATGCTCTCGAAGAGGCTGGCCATGAGTTCGTCAGGGGGGACACCCTGCTTTTGCAGGCCGTTGATATCCGTCTCGGCGAAGACGCCGCACTTGCCGGCGACGGGATGGAGCTTGAGGCCGGCGTAGCCCATGTTGCAGAGTTCGTCGGAGGGGATTCGCAGTTTGGCGTTGATCTTATCGATGACCGCGCCGGTGCCGCCGGCGCACTTGTCGTTCATCGAGGGGATTTTCTTTTTCTTGCCGGTGGATTCGTCGGTCTTGAAGACGATGATCTTGGCGTCCTGGCCGCCGAGTTCGACGACGCTTTGCACGTCGGGGTACGTTTTTTCGACGGAGAGGCTGACGGCGTTGACCTCCTGCACGAACTTCGCGCCGATGCGCTTGCCGATGGAGGAGCCGCCGCTGCCGGTCATGAAGACGCGGTAGGTGTTTCGCGGCACGTCGGTGAACTTGGCTTCGATGGTGCGAAGCATCTCGATGCACTTCTCGGGCTGCTTGGTGTCGTGGCGTTGGTAGTCTTTGTGGAGGATTTCATCGGTGACGGGGTCGACGACGACGAACTTCACCGTGGTGCTGCCGACATCGAGGCCGATGAAGAGGCCCTGCGGATATTTGGTCGTCGGCGCGAAGGGCAGATCGTCGATCGTGGGGCGCGATTTCTCGGCCTTGACCATGCCGACGTTGAGCGTGACGAAGCCGACGGGCGTGTCCTTCGGCTCGCTCTTGGTGGAGCAGCATCCGCCTGAGGAGCAGCCACCGCCGGATTTAGCGGCAGGCTTTGTGGCGTCGGAGTGGGTTCCGCAGGAGCCGCCGGAGCCGTGACCGGAATCGGATTTGAGGTTGAGAGGTATGTTCATGGTAGTGCTTGTTTCTTTCGTGGCATCAGGTCCGCCGTTGAGTCCTTCGATCTGATGTGGCTCGTCGTGCGCGACGGTTAGCGTCTCCGGAGCAAATCTCTAGAGACAGGGGACATCCTTTCCGATCGCCGAATCGGGCAAAGTGACATTCCAGCCCGTCTCCGTCAGCACCCATTGGGCATAGCTGTTGCTGTTCGGGCCGGGAAACAGGACATAATTATCCTTGCACGCGTATGTCGGTGACTCTGTGTAGATGAACTCGACCACGGACTCGGCGGCCGCGCCCTGAAGCTCGGCGATGACATAGACGCCGCCGGCCCCGACTCCGCTTTCGGCCGTGAGAAAGTTTTGTCGCACATGGCCATAAAGCCCGCCGGCGTCCTGCCAGACTTCCCATCGAGAATAGGTGTTGGCACTTTTTCTCTTGACGATAAACCATGGATGTGTGGCGATGCCCTCCAGCCCCGGGATTGGCGCGCTGTAAAGCCGCACCAGGGCCTGGCTGTTGGACAGCACGGTGTCGAGCGGCAGGAAGAGATTCTGATCCGGGATCCCGCTGTCGCAACCCAGGAGCGGGATAAGCGATGCCAGTGCCGCGATCAGGCAAGCGAACCTTCGTTGTATCGTCGAAACTGATTGAGTCATGTTCAATGTCATCCTCGATTCGTCACGCTTTATGCGTAGCGGACCCTACAAGGCTGCGCGCGGCACAGCCTTTCATTTCTTTTGTTGCGCCCGAGTTTTCCAAAAACACTGAAAGCCGAAGCAGCCACGAACGAGCGGCGTACGATATCTGACAAAGCAAGGGAGTCGCACCCGTGGACACTGCCGAAACTCATGTCGTGACCGGCGCATTTGGCTATTCGGGCCGCAGGATTGCAAAACGATTGCTTGGCCAAGGCATCGTCGTTCGAACGTTGACCAATTCGCCCCGCCCGCAAGAACCACACGCCACCAGCATTCAGACGTATCCGCTTTGTTTTGATCACCCCGAACACCTTGTGGATTCCATGCGTGGCGTCCGTGTTCTCTACAACACCTACTGGATTCGATACAACCATCACCGATTCACGCGGGCGCAAGCCGTTGAAAACAGTTTGACCTTGTTTCGGGCCGCCCATGAGGCCGGCGTGCAGCGGATTGTTCACGTCAGTATTGCCAATCCGTCCGAGGACTCGCCATTCGAGTATTACCGGGGAAAGGCTCGACTTGAGCGCGCAATTCGTGAATCGGGAATGTCGTATGCGATTCTCCGACCCGCCGTGTTGTTTGGAGACGAAGATATTTTGATTAACAATATCGCCTGGATTCTCAGGCGGTTTCCGGTATTTGGAATCTTCGGTCGAGGCGACTACGGCATTCGCCCCATTCATGTTGACGATTTCGCCGAGCTTGCGGTTTGCTGTGGAAGGGATCGTGGTAACGTGGTTCTGGATGCCGTAGGGCCGGAGCGATTCTCCTATCGTCAACTTGTGACGGAGGTTTTGAAGATCATGGGTATTCGGCGGTGGATCGTTAATCTGCCACCCGAGATGGGGTACTGGATCGGCAGGGCCATTGGCAAGATCGTTGACGACGTTGTGCTGACTCGTGACGAGATTCAGGCCCTGATGTGCGGCCTTCTCGACAGTAATGCCCCCTCTACAGGAGAAACCCTGTTGACCGAGTGGGCCAGGCGCAATGCCGATAGTCTTGGTCGTTCTTACCATAGCGAACTCGCACGCCGTCCTATTCGCCGTGTTGCCCACGGCGGAGATCAGCCGTAGCCCTACGTCTTCATCCTCGCGCCCACATCCATCGCGAAATTCGCCGCCTTGCCGACCATGCCGTCGTGGTGGCTGACGTGTTGCAGGGGGCGGCGGAGGTCGCGGTTTTCGGGGCGGGCGACGTAGTCGCGGAGGTCGTCGATGCTGCGGCCGGTCGATTCCACCGCGCGTTTGAACTCATCCTTGCACTTTAGCTTCGCCTCGCCGAGGGCCATCTGCACGCGGCTGTGGGCGTTGATGTCGCCTTCGCCGCTGGTCTCGATGGGGATGTAGATCATGTCCTTGAAGTGGCTGGTGACGGCGGCCTGTGCCCCGTCGCTCTGCGTGCTGGGCATGCAGCCGAAGGGTTTGAGGCTGAGCACCATGTGGGCGAGGTTCTTGTTGATGTAGTAGATGTTCTTGGCGACTTCGAGGTGGCCTTCGCCGCCGCCGGCGCGGCTGTTGTAGTACGGGTGACCGGCGCGGGTGAGTTCGAGTTGCGGGACCAGCTCATGCACCGTGCCGCCGACGGCCTTGCGGAGTTTGTTGTATTCGTGGATGACGATCTTCTCAGCGAGATTGAGGGTGAAGAGCTTCTTGCGTGATTCGATTTCCGTTGCGATGCGCCCCTTTACATCCCATCGCGATGGCTCGCCGGTGTCATCGGCGGTGTGGCCCTTGGTGAGGCCCTTGCGGTCGCCTGCCTTGAGGCCGGCCTGGTGCAGCATGTAGCAAATCCATGTCGCCACCGGCTCGACGATCACCTCCGCGCCCTCGCTTTCGAGGAAGGGGAACATGCGGAAGTTGCCGTCGCCCTCGGTGGTCTGTGCCCAGAACTCGCCGGTGACTTTGCAGATCGGCTTGGGTCGCAGGTAGTCGACCTCGATCTCCTCGTCGATCATCTTGCGGCATTTCTCCAAGACGTCGGCGTAGTAGGTGCCGCGCAGTTGGTCGAGGAACTTCTGGGCGTCATCGGCCCCCTTCACCGGGGCGACCTTGGAGAGCAACTTGGCGAGGACGCCGCCATGGATTTCGTCGTAGTTCTTCTCTCGAAGGGCGTTCTCGCAGAGCGTCACGCACTTTGCCATGACTTCGTTGGTCTTTCCCGGCACGACCTCGAAGGGGCGAATCTGGTAGGCGACTTCGTTGAGGATGTCGCCCATGAACATGGCGTTGAGCAGCGAGAGGAAGAAGTTCAGGTTGAACTCCAGCCCCGCTTCGAGCGCGGCCTGATCGAGTCCGCCGCCCTGCTGGAAGAGCATGACGCGGAAGCCGTCGAAGCCGCTATTGCGCAGGGCAAGTCGATATTCGGCCTCGTACATGCCGAATCGGCACGGCCCGCAGGCCCCGGCGGTGATGAAGAGGTGATCGCTGAGAATCTTCTCCAGCGGGACGCCTTCTTCATCGCGCATGCGCTTGAGGTGGTTCACGACCGCGCCGACGGTGAAGTAGGTCGGGTTGCACTGGCCGTTGTTGCCGTACTCCTTGCCGGCCTGGAAGTCGGCCTTCACGGGCGTCGGGATGAGGCCGACCTTGTAGCCGAGGCCCTCCAGTCCGGCGACGATGAGTTGCTCGTGGCGAAGCGTGAGGCCGCCGAGCCAGATGGTGACTTTGCCGCGTTCGGTCTTGGTGAAGCTGTCCTCCCTGGGCCGCTTGAAGTGATGAATGGGTCCGACGGTGAGGCCGGCCTCCTTCATCATTCGCTCGCGTTCGATGGCAAGCGTGTTTTCGATGGAATCCGCCAGGAGCGGCAGTCGTAGCTCGTGCGTGGATTCGGATCTTTCGAGGGTCGTTGCGGGGGCCACCATGATGTCACCTCACGTTAGGGGGCACTAGCTTGCGCGAGTTTCGCACCGCGCCGCGCGCCCGGGGACTGGATGCGCATTACACCGCGCCCAACACGAATGTCCAGCAATTTATTGGGTTTTCTTGCGGGTCGGGCTGTGCGGAACCGTGCCATAGCCAGAACAACGGATTTGCTAGTGCCCACTAACTTAGCGGATATCCAAGGTGCGAAATCCGTGATGCGCAAGCTTTTGTGGCCACGGGGGGTTATGAAATTGCCGAGGGGTCTGTTGGGTAGCAGTTCCCACCGACTTTTGTGCAATTGCACACCAACTTGCCCCCTATCTCGGCTCAGATATTCGTGTCTATAATTGAGAGAGGGCCGCCGCAGCGAGGAGTACACATGTCGCGTCTTGTGATGGTTGGCGTTGCGCTGGCTGCTTCGTCGGCGATGGGTCAGATTCGCGTGGTCATGTTGCCCCCTGCGGAGCACGAGGTTTTGGCAGCGAGCAACCATATGACGCCGCAAACGGCTGAGCCGTATCTCCTGCGGCCGGGGCACTATGTGCTGCCGTCGCCGTACAGCCCCGACTCGTTCAGCCCGCACCTTCGACCATTTCCGGATTACAGCACGCTTCGTCGGCCGAATTCGGCGCGCTATCAGGGGCAGCGTGCGAACGCCGCGTACCCCGGTTACCCGTCGAATTGCTTGAACAGATACGAGTCGTATTCCTATCAGTACCAATCATTCGGCGGTGACGTGGAGTCGGCCTACAACCAGGGGCGCTACGATGCCAACCATGAATATGCCTGGTACATCGCGTCGCAGCGAGCGGGGCGGTTGCTCAATCAGTCAGCGGCGCAGTTCGACGAGGGGCTGAGATTCTTCCGCGATGGGAACTATGAACAGGCGTTGGTGAATCTGCTTGGCGCGGCCGAGTTGAATCACGATAGTGCCGCCCCGCGCTTGCACGCAGCGCATGCGATGTTTGCCCTGGGCCGGTATCGTGAAGCGGTGCCGATGCTGGAGCGGGCGTTCGAGTTGTCGCCGTCACTGGCGTACAAGACGTATGACATTCGCGAGGAGTATGGCACGCGACAGGACTTCGACGAGCACGCAGCCGCGTTGAATGATTATGTGCTTGAACATCCGAAAGACGCGGGCGGTCTCACAATACTTGGATACATCACCTATTTCACGCGCGGCCCCGGTGCAGCCGACCCGATCCTGCGGCGCGCGGCGAAGCTCGACCCGAAGAGCTTTTTCATTCCGAAGTTGACGACCATTTCTAATCGAGCCGTACCCTTGAAGGCGATCAAATCACCACCGGCGCGCAACAAGAAGCCCGTGCGTGCGACGCCGTCCAAGCGTGAGCCGGAATCCGGCGGTTTGCGGGTGGTGTATGTGGGGCGCGGCCAGTACTGATTTACGAACAGCTTTCATTCAATTGCCCGCTGTCATGCGCATGATGGTTGCCACGAGCATGACCACGACAGCGCTTTCGCCGAGGGCGATGGCGCCGATGGCCAGGGTGGGCGGCGGAGTGGCGACGATGAGGCACGCCACGGCACCCGCGACGGCGATGGCGCACGATGCGGGCACGGGCATCGACCAGACCAAATCGACAATGGCTAACGCGAGCAACATGGCCAGTGGCGTGTACTTGAAGAGTTGATGCGCCAATGTCACGCGACGACTGGCCAGCGTGAGCGACCCGCCGAGCACGAGCGCCGCCGCCGCGGCGACCGGCCACCGCCACTCCAGATGGTCGGCCTGATGCACGGCGAAAAAGTGATATGCAGCGAGCAGCCACGTCACTGAGATCATCAACCAGCGGGCGATGGGGAAGCGGTTGCTCACGGCCTGATTGCCGAGTGTTTTCTTCGCCCTGACCTGCACCATCGTAGGCAGGAGACCGGAGGTATCGGTGAAGGCGCTCGTGACGTTCGCGGTGATCGTGGAGCCGTCGCCGGTTTGATAGTCGAGTCGCAGGCGGAAGGTTCCGATGCGCAGCGATTGTTTGGGCGAGAGCTTCGCCCTCTCGATGCGTTGCGTGCCGATGAAGGTGCCGGGGCTGCCCTGGTGATCTTCGACGATGAGCGCGCCGTCGGGGTTCAGTCGAAGCCGGCAATGCACACCGGAGATGGATTCGTCGTCGAGGGAAATCCAATTGCCGTTGGCCTGGCCGATCTTGAGGTCGACGCCGACGGGGATGATGAATCGCTCGCCGACCCAGTGCGGCCCTTCCATGACGGTGAGCATGGCCCGTCGTCGGTCGACGGGGCCGTTGTCGATCTCGATGTCGATCTCGCGGCTGCACTGTGGGCAGGTCAGGGAGACCACGAGGTCGAGGTGCTCGGAGTCAATTGGGTTGCCGCAGGGGCAGCAGACGACGACAGCCATAGCGTACTAATGCCTCCACATCCACAAATGTAGTCCTCAGTATAACCCGCTTTGCTTGGTAATCCCATGTGAGGCCCTGATCGTACATCAACCATTTGAGTGGCGGCTGCCGATGATTCATCCATGTGGCACCGGTTTTCAACCGGTGGAGTCATGCGGCGCGCCCGCGTCGCGCAGTTTTTGCGCGAGGGTTCCGTGGTATTTGTCACAACAACCATCTGGCTGGCCGTTGCGATCCTGTTGGCATGGGGCGTTCTCTCGATTTGGTCGGGAATGACGCAGCCAAAGACGCTGAACGTGGCACTGTTGCCTGGCACCCTTGCCGCCAGCCTTGGTAGAATAGTCGCACTCCTCATCACCGGCGCAACGCTTCCTGAGCCTCAAAAAAATACACCCGGCAAGCCTCCTTCTCCAGCCCCCGAGCCGCAGCCCAAGATGAAGGTGGTTGGGCCGATCCTCGTGGCCTTAATCCCAATGCTCCTGTTGGGTGGGATGCTTTATGTGGTGGTGGCTCGATTGGGCGGGCCGGTGGTCAGCCATGTTCCTGCCGATCCGCTGCCCAAAGAGTTGCCGATCACACTTGCCGCTTTTTGGAGTCAGATTCGCGGGTTGGTGACGCTCTGCGAAAAGACGCTTGATGCTGTTCTGGCGGCAGAGGCATCGCCCTACCGGGTGGCGTTGTTTGTATACCTAATGATATGTCTGACGGTTCGACTGGCCCCCGGCCCCGGCAATCTGAAGGGGCATCTGCTCGCCGTCGCGGCAATGGGCGGGGCTGCGATCCTCGGCGGGACGCTCACGCCGTTGATTGAGGAGAAGGTCGTCGCGCTGTGGCCGTTGCTCTGTCTCGTGGTCGCGTGGTTGATGTTGCTCCTGTTCGGCAGCCTCATTGCCAAGGCGGTCATCACGTCGGCTCGCTCGATCATCAAGTGGGACTAATGGGGGCCGAGCCGATGGCGACTAAATCTGACGGACCGAGCGACGCGCCATCCACCTATCACCGCAAGATCGTGCCCGTCTCCGAGTTGATACCAGCGTTAGAGAATCAATGTGGGAGTGATGCGCCGGGTAGTCGGCGCAAGACCGTTATCCAATGTCACGGGTGCTTCGACATCGTTCATCCGGGGCACATTCGATACTTACAATTTGCCCGGGCACAAGGGGACATCCTCGTCGTCTCTATCACCGGCGACGCGCTGATCAGCAAGGGCGAGACTCGACCGTACATCCCACAGGAGCTTCGCGCGGAGAATCTCGCCGCGTTGGAGTTCGTTGATTACGTCGTCATTGATTCCAACCCCACGGCCCGTGATCTACTCGACCGGATTCGGCCGGATGTGTATGTGAAGGGCGAGGAGTATGCCACGAGCCACGATCCGCGATTCATCGAGGAGCGCGATGTGGTCGAATCGCACGGCGGCCGTGTGATCTTCTCCAGTGGGCAGGTGGTCTTCAGTTCGACGCGCTTGATGGAGGCGCTGTCGCAGTCTCCGCAACTTGATGTAGAGCGTCTTCGGGCCGTCAGCCGGCGTCATGACATTGATACGGCGCGGCTGGGAGAATTGATTCGTGCGTTTTTCGGGCGCAAGTTCGTCGTGTTCGGCGACAGCCTGGTGGATCGCTATGTGCTGTGCGACGCCAATGAGATCGCCAGCGAAGCACCGATGATGGCACTGACTGAATTGGATGCGGAGGACTACCTCGGCGGGGCGGCGAATGTCGCGCTTCAGGCGGCGGCGCTTGGCGCGGAGGTCGTGCTGGTCACCAGTCTGGGCAACGATTCACTGTCCGGGTGGGTCCAATCAACGCTCACCTCCTTTGGAATACGGATTCTTACGGTTCATAATCGCAACGACATTCCCGTTCACTCACGCTTTCTTGTGGACGATCGCAAGCTGTTTCGCGTGAGTCGGGGCCGAGTGCGCCCGATGGATTCGATTTCGGAGCGCAAGGCGGCCGACACGTTGCGGGAGTTGTCGGGGGCTTGTGACGTGATGGTGTCGCTCGACTGCGGCTATGGCCTGGTTACGCCGGGGTTGGTGCAGCGCGTGGGGGATGATCTGCGCCGCGCGCCATTGCTGGCATCGGGCACGGGCACCTCGCGCGGCGACCTCTTGGCGATTCGCGACGTGGACCTGATGTGCTGCTCGGAGCGGCGATTGCGAGCCGCCATGAACGACTCGTCGGCCGGTCTGTCATCGCTTGCGTATGGTCTGCTTCAGCGCGTGCAGGCCCGGTCCATGCTGCTGACGCTCGGCAAGCGCGGGCTGGTGACGTTTGATCGTCGTTCGCATGATCGGGCGACGACCGCATGGCACGACCGCTTATCGAGTGAGTATCTTCCGTCGTTCGCAGGCCATGTCGCGGATCGGCTTGGCGTGTCGGAGGCGGTGCTGACCGTGTCGGCACTCACGTTGTCCGCAGGGGGAAATCTGATGCAGGCGGCGTATCTGGCCGGCGCGATCGCTGCGATTCGGATTGGCGCGGTCGGCCCGGTCCCCGCGACGGCCGACGAACTGCACGCGTGGATGAGCGGACGCGCCGAATTAATGACCCCTCCCGATGTCAGTCCATTGCGTATCAAGCGAGAGCCTCGTCGTCATGTCGCACACACCGTGTGAATGCAGCATCATCATTCCGACGCGCAACCGAGCGAGTGTTCTCGATCGAACGCTCGACCGGCTGGCGCACCTGCCCGATTCGTTTTTTGAGGTCATCATTTGCGACAACGGCTCAACGGACGGCACACTCGACCTGAAGCACAAGTATCCCCGTGTGCGATGGGTCGAGTTAGGCGCGAACCTTGCTTGTGCAGCGCGCAACGTGGGAGCGAGCGCGGCCCGTGGCTGGCTGTTGCTCATGCTCGATGATGACAGTTGGCCTGAGCCGGGGGCGATTGACGCGATGGTGCGGCAGTTTCGATCACGGGTTGAGCTTGGGGCGGCGGCGCTGCGCGTTCGACTCGCGGATCTACCTCATCGGCACGACGCGGGCGGGACATCGGGCGTGTTCTTCAACTGTGGCGCGGCGATTCGGCGTCGCGCGTTTCTCGATGTCGGCGGCTATCCAATTGACTACCAGTATTACGTTGAAGAGTATGACCTGTGCTGTCGATTGTGGCAGGCGGGCTGGGTGGTGGAGCCGTGCGGGGATGTGACGGTGTGGCACGCTCGCGTCGCGCGGAATCGTGACAACAATCGGATGGTGCAGCTTCTCATCCGCAACAACGTGAAACTTTGGTCGCGCTATGCGCCGGAGTCGCTTCGCGCGCAACTGATCGATGCCACCTATGAACGATACGAGCGCGTCGCCCGCAAAGAGGGCGCGATAAAGGGGTTCGACGCAGTGCGCGAGGCGTGCGGCGCAATTCCTGCATCAAAAGGTCCGTCACGACCTCTAACCGTTCAACAGTATGAGCGGCTGATGGGCCTTGATCGCGCGAGGGCTGCGCTAAGCATGTGGGCCGATAAGCACCACGTCAAAAAAGTCGCGCTATGGACGCGCGGAAAGGCCTGTGAATCGTTGATCGCGCTGCTGTACGAGCGTAGCATTCACGTCGAGGCGGTGCATGACGACATCGACGGCGACGACATCTGGCACGATATTCCACTGCGACCCGCGACACGGTTCAACCCGATGCTCGTGGACGGCATCGTCGTCGGATCGCTTTCGTGCGGCGTGGCTGAAGACATCTCCGTCGAGCTGGTGGAACGATTCCCGGCGTTGCCGATCCTGTGCCCCGCATCTTATGGCTCATTCACCGCCACGCCGCTCGCCATCCCCGCATGATGTTCGCTTCTTTCCGGTCACAATAAGTCATGTTTGTCGTCATCCGCGGACCCACGTAGCGGCCTTTTTCCTTATTCCATCACAGCCGGTGGTCGATTCGAGCGGGAGTCGGTCCGCGTGCTGTGTCATGGCCGGCGATTTGGAGTTCGATTCGTGAAGCGAAAGGCCCCAGGGATATCAGACTTGATCGCGGCTCGCGTGAAGACCACGCGCCGTGCCCCGGGTGCGCCTGCGTCCGGCCCGTTCCTGCGAATCTCGCGGGGCGACTCGGTGACGCCGCAGCCTTCCCCCGTCAATTCCGCAGACCTGCCGGAGCGAGCCGCCTTGCAGATACGCGCGTTGATCGGCAAGCTTAACACAGTGATCCGCAAGGGGCTTGCGTCCGCCATCGGCGCGAATGAGGTACAGGTCATTCAAGCGTGCATCGACAAGACGGTGGATGCCGTGGCCAATCTGATTCACAGCCATCGTCCCGCCGGCACCGCCCTCTTTCGCGCCCTGGATGTGTCGGGCTTCTTTGACGTTCGCCGGGGCGGCCGATTCGATCTCATCAAGAATCATCTGTCGCTCGTAGGTCGAATCGTGACGACCGCGACGACCGTGGTTACGCCACTCCGGCGTACCCCCGATTCCATGGCCGTGACGCAGGAGAATCTGGCCGCACATCAGATCACGCAGGACGACCTCGACTTCGCGGCCCAGATCAGCCGGATGACGCAGTTGGACGTTCTTTCGCACACGTCCAATCAGTTCAGCCGAGGCCGTCCGCACGGGACGACCCCCTTCCTCGACGATTCTTCAGACGAGTAAACTCATTCAGCCGGTCCAATAATCGTCTTGCATTGCGCAACGAGATTCGTAGCATCGTGGTTTTCGGAACATCCTCATCCTGATCTCCACTTTGATTGCGGGAAAATTCAGATTATTTCAGGGACTAATCAAAGTCGGACGCGGCGTGGCCCGATAGGACCGACGGTTCGCCACGAGTCACATCGTGGGGACGGGTTTGATTCGTTTCCGGTTTGATTCGCCTAACTGATGAGGCGTACGCCGAGAAGCGACCAAGCTCAAACAAAAGGCACACAAGGTGGTGTGCCTCGTCCGGATCACGTGATTGAGCGTGCCGGGTATTCAGGGAGGAATCCATGAGTCGGATCAATACAAACGTCTCGGCACTTCAGGCCATCAGCAAACTGAGCAACAACCAGAACGATCTGGCCAAGCGGCTCGAGCGGCTCAGCTCAGGCTTGCGGATCAACCGCGGTGCCGACGATCCGGCGGGTCTGATTGCCTCCGAATCGCTTCGGGCCGAAACCCGCGGCATCGCGACGGCCATCGACAACTCCTCGCGAGCGATCAACGTCATCTCGACGGCGGACGCCTCGCTGAGCGAAGTCTCGAAGCTGCTCCTGGACGTCAAGCGATTGGTGAATGCGTCGTCCAACTCGGGCGCGCTCTCCAGTGATGAAATCCAGGCGAACCAGCTTCAGGTCGACTCGCTCCTCGAGAGCATCAACCGAATCGCCAACTCGACGCAGTTTAACGGCAAGAAGCTGTTGAACGGTGAATTGGCGTACACGATCAGCGGCCAGAATACAACGAATCTTCCGCGATTGCAGATCTTTGGCGCGCGCGTCCCCTCGGGAAGCGCCCTGCCCGTGACGGTGCAGGTCACCCAATCGGCCCAGACTGCGGTACTGAACATTACCCAGGGCGGAACCAGCGGCCTCTCCGCCACCGGTTCCACCTCCGTCGTTAAGAACTCGAACCCGATTACCATCGAAGTTCGCGGACGACTCGGCACGGAGGTTCGCAGCTTTTCCGCCGGAACGACGGTCAGCTCCATCGTCACGGCGATCACAGGATTCAAGTCGCTCACCGGCGTTTCGGCATCGCTCGACACCACCGGCACCGGCAGTGCCACCGGTATCAATTTCAACAGCGTCGGCTTCGGCAGCGAGGAGTTCGTCTCTGTTCGCGCCATCAGTGGACAGTTCACCGTCGCCGCGGGCGATCGTGGTGATTACGAAGATGGTGGCCGCGACGCCTCCGTTCTCTTCAACGGACAAGCCGCCAGCGTGAGCGGTCTGGTCGCCCGTATTCGCTCCAGCGGCCTCGACGTGGTCGCCGACCTCTCGCAAGACTTCGGCACAACCCTCGGGAGTTCCAGCTTCGGCATCACGGACGGAGGGGCTAACTTCCAGATCGGGCCGAATGTCAACAGCGATGGTCTGGTTAGCATCGGAATCCCGTCAATCGCAACCTCGAACCTCGGCAGCACGACTGCTGGCTTCTTGAATACGATTGGAACCGGCGGCGCGAACGCCATCACCGATCCGGATAATCAGCCGACGGCGGCTGAAATCGTCTCCGCCGCGATCATTCAGGTTTCGGTGCTCAGTGGGCGTCTCGGCGGATTCCAAGCCAACCAGATTGAAACGAACCTGAACAGCCAGCGAATCGCGCTGGAAAACGTAAAGGCTTCTGAGTCGTCGATCCGCGACACGGATTACGCGACGGAAGTCTCAAATCTGACGCGTGCACAGATCCTGGTGCAGTCCACGACTCAGATTCTGGGTCTGGCCAACCAGATTCCTCAAAACGTACTGGCCCTGCTGCGATAAGACGCGGCAAGACCTGACCGAGCGAATCGGCAAAATCGGCGCGGCGTCCTACGGGCGTCGCGCCGGTTTTTTTGACTTCGCGTTTCGACCGATAGAACTTAGGGTCCGGCAACCGGACCGGATGGTCACCCATCGCCGCCGGGAGAAAGTTGATGCCCGTACAGGTCTCGCAGCGTGAAGTCTGTGTCAAACACGGTCTGATCCTCACCTGTTTCGTCAACGGCCGAAAGCGATTCAAAGCAGTGTGCCTGTCGAACATCGGCGTCGAGAGTGCGGTATTTCCGCAAGGTGCATCGCACCCCGGCCCGTCCGCGTCGCCGGACATTCGACGGCGG
>JBBTET010000016.1:0-61436 GCA_038042195.1 Planctomycetota bacterium | reverse complement strand
CGCATTTTGTCAACACAACCAATGACGCGTTCTTGAACAGCAGAGGATATTTGACCGGCTTGTCGTCGCCCTCGGCCACACTGAGGACGCTGATGCGCTCGTGTTCGCCAAGATCGAAGTTGGCCGGGCAGATCGGATTTCCCACGTTTTCGATGATGACCATGTCCAGATTCGCAAGCGGTACTCGATCCAGCGCGTGCCGCACCAGCGTCGCATTCAGGTGGCAGCCGCCGTCGGTCAGAAGTTGCACCACCGGCACGTCGAGCCGTGCGATCCGTTCGGCATCCCGGGTCGTTGCCAGGTCGCCTTCTAACACAGCGACGCGCAACGACTTGCGAAGCATTGGGAGAACCGCCTCCAGGAGCGAAGTCTTGCCGCAGCCGGCCCCACCGAGAAGATTGATGCATGTGACGCCGTGTTGATCCAACAGCACCCGATTCTCGCTTGCGGCATTGTCATTTCGTTGGAAGATATTGCGAAGCACCTCAATCGTGGTGGCCACGACTCATCCTCCTTCCATGTTCGGCGAATAATTCGGTTGCCACATGAATTGACCAATCACACGGTCAATCGACTCATTTGGAATCAAACGTCCAAGGTTCTGGCGGCGGGATTCCCGCATCACCGCCCCTGCAATGCGACGGCTCACGTCCCGCAACATGGATTGATCGGGGTAAATCGTGCCACTATCGAGTCGATCCGCTGTGACGCACTCGCTCAACTCGCGCGCCGCGATGAGGAACACCTCATCTGAGACCTCGGACGCCTCCGACAAGATGCAACCCAACCCGATTCCTGGAAATACGAAGACGTTGTTGCCCTGGCCGATCACATGCGTCTTGCCCTTGAACTCCACGGGCGCAAATGGGCTACCCGTCGCCACCAGTGCCCGACCGTCGGTCCAACGTATCGCCTCCGCCGGCGTGCATTCGGTCTTCGACGTTGGGTTGCTGAGCGGAAGTATGAGCGGTCGTTCAACATGGCGGGCCATCTCCCGAATGAGCGGCTCGGTAAACGTACCGGCCACGGCCGTTGCGCCGAGCAGGACGGTCGGCTTGAAGGCGCGGATGATTGCTTCAATGTCCACGCCGTCACCCGTCAGGCCATAGGCGTCCATCTCGCCGCGCGTGAGTGAGAACTCTCGTTTGTGGGCGTCATCAATCTCGCGTCCTTCGTGCAGAAGTCCGTGGGTGTCAATCATGGCCTGCGCGGCGTGAACAACGTTTTCGGCAATCTTCTGCGACCGAAAGGCGGCGCGCACCAGTCGCGCAATTCCGATACACGCGTTCCCCGCGCCGATGTAGAGAATGCGCTGATCGGCCAGGTTCATGCCGGTGATTCGAAGCGCCGAGAGCATGCCGCCCACCGCCACGGCTGCCGTGCCCTGAATATCATCGTTAAAGCTGGGAACCCGCCGGCGATAACGGTCGAGAATGTCAAAAGCGTTGCGACGGTTGAAATCCTCCCACTGAATAATCGCTCGTGGAAAGACCTCCTTCACTCCCTCGACAAAGGCCTCAATGAGTTCGTCATAGGCCGCACCGCGAAGTCGGCGATGGCGATACCCCAGGTAATACGGATCGTTCAGCAGATCGGCGTTATTCGTGCCGACGTCCAAGCTCACGGGAAGGCAGTTCACCGGGTGAATGCCGGCGGCGGCGCTGTACAGGGTCAGCTTGCCGATCGGAATGCCCATGCCGCCCGCGCCCTGATCGCCCAGGCCGAGTATTCGCTCGTTGTCTGTCACGACGATCAGTCGAATGTCCTGGTGCGGCGCATTGCGAAGCACGTCGGGGATACGGTCCAGGTCGTCGGGGTTGATCCAGATACCGCGCGGTTGTCGAAAGATATGGCTGTACTGCTGACAGGCCCGGCCCACCGTCGGCGTATACACAATCGGGAGCAGTTCCGGCAGATTCTCGATTAGCAACCGGTAGAATAGATTCTCATTGCGATCCTGCAACGCCATCAGGCCGATGAACTTCTCCAAGTCATCGCTCTTCACGCGCAGATGCTCCAGCTCAAGGGCCACCTGCTGTTCAATGGTCAGCCGCGATGGAGGCAACAGGCCGTGCAGCCCCAGGCGATCGCGCTCTTCCTCTGAAAACGCGGCCCCTTTGTTCTGCATGGGGTCACGCAGGAGATGCGTTCCGGTCAGAGTCGGAGTTCGTACTTTCGTGCGCTCCGAATGTATGGCGTTCGTGGTCATGATCATGCTCCCGTGTTGCAAGTCGTGCTTGCTTCGTCGTTTTTCACAGTAGACTCGTCATCCAACTCGACATCAATCGAGATCAGTTCAAGTTCATCGCCACCGGAGAAGTCATCCCCGTCGCTGCCGCAGGACGGACAGCACCAGCCGCCGTCGTTGATGGGAAATCGGACATAGCATTTCGGGCACCGGGCGGTGAGGTCCACCTTTTCAATCAGGAGCCTACCCGTTTCACATGGCGTTCCCAGCGCGGCAACCTCGAAGGCCTCTTGCAGCATCCAGTGATCCACTTGCCGCAGCGCGCCGATTCGGCAGCGAAGTCGCCGCACCGATTGCGCATGATGTCGCCGCGCTTCACTGCATGCGGCCTCCACGAGGCACCGGGCCACCGTCAGTTCATGCATGGCACACCTCCGACTGACAGAGCCAGCCCTTCACGTCGAGCACGAGCGCGTCACAAAGCACGGGTGCCGCGCGGGCCACAACCGGTGAGAGGCCGTCACCATACCCGACGTCCTCCGCAACCACCGCGTATATCCAAACATCCTTGGGGAGCAACCCCAGCGATTCGGACAAGCTCAGCGCCAGATCAACGCTCATTCCATGCGTGTCGGTGTTGCCGCGCGCCCGAATGCGTGCATTGGTCGTGCGACAGTCGATGCGATCCCAACTACCCGGTGGATGACCGTTACCCGATTTGGCGGCATCGATCACAACGAGCAATTCGACCCCGTCGAGCCAGGTTGGAATGTCGATGGCTGGCGCTTCCGTTGAATAAATCCGCGTCTGAGGCAACGAGTCGCTCTCGCTAAGCAACCTCGCAATCCTCAGGCCCACCTCGTCATCACGTCGCAGCCAGCGGCCGCAACCGACGATGCACACGGGTCGTTTGAACTGCGCAGCCATGATCACGTCCATTCCACGTCGAGGAAATGTGTCGCACAGGAGATGCACGGATCATAGGCTCGAACCAGCATCTCCAGCTTGAGCGTTATCTCCTCCTTGGTCGCTCCGGCATTCAACATCTGCGCGACAAGCACGCGCATGTCCTCTTCAATGTTCGCAAGGTTCTGCCCGGTTGGGATAATCAAGTTCGCATCTTCAATCCGACCCTGGGCGTCCAATCCATACTCATGGAAGAGAATCCCCCTCGGTACCTCGGCCGCCCCGACTCCGCGTCCGAATCTCGACGGTGGGATGACCGGCTCCAACGCAAGTCCGCTGGCCAGCAGTTCATCGATCAATTCGATGGCCGTCTCCGTGCAATGGACGGTCTCGACGAGCTGCGCGGTGTTGTTGTGGAACGGGTTGTCGCACGGGGCGGTCAGATTCAACGACAGGGCAACAGCCTTGGCAGATGGATGCAGTTGCTCGTGGTTGTTGTTAAACCGGGCCAGCGCACCAACGGCGTACGTCGGCGAGAGTGGAGTGTGACAGTGCTTGGCCGCTGAATGCGGGGCGATTGTTTCGATCACACGGCTGCGATAGTCGGCGACGGCTGTAGGCCGACTATTTTTAGTTGAGACGATGTCGCCGTCATAGAACGCGTACTCGCCATTGTCCACCACCTTGAGCGACAGATATTCAGTGTCACGATGCAGCGACGGTAGGTTCAAGCCTTGGAAGACCTCTACCGTTCGCATCAAGTCGTCACGGCTGCCTTCCAGTCGTAGCTTGATGGCCCTCAGCTGCTCGGGGAGCGGCACATGGGTAATGCCGCCGACATGCAGCGAAATCGGATGAATGTGTCGTCCACCCACTACGGTACAGACGTCGTTGGCGAGCCGCTTCATCCGCAGCGCACGCTTCACCACGTCGGGATGCGACTTGGCCAGCGGGATGACCGACCCGACCCCGAGATAATCCGGCACGGCAAGGAAGTAAAGATGCAGGATGTGACTTTGCAGTTGCTCTCCGTGCAGAATGAGCTTGCGGAGCAGTTTTGTTTGTTCACTCGGTTCGATACCGCATGCGGCCTCAACAGCCTTTAAGCTCGCGGTCGTATGACCGACACTGCAAATGCCGCAAATCCGGCAGGTGATGTGCGGAGCCTCGTCATAACGACGGCCGCGCAGAAAGGCCTCAAAGAATCGTGGACTCTCCACGATCTGTAATTCCAGCCGGGTAATCTCACCATCGTCGAGGCGCACGCTGATGTTGCCGTGGCCTTCCACACGGGTGATCTCCTTGATGTCGATTGTGAGGCTCGTCATGGCAGTTCTTTCTTTTGGAATGCGCCATAGAGCCGCAGGCTCGCCAGCACATCGTCTGCGGAGACGCCGTAGTGCTCACGCATGTTCCGGGCGAAGGCCTTCAGAGCGTCGCCGCTGACGAGTCCGCGACATCCCTCGCACTTCGATCCATAGTGCGGACAAATGGCCGCGCATCCCGCCCGGGTGATGGGTCCGAGACAAATCTCACCAGATTCGTAGAGGCAGCGATTGCCGCTTTTCTTGCACTCGACACAGACCGGGTACGTCGGCAGGTGAAAGGTTCGCCCGCTCAGCAGGTATTTGACGAATCGAAGGAACTCCTCACGGACCATGGGGCAGCCCGGCAACTCGTAATCAACCTTGACGACCGCCGACAGGGGCCGCGCTTCGATGGTTGGAAACAGTGGAGCCTTGTCGCCATAGACGTGTGCTCGATACTCATCAGGGGCCTGATGGTTCTTGAGTGTGTTGACTCCGCCCAGGCAGGCGCACGCACCAATGGCGACCAGCGTCTTGCAACATGCGCGAAGGCGCTTGATCTCGTCCTCGTCGTGAGGCGTCGAGATGGCCCCGTCGACAAAGCCGATGTCGATGGTCCACTCTCGTTCGGTCTTGCCCTCTCGGAAGTTGACGATCTCGACCGCTCCGAGGATTCCCAGCAACTGATCCTCCAGCTCAAGAATCGCCAGCGAGCAGCCTTCGCAACTGGTCAGACTGAAGATGCCGATTCTTGGCTTGGCGATGGCGCAAGTCGTGTCGCCGACAGCTTCCGATCTCTTCGGCAGGATCGGTCCGCTGTCCGGGCGGGCGACAGGGCATGTTGTGTCAAGGGTCAGGTTCATTCGAGGGCCTCCCGCAATTCCGTAAGTCGTGAGTAGTTGAAGACCGGCCCATCCAAGCACGCATAGGCATCGTTCACCTGGCAGTGACCGCATTTGCCGATCCCGCATTTCATCCGTCGTTCGAGTGAACAGTAAATGTGCGACTGCGGGATGCCGCGGGCCAACACTTCCATCATCACGAACTTGAACATAATGGGCGGGCCGATCACAGCGACTCTGGTGCGGTCGAGGTCGAGGGGAGCCAGTTCGTCAAACAACTTCGTGACCACCCCTGTGCGACCTTTCCATGTGTCGCCGGGATGATCCACAATCACATGACAGTTCACGGCATCGCTGCGTTGCCACTCCACAAGCTCGTCGTAGAAGAGCAATTCCCGTGGTGAGCGCCCGCCGTACAGCAGATCAAACCGCCCGAAGTCTCCTCGACGATCCAGGATGTATTGAATAAGTGATCGGGCCGGTGCCAGGGCGCAGCCGCCGGCGATGATCAGCATGTCGTGTCCATGCAGCTCGTGTATGTTGAAGCCGTGGCCGAGCGGCCCACGAATGCCGATGGGGTCGCCGACCTTGAGTCGATGAATGAACCCGGTGACTTCGCCGACGCGCCGAACACAAAGCTGGAACATGTCCGGTTGAGTGGGTGACGAACAGATCGAAATCGGACACTCGCCGACACCGAGGATCGACACCTGAACAAACTGGCCGGGGCTGTGACCAAGTGGGATTCCGTTTTTTCGGCGAACGTCCAGAAGCGTGTCCAACTCCGTCATCGGGCGCACACGCAGAATTTCCGCCGTCTCAGGCATATACGCGCTGCGAGGCCCATCCTTGTTCCGAGGCCTGGCTATCGTGTCAGCGATCATCGGTGTCCTCCTCGGCAAGCTGGTTGAGCATCTCGACCATGCTGATCTTCGCCGTGCAGGCGCGATCGCATCGGCCGCAGCCCACGCAGCCGGCCAGTCCGGAGCGTTCGTGGATCCATGCCGCTTTACGGAAGACTCGATGCCGCAGCCGCTGAGAGGTCTTCGCGCGAAAGTTGTGTCCGCCGGCAACCGACGCAAAGTCGTGCAGCATGCAACTGTCCCACTCGCGTGTTCGCGCTCCGGTGTCGCCGTTGAGGCTGAGATCGTCCGTGATGTTGAAGCAGTAACAGGTTGGACACACGAGATTGCAACTTCCGCACGAGTAGCAGCGTTGAGCTGTGCCTTCCCAAAGGAGTGAGTCGTACGATCGGCGAAGCATCGCGGGAAGTTCTTCGCAATCGGATTCGAGCTGCTTCGTGAAAGCGGCCGACTTGTGGCGGAGATAGTGAACGAACATTCGCTGATCGTCCTCGGTCGGTCGAACCGCGTGTCCGCTTTCAATCCACTGACGCCCCGCGTCGCTACCCACGACGACGCCGTATCGCCGATTCGCTGTGTTTTGAGTGCTCAGCGGATAGAGCATCACATCGAAGCCCTCGTCCGCGCTATCGGTGTGCATGTCGTGGCAGAACGCGTCAGTCGCACAGGGCCGAACGCAGTCCACGCCGACGATAAACGTGCTATGTCGCCGGGCAAGGTAATGCTCATCTCGATGGTCCGTCTCAAACACGCGATCCAAAAGGCGGATGGCATGGAGGTCGCACGGGTGGACGCCGATGAGCGCCGTCGGGCGGTCGTCCATGACGGCATTGGGCGTGAATCGTCCGTGGTCGTGGTCAAAGGTAAAGAGCGTTTCGACCGCGGGGAAGAGGACGCTTCGCACGCTATAGGTGCAATAGTTAAACGACAGGTCCAGGTCCGAGGCGCGACTAATCTCCTGATAGAAGAAGCGATCCCCTCGCGCGACCGGGCCGATGACCTTCCGCTGACCGACAAGCCCCTCCACAAGCGAGAGCAAGTCGTCCTCGCGGATGATGTGCTGAAGTTGTGTTGTCTTTGGGTTCGTTAACATATTCGTGGCAACTCTTCACCATAAGGCCGTTGGACAATCCGTCGGCCGCCCGACGGTGTGATAAGCTCAACCAAGGGCGGTTGTGCATTCGTTACCAATCCAATGATCGCGGCTCGGCGACCAAGTGGGTGCTTCTTCATGACATGCAACAGGCGATCTGCGTCCACAGCCGCAACGACGCAGATCAGCTTGCCTTCATTTGCGACGTTGAGCGGGTCCAACCCGAGCATCTCGGCGGCGTGATGGGCGGTTGCGGATATGGGAATGTGGGCTTCCGTAAGCTCGATGGACACTCCGCGCGTTTCACTGATATCAGCAAGCACGCCGGCAATTCCGCCGCGAGTGGCATCGCGCATGAATCGAATGTCCGCTCCAGAATTGAGCATCGACCGGACAAGCTGATTGAGAGGCGCGGCATCACTTTGGAGGTCCGAATCGAACTCGATCCCCGCGCGTCGTGACATCACTGTCAGGCCATGTTCCGCGATCGTGCCGCTCACGATGATGACGTCACCGCTTTCGATCCGCCCCATGCCCAGGCGCACGCCCTCGATGAGTCGCCCGATGCCGGCGGTGTTGATAAAGAGGCCGTCTCCCGTCCGTCGCTCGATGACTTTCGTGTCGCCCGTGACGACGCGCACATCCGATTCTCGACAGGCTCGTGCAATCGAAGCAATCACACGATCCAGTGTGTCGAGCGGCAGGCCCTCCTCCATAATGATCCCAAGCGAGATGGCAATCGGTTCAGCGCCCATCACCGCCAGGTCGTTGACCGTCCCCACGATCGCCAGCCGACCGATGTCGCCGCCTGGAAACTCCAGCGGAGTAACGACGTACGAATCCGTTGTGAATACAACCTGTCCCGCACTCCAGGGAACGCACGCGGCATCCGTCAACGGCTCAAGGTACTCATTGCCCAGATGCGGCAGGAAATGCTCGCGGATCAGGCGTGCGGTCAACTCTCCACCGCCGCCGTGCGCCACAACCACGCGCCGATCAGTCGGTGATGAAAACGTTTCGACCTGTCGTGGTTTCGTGGTGGTGAGTGATGTCGTCATGTGCAGACCCTCGCTTTCATGGCTAGGGTCGAACTTCTTGATGCCATGCGGTTGTACTTGTGCCACGCCGAACAGGTGCCCTCGCTGCTTACCATGCAGGGGCCGATCGGCATCAGCGGGGTGCATCCACGATCAAATAGCGGGCAATCCACCGGATCTATTTTTCCTTGAATGACCTCGCCGCACCTGCACGCGGGATTATCCAAGTCGGCACCCACGGTCACGTCGAGCCGGCGCAGCGCATCAAACCGTTGGTACGCCGGCCTGAAGTCGAGTCCGCTCTGAGGGATCACCCCCAGCGCTCGCCATGGCGCATCCGAATGCTCAAAGACCTGATCGAGCAACGCGAGCGCCACGCGGTTTCCATGTCGATGCACAACTGCGGGATACACGTTCTCAAGTTTGGACTGCCCTGATACGACCTGTCGCAGGAGATGCACCAGACCGGTGAGCAGTTGTTTCGGCTCGAATCCCGCAACGACGCAGGGTTTGCCATACAGCTCGACGATGGGTCGATATGCATCTGATCCGATGATGACACTGACGTGGCCGG
This sequence comes from Planctomycetota bacterium, assembly GCA_038042195.1. GTDB lineage: Bacteria > Planctomycetota > Phycisphaerae > UBA1845 > UTPLA1 > JACRIM01. The sequence continues at coordinate 52,626 of JBBTET010000016.1, read as the reverse complement.
GGCAAAGGAATCCATCCAGCGGGACGCCTTCTGATTGCAGAAGTGCAGCCATCGCCGGAACGACGCGCTTGTGACATGAAAGCACGCCGAAGTTCTCGATGCCGTCGCGCTCGGCCTCCAACACCACGGCCGCACTCGCCGGTGCCGTGGTCTCAAATCCAACGCCCAAGAAGATGACGGGCCGATCCGGGTGTGCTCGGGCCAGGTCGAGCGCGGCCCGTGCGGAGTTGATCACGCGAACGCAGGCCCCTTCGGAGCGAATCCCCTCAAGACTTCCCAGCCGACCCGGTACGCGCAACATGTCGCCATAGGTGGCGAGGATCACTCCGTCCATCGTCGCCAGTTCGATCGCCGCGTCGATGTGGCGCTGCGCCGTGACACAGACCGGACACCCCGGCCCGCTCACGAGCCTCAGTGTGCCGGGCAGGAGCGACCGAATGCCGCTGCGAAAGAAAGAAACTGTGTGCGTCCCACACACCTCCATGATCTGCACGCGCCGACCGATGACCTTGCAAAGACCCTGCATGTCGGCGATGAGACTGTGCAGGTAATTCGTCATGACGTCTCGGCCTCCGATGGCACGATCTCGTCCATGTCGCCGCCATAGGAACTCCGCAGGTAACGCCAAGTCTCCAGTGCATCCGGCTCTCGAATCGTGGAAATGGAGAACCCGGCATGGACGAGCACCCAATCGCCCGGCGCGGCCTCCGGCGTAAGCACGCGGCTGATTCGTAGTCGATTACCCTGCAGATCGACGAGGGCTTGCTCCTCCTCACACTCAATCACCTGCGCAGGGACCGCGAGACACATCATCCACCTCCACCATGCATGGCAGCGCCTACAACCGCCTGACCAAGCGCGAGAGCGGCATCACCAAATGGAAGTCGCAGCGGTACAGCCACGTCGTAGTGGCGCTGTTGCAACCGAGACGTCACCCGCGTTCGCAGGCGCGCATTCGCAAAGCAACCGCCGGCCAGCACGATCGTCCGCACGCCTGCTTCTTCCGCGGCGATGACTGCCGTTGCGGATAGCATCCGTGCGACGGTTTCATGGAATCGGCTTGCAATCAGACTCACGGGCACGCCGTCGTGACATTCTGACAGGATAGTTCGCAAGGCCGGCGAAAGAGACATCCGCACGCCGTCACGACCGGCGCGGGTTTCATACGGATACGGTTCGACATGATCGCATGTGGCCGCTCGCTCCAGTGCAATCGCGGCCTCGGCTTCATGGGTGTTCTTGTCGCAAAGCCCGAGCAAGTAACTCACGCCGTCAAACACGCGGCCGAGGCTGGATGTTTGGTGCAGCGGGATCGTCGATTTCGCGAGGCGTGAGAGCGCGTTCAGCTCGTCCACGGATACACGACTGAATAGACTGGTCGTCATGTGCCGCCAGTCTTCTCCGATGGCTTGCTGGGCCAATGCCAGTGCGGGCCGCCACGTCTCGATGGCTGCGGCGTCGTCGCCGAGCAGCGGGAAATAGTCCAGATGCCCCATTCGCTTGAAACCACCCGCCTGACAGTACATGACTTCACAACCCCACGTCGCGTCGTCCGTCCCGAATCCGGCGCCATCACAGCAGATTCCAATCACGGGTTTCGTGAGTCGTTGCTCGGCCATGACGCTGACGATATGGGCATGATGATGTTGGACACCGATGGTCGGCAGGCCCATCCGCTGCGCCAGTCGGGTCGAGAGGTAATTGGGGTGAAGGTCGTGTGCGACCAGTTTCGCGTTAGAACCCAACGCTTCGATAAGCCCGTCGATCATCTTGCAGTAGGCCCGGTATTGAGTCGAATCGTTGACATTTTCCAGGCACCGACTCATCGTGGCAGTGCGGCCATCAAGCAAACAAGCGCGCGCTTTGAGATCACCGCCCATTGCGAGAACAGGCGTTTGTGTGCATGTAGCAAGGATAAAGACGTCATCGTCATGGTTACTATCGGTGGAGGTAAACGATAATCGCGTGTCGCAAGGTGTCGTTTCGCTATTCAGGGTCTTGGACATCTCACACTACTCCATCAAGAGAGCCTCCACGTTTTGAATTGCAAGATGGATGCCAGCCGGCGGATTGGCCCTTCCGCATATGGTCCGATCTGGCGGACTAGACACTCGCTTATAGAGTTGGGGCCTGTGGGAATCCCCGCACGACCGGGTGGGTTTTCCACAATGGAGCTGGATCACAGCGGCCCCAATCACTATTAGTCAACCGTTTTCTGGCATGACACCTGCCAGTAGTTCGATGGATGCCGCCCCTACTTCAATCAGACACTGACGGAGGCGAGGAGAGTCTTATGCCGCATGACAACCGATCAGAAAAGGAATCCGAACGCCGTGCGCATGTTCGGACACGGATGATTCATGGTGCCGCTCGCAGCAGGCGCTGGGATTATTCCCATCATGTGGTGCCGCCCATCTCCAGCTCCGCGACGTTTCGATTGGATTCAGCGGAACGCGGTGCAAAGGGATTCATTGACTTTGCCCACGACACGGCCGACTCCCACGATCCCATTTACATCTACGATCGCCTTGAAGAACCGACGCGCGGCATGTTGGAGGACAACCTCGCCACTGCCGAAGGGGGCGACGCGGCCCTTTGCTTCGCATCCGGCATGGCGGCGATCTCGGCGGCAGTGGGATCGATTTTGCGCAGCGGCGATGAGATGGTTGCGCATCATGTGCTCTACGGTTGCACCTATTCGCTCTTCACAAACTGGCTTCCGCGTTTTGGTATCACCGTCCGCTTCGTGGATGTCAACAACGCCTCGGCCCTGCGCGACGCCATGCGGCCGCGCACGCGCGCCGTTTATTTTGAGACGCCGGTCAACCCCGACATGACGTTGATCGACATCGGGGCGGTTCGGCAGGCCGTTGACGAGATAAATGGGATCCGACCAGACTCGGAAAAATCCTGGATCATTGTGGACAACACGTTTGCGACGCCGGTGTGTCAGCGGCCGATCTCACTCGGCGCGGACATCGTGTGTCATTCACTGACCAAAGGCATCGGTGGTTTCGGCGCGGATGTCGGCGGCGCGGTGATCGCGCCAAAGTCGCTCCGCAATCAACTGCTCATGTACCGTAAGGATTTTGGCGGCATCCTCTCCCCCAAGGCGGCGTGGGCCACACTGGTGTACGGGCTGCCCACGCTGGCCACCCGGATGGCCAACTATCAGAAGACGGCGCACCACGTCGCGCGCCATCTCTGCGGTCATCCCAAAGTGGAACTGGTGCGGTATCCCGGACTGGATTCGTTTCCGCAGTATGAACTGGCCAAGCGGCAAATGTGCGATCCGAAAGGGCGCTTTGCGCCGGGAAGCATGTTGTACTTCGTGCTCAAGGACGGTGGCACGGGGACTTCAGTCGGCGAGAGATTCGTCGATCACATCGCACAACACTCCTATGCGATCAGCCTCGCCGTCAGTTTGGGACAGATCAAGACGCTCATTGAATGCCCCTTCAGCATGACCCACGCGGCCGTCCCGCACGAGGAGATGATCCGTCGCGGCGTGGTTCCCGGCGGGATTCGGCTCAGTTGCGGCCTGGAAGATTGGGAAGACCTCGTGTCCGATCTGGAAGAGGCCTTGGACGCGGTGTAGTGGCCCGTGGGGACAGGGATTGCAAAAAAAGAGGGGCCGCAAAATAGTGCAAAAGCCCGCAAATGCCCGCAAAATCGCACAAACGGTTTGCAGTTTTTTGTGGCGGGAAGAAGAGAAACCGCAGATTTCGCCGATGGCGCAGATTGGGTGGGTGACGCTGATACCTCGTTGGCGGGGGCCGAGGGACAAAAGGGTCCATGGGCCAAGTGGAGGAAGGGGTTGCTTTGCAACGCGGGCATTTGTTGGCCTCCTTTCACGCGGCAATAAAACGGCGGGCACGCCTGGCCGGCTAAATGGTGATTACTAACTTGTACCTAACTAATATAGCGCGCGGGTGGGCGGGGGCAAGGGGAATTTCAAGATTTTTTCGAGGGGTGTTAAGTGTTGGGTGGGGCGGGAGTTGGGGCGGGGTGGAATACGAGTTACTCGACGGGCTGTGTCAAGAACCTCGGACTGTGCTTGATTTGAAGATCGGCAAGGATGCCAAAAGTGGTGGGATGAGTACATCCCACCCTACGAACTCCTTCTACCCCGCGAGGACAGAGAAATGAAGTAGACAGGCAACAAGAAAAGAGCAGCCGTATGCGGCTCGGGCACTCCCCAGAGTTGAAATGCTAGATTAGCACCCAACTGCGAACGATGCCAATCCGGATAATCTAGATTCATGGATGCGAACGATGTGCCGTCTGGAGGCACGGAGTATTCCCATCTGAACTCGCTCGACTGGATCCCCACCTGCGCGATCTCGATCCAATACCGCACGTTGGGTTCGATTGGAAACGGCGTCGCCAAGTCGGCCTCGAACCGGTATTCGGGATAAACGCGTGTGTCGCTTAGGAGCAGCCCGGTCGCCGTTCGGGAGGTGTTGAGAAAGTCCTGCTCGTAGAGCACCTGACCCGGCAGTCCATCGCCCGGTCGCGCCGCGTGAAAGCGAATCCGCATGGTTTCGTCGCCGACGGGCGGCTGGACGCTACCGTAGAATTGGCCGCCGTAGAAGCCGAGCCATGTGACCCGATCCACCTGCGCGGACGAGTTAATCAAAAAATCGTCGGCGAGCACCTGCCAGTAGGGATCCACCGGACCGTAGATGAAATCGGTGTCGGAGTCGGGACCGCCAACATTGTGCCGTGGATGATCGACCAGCAGGTCGGCCTGGGCGGGCGAGACACCGAGCACCGATAGCGCAGTGCCAATCCAAAATAGTCGCATGGGCATGTTCATCCGTAACCTCCCCAGCCGCCGGAAGATGCGTGGCGGCTGCCAGTTATTCTACGCCATCAACCCCGTCGGCCGGTTGCGGATTTTCAACCGCACCCGTGGCCCTGTCCTCGTCCCCACCCCCGTCCCGGCGTTTCAAATGCCCCAATTCGCCGGTAATACACGTTCATTCGGCAATTCGAGTGCCAATAATCAAACAGTCGTGCCGCTTCCTCAAGACATCTTCAGCAGTGAAATAGGCGGTTTCAACTCCCGCCTTTGTGTCTCGTCGCATCATTGACTTGCGCGTCGAATGGGTCGTCATCATTCACACCTGCGAGACGCCGATGCTTTCCAAGCCGCAAGACTACTTGTGAGTCAACATTAGGAGGCCTATGTCATTTCACGCCATCCTCGCGGCTCATTCCGCAATGGCAGGCTGGATTTCGCATTATTGTCGAGGTGGAGGCGGTTTCCCGCCTGCGGTGCCTGGCATCGATGTTGCAAGTATGTCTAGCGGGGATTGCGCTTGAAGTGAGCGTGCTCATGGGAGACGCAACATGGAACCCGTCAAGATTGACACTCGGCGATGCAAGGGATGCGGCCTGTGCGTCGAGTTCTGTCCGCGACATTGCCTGAAACTCGTCGATGAGTTGAACCCCATCGGCTACCACCCGGCTGAACTTCATGAACCCGGCGCATGCACGTCATGCGCCTTGTGCGCGGAGGTCTGTCCGGAGACCGGGATCGAAGTCCTTCGCAAGAGGAAGAAAAAGTCGTGAGTACCACATGTCCGCAGAATCCCAAGCCTCTGCATCTGGAGGCACCCATGCCAAGGCCCCTGCGTTCGAGTGAGAAACGGCTGGTCAAAGGCAACGAGGCCCTGGCCCTCGGCGCCATTGCCAGCGGCGTGGAATGTTTCTTTGGATATCCCATTACGCCACAGAATGAGATTCCGGAGATTCTCTCTGATCTGATGCCGAAGCTCGGTCGCGTGTTTCTCCAGGCGGAAAGCGAAGTGGCGTCCATCAACATGGTCTATGGCGCTGCGGCCGCGGGCCATCGCGCTATGACCAGCAGTTCCAGCCCCGGCATCAGTCTGATGATGGAAGGGGTCAGCTACATCGCCGGTTCAAGACTCCCTTGCCTGATCGTCAACGTCATGCGCGGCGGGCCGGGGCTGGGGAACATCGCTCCTTCCCAGTCCGACTATTACCAGGCCTGCAAGGGTGGCGGCCACGGCGACTACCACTCGATTGTGCTGGCCCCGTGGAATGTGCAGGAGATGTTTGAATTCCCGTTGCTGGGGTTTGACCTGGCGGACCGCTATCGCATGCCCACCATCATTCTGGCGGATGCCGTGCTTGGTTCCATGCTAGAGCCGGCCGTCGTGCCCGATGTGTTCTCGCCACTCATGCGAATGGAGAAGGATTGGGCGACGACCGGTCGCGGGACTCGGTCGCACAAAAACATCATCAACTCCCTCTTGTTGGACCCCGTGGAGCTTTGTGCGCACAACGAATTGTTGCAGGCCGTCTATCGCGAGGCTCGGCGCGAGATCATGGTCGATCAGCGATTCTGCGAGGATGCGGATTACCTGCTTGTGGCCTTTGGAATCGCGGCGCGCGTGGCGTTGTCCGCGATTCGATTGTTGCGGAAAGAAGGAATTCGCATCGGTTTGTTCCGGCCGATCACGCTGTATCCGTTCCCTACGGAGCAGTTGGTGAGCGCCGCAACCCACGTTCGGAGCGTGTTCGACTTTGAACTCAACAGCGGTCAGATGCTCGATGATGTTCGGCTGGCAATTAATGGGCACTGTCCTGTTGAGTTTTACGGAAAAATGGGCGGCGTCTTGCCGGGGCCGGAGGAGCTTGCCGGGGAAATCAAGAAACGCATTCGCAACGAGGGAGACATCCTATGAGCGCGGTGAGTGAAGCCACGTGCCAGGAAGACGTCGAGTGCGTGTTCGAGCGACCCGATGCGATGTCGGACAAGCCGCTCCATTACTGCCCCGGTTGCACGCATGGGATTATCCATCGACTCGTCGGCGAGATGATCGACGAGTTCGGTGTTTTTGATCGCACGGTCGGTGTCTGTCCGGTTGGATGTGCGGTGTTCGCCTATGAGTATTTCAACTTCGACTCCATTCAGGCGAGCCATGGACGGGCACCGGCCGTTGCCACCGCGGTCAAGCGATGCGACCCGCGTCGCTTCGTCTTCACCTATCAGGGCGACGGCGACCTGGCGTCCATCGGCATGGCCGAGACCATTCATGCCGCCGCACGGGGCGAGCACATCACCGTCTTCTTTGTGAACAACGGCATCTATGGGATGACCGGCGGACAGATGGCACCGACCTCGCTCATCGGCCAGACGACGACCACGTCTCCAGCGGGTCGGAGTGAAGCGCGAACCGGTGCGCCGATTGATGTGTGCAAGCTCTTGCAGAGCCTGCCGGGCGTCGCGTTTCTGGCGCGTGTACCGATCACCAGTCCCAAGAACATCAACACGGCTCGCAAGTACATGCGCAAGGCGATGCAAGCCCAGCTAAACAATGAGGGCTTTGCGTTGGTCGAGTTTCTCTCGACGTGTCCGGTGCAATGGCACATGACACCGATTGACTCGATGCGATATATCGATTCGACGGTGACCCACACATTTCCCCCCGGCATCTTTGTCGATCGCGTCGATACCTCCGGAGCGCCGAGTGCGTCGTCGTGTGTGGAGAAGGAGAAGAGTCTCCCATGAAACAAGAAACATTGATCGCGGGATTTGGCGGCCAGGGCATCCTGCTGATGGGCCGACTGCTCGCCGAAGCAGCCATGAACGAAGGGTACCATGCCACATGGTTCCCATCGTATGGACCCGAGATGCGCGGCGGGACCGCCAACTGCACGGTCGTCTTTTCCGACGAGGAGATCGGCTCGCCCATCGCCGGACACTATGACGTGGTGATCGCCATGAATCAGCCTTCGTTGGAGCGATTTGGACCGCTCGTTCGCGCGGGCGGCCTACTGTTGATCAATGCATCGATGATCCCCGTGGCAGTCGACCGGGCGGACATCGACGTGCTGAGGATCCCCACGTTGGAAATCGCCATCCAGACCGGAAACGAGCGCGTCTCCAATGTTGTCATGCTGGGGGCGCTGCTGGCCGCCCGACCTGCGCCGACTTCAGACGCGTATGAATCAGCCATTGAATCGGTGATGGGCGAAAAGAAGCCCGAACTGATCACCGCCAACATCACTGCGTTGCACGCCGGCAGAAAGGCCGCGGAGCGACCATGTCTTACAACAGTCAAAGGTGCCCCATGAATCGATGTCAGGATACAGAGAATGCCGCCGCTCGACAGTGGCTGAATCACGAGTGTCATAATGGTGACGTGCGCCGCCTGCTGGAACGCGGCCTGGATTATTTGGAGGCCGTGTCGCGGGCGGGTTTGCCGGTCCACTCCACGTCTGGCGATGAGCTGTATGAGTTTCTGACCGACATCGATGCGACGGCGGCGCGGAATCATGCGTTTGCCCCGCCGACGATGTAGGCGGGAACGGCGGGACGTCCCGGCTTGGTGAGGACGGCTTTCCTCTGACGGCCCATTCAAGGTACGCTACGAGTTGCCAGTGAGGCCTGCGTATCTGAATGACCACCAATCCCACTCACAACTCCGACACAGTCATTGAACGATCGCGCATGTCGTTTGGCGATCACCTTGAAGAGCTGCGCCGGCGGATCATTCGCGGGCTGGTCGGGTTGGTGCTCGCTTTTATCATCTGCTTCAACTTCGGCGACCGAATCATTGAGACGCTGACGACGCCGTACACGATTGCGATGCTGGACCTCGGGTTCGACCCGCGCATGGTGCAGCTCAATCCCATCGAATCGTTTATGGAGTATTTCAAAATCTCCCTGGAGTTCGGGCTGGTCCTGGCGGCACCGTGGATTCTGTATCAGATATGGAAGTTCATCGCGGCCGGACTGTATGACCACGAGCAGCGGGTGGTGCGCTATTTTGCGCCGGCGTCGATCCTGCTGTTTGTGACTGGGGCGTCGTTCATGATTATGTTCGTGCTGTCGGGGCTGATGAAGTTTCTCATTGGGATCGCGCTGTGGTTCCCGCTGCCGACGGCGAGCAACCCACTCTATCAGTGGTTGCAATCGAAAAACGTCATTTCGGCCCCGGCCGATTCGCAGCCGGGCCTGCCGCCGTTGCAGGTGCCGGTGCTGAGGGATGATCCGCTGACGCCGAAGAATGGGGATGTGTGGATCAATCGGACGAGCCGCCGGCTCAACGCTCAGTACGACGGTCAGACGTATTACACGTCGATGCAGAAGGCCGTGGCGAAGCAGTTCGTGCAGCCCTTCTTCAGCATCTCGGAGTATTTGAGTTTCGTGGTGAATCTGGGGTTGGCGTTCGGGTTAGGGTTTCAGATTCCGATCGTGGTCGTGTTTCTCTCGGCGATCAATCTCATCAGTGCGGCCGACATGGCCAAGGCGCGGCGGTTTGTGATCGTCGGGGTGGCGATTCTTTCGGCCATTTTGACTCCGACTCCGGACGTTGGGACGATGCTGCTATTGGCGGTGCCGATGTTGTTGCTGTTTGAGATTGGTTTGTTGGTGGCTCGCGTGGTCGAAGGGAAGAGCAACGAAGCGACGGTATGACGAAGCGGGGCCTCAGCCTTCGGATGCGCGCGTGGTCGTGAGGGGGCTGTGGGTGGGCTTCGTCGTCGGCGTGAGCACGGATCGCGTCCGAATCGGGGTGACCGGCTGCAGTCGAGCAACGGGGCGTGTCGTGGGTGGTGGGGGAATGAAATCCAGTTCGTTAGTTCGTCGTCCGCCTTTGGTCGGCAGGGTTGTGCCCGCAGGCTTTGTCGGATTCTTGACCGGCTCTGGGCTGGAGCCGCCCATGTCCGGTGATTTCTTAGTGTTTGCAGGTCCTGCGCGCATCGTCGTCGGCTGTGACGCGGCGGCGTTTTGTATTGGAGTGCGAAGTCCTGCCAGGGCGTGCGGGTCCTCTTTCGGCATGGGCGGCGCGATCTTGCCGCCGACGATGACGGGCTTGGGCGTGGGCGTGCGACTTACGCTCACTTTGAGATTCTGCGCGGTGCCGCTGGTGAGCTTCATCGGCCCCATCGCCTGACCGTCGATCTCAGAGCTGACGCCGGTTTCACGGCGGAGGTTCAGTTGCACCAGTTCGCCACGGGTGAGGTCGAAGTCCACGGAGCCGGTACATGCGAAACGGTCCAGCTTGAACTCGCGCGGCTTGGCCGGGGCGGTCGTGGGGTGGCCGGGGCGCGAGGTGGGGGCCGGCTGGAGGATCTTGTCGGCGACGAGCGAGACATCGCCGCTGATGTCGATGGTGATCAACTCGCGTCCTTCGACCGAGCGTACGCCGCGCAGGGTGCACTTCACGAGGGTGGTGAAGACGCCGATGTTGCGCTGCACGTCCACGATCTTGTACGACCAGACTGCACCGGCCTGCACAGGCTCCCTCGGGAAGAAGAACGGGCCGAGGTCGTCGAGGAGCTTCTTCATATTTTCCTGCGTGAGCTGACATTTTTCGGTCGTCTTGGTGGACGACCCTCGGCCGGGCGGGCCACCGGAGGTCGGGCCTGCGCCGATCAGGAAGGCTGACGAATTACCGGCGGAGTCGATCTGAAAGGTGACTTTTGAGCCGGGAATGGTGCCGATCATGCTCAGTGAGGGCGGCGGATAGAGGTGTTTCAGTGAGTCATATACGGCCTCATCCTTCATGCTTTTTTCACGGGCCTCATAGCGGTCGCACTCCCATTGCACGGACGTCTTTCCAGTGCCGGCGGGTTGGCTCGTGGGCGGCAGGACGCGCTGGATGATGAAGCGGCGCTCCTTCGTCGTGGTGGTGTAGGAGAGAAGAGGCTGTACGCCGCCGGACTCGCGGAATTCGTTTTCGATGGAGAGATAGGAAACGTCACCGGGCTTCCATTTGTATTCGAGTGTGTAGGAAGCGCCCTCGCCTTTGGTGATGACAACGGGTGGGGAGACGGAATTGGTGGCGGTGAGCGAAGGGGCCTTCGGGTTGACAGCCGGCTTTGGCGCGGCGGCTTTTGTGGGGGATGACGTGGCCGCCGGTCGTGATTGGCCGGAGACGCTGGGCGTGTTCGTGCAGACCGCCGAACCGATGAGGAGGAAGAACATGAGGGCCAGCATCGCCAGGCGTCGAGGATGCTCAGCCATGAAAGGTCTCTTCGATCTCTGGGTTTCGAGTGCGATCATCGCGCGAGGATGATGACGGGCTGCGATCAGCCGGTGATTTTCTCGATGGAGACTTTGAGCAGATTCTGGCGGTGGCCCTTATGAAGCTTGTAGCCTTTGCGCCGTCGGAACTTGATGATTTCGAGCTTCGGCCCGCGGACCTTGGACATCAATTTCGCGGAGACGCTGGCACCGTTGACGTAGGGTGCGCCGACCTTGCTGTCCTTGCCGTTGCCGAGCATGAGGACATGGTCGAACTCGACGGACTTCGCTCCGTCGGGAAGCTCCCGGGTCTCGATGTAGATCGTGTCGCCCTTTTCCACTCGGTATTGCTTACCGCCGTCTTCGACAATCGCGTACATGGCTGGCCGTCTCCTGCGTTCCAATGGGTTTAGAGCCTAGAGAGTATCCTCGATTCTTGAGTGGTTGGCAAGGCGTCTGAATCGTGGAAAGAAGTTGGCCTATCACTTGGCGGGCATTGGACTTAGGAGATTCGGTGGGGATTAGAAAGTAATAGGGGTTGGGCCACAATACTTGTTACTATCTGATGGATTGAGCCACAACTGGGAGACGCTTCATGGGACGAATCATAGCTGTCGTTTGTTTGATCGCCGCTGTTATGCCCACACGAAGCGACGACTTGCCTCGAAATTGGCCCGGATTTCGGGGAACGATGGCTTGCGGGGTGGTCGATGGGGCGAAGATACCGACGACGTGGAACGTGGAAACCGGGGAAAACATTCTCTGGAAAGCACCCATCGCGGGGCTGGGGCTTTCGAGTCCGGTCGTATGGGGTGATCGGATATTTATTACGACGGCCGTCGCTCCGGGGGAGAAGGCGGAGAAGTTGAAGGTGGGCTTGTATGGGGATCCGACGTCGGTCTATGAGAAGAACACGGAGTACGTTTGGCGCGTCCTCTGCCTTGATAAGAAATCAGGCAAGGTGTTGTGGGACAAGGAATCGAACCGGGGTATACCCAAAGTGCGCCGGCATCCCAAGGGCAGCCATGCGAATAGCACGCCGGCGACGGATGGCAAGCACATCGTCGCATTCTTCGGTTCCGAGGGGCTGTATTGCTACGACATGGAGGGGAGTCTGCAATGGAAAAAGGACTTCGGCGTGTTGGATGCGGGGGCGTACAGCGATGTGGAATTGCAGTGGGAGTACGGGAGTTCGCCGACCATCCATGACGGCAAGCTGGTGGTTCAGTGCGATGTACAGGACAAACCGTTTCTTGCACTACTCGATTTGAAGGACGGGCGGGAGATTTGGCGCGTGGATCGGAAAGACGTGTGCTCATGGAGCACGCCGACCGTGCTCAAGACCGAGGATCGCACGCAGATCATCTGCAATGGCTACAAGAACATCGCGGGGTACGACTTTGAGACAGGCAATCGACTGTGGACTACCAAGGGCGGCGGCGACGTGCCCGTGTGTACGCCGATTGTGTCGCACGGCTTGATCTTCATCACCAATGCCCACGGTCCGGTTGCGCCGATCTACGCCATTGACCCCGCCGCAGCGGGGAAGTTGCCGACGCCATCCGATGATGCCGCGAGTCGATTTATCGCGTGGTACTCGGCGCGTGGCGGAAATTACATGCAGACGCCGATCGTGGTGGGGGATCACATTTATTTCTGCCGCGACAATGGCGTGCTGACTTGTTACACGCCGCAGACGGGGGAGAAGGTCTACAGCGAGCGACTCGGCAAAGGCACGACGGGGTTCACGGCGTCGCCGGTGGCGTCGGACGGGCGCATCTTTTTCACGAGCGAAGAGGGGGACGTTTATGTCCTCAAGGCCGGTGCGAAGTATGAAATCCTGGCGACGAATCCCATCGGTGAGTTTTCGATGGCGACGCCAGCGATTGGGGAGGGGATTTTGCTGGTTCGCGGGCAAAAGCATCTCTTTGCTATCGGGGAGACGCCCAATAATCACGGGCCGTCGGCATCGAAAAAGCCCGCTTCTTGATGGGAAGGTACTCCGCGCCTCGTCCAGGGTAGGTCGGTGTTGACAGTCGTTTCGCCGACCCTCTAGACTGCCCCTCCCGCGGATCACGCAGTGAGATTTGTCCTCGGGAGAAGCAGCGGAGATTCCGCCGCTTTTTTTTGACCGACTTTGTACTTTTTATCACAAAGTCTGAAATGGAGGATCCCAGCCGTCCGCCGGATCACCGTGAAGAGGCTCGACTGTTCGCCCTCGGAATGAGGTATGCGGGAGTCGCCTCTCAGTTTGGCATCACATTGCTGGTGTTGGTTTATGCCGGGAATCGGCTGGATGAGTCGCGCGGTTGGTCGCCCTGGGGCGTGTTGGTTGGGATCGGATTGGGTATGTCGATTGGCATCTGGTCGATGCTTCGGCAACTGAAAAAAATGGACGGCAAGTAAGGTCGGAACCCCTCAGAGATGAAGATAAGCATTGTTTGCCTGATTGCCCTCTGCGTCGCCACGGCGATATTGGTGCTCGTCGGCCAGTCTCCGACCGAGGCCCGCTGGGGCGCGGAAGGCGTTGCAAGTCTTCGCGCGGTCGCGGTCATTTGCCTCGCGTCGGCGTTTGCGGGTCTACTGCCGATTGCATTGGTGGCCGCCAAATGGCCTTCGTATCTTGGTCAGGCTGCCCTGGGCGGCACGGCCATCCGACTGCTGCTGACCATGGCCATCGGCGCGGCGTATCAAACGCTTGCTCAACCTCACCTGCCGTCATTTCTGTTTTGGGCCGTGGTGATTTACTCCGTGTTGTTGGTTATTGAGACGGGCTTCAGCGTGTTTCTGGCTCGCAGCTATTTCCCTCCTGTGGCGACCAAACGTGAGGTGACGGCGTGATCGCGATGATTCTGGCCAGCCATGACCCCGCGGATCACGTGTTGCCGCACCGCTTTGGCGACGTGCTCAAGCATTGGAACATCGACTACAAGGCTCCGTTAAACATCTTCTCCATTTCGCCGCACGACACGTACTTCACAAATCACATGCTGATGACGCTCGTCGCGGCGGCGATCCTCATTCTGATATTCCCGATCATTGGCCGAAAGTACGCGAAGATGACAGCCGTCGGTCCGGATCGAGTCGTCCCCGGCGGATTTTCAAATCTGCTGGAAGCGATGATGCAATTCATCCGGAATGACGTCGCTCGACCGGTGCTTGGCGAGCGGACGGATCGTTTCATGCCGTTTCTTTGGACGGTTTTCTTCTACATTCTCATCTGCAATTTACTCGGCATGATTCCGCTGGAACAAATCATTTACTTGGCCAGCGGGCAGAAACTCGAGCACATCGGCGGTACGGCAACCGGCAACATCATGATTACGGCGGGCCTGGCGATTTGTGCATTCGTCATGATTCACCTGTCGGGCGTCATCGAAGTATTCAAGGGGCTGGTCGCGGGAACTTACGGTCACCACCATGACGAAGCGCATGGCGACGATCACGGACATGCCGACCACGGGCATCATGGGCACGGTCAACGCCCCCATGGCAAGGCCGCCCCGGTCGCTGCCGTCATGGCACCGGTGCTGTATGTGTGGAACTTCGCACCGCATGTCTTCATGCCGAAAACTTTCGAGAATCCGCTCTCCTATTTACTCGTGCCCGCTGATTTAATCATGTGGGGCATTCTGTTGGCACTGGAAAGCATCGGCGCGGTCATCAAGCCATTCGCGCTGTCCATCCGACTTTTTGCAAACATGGTCGCTGGTCACGTGGTGCTCGGTTCCATTCTTGCATTGATCTTTGTTTTCAAGGGTTCGGTTTCCGCGAACTACGGGCTGGGCGTTGTCGCCTCGCTCGGCGCGGCGGCCTTGAGTTGTCTCGAATTGTTTGTCTGCTTCCTTCAGGCGTACGTCTTTACCTTCCTGACCACGCTCTTCATTGGGGCGTCGGTCGCGCCGGAACATTAGCAGTCTTTGGTACTTGATCGCTCCGCCGTTGGCGTCGAGCGTGACTCAGACTGAGGTTGGGGCAGCCGACGCCCTGGCCGTTATTTTCACTGTCGGCAACGGTTGGTTGGCGATCCGCAAAACCGCCATGTGTGACAGGAGTTCGGATCATGATGGATATTCTTGCTCAGGGCACCCAGTTGATGGGTGACAAGGGTCTCGTCGCCCTCGGTGCCGGCATCGGCGCGGGCCTCGTGACTCTCGGCGCGGCCAAAGGCATCGGCCACCTCGCCGGCGAAGCGGTCGGCGGCATTGCCCGACAGCCCGAGGCCGGCGGTCGCATTTTCACGTCGCTCATCATCGCGGCGGCGCTGATTGAAGGCTTCACCTTCTTCGCGTTGGTTATTTGCAACGGTATCGCCAGCAAGCTGTAAGCAGCCGGCGTCGCGTTCGCGGCGCACGTCGAGATCGACGTGCGCCGGGAATGCTCTCGTGAATAGTCAGGAACCTTTCCCTCGGACAGAGGCGATGGATATGCGAATGCGAATCGGGATTCTCTCACTGCTAATTGGCTTGACGTTGGTCACGGCCTCACCGTTGCGCGCCTTGGACCCGGCTCCGGGCCATGCAGCCGCAGGCTCCGACGCACATGAAGGCGACAAGCCCGCATTGCTCCAATGGGACATCGGTACGGCCGTCTGGTCCATCGTGGTCTTTGTGTTCCTGCTCGTAATACTGCGAATCGCCGCGTGGAAGCCGATCCTTCAGGGGCTTCAGCAGCGCGAGAAGTTCATCATTGATTCCATTGCCGAGGCCAAGCGCGGACGTGAGCAGGCTGAGAAGCTGTTGGCGGACTACTCAAAAAAAATCGACCAGGCCCGCATTGAAGCGACTGCGATTGTGGAGGAAGGTCGGCGAGATTCCGAGGCCCTTCGTCGCAAGATTCAGGAAGACACGAGTCACGATGTTCAGGAGATGCTGGCCCGTGCCCAGCGCGACATCAAGATCGCGCAGGAGGCGGCGGTGAAGGAACTCTCCGACCGCACGCTCGACCTGGCCACCAATGTGGCCGCGAAGATCATCAAGAAGCAGGTGTCAGCGGCGGAGCATCGGGCCTTGCTCGACGAATCCATCGCCGAATTGAGCCGGATGAACAACTAGGTCCGCCGACCGACGGGATACGACATGGCATCCGATTTTGAGACATTCAACGCAGCAGCCGCGATCTACGCGGACAGCATCCTCGAACTGGCCACGACAGCGGGGCAGGCCGATGCGATCGCCGAGGAGTTGGCGTCGCTGTCCGACCTTTGGAGGCGCGAGCCTTCGTTTGCTGCGATGATGAGTTCGGCGGCGATTGACGAGGACGCACGACGCGACAGCCTCAAACGTATCTTCGCCGGCAAGGTGAGTGGTATCACGCTCAACCTGTTGCTCGTGCTCAACCACCGGCGTCGGGCCATGATCCTGCCGCATGTGTGCGAGGCGTTTCATCGAAAGCGAAACGCGGCCATGTGTCGAGCTGCGGTGCAGGTGATTTCCGCCGCTCCGCTTGACGATGGACAACGAAATAAGATCGCCGCCGAAGTGAAGCGGCTGACCGGGAAAGCCGCCGACTTTATCGAGCGAGTCGATCCCAGTGTTCTGGCCGGTTTGTCGATTCAGGTCGGCGACCGTGTGTACGACTTTTCAGCGCGACGCCGAATCCGCGACATTCGTCGGAGTCTGGCGGAGAGCTTGCAGCGATATTTGATCGGTGGCGCAGGCCGATTTGTGACGGAAGGATAATGCACCCATGAGAATCCAGGTTGACGAGATCGCCTCGGTCATCAAACAGGAAATCGCCAACTATCAGGAGCAGCTTGACGCCTCCGAAGTCGGCCGGGTCATCGCCATCGGCGACGGCGTTACGCAGGTCTATGGTCTGGCCAACGCCATGTCCGGCGAGATGGTCGAGTTCACCAACGGCGCGATCGGCCAGGTCATGAACCTGGAGGAGAACTCGGTCGGCGTGGTCATTCTCGGCGACTATCTCGGCATCAAGGAAGGCGACGTGGTCAAGGCGACGGGCCAGTTGCTCTCGATTCCCGCCGGCGAAGCGATCATCGGTCGTGTCGTCGATCCGCTCGGTCGTCCGCTGGACGGCAAGGGCGCGATCGTCACCGACAAGCGGTGGCCTCTGGAGTTTGTGGCCCCCGGCATTGCCGAACGACAGCCCGTGAATCAGCCGCTCCAGACCGGCATCAAGGCCATCGACAGCATGATCCCCATCGGTCGCGGCCAACGCGAACTCATCATTGGCGACCGCAAGACCGGCAAGACGGCCATCGCCATCGACGCGATCATCAATCAGAAGGACACCGGCGTCATCTGTGTCTATGTGGCCATCGGCCAGAAGGAATCGACGGTTGCCAGTACCGTTGAGAAGCTGCGGCAATATGGCGCGATGGACTACACCATCGTCGTCTCCGCCGCGAGCAGCGACGCCGCCCCGTTGCAATACATCGCACCGTATTCGGGTTGCGCGATGGCCGAGTTCCTGATGTACACGCAGGGCCGACACGCACTGTGCATCTATGACGATCTTTCCAAGCATGCACAGGCCTATCGCCAACTCTCGCTGTTGCTGCGTCGCCCGCCGGGTCGCGAGGCGTATCCTGGCGATGTGTTCTATTTGCATAGTCGACTGTTGGAGCGATCCTGCAAGCTGGCTGAGCGACGTGCCATCATGCCGCAGGGGCAGCCCTACAAAACCGGCGGCGTGAACAACAAGACCTACATCGGTGTTCCCGGCAAGCACGAGTCCGAGCACGAAGTCAAAGGCATGGCTGGACATGAGGTGATAGTTGATCCGACTTCTGGCGGTTCGCTGACGGCGCTTCCGGTCATTGAGACACTGGAAGGCGAAGTGTCGGCGTACATTCCGACGAACGTGATTTCGATTACCGATGGGCAGATTTATCTGGAGCCGGACCTCTTTTTCGCCGGCGTGCGTCCCGCGATCAACGTCGGCATCAGCGTGAGCCGCGTCGGTGGCAACGCCCAGATCAAGGCGGTGAAGAAGATCGCGGGGTCGCTGCGACTGGACCTTGCGTCGTATCGAGAGTTGGAGGCGTTTGCCCAGCTTGGGACGGAACTGGACGCGGCGACGCAGCGTCAACTGGATCGTGGCGCTCGCATGGTGGAGCTGCTCAAGCAGGGCCAGTTCAAGCCGTTTCACGTCGCGGACCAGGTCATCAGCATCTACGCCGGTACGCGCGGGTACTTGGATGATATTCCCCTCTCGCGCGTGGCGGAGTTTGAATCGGACCTGTTAAAGCATCTGGCGACGGAGTTTCCCGAGATTCGCAAGGAGATCGTTGAGAAGAAGGAAATGAACGAAGCGTTGGAGGCGAAATTGAAGGACGTGATTACGAACTTCAAGAAGCGATTCATGCCTGCAAAAGCAACGGAGGTCGTCGCGGCTCGATGATCGATCGCGTACACAATGACCAAACCGTCGAGCCACGCGCGAGATTGGAGGGCGTCAACGATGCAATCCATCCGTCGCCGGTGGCCTCGTCTGCTTGCGGCGCTGTTTCTCGTAGCGTCGGCCGGGGTGATACACGGGCGCGTGGCGATTCGGCGTTCGCAGGGTCTACTGGAGCACGACGAATCCATCTCGCTCATGGTCGCCGCGGGCAAGTCGCATTTGGCCCAACGGCTTTACGCGGAGCGCACATCGATTCACGTGGCCTCGGCGGGCGAAATACAGTTTTTCATGCGGTATACCGACTCGACGGGCTTCAAGGACGTGCTGCGTTCGTTGGCCGCCTTCGATATTCATCCTCCGTTTTATTTTTTCATGTTGCACGCGGCCGAGCGACTGGGCGTGTCTTCCCAGGCGGTCCTGCGTATGTTCGGGTTTCTGATTGCGGTGGTGGCCGCCTGGATCGCGCATCGGTTCATCTGGCCCGACGCGCCGCCCGTGGCGAAGTTCATCGGAGCCGCATGGCTCCTGCTGTCGCCGATCTGCATCGACGTGGCAACCCAACTACGACAGTATTCACTCGTGTATCTTGGAACGCTGCTGAGCATCGCGGGGCTGCTTCGGTTGGGGATCGAGTCGAAGCGACCGGTGCGAACGGCTTGCCTGATTGCCGCCGGACCGTTGGTCTTGCTGGGGTCGCACTTTGGGACCGTGGTGTGGATCGGCCTGCTTGCCGTGATCGGCGCGAACATGACGTGGCGCATGCCCACTCGGCGACCGTTGTGGTGGGCCGTCGTTTCGACGCTGTTGATTTCGTCACCGCTGCTGTATTGGTGGTGGAAATATGCCGGGGCCATCGGCACATCGCCCAGGGTTCCTTTCGTCCGGATCTGGCCCGATCTGCTGCGGCCTATGGCCGATGGGTTGGGACATGCGTGGATCTCCTGGCCGGGACGATGGAAGGATGCAGGCTTGGGGCCGCCGCTCGGATTGTTGATTGTCATTGTCGCGTTGATCGTGACATGGCTGCGCAAGTCTCCGATGGATCGCCGGTTGGCGTGGGCGATGGGCCTTTGGACCTTGGCATGGCTCGTGTTGCTCGCGCGCGGCAGGATGCCTCCTCATGCGGTGGCGGCGAAGTATTTGGCTCCGGTTATTTTGGGAACGCTTGTTTTGATGGTTCGCGCGACAGGCGACGTGTCGGCAATGCGAGTTCGACTTGTGGCTTATGGTCTGCTCGTGGTGTCCATGATGTCGCACGGAATTGGCATCAACCAGGCATGGCAACGATCGGTCTCAGCGCCGTTGATGGCGGCGCTTTCAAGGTGCCACTGCTTGATGGTCAATGTGCCCAAGCGGGGCTTCTTCCTTCCGCTGGTTGCCGCGATGAGGCCGGACGCACGCGTGATGGTGGCGGACACCGACGTGGCGCTTCAACGTTGGAGCGAAGTGGAGACGCTGCTTCCGCCCGACTCCGTCGTAACGGCCGAGATCTTGCAAACGCAAGAATCGTCCTCGCGGGAGTTGGCGGCCCGCCTGGAGAGAAAGTACGAAAACGTAACTCGGCTTCGTGATGAACCGGCTCGTACCGTGACTTGGTACCGACGGCCCACGACGCCCCAGATGACTCGATAGACGCTATGGCAAAGGCACGACAAATCGTCAAGCGCCGCAAGGCGGTGACCAATATTCGGAAGATCACCAAGACGATGCAGCTCATCGCCACGGCCCGATTTCAGCAGGCCTACAACCGCGCTGTCGCCACCAAGCCTTATACGAACAAGATCACGCAGTTGGTTGGCGAACTGTCCGCCGCCACGACCGGTGCCATTGAGCACAAGCTGATGTCGCAGAATGCCGAAGCCGGCAAGGATTTGCTGCTGGTGCTGACCTCCAATCGCGGCCTTTGCGGGGGCTACAACGCCGGCGTTCTGCGAAAGGCGGTGGCCCATCTGCATGGCCATGCGAATCAACCGCAAGAGCTTCACGTCGTGGGCAAGAAGGGCAACGCCTATTTTAAGTTTATGCGACGCATGGTGGATCGCGCCATCACGACGATTGACGATCGACCGCGATTTGAGCAGGTCGAGCCGATCGCGTCGGAGTTCATGTCGCGCTATGAAGCAGGCGAGTTTGGCGCGGTGTACGTCTGCTACATGAAGTTTATCTCCACGGGCAAGCAGGTGCCGGATGTCATCAAGCTGCTTCCGCTTTCCCGCGAGGATGCCCCGAAGGATGCGCCGACAATGCCGACTGCCACAACGGCCCAATACGATTTCTCGCCGGCCCCGGAGGAGTTACTCAAAGTGCTGCTCCCGCAAACGGTCAAGGTGCGGCTGTACCAGTGCTTCACCGACATGGCGGTCAGTGAGCAGGTGGCCCGCATGGTAGCCATGAAAGCGGCGACGGACTCGGCGGGCGACATGATTAAGAATCTGTCACGTGCATTCAACCGCGCACGGCAGAGCCAGATCACGATGGAATTGCTCGATATTGTCGGATGCGCAGAAGCGCTAAAGTAGTAGTTGATGATTGTCAGTACGCAAAGAACGAGGTAGCTATGGTAGCGACAGGAAAAAACGTCGGCAGGGTCACCCAGGTCATCGGCTCCACGCTGGATGCCGAATTCGCCGAAGACCAGATGCCGAAAATCTATAATGCCCTGCACGTCAACGTCGAACGCCGGGTCGGCGCGGTCGGCAAGGTCGAGTTGTTGACCTGCGAAGTCGCCAGCCATCTCGGCGGTGGTCGCATTCGAGCCGTCGCGCTCGGCAGCACTGATGGTCTCAAGCGCGGTGTGGACATCACCGACACCGGCGCGCCGGTCAGCGTGCCCGTCGGCAAGGAGACCCTCGGCCGCGTGTTCAACCTGTTGGGCGATCCCATCGATGGTCGCGGCGTGGTTCAAACCAAGGACCGTCGCCCGATTCACCACGAGCCTGCCAACTTTGATCAGCTCACTCCGAAGACCGAGCAGCTCGTCACCGGCATTAAAGTCGTTGACTTGCTTGCCCCGTTTGTCCGCGGCGGCAAGACAGGCCTCTTCGGTGGTGCCGGTCTCGGCAAGACCGTCATCATTCAGGAAATGATCGCCCGCATCGCCCGAGAGCATTCGGGCTTTTCCGTGTTTGCCGGCGTCGGCGAGCGCACGCGCGAAGGCAACGACCTCTGGCTCGAAATGCAGGAGGCCGAGTTCAAGACCTCCGAAGGCAAGGTCAAGAAGGTCATCGAGCATACGGCGATGGTCTTCGGCCAGATGAACGAACCGCCGGGTGCGCGACTTCGAGTGGCGCTCTCGGCCCTGACGATGGCCGAGTATTTCCGCGACGAATCCGGCGCGGACACGATGCTTTTCATCGATAACATCTTTCGCTTCAGCCAGGCCGGCTCGGAAGTGTCGGCGCTTCTGGGTCGCATGCCCAGCGCGGTCGGTTATCAGCCGACGCTGTCCACGGAAATGGGCGAGCTTCAGGAGCGCATCACATCCACGAAACAGGGCGCGGTCACGTCGGTGCAGGCCGTGTATGTGCCCGCAGACGATCTGACCGACCCCGCCCCGGCGACGGCCTTTACTCACTTGGACGCGTTCATCGTGTTGGCTCGCAGCATCTCCGAGAAGGGCATCTACCCCGCCATCGATCCGCTGGCATCGTCGAGCCGAATTCTGGACGCCCAGTACATCGGCGACCGGCATTACAACTGTGCGAAGCGCGTGCAACAGATTCTCCAACGCTACCGCGACTTGCAGGACATCATCGCCATCCTCGGCGTCGATGAACTCTCCGAAGAGGACAAGCTGCTCGTCTCCCGGGCGCGCAAGATCGAGCGCTTCTTCAGCCAGCCCTTCTACGTCGCCGAGACATTCACCGGCTTCCCCGGCAATTACACGCAACTCGACGACACGATCCGCAGCTTCGAGGGCATCTGTGACGGCAAGTACGATTCACTGCCGGAGCAGGCGTTCATGTACGTCGGCGTGGTCGAAGAGGCGGTGGAGAAGGCGAAGAAGTTGCAGGGGTAGGCCGCAACTGACGCTCGGTTTTCAATTCCAAAGGCCCCGGGATCTCGCCGGGGCTTTTTTTGTCGAAATATCCATTCCCCATCGTCCAATACCCGGTAACGGGCAACCGGTCTGCGCCCAGTGGTCAAAGGGAGAATCCTATGTTCCGCATGTCTTTTGCCTTGTTGGTTTGTCTATTGTGTTCCCCAGCCCTGGCCCAGCAGCGGGCTGATCCGGATTACAAGCCTGTCGCCTCTGACCCGGCGTACAAGACGACGCACCCTCGCGTTCTCTTCGACGAGGCTCATCACAACTTTCACACCGCATCGGGGCGTTACAAGCCCTTTGCCGAACTCATCACCTCTGACGGCTGCGTCATCACGCCGAACAAGCAGGAGTTCTCGTCCGGCACGCTCAAGGGCTTCAACATCCTGATCATCGCCAATGCGCTTGGCGACGAACGCATGGGCACGGCCCGAGCTGAGGCCCCGGCGTTTACGGAGGAGGAGTGCGATGCCGTGCGCGATTGGGTGAAAGCCGGCGGTTCGTTGTTGCTCATCACGGATCATTACCCGACCGGCTCGGCCGCCGAAACATTAGGTCAGCGATTCGACATGGACTTCAGCAAAGGGTCCACGCAAGAATACACGTTTACGAAGGACACCGGCTTGGGCGACCATGCAATTCTCCAGGGTCGCTCGGAGTCGGAGCGCGTGAAAATGGTCGGCACGTTCACCGGTCAATCGCTTAAGGGGCCGAGGGGCAGTGCGGAGTTTTTCAAGCTGCCCGGCGACGCCAAAGAGAAGGTACCCGATCCAGAGAATCCGTTCCGCAACAAGCCGCTCACGCGATCCGCGAAGGGTCGATGCCAAGGAGTGGCCTTGAATTTCGGAAAAGGTCGCGTCGTCGCGCTTGGCGAGGCCGCGATGCTCTCAGCGCAGTTGAGTGGCGATGGTCGAGCGTTCGGCATGAACGTGAAGGGACTCGACAATCAGCAATTCGCGCTCAACGTGATCCACTGGCTGACGGGTTTGTTGGAGCCGGCTGAGTCAAAGTCAAAGTCGGACCGCAAAGATGAGTAGCGGCGTCCGCTTCTTATCGACGCGACTTCGACGCAGGTCTGGCGCCGGAATCGGGTCGGATGATGGTGCGTGCCGGAGTTGTTGATCTTGGCATGGATGCGGCCGCTCGGCGTGGCTTGGTGGCGGCTCGGCGCGGGGCTGGTTTCCACGTCTTCTCGACGACGGCCGCAGTCTTGTCCGCCATGGATCGGAGATACTTCACTTCGTCGTTCGTCAACGCGCGAAACGCGCCGACCGGCAGCCTGCTGATCGACAGTCGCCCGATGCGCACGCGGATCATTCGACGCACGTTGTGGCCCATCTTGGCCAACATGCGACGAATCTCCCGATTTCGACTTTCACGCAGCGTGATCTCAACGATGGTCCGGGTTCGGTTTGAGTGGATCACCTCGACCTTGGCGGGCGCGGTGCGCCCTTCCGACAGCCATACGCCGGCGCGCAGTTTGTTCATCACGTCGTTCGACGCCATTCCAGTGACTTCCACACGATAGGTCTTGAGCACGCCGAAGCGCGGATGCGTGAGTTGCTGGGCCAATGCCCCATCGTTCGTGAATAGCAACAAGCCCATCGACTCCGCATCGAGTCGGCCGATGGGGTAGACGCGCTCGCGCACGCCCACGAGCAGATCAACCGCTTTCGTTCGGTCGTCGGGATCGTTGTGCGTGCAAAACACGCCGGAGGGTTTGTTGAGCATGAAATAGACATGCTTTTGGGCGCGAACCGTTTCGCCGTCGATCATGATGGTGTCGGAGTCGGGATCGGCGAGCAAGGGCAGCTCGGTGATGCGCTCGCCATTGACGCGAACGCGCCCTTCGAGAACCAGCTCTTCGCATTTGCGTCTGGAGCCGAACCCCGCGGCGGCGAGTAGTTTTTGGATTCGCTGCTTGGCCATGGGTGGATTGTAACGTAAGCAGGCACAGGGCGTGTGAATCACTCCGCGGCGGGATAAACGTTCCACGCTACCTTCGTCGCGAGTCGGCGAACGAACTCCGGCCCGCTGGCTTCGCCGTACCACTGCCACTCGCGAATGGTGCCGACACCCTGCATGTATTCGGCGTGACCATCGGCGAATCCCACGACCGCCGTTGGCCGGAGTCGATCGTGCCAGCCAGGATTGATGCCGGTCCACGCACCGTCGTAGGTCAGACCGAATGCCGGATGATCGAAGACGAGGACCTTTCGTGAGATCTGCAGTACGCCGCTGAGTCCGATGTCCTTGCCGCGGTATTTCCAATCGGAGACGCGGCCCTGGCAAAGGATGGGGTTTATGGGATAGCTGGTTCCGAGGAGTTCAAACAGCGACCTCGTGGAGCCGGTCTCGCCGAACGCCCCACTATCGCTCGGGCACTGGGCGATTTTCGCCAAGGCCCCATCGGGTGGCTGCGGCTCCATCGCGAGTTCGATGTTCAAGATGCGATTCCACACTCGTCCGGTTGGACTGGCCGTGGTGCCGTTCCAGCCGAGGTACTGGTGGCCGTTCCAATAGAAGCACTTGTTGTTTAAGCAGTCGGTGCTCATGGGGAACACGTCGTCCCACTGGCTGACGTAGCGCAGGGTTGCGTGGGCGATCTCGCGGATGTTGGCCTCACACTTGGTGATGCGTCCGCGCTGGCGCGCCCCGGACAGGGATGGAAGCAAGAGAGCCACGAGCGTGGAGATGATCGCGATCACCGTAAGCAGCTCCAGCAGCGTGAAGCCGTGGCGAGTGTGTTTGGAATGATGGTTCATGGCCCGCGATCCCTTGTATGTGGCGCACTCGTCGTCGGGGCAGACGGGGCCGTGGTCGGAGGCGGCCCATCGGTTCGCTCGGCCTTGTATCTTAACCCGCCGACGCACAGCGCGCCGCATTGCGGGCACTTGGGGAACCCATCCTGCCAGCCGCCGCGTACGACAGTGCCGTCGGCGGGACAGCGATAATTCGTTTCCGTGGGCATGTCTTTTGAGAACTTGGGGGCCATGAGCCACCACGTCAGGTAGCCGAGGGCCAGCATCAGAACCGCCGCGATCAAGACGATGCGGCCTTTTGAGACGGTCGGTCCATCATCACGGTCTGGCCGACCGATGACATCGCTCGAATCATCCGTGTCACTCGCGTCTTCGATAACGATGGTCGGCTCCGTCTCTTCGAGGGAATCCGCTGCACGGCTTCTCTGCTTCGCGGTTTTCTTCGACGGATCATCCAAACTGACCCGGAGTCGATATGGCCCGATGAAAAGCGAATCCTGCGGTCGAAGCACGCCCTCGTGAATGCTCGCCGCATTGATCCATGTCCCCGTCGCGCCTTTGGCGTGCCACACGCGGAGTTTGTCGTCCGCGCCGAGCATGATCTCGGCGTGCGGTGAGCCGATCTCATCGCCCGGCAGTGTGAGCCACTGGTCCGGTGTGCTGCCGATGGTGAGCTTGATGTCGCGCGGGATCGGCAGGGCGGCGCGTGGCGGCCCCTGCCTGCCGCCCACGAGGAGCCAATGCACCTGCGAATCGCTGCCCTTCTGGAGGAATGTGAGTGTCTCGCCGCAATGCGAACAGGACATGCTTCGCGGCACCTTCGTCGGCTTGATGGGTTCGCGTTGGCCGCAGGGGCAGTGCAAGTCGATTTGCATTCGTCACCGGAAACAATCGCCGGGGTGGACAAAGCCGGCCTCCTGAAAGCTCATGATACCTGAGGAGTCGTCCAGAGTCCCCTTCCGCGTGACTCGATTCACGCGGGTTGTATAGAATGCCGCCATGCCCCGACGTGAACCGTTGCCTCCGCGATCCAAGCTTCTCAAGGAAGCCGTTGGAGACGCTACGACGTATCAGGCTCCTCTCATTGCGGTCGTGGCATTGGTTGCAGTGATGACGGTGGTCACACACTGGCCCGCGCTTTCCGCCCAGGCCGTCATGTCGGATGACGACATGTACGTTCACATGAATCCGCTGGTGCGCAACCCCAGCCCGGCGGCGGCGTGGCAATTCCTGACCGAAGTCCTCACGCCCTCGACCGTGGGGGGGTACTACCAGCCGTTGGCGATGATCTCGCTGATGGTGGATTACTCATTGGGGGGAAGGCCGGATGACTACCGCGTCTTTCATGCGACGAGCCTGGTGTTGCACGCGGCGTGCGCCGGCTTGGTTGTCTTGCTCATGTTCTCGCTGTTTGGCGATGCGTGGGCGGCGGGCGCGGTCGGGTTGCTGTTCGGGCTGCATCCCGGAGCGGTGGAATCCGTCGCATGGGTGTCGGACCGCAAGACCGTCCTGGCGAGCTTCTTCGCATTGGGCAGTTTGATTTGTTATGTGAAGTATGCACACGCTGCGGCAGAGGTCCATTCGAAGGGGCGCACCCGGTGGTACATCGGTTGCTTGTTTCTTTTTTTGCTCGCATTGATGTCCAAGCCGACCGTCACGATGTTGCCGTTGGCCCTATGCCTGCTCGACGTGTGGCCGTTGGGGCGCATTGGGCGTCGCGCCATCGTGGAGAAGATTCCGCTGCTGGCGATGAGCGTAGTCTTCGGCGTCATCACCATTATCTCGCAGGGGCGCACTGCGGACGTGGTGAATCCGGTGTCATATCCGTGGTGGGCCACGCCGCTGGTTCTCTGTCACAACATTGTGTTCTATCTTTGGAAAATCGTCTGGCCCGTGGGGTTGAGTGCTTATTATCCGTGGCCCGAGCCGTTCAACCTGTCGCAGGGGATGGTCAAAGTCGGCTTGGTTGTGACTGTGGGGCTGGTCGGTGTGTTGCTGGTGTCTCTCCGATGGACTCGGGCGTGGATGACGGGCTTTCTCTTCTTTCTGATCGTTATTTTTCCAGCCATGGGGCTGATCGGATTCACCTCGTCGATTGCCGCGGATCGTTTTTCCTACTTGCCGAAGGTGGGATTGCTGTTGCCGTTGGCGTGGTTGCTCAAAAACACAAAACTGCGTGACACTGCGATGACCAAACTCATGGCATTGCTGGTCACCGTCGGGTGCATCATGGAGCTTCGGCTCACGCGAGATTATCTGCGGCATTGGACAGACACTGAGCGGATGATGCACTACATGGTTGATCGCGAGCCGACCTCCGCGTTTCTCTTGAGCGGCCTGGGAAACGTGCTCAGTGGCGCGGGCCAGTTCGACGAGGCGGCTGGGTTTTACCGTCGGGCCTTGGAACAGGACGACGACCCCGCAGCGCATGCCGGCCTGGCCACGCAGCTTGCTGCCGCCGGCAAGCTTCAGGAGGCGGAGCAACATCTGCTGGCCGCTGTTCGACTGCATCCAAAGCTCGTTGGCGCGGTGGAGAATCTAGCCATCGTGCAGGATCGACTGGGTAAGACTCCGGATGCGATTGAACATTTCGAGGCAGCATTGCTGCTAAAACCGCATTCCGTGAATGCACTGTTCAATTACGGCATGTTGCATTTTCGACGAGGTCACATGGACGACGCGCGTGCGAAGTTTCTGGCCGCGTTGGCGGTTGATCCAGCCCATGCAATGACACATTATCAACTTGGCTGTCTGCTTGTGAGTCAGGGTCGGTCGAGCGAAGGGCTGGACGAATGGCGACGCGCAATACGTCAGGTTCATCCGCAGTTGGATACGATGAATAACCTCGCGTGGATTCTCGCCACGGCGGACGACGACTCACTCCGAAATGGAAGCGAGGCCGTAGCCGTGGCGGAACAAGGATGTGCATTGACGAATCGCCAGGATCCTGCGCTGCTCGATACGTTGGCCGCTGCGTATGCAGAGGCGAAACGATTCAATGATGCGGTGGTGACGGCCGAGCAGAGTGTCGCTCGTTGGCGGGTGATGTCGGCTGTCGATTCGGAGAAGGAAGTGGCTCGACGCCTTGAGGGATATCGGGCCGGTCGTCCGCATCGGGAATCAATCAACCGAGAGGCCTATTTGGCACGCTAACGCGGCGCAACGTGCCGAGTGGGATGCGAGCGAATGAAGACGCAATCAACATCAACGTCGAAATCCTCATCGGACTCGCGCGTGCTGGTGTGGCTGATACTGCTTGTCGCCATTGCCACAGCGTTTGTCCATTGGCCGGCGATTTCAGCGAAGGCGGTAATGTTCGATGACGATCAGTATCTCACCGACAACCCGGTGGTGCAGACGCCAGGCCTTCGTTCGACGTGGATTTTAATGTCTGAAGTGCTTCGACCGTCGACAGTGGGAGGGTACTACCAGCCACTGGCGATGATCTCGCTCATGGTGGATTGCGCGCTCGGAGGCAGGCCCGACGATCAGCGTATCTTTCACACCACAAGTCTGGCGCTACATGTGCTGAACACGGTGCTCGTGGTGTGGCTCCTTTATTTGTTGTTTCATCGGGCCACGCCGGCCGCCTTGGTGGGGCTGCTCTTCGGCGTGCATCCGATGCACGTCGAGTCGATCCCGTGGCTCGCGGAGCGGAAGACAGTCCTGGCGGCGGCCTTTGCGCTGGGCAGCTTGATCGCCTATGTGAGATATGCCCACGACCAGGCGACTCCGGATGCGAAGCGTGGTCGTCGATTGGCTTGGTATTCGCTCTGCTTTTCGCTCTTTGCACTCGCGTTGCTCTCCAAGCCGACGACGACGCCATTGCCGGTGGCGATGCTGCTGATGGATGTTTGGCCCCTTCGACGTTTCTCGCGTCGATGCGTCATGGAGAAGATTCCGTTCCTGTTGCTATCGGGTGTCTCGGCCGTTGTGACGGTGCTCTCGCAACGCAACACGGCGGAGATCACGCGGCCGGAGGACTATCCCGCATCGGCGATTCCGCTGATCCTGTGTCACAACATTGTCTTTTATCTTCGCAAGCTGGTGTGGCCATCGGGTTTGTCGGGCTACTATCCTTTTCCGGGGCAATTCACACTGGGTACTCCGGCCTATCTGGTCGGCGTGATTGGAACGCTGGTCCTCTTCGTTGTGCTGGCGATGTCGTTGCGATGGACTCGGGCCGTTGTGGTGGGATGGCTGATTTTCTTTGTGACCATCCTTCCGACGATGGGCGTCATCGGCTTTACGGCGGTGATCGCGGCGGATCGTTTCGTTTATCTGCCGATGATTGGGTTGCTGTTGCCTCTCGCGGCCTGGATGAGCGATCGATGGATGGCCGGGGTCGAGGGTAGACGCCGTGCTATGGCGGGGGTCGGGTTGCTTGTGGCGGCGGCGTTGGCGTTGGGAACGCGCAACTATCTTGCACTGTGGCAGGATAACGAGACGTTTACTCAACACATGCTTCGTGGCGCGCCGGATGCGCCGTCGTTGCGCATGGCCCTGGGTCACATTCTCTTGAAGGAGGGCAAGCCGGCCCAGGCGGTGATCGAGTTTCAGGCGGCGGTTGAGACGGCCCCGGGGTTTGTCGGTGCAAGATTGAACCTTGCGAGGGCCTTGCTGGAGTTGGGCCGGGCGAAGGAGGCCGAGACAATCGTACGAGTCGCAGTCGAAAAAAAACCAACTGCACCGGAAGTTCATACGTACCTGGGTATGTGCCTCGAAGCACAGGGCCGTTTGGATGAAGCGCTCGTCGAACATGAGCTGGCCCTGTCGCTGCGGGCCTTCGATTACAGAACGTATTACAACCTGGCGACGCTTCTTGCCAAAATGGGTCGAGGCCGGGAAGCAATAGCGCGATTTGAGCAATCACTCAGCATTCGACCGGACCACTCCGGCACTCTGCAAAACATGGGTCTGACGCTGTTTCAGATGGGGCGAGCGGACGAGGCCATCCCAATGTTTGAGCGAGCCTTGCAGGCAAGACCCGACATGGCGGTGGCCGCATATCAATTGGGCTGCGCGAAGATGGCGACGGGCAGGATTGCGGAGGCACTGACGGCGTGGCGCGATGCGTTACGAATTGACCCGGGAATGCTGGAACCGTTGACGGACTTGGCGTGGGTCTTGGCGACGACCCCCGATGACAAGACGCGAAACGGGACCGATGCGCTTTTACTGGCGAGCCGGGCCAACCAGCTCAGCGGCGGCAATGTTGCCGTGGTGCTCGATGTTCTCGCGGCGGCGCAGGCGGAATCCGGGGCATTTCCCGAGTCGGCCGATTCCGAACGCCGAGCCATCGCCTCTTTTCAGACGTCTGCGTCACCTCGCATCGGCGGACTCCGACGACCCTCCGCGGAGATGCAGGATCGCCTAAATCTCTACCAATCTCGACGGCCCTATCGTGGCACGCCGCAGCCGGAGCAGTACCTGCCGCTGCGAAAGGGTGGATGACGACGATGGCCTCCGTCCTGCGAAATCCGTGCGCGAAGAGTAGAATGCCTCCATGCGATTCATTGCTCATGGAATAGACTTGATTGAGTGCGAGCGGATCGAAAAGGTCTGGCGCGAGCATCCCGATCGGTTTCTGGCTCGCGTGCTGACTCCCGCCGAACGGACCTACTGCGAGAAGCACAAGCACCCCATCCCGCGCATCGCCGGCCGCTTCGCCGCGAAAGAGGCCGTTCTCAAGATGCTCGGCACGGGCTGGCGCGGCCAGATCGCATGGACCGACATTGAGATTCTCAACGACACGGCTGGTCAGCCGCATGTCACGCTCACGGGTCACTGTCGCACGATCGCCGATTCACTCGGTATCACGCGCGTCATGCTCTCCATTACCCACACGGAAAAAAACGCCGCCGCCAGTGCAATCGGCGTGGCCGACTGAACTGGCGACGGACTAGGAGATGATCTTGGGTCGTCACGCATCGGCATTGCCGGGGCGTGTGATGTTTTCGTTCTTATCGTGTGCGCCGTCGGCGAAGGATCGCCAACGCGGCCGGGATCATCATGCTCAACGTGGCAGGCTCAGGCACTCCGACGAAGGCCATGCTCAGGCCGAGTTCAAACACATATCCGCCGCCGAGGTTCGGCACGCTGGCATTGAAGCCGTCGTTGACCGAGGCAAACGGCCCCGGATTTGGCAACATGCTCCACTTCCAGCTCGCGGTCGGATCGAAGTTCGACGCGCTATAGGTGTATTGCCCCGTGTTTACGTCGTAGAACTTGCTGCCATAGGTCTGCACCGTCGTGCCGGGGCCGGGGAATCCGGTCGCCGTGCTGTCGGGCAGGTTGTAGAAACGACCACCGAAGTCTCGCATGAAAGCAACGGCGTAGGTGTTGTTGTTCACCAGCGTCGGCGTGACGTTGGTCGTGCCAAGGAACGACAGGCCGGTGATCTCCACTTCAATCGGGCTGGGGTCCAGCGGATTGAAGAGGCTGTACGGACCGGGCGCGTAAATGTTGCCCGTGCTGATAGGCACGTCGATGTACCAGTGAGCGATTCGGAAGTTGGGATCGTTATCCGTGACGAGCTTCAAAATGATCGGCGCGCCCATGGGACCGATCGTGCCGATCTGCACGAAGTCCTCGGCGTCGCCGTCGGAGATCTTGATGTCCACCGGCACGGCCACGTTCGGATTGCTCACGATCGTGGTAGCGCCCTGCTTGATGGTGATACCGAAGGTGCCGGTCGGCTCACCGACCTGTGCGTGGGCAGCCTGCACGGCCCCAAACGAGGCGATACCGGCGATGGCTGCGAGGCGAACGAGTTTGCTCAACATGATCTTCCCCCAATAGCCCGTGACATCGGGCCTGACTCCCCTAGACGAGGCGCGCCACCATGGGCGCGATGACCTCGACGGAACTTTGGAGCAAGCTGCGGGCCACGACGCCGTTCAAATCGTAAGGGGGGAAAATGGCCGGTAATCAGCGGTGGACGGGAGGCAATAAGTCGGGCGGACTTGAAGGTATGCGGATGGGTCGCTTTAGGCGGGATGTGCGGGCGCGCGTGTCAGAATCAACAAATCGACCTATTCAATGGTGAATCGTTGATGGATGACAACCAGATCCAGTGAGAGCGTCGTCGCTCCGGTGATTATCCGACCAACTCCCGCTGCTTCGCGAGCATGTGCCAGAGGCGATTGATGACATCCTCGACCCCCTTGCCGGTCACGCCCGATATGGCCATGACGTCAACGCCCAGTTCCTTTCGCAACTCGATCAGGGCCGGCTCATCTTCCTCGATGGAGAGATCGAGCTTGTTGGCCACGACGAGTTCGGGCTTTTCCGCCAGGGTCGTGCTGTACTTTTCCAACTCACCCCGAATGATCCGATAAGCCTCGACCGGCGAGGGCTGCCCTTCGACCGGAAAGAGATCGATCAAATGCAGGAGCACGCGCGTGCGTTCGCTGTGGCGCAGGAATCGATCCCCGAGGCCGATGCCCTCGTGCGCTCCTTCAATCAAACCGGGCATGTCCGCCATGACGAAACTACGAAAGCCAGACAGTGAGACAATGCCGAGATTCGGCACCAGCGTCGTAAACGGATAGTCCGCAATTTTCGGACGCGCCTTGGACACGCGTGCCAAGAGCGTGCTCTTCCCTGCGTTGGGCAGGCCGACGATGCCGACCTCTGCGATGAGTTTCAATTCCAACCGCAGCCAACGCTCCTCGCCCGCTTCGCCGGGCTGCGCGTCGCGCGGCGTCTGGTGCGTGGACGTCGCGAAGTACGCATTGCCGCGACCGCCGCGACCGCCGCGCACGACGATCACGCGATCCCCCTCTTCCACAAGATCGCGAAGCAGCACGCCATTATCACGGTCATAGACCAGTGTCCCGGCGGGCACGCGAATGACGACATCTTCGGCATCACGTCCCGTGCAATTCGCACCTTTTCCGTGGTGGCCGTGCGGGGCAATCCAGTAGACGTGGCCGGTCATGTCGACAAGCGTTGAAATCTGCGGATCGACTTGGATGACCACACTGCCGCCGATACCGCCGTCGCCACCATCGGGTCCGCCCTTGGGGACGCACTTCTCCCGCCGGAAACTAACGCAGCCGTTGCCGCCTTTGCCGGAGCGAACACAGATTTCAGCTTGATCGATGAATAGCATGGATTTCGCGCGATGCATTCAGAGCTAGAATGCAATCTCGATGCGTCCTTGTGGGCCGTTGTAAACAAACTTCATTAGTGAAAGCAGATCGCGCCCCAGCAGCAGAATCTGAGGTGCGTCCAGCTTGCACGACACGACGCGGGGATTAGCCACTGGAGGCAACGGCGTGCCCGGGAACATGATCTGAACCGGAAAGCACTCGCGGGTCTCCTGGCCGCCGGCATGACTCATGAGGATGCTATCGGTTGGGGCCAGGTTGAGGTGGCGACACACGTTCTCGTCCACGGCCGTGATTGATGCGCCGGTATCGATGAGAGCAAGCCCCGAGATAGGTGATGGAACCTCCGCGCCGCGTTCCGCCATGATCACCGCATGCTCAGGGGTAACCGAAATCGCCACTTGAAGCACCGGCCCCAATCGAGCCAAAGAAGCCTGATTCGAGAGGCGTGTTCGCTTTCCCTGACCATCTTTTGTGACGACTGAGTATTCGTGCTCAAAGAGAGGCATGGGTAAGGCCGAGATAGTACGCCGGAAGTTGGTGGATCGGCTCCTCTTGCACGACTTCGTGAATCATGAAAGGCTCTAGACCGAATTGCGAGACACCCGCCTGATAGGCCGTATACGAGGTATCGTAGAAACCCATGCACCGATCTCCCTTGATCAGCGCGAACTTTCCATCATGCTCTTTGACGAAGTCTGAGCGATGGTCATTGTAGTATCGGGCTTCTGTTTCAAGTGCCATTTCAAGACTTTTCCGCCGAGCGACTGGTCAAGTCGGTGGCCGAGCGCGAGACGACTTGGCATCACCATCAAGCCAGAGCCATCGGCTCAATCGAGACCTTTCGGCCGTTCCAGATCACCTTGCCTTCGCGCATGGCGAACAAGGTGTCATCGCGGCCGCGAGCCACGTACATGCCGGGCTGAAAGGGCGTGCCGTTCTGGCGAACCAGAATCGTGCCGATCGTCACCATCTGGCCGGCGTAGCGTTTCACGCCGAGATATTTCGGATTGCTGTCGCGACCGTTTTGTGTGGACCCTTGTCCTTTTTTATGTGCCATGACCAATACCCAACTTTCAAGAAACTGATGTCAACTCGTTCCAATAGGCCTACCGCATGACCCAGTTCATCCGGCCCATCGCCGGGACGGCCGCGCCGCGCGTTCGGGGGTCGCCCGGAAGCGTGAACGGCAAGGCCAGGGTCTTCTGCAAGACGAACAACTTCTGATTCTCTTCGGAGTCCGCGCTCTTGCGCGGGTCGTGTTTCGGATTCGGGCGCGACACGCGCTCGCCGGAAAGCCCGCCGACGTAGATCGTGAACTTGCTTATCCGCGGGTCGAGATCGGTGAAGACGGCGACACTGGTGCGGGCGTTGTCCTTGCCCTGCAAGAGGCGGTCGATTGCCTTGACCGGCGTGATCAAGAACGGATGCGTGCGTGAATGCCGCTCGCTGATCGCCTTGAAGACTCTCGCATCGACGCCGACGATGGCCGGCTCGGCCTTGATCGTCGGGGCCGTATCCGGGTGGGCTGCAGCTTTGTCAGCGGGCGTCTCGTTTTCCATCTCGCTGACGCGAACGATCTCAGGGTGGAAGTCGATGTCCTGCCCCGTGTTGTTCGTCACGGTGTAGAGCAGATACCAATACGTCGCGGACCCAGAGCCGGTGTCCACGCTGATCTTCATCAGCGGCGCGGGCTGAAACGACAGCTCCCACGCAACGGTGGTTGCGCTGGGCGTCGGCTCGGCCGCAGCGTGCCGGGCCGGAAGCGCGATGGCAACCGTCAATAATGAAAAGAGCATCACCTTGCGGGACACGACGCGACCTCAAAATATGGGCAAGTATCAGTAGGCAATAGGGTTGCCGTCCGCCGAGCAGTGCCGTTGCATCCCAATTCGGCGAACATCTTATTCTAACGGGAAACAGGGGGGTGTCAATCCGATCACGGAATGCCGATCGGCCTCTTCCAATGTAATCGCCAGGCGATTCAATGCGCCTAAGTCCAGTAAGGTCAGATAACTAGGCGCGGCAATGACCTAAGAAAAACGCACCGATGAGCATCTCCGCCCATCGGTGCGTTGAAGGGTCAATTATCACAACGGCCGCCGACTACTTCCGTCGGTTTCGCCGTGTCGGTCGCATGGCTCGGAACATAACGAACGCGAGCGGCATCAATCCGGCCGTGCCCATGCCGCAGGTGGTTCCCTGCTGAGCACAGACATTCGTGGTCGGCTGAGGTGCAGGGTTTTCTTCGCAGGCGTCGCCAATGCCGTCGCCATCCGCATCGGCCTGATTGGCGTTGTCCACGGCATCGCAGTTATCTACGCAGTCGGCATGGCCGTCGCCGTCCGTATCCGTCTCGGCATTACCGCAACCGCAAGCGCCGGCCGCAATCTTGTTCGCGTCATTGTCGCACGCATCGTTGCAATCCGGCGTACCGTCACCATCGGTGTCCGTATCGGCCACGCCGCAGCCGCAGGTGCCCGCCGCGATCTTGTTCGCATCGTTCGGACAGCCATCGTTGCAATTCGGCGTACCGTCACCATCAGTGTCCGTATCCGCCACGCCGCAACCGCACACGCCGGCGGCGACCTTGTTCACATCATTCGGACAGCCGTCGATGCAATCAACCGTGCCGTCGGCATCGGTATCGGTGGAATCAGAGACGCCGCAACCGCAAGTGCCGGGCGCGGTCTTGTTCGCATCGTTGGGGCATCCGTCGAGACAATCAACGGTGCCGTCACTGTCCGTATCCGTGGTGTCGGAGTTGCCGCACCCGCAGATGCCCGGAGCCGTCTTCGCCGTGTCAGCGGGGCAGCCATCGTTGCAATCCGCCGTGCCGTCACCATCCGTGTCCGTATCCGCCACGCCGCAACCGCAGGTGCCCGGTGCAATCTTATGCGAATCATTCGGGCAACCGTCATTGCAGTTGGCCGTGCCGTCTCCATCGGAGTCGGTGTCGGCCACGCCGCACCCGCAAACACCAGGTGCCGTCTTAGTGGCATCATTCGGACACCCGTCGTTGCAGTTGGCGGTTCCATCGCCGTCCGTATCCGTATCAGGATTTCCGCAGCCGCACTGGCCGGGGACGATCTTGTTGGCATCGTTCGGGCAGCCGTCGGCACAATCGAGCGTGCCGTCGCCGTCGGTGTCCACGTCGGGTGTGCCGGGGCAGTTGTCGAGGCAATCCGGCGTGCCGTCGCCATCGGCGTCGGCCGTGTCGGAGTTGCCGCAGCCGCAGATGCCCGGGGCAACTTTGTTGATGTCATTCGGGCAGCCATCGTTGCAGTCCGGCGTAGTGTCGCCATCGGAGTCGACGTCAGAAACGCCGCACCCACAGGCATCGGGTGAGGTTTTGTTCGGGTCGTTCGGGCATCCGTCGTTGCAATTGGCCGTGCCGTCACCATCGGTGTCGGTGTCCGGGTTGCCACAGCCGCATTGGTCGGGTGCCGTCTTGTTGGCATCGTTCGGGCAACCGTCGTTGCAGTCCGCCGTCCCGTCGCCATCCGTGTCCGTGTCCGCCACGCCGCACCCGCAAGTGCCGGGGGCCGTCTTCAACGGATCAGCAGGGCAGCCGTCGTTGCAGTCGAGCGTGCCATCGCCATCGGTGTCGGTGTCGGCCGTGCCGCACCCACAGATGCCCGGAGCCGTCTTCAGCGGATCCGCGGGGCAGCCGTCTAAGCAGTTGGCCGTTCCGTCGCCATCGGTGTCAGTGTCGAGAACGCCGCATCCGCAGATACCGGGAGCTGCCTTGTTCGGATCATTGGGGCAACCGTCGCAATCATCGCCGGCCCCGTCTCCGTCGGTGTCGGTTTGAGAGGCATTCGAGAGGCCCGGACAGTTATCGCAGGCCTCGCCGATGCCGTCGGTATCATCGTCTTCCTGGCCAGGATCGAAATCGGCGGGACAAATATCGCATGCACTACCCACTCCGTCGCCGTCTACGTCATCATTGGTGGGGTCGAAATCCGTCGGACACAGATCGCAGGCGTCGCCGAGGCCGTCGCCGTCGCCATCCTCCTGGCCCGGATTGAAATCTGCCGGGCAAATGTCACATGCGTCACCCACACCATCGGTATCCGTATCTTCCTGCCCCGGATCAAAGTCACCCGGGCAGCCGTCAATGCAGTCTGGTGTGCCATCTGTATCGGTGTCGGTCTCGAGATTGCCGCAACCGCATGCGCCCGGGGCGCTCTTGGAGGGATCATCGGGGCAGCCATCGACACCAATTTGGGGACACGCCGGGTTAGGAAATCCAGGATCACCGAAACCATCGCCGTCGGTATCAGTGCAATCGTCGCAAACGTCGCCTTCACCATCAAGGTCGGCATCCTCTTGAAGATCATTGGGATCGGTCTGACAATTGTCGCAAACATCTCCAAAGAGGTCGCCATCTGCATTGTTTTGATCGTTGTTGGGGATGAAAAGACAATTGTCCAAACTGTCCACAATCCCGTCCATGTCCGTATCGGGATCCGGTCCGAAGTATGCATACGACTTTGTTGGTGCGCTCAGGACGAGCAGCATCGCAAAAAGCGATCCGACCAGCATCCTACACAGGGTACTTCGACAACCACTCAGAGAAGCATTCGACGACGATGTTGTTCCATGACACATAATGGACACGCTCCTGACAAGGATGTTCAAACGCGAGGCTGGCCAAGATTCCGGCATGCCGGAACCCCCCACGAGTCGCGAGCCGGCCGATCAAACTCACGACCCCATCAAAGCTACATGAAAGGGCAGACCCGAAGAGAGAGTTCGACGGTCGATGCCGCCGAACAGTCCAACCGGCCCTTCCATACATAGGTATCTTAACCGGGAGCACTCCACACACGCAAGTCTTTACTGACAAACGATTTTCATGCGGCCCATAATGCCGAAACGACCAGGCAAATCACATTATCGCTCGTGTGGAATGGTAGGTCCGAATCCATTTCCCGCGGTTTTCCCGGTAAGAACGAAGCGGGGCACATCCAATCGGGCATTTTTTGTGCTTGCATTTGTTGATTACGACCGTCCAGAGCCTCGCTTGCCGCTTGACATTCGACATACCTTCTGGGAAACTACACGCTGGCAGTGAGATCGTTGGAACGGATGCCATGGGGAGGACGGTCAGAGTACGTCTTTCTGGCACGCGCTTCACGTCTCCC
This sequence comes from Planctomycetota bacterium, assembly GCA_038042195.1. Taxonomy (GTDB): domain Bacteria; phylum Planctomycetota; class Phycisphaerae; order UBA1845; family UTPLA1; genus JACRIM01. The sequence continues at coordinate 14,188 of JBBTET010000016.1, read as the reverse complement.
GCCGCCGAGTTCAGTGAATTCGGCACAACAATTTCGGGGATAGAAGGTCACGTGTGATCCCCCCTCGCGCCCGAGGCGTCCGAACCTCGCGGGATCACAACAGCGGCCGGTTTTTTTGTTTTGTCATTCGCAGTGTGGAGCCTCCGCCGCTCGGTGATCGAGCGTCGGACTTGCCAAGGGGACTTTTGCCATGAGGACGAATCTAGTGTCACGACGAATTGCGCTCTTGAGTCTTTTCTGTACATGTTGTGCGTTATTTGCCGCCCAGGCGGCCGAAGCCACGTCGCCCTGTCTGGTCATCAGCCAGGTCTATGGTGGAGGCGGCCTCGCCGGCGCGACTTTCAGAAACGACTTCATTGAAATCTTCAATCGTGGCACCACCACCGTCAGTGTGACTGGCTGGTCCGTGCAATACACGTCCTCGACCGGCAGCGTCTGGATCAAGACGGACCTGTCCGGCAGCATCGCTCCGGGCAAGTATTTACTTGTGCAGGAAACATCCGGCGGCGCGATTGGCGCGCTGCTCCCCACGCCGGACATCACCGGCACGATCTCCATGTCCACCGGCACAGGAAAGGTTGCACTCGTCAACAACACGACCTTGCTGAGCGGCACATGCCCAACCGGCGCGCAGATCATCGACTTCGTCGGCTACGGTGCCACGGCCAATTGCTTTGAAGGCGCCGGCCCGACAGCTAACCTGACGGTGAGCACTGCGGCCCTTCGCGGCTCCGCTGGATGCACCGAAACAGATCAGAACAGCACCAATTTCTCGGCATTAACGCCGGCCCCGCGCAACAGCGCCTCTGCCGCCAACCCCTGCGGCCTGCCCGCCGACAGCGACTGCGACGGCATCCCCGATGCCTCCGATAATTGCCCCAACGACGCCAATCCGCTTCAGGAAAACGCCGACATGGACTCCGCCGGCGACGCCTGCGACGGTTGCCCGAATGATGCCAACAAGACTGCCCCCGGCCTCTGCGGTTGCGGCACGCCTGATACCGACACCGACGGCGACGGCACCCCCGATTGCCTCGACCAGTGCCCGAATGATCCCCTCAAAATCGTCCCCGGTGCCTGCGGTTGCGGCACGCCCGACACCGACACCGATGGCGACGGTACACCAGACTGCACCGACGGCTGCCCGATGGATCCGAACAAGATCGCTCCCGGCCTCTGCGGTTGCGGCGTCCCCGACACCGACACCGATGGCGATGGCACCCCCGACTGCGAGGACGGTTGCCCGAATGATCCGAACAAGATCGCCCCTGGCCTCTGCGGTTGCGGCGTCCCCGACACCGATACCGACAGCGACGGCACACCGGATTGCAATGACGGCTGCCCGGAAGATGCAAACAAGATCGCCCCGGGTATCTGCGGTTGCGGCGTATCCGATGTGGACACTGATGGCGACGGTACGGCCGACTGCAACGACGGTTGCCCCGCCGATCCGCTGAAGATTGCCCCCGGCATCTGCGGTTGCGGCACGCCCGACACCGACTCTGACATGGACGGCACTCCTGACTGCAAGGATGAGTGCCCCGCTGATCCGCTGAAGACGTCTCCCGGTCAGTGCGGTTGCGGTAATCCCGACACCGACACCGACGGCGACGGCACGGCCGATTGCATTGATGGCTGCCCGAACGATCCGAATAAGATCGCCCCCGGCCAGTGCGGTTGTGGCGTGGTTGACACCGATTCCGACATGGACGGCGTTGCCGATTGTCTCGACAACTGCCCGAGCGCTTCCAATTCCGATCAGGCCGATACCGACATGGATGGCGACGGCGACGCCTGCGACAACTGCCCGATGAATGCCAATCCAGGTCAGGAAGACACCGACATGGACGGCGCGGGCGATGCCTGCGACGGCTGCCCGAATGATCCGAACAAGACCGCCCCAGGCCAGTGCGGCTGCGGCAATGCCGACACCGACACCGATGGTGACGGCGTGGCCGATTGCGTTGACAATTGCGACGACATCCAGAATGCGATGCAAGAAGACGCCGACACCGACGGCTTGGGCGACCTCTGCGACAATTGCCCAGCCGTGGCGAATCCGACCCAGGCCGACAACGACCTGGACGGCCTCGGCGATGCCTGCGATCCCGTCCCGTTCAATGATTCACTGGTCTTGGAAGTTCCGAGCGGTTGCCTCGGTAGCGGTGGACAGATTTCCGTCCAGCTTTGGATGCGACAATTGACCATCCCCGTGAATGGCTTCCAGGCGTTCCTGTCCTTTGACGATACGAAACTCAACTATCGTGGAAACCTGAGCAGCTACAGCACCTTCCCGCTGCACGTTTTCCAGATTCAGAATGCCCAGACCGGCGTCGGCCTGCTGCAATTGGACGGCTCCACCCAGCCGAACCAACCGTGCATTTTGACGAGTTCATTGCTCGCAACGCTCGTCTTCGACGTGGCCCCCGGCAACGATTGCATGGACACGAGCATCACCTTCCGAACACAAGGCTCGTTCAGCTCCGAGTTGAGTTGCAACGGCACTCCCACGAACCCGACCCACACGGTCGACACGCGCATCTTCACGATTGACGCAAGCGGTCCGATCTTCACGGTCTGCCCGCCGACCTTCAATGTGGAGTGCAACCCGACCATCCCGCTGGAGCAGCTCATTGCTCCGTCGACGACGGGTCAGCCCGAAGCAACCGATACGTGCAGCGGCGTCATTCCCATTGAGGGCATCACCTACAGCGATGAAGTCTCCCAGGGCAAGTGTTCCGCTGAACGGTTCATTCTGCGTACCTGGACGGCTACCGACGCCTGCGGCAACACTTCGACATGTGAACAGGACATCTTCGTCGTCGATACCACGCCCCCGGTCATCACCGCCTGCTCGGCGGACGATGTCAACGTGGGTGCGATGTGTGCCGGCCAGATCAACTTCTCGGCCACCATTCAGGACAATTGCTGCATCGACGGCAAGGGCGTCTATGTCAACGCCACGCTGGCCCCGATGAGCCCGAATACGGTTCAAATCGGCAGCCCAAGCTATATGGTGACGGTGGATCCGATGGATTCACGAATCCTTCATGTCTCCGGTTACGTCCCCGTCTGGGGCCTGACCGGGTGTCCGGCCAATGTGACGGTCACGATTAGTGCGTTTGATTGCTGCGGCAACGAAGCCAACGATTGCACCGACACGGTCGCCATCAACGACATGGAACCGCCGGTCATTACCTGTCCGCCGGATGCCCAGGTGGATTGCAACGTATCGATCGATCCGATTCAGAACCCGATGATCGGCGTGGCCACGGCCATCGACAACTGCACGTCGCAGCCGGCCATCACCTATGCCGATGCCCCGGCCCCCACGGTTCGCGGCGGCAGCTCCTGCCCGTTCCAGTCGATCGTCCGAACCTGGACTGCCACGGATGCCTGTGGAAACACGGACACCTGCGAACAGTTGATCACCCAGTCCGACTTTACGCCCCCGAGCGTGAACAATTGCAACGCCAGTGAATCGGTCCTGATGGATGCGAGCTGCACGGGCACGATCTCGTTCTGTGCATCCTTCTCGGATAACTGCTGCATCGACTTTGAAGGCGTCAACGTCGAAGTGCTCAGCGCCACCGGCGTCACGGCCGGTGATCCGACGTGGAGTATCGACTTGAATACGCAACGGTCCGGCCCTTATGTGTACATCTGTGGAACGGTACCGGTCAGTGCCCTGACCAGTTGCCCGGGTTCGGTCACCTTGCTCTTCACGGCGGTCGATTGCTGCGGCAACGCCTCTATGTACAACTGCCAGACGACTACGACCATCACGGATGAACTGCCGCCGATGCTCACGTGCCCGAACGACGTGCTGCTCTCCTGCGGCTCGTCCACGGCACCGGAAGACACCGGCTTCGCAACGGCCACCGACAACTGCACGACGCAGCCCTATGTCGATTATTGGGATGAGTGCCTGACCAATCCGCAGCGGATCGTCCGCCACTGGTTCGCCTATGACAACTGCGAAAACCAGGGAAGCTGTCAGCAGACGATCACTTTCGATGACCAAGAGCCTCCAGTGATCGAGTGCCCGCCGACCCTGTTCTTCGAGTGCTTCGAAGATGTTCCGCCTATCTGCGGCCTCGGATGCCCGGGCCTTGGGTTTGCTGGCTGCCTACCGATAAGCCAGCCGCCGCAGATTGACTGTACCGAATGGTTTGTAAAGGTCCTTGGCGGATCGGTGAGCGACAACTGCGGCACCGACAAGCTGGTGGTCCGTCTTAAGGCCGCGTATTTCTCGGGTGTTCCCTATGGCGCTATCTGTCCGCCATACTCCGCGATCGCCGTCCTCGTTTATGAGGCAATCGATGGTTCGGGCAATACCAACGAGTGCAAGGTGGTCATCATCGTTCAGGACAACATGGCCCCCCGCATCGACGGTGCGAACATGCCGACTCAGGTCGACATTGATAGCACCTGCGAGGCGGTCATTCCGGTCAACGTCACGATCACCGATTGCAACCTCTACGACTTTGATTACTGGTACTACGTCTCCGGCAATGCAACGGCCACGGACGACCTGACCTACCAGTGGATTGGCTCGCAGGTCACGATCACAGGGAACATCTACGTTCACAGCGTGGCTGCCTGTCAGGTGACCGTGTCCTTCTGCGTCGAGGCAATTGATGACTGCTATTGTCAGACCCCGGCTCTCGGGACTAACTGCGATAACGCGGCCCGTGGTTACGGCGGCATGGGGTACTCTCAAGAGTGCTTCGATATCAACGTCAACAACCATGTCCCGCCGAACATCGGTTGCCTGGTGCCGACGTCGCAACCCGGCGAAATGAGAGAGGTCGGCGAGTGTGATGTCCTGACGGTCTACTCTGATGCCGGCATCTGCGGTGCCTATGTCAACTACATGGTCAGTGCCACGTCCAAGTGCGGCGGCGGCATGATCACCTCCAACTGCGAGCCGCCGTCGGGAAGCTTCTTCCCGGTCGGTGACACGCCGGTGACCTGCACGGCTACCGACGAGTGCGGCAACATGGGCGTCCGAGCCGGCATCATTCGCGTCCGCGACGTGACGCTCGCCACGGTCACCGTGAAGTTGAATCTCGTCAACGCAGGCAGCGGCTATGTCCGACCGATCAAGTTCGTGGCCAAGAATGCCAACGGTTGCTCGGCTGATATCTGCGTGCCTGTGTACTTCACGGGATCCGCTCCGGCGACGGGTATCGGCCTCATTGAATTGCCCTGCGGCCAGTGGGACAGCCTGTGTGCCAAGGATGAACAACACACCCTGTGGGACACCCAGGCCCTGTCCGTTTCCAACAACCAGTACGTGGCGTTGACGCCGTATCTGCTCCGTGGTGGCGACACCGACAACGATGGTGACGTTGATATCAACGACATCACCTGGTGGGTGTTGACCGTTGCGGGCGGTGCCGGACCAGCTCCGACGTGCCCGATGGTTGTGAATCCGATGACACGCAGTGCCAACTTCAACAATGACGGCAATGTGCTCATCACGGACTACAGCTTCTTCCTGAACCTGGCGGCCGCGCCCGGTTTCGGATTCCCGTACCTCTCGACCTGCAACTGTGCGGTGCAGCCGCCGGTGATGCAGGCTCCGAAGCTGTCGATTCCGACCCGCGAGTTGGTCGCCGGCGATGCGGTGAAACTCGACATCAACAAGGACGGCGTGGTCGATTACCGCGACATCGCGGTCTTCGAGCAGCGAAACCGCCTGCCCAACACGGTCTCCACGAAACTGCGTGAAGCCATGCGGAACCCCGCCGCCTTGAACGGGAATTAGTAGTTCAACCCGCCGGGGGAGTCCTGGAGCGGCCCAAAATGCCGTTCCAGGGCTTCCTTGGCTTTACGTTTCGGTCGTGGCATACAATGGATGGTGGTGGGGGATGGGAAGAAGGCAGTGCCCTCGATAAATGGGCCGAGGAGTGATCGAACCGTGAAAACTATGAAATCATCCTATAGCCGGGCGTTTCTCTGCGGGTGTATGGCATGGGTCGCAATGGCGGCATTGGCCACCCCGGCCATCGCAAACATCGACTTGTTCTTCCAGCCGGTGGATATCTTCAGTGCCGGACCGACCTGCACCGCTGGCCAGATTCTGACGGTCCAGCTTCGTGCTCGTTCCAGCACGGCCGCCCCCGAGCAGTATACCGGGCTGAGCGTCATCCTCGAGTGGGATCCAACGAAGCTCGAATTCATGGAACACATCCCCAACGTCGGCCCCGAATATGTATGGGCCTTTGAGTTCTATCCAGCGGGGGGGATCAACCCCAATTACGCCGACGGCGATGCCTCCTACTATGCTGGCGGCCAGTTCGCCACGCCGCCCGATGCTCCGGACAACTCCACCAACGGCATGCTCGTCACCACCTTCAAGTTCAAAGTCCTGGCTCCGACGGATGCCAGCACCCTGGTCATGGTGGCCACCCGTGCCGGCGAACTGACTCAGACCTCCGACATCAACGCCAACGACACCACCGGCGACATCAGCAGCGTCGCCACCTTCACGGTCGCCAATGCCTGCGACTGTCTCTTGGGCGATGTCGATCTTGACCTCGCCTACACCTTCCTCGATATCGACGCCGCCGTGAACGTCCTGCTCGGGCTCGATGTGGACCTGGCTCACATCAATGCCGTCGATGCCGACTGCGACGGCGATGCCGACGGCGACGACATCCAGAAGTTCACCGACTTCATGTTGTTGGCGCTATAGAACCACCCACGCATTCCATAGGGTTCCACCAAGGCCTCCGCACCTACGGAGGCCTTTTTTTTGCGCGCCGGGCCGCCAGCGTTACAATCCCCACCGTTCGGGTTTCCCATAGGCTGCCGACAGGAGAAATATCATGGTCTGTTCCCCGTCTCGATTTTTCGTGTGCGCCTTTGTCTTCGCATTTGCTTCGGCGTCGCTCACCGCCCGCGCCGGCGATACCGTCTCGCTCAAGTTAAAGGCCGGCCCCGCAGCCGACGCCTATGTCGAACATGAGGACGACGTCTCCCAGGAAATCGTCGGCCCTGATGGCAAACCCATGACCATCAAGGTGCGCAACATATACGGCATGATGCAGAAGCAATCCGCCAATGGTGACTCTGTCGAAGTCGCGTCCACCCTCGACCGCCTCTATGGCTACACTCAGTTCAGCGAAGCCATCAAGAGCCTGTATGACACCGACGATCCCGACTATGAAGAGGCCTCCCCGCTCCACAAGGACACCTTTGTTGCCATCCTCAATATGCCGCTCAAATGGACCGTCGATGCAAAAGGCAACGCAACGGCCGTCGACGGTGCCGAGGCCATTCGCAACAAGCTCATCGAGTTCGGTGAGGCGAACTACGTCGCCAAGAGCATGGCCGACGACGGTCTCACCGACGCTCAAGTCAAGGCCATCTTTGCTGAAGTGCCCTTCGTTCTGTTTGCCAATCGTGATGTCAAAGTCGGCGACACGTGGGAGGCCAAGCGAACCAACGAGTACCCGCAGGTCGGCCGTGTCCACGTCACCTATGAGTGCAAACTGGATGGCATCGAAAAGTCCGGCGCGGTCGTCTCCTACACGGGCACAATCACCAAGGATGCCGACGAGAAACCCGCGAAAGACAAGCGCCTCGGCAAGATCGACGCCGCCTTCACCGGCACTGCCCGATTCGATTCCGCGAAGGGCTGCTTCGTCGAAATCACGAGTCTTACGAAGGCGACCACCGAAGTCCCGCCGTGGTGGACGAAGGAACCCACCGCCCCGTTGATGAAGATCAAGAGCGAGTCGAAGTACACATACAGCGTCGTCTCCTCTTCCGACCGCAAAAAGCAGAAGGCCGGCATCACTGAGCGCGTAGCAGCCGCCAAGACCAAGCGCGACGCGGAGGAAGCCGCCGCGATGGCCGGCCCCGTCGATCCGACAACCCCGGAGAACACCCCCGAAGCATGGCTCGAGTGGGGCGGGCCGAATCGCGATTTCAAAAGCACCGCGACGGGCCTCGCCAATCGCTGGCCGAAGGAAGGCCCGGCGAAGCTCTGGGAGCGGCCCCTTGGTGACGGCTACTCCGCGGTACTCTCCGATGGCGACACGCTCTACACGACCTACTCGGTGCGCGAGAAGGGCGACGCGCTCAAAGGCGACGAAATCATCGTGGCCCTCGACGCCAAAACCGGCAAGACCCGCTGGGAACACAAGTACGCCGTGCCCTGGACGAAGGACTTGCAAATGGAGTTCGGCCCCGGCCCACACAGTACGCCCATCGTCGTCGGCGACAAACTGTACAGCGTCGGCTCCACCGCCAAGCTCGTCTGCCTTGACAAGAAAAACGGCAAGCCAATCTGGTCCAAGGATTTGCAGGCCGAGTTCAAGGCCGACCTCCTGATGCGCGGCTACGGCTCCAGCCCGATGGCCTACAAAGGCAATATCGTTCTGCCTGTCAGCAAAGAGAAGGGCCAAAGCATCATGGCCTTCGATCAGGCCACGGGATCAGTGTCCTGGAAGGGCGGCGAGTTCGAGCCGGGCTACGCGTCGCTGCTCATCATCAACATGGACGGTGCCGATCAGATCGTCGCCTTCACCGGAAAGAGTGTCGACGGCCTTGATCCGACCAACGGCAAGAGCCTGTGGACCATCGCCCATCCCACTCAGTGGAGCGCGAACATCTCCACGCCAGTCTGGGGCGCGGAGGATAATCACCTGTTCATCTCCTCGGCCTACGGCATGGGCTCGCGCGGTGTAAAGCTTGAAAAGGCCGGCAGCCAGATCGCCGCCAAGGAAGTCTGGTTCAACCCGAAATTGAAGATCCAACACGCCGATGCCGTGCGCATCGGTGAGTGGGTCTATGGCAGCAGCGGCGACTTCGGCCCCGGCTTCCTCGCGTGTGTCAATGCCAAGACCGGCGAATTCGGCTGGCGGCAGCGCGGCATTGCCAAGGCCAACGTCGTTCACGCAGACGGCAAACTAATCGTCCTTGATGAGGATGGCATTCTGTTCCTGGTCAAGGCGGACTCAGCGAAATACCAATTGCTCGCCAAATCACCGGTCCTCTTCAAGAAGACGGCGTGGACCGTGCCAACGCTCGTCGGCCGCACGCTTTACGTCCGCGACCGCGAGAAGATCGTCGCGCTGGACTTGGGCGAGAAGAAAAGCAACTCGTGACGGTGGCATTGGTTCGCTTGAATGGTGCGAAGTGGCGCTGTTATTCATTAGCGAATAGCACAGCCAGCGGCTGCAAGTGCTACGCCCCGTTCGGTCCGATCTCGGCACTCAACTTCTCCAGCGTGAGGCCGTAGCGGTCGATGCGGTACTTGAGTTGGTCGCGGGAGATTCCCAGCATTTTGGCGGCGCGGGTTTGGTTGTATCGCGTTGTGATCAGCGCCTGTCGGATCAGGTCTTCCTCCAGCGCCGCCAGCTTCATTCCGCCCGGCGGGAGCTTCACCAATGATGACGACGCGTTCGCCGTGGTGGTTGATTGGCCGACCACCAGGTCGTCCACGTTGATCGACGTGCCCTTGGACAGCAGGACGGCGCGCTCGATGGTGTTGCGCAGCTCGCGCACGTTTCCCGGCCAGTTGTATCGCAAAAGCTTTTCCATCGCCGCGGGGGCAAGGCTTTGGATCGGCTTGCGGAACTCGCGCGAATACACATCCGTGAAATACTCGGCGATGAGCCGCACGTCGTTGCCGCGCTCGCGCAGCGGCGGCAGATCGATTCCGATGACGTTGAGGCGAAAATACAAATCCTCCCGGAACTTGCCCTCGACGATCAGCTTGTTGACGTCCCGGTTCGTCGCGGCGATGACGCGCACGTCGACCTCGATGTCCTTCACACCTCCGACCCGTCGGAAACTCTTCTCTTCGAGAAAACGTAGCAGCTTGGCTTGCAGCGTGGAGGGCATGTCGCCGACTTCGTCGAGGAAGACCGTGCCGCCGTCGGCGAGTTCCAGCAGTCCCTTCTTCTGTTGGCGTGCGTCGGTGAACGCCCCCTTTTCGTGGCCGAACAGTTCGCTTTCCAGCAGCGTCTCGGTGATGGCCGTGCAAGTGATGTTCATGAATGGCCGGGCTGCGCGGTCGGAGTTGTAGTGAATGGCCCGTGCCACCAAATCCTTGCCGGTGCCGCTCTCGCCGCGCAGGAACACCGTCGATGCCCCGCTGGCGGAGACGTCGGTGATAAGCCCAAACAGCCGGGTCATGGCCTCGCACTGGCCGAGAATCTTGGAGAAGCCAAAGGTCTCCTTCATCTGGGCGCGAAAGTCGCGGACCTCCCGGCGAAGCGCGGTGGTTTGCAGCGCCTTGATTACCGTGAGCATCAATTCGTCCATCTTGAACGGCTTGCTGACGTAGTCGTAGGCTCCAAGCCGCATGGCCTCGACGGCGTTCTCGACGCTGGAGAATGCGGTCATCATGACGACCACGATGTCCAGGTCGCTCTCGCGAATGTGGCGAAGCACGTCCAGCCCGGTCATGTCCGGGAGTTTGTAATCCAGCATGACGAGGTCGAAGGTCTGTGAGGTCATCTTCCCCAGTCCGCCCGCTCCGTTCTCAGCCTCCTCGACGGCCAGACCTTCCTCCTGAAACCGCTGGCGCAGGGACCAGCGGATGAGTTTTTCGTCCTCGATGATCAGGATTCGTGCCTTACTCATGATGGATTAGCCAACTCCACGGTGACGCGGGTTCCTCGCCCGACCTGGCTCTCTATTTTCAAATCGCCGCCGTGAGAGTCCACGATACGTTTGCAGATGGAAAGGCCAAGACCGGTGCCGCGGGCCTTGGTTGTATAAAACGGTTCAAGTACCTTTGCCAGTTGATGCGGGGAGATGCCGCAGCCGGTGTCCTCCACGACGATATTTGTTCTTGGCCCGTCGCGCGTGACGCGGCAGAAGATTTCGCCGCCGTCTTCGCAGGCATGGGCTGCATTGAGGAAGAGGTTCGTCAGCACTTGTTCGACCTGGGCCTCATCGACGTGGACGGCATGGCCGCGACCGGCACCGTCGTAGTGGACCTTGACGGTTCGTAGTGAGGGTTCCTCCCGGAGCATGATGAGGCAGTGTTCGATGATGCGACCGAGATCGTGGACGGCCCGCTCCGGCGGCTTGGGTCGGGCGTAGATGAGCAGGTCTTTGACGGCGGCGTCGAGTCGGTCGATCTGCCGCAGGGCCTCGACGATGACTTCCTTATGGGGGTGGTTTTTGTCCATGCCGGAGCCGAGGACTTGAATCGCGCCGCTGATGCCGGCGAGGGGGTTCTTGATCTCGTGGGCGAGGGAGGCGGCGAGTTGGCCGATGGTGGCGAGGTGTTCGGACTCGCTGATGCGAGCCTCGTATTCGGCGCGCTCGAGGTCCTGCATCCGCTTGACCAAGTCCTCGCGGTAGGTCTGGTTCATGATGGCGAGTTCGAGGTCGAGGAGCTTGTGGAGGGAGGTGGCTTTGGCAGTGAGGAGTTCGGGCGGTGTGGCCTTTGCGAGTTGGTCTAGGAGCGAGAGGCGGACGACGGTCATGGCGGTGAACATGTAGTGCTGGGGCAGGTCGACCTGCACGTGGACGTGACCGATGCGGGAATGGTTCTTGAAGTAGGCCTCATCGTAAGTTCCGCTGAATAGTTCAGTGAGCCACTTGTGGAAGCTGACCTTGAGGCGGGCCATTCGGCCTTCGCTGCCAGCGAAGACGGCTCGGGCGTTGGGGTGGGCGAGGATGGCGTCGTAGAACTTGTCGACGATGTCGGGGAATGCGGAGGTGAGGGGGCCGAGGAGGGTCTTCAAGGAGTCCTCATCGGCCTTGCCGAAGCCGATGTAACGCTTCATGTCCTCAAACAGTTCGCTCGGCATGCCCGGAGTATAAGGTCGGTCTGAACTTGGGGCGGGGCGGCGGCGGCTAGAGGCGGAGTTCGGTTGGGACGCCGTTTGAGGTGTGCGAGAAGGGATTCTCGCAGGAGCGTTCGTGGACTGGTTCGGCGCGAAGGCGTTGACAGTCGGGTCGCCAACGGCATTCTGGGTTGCAGGCGTCTTTGAATTGGCCAAAGCAGGGGCGGTTGCCTTCGTGGGTCTGCCATTTCCAGACGAGGTCCACGTTGGGCGTCCAGCCGGTGCGGATGGCGAGGCGGAGGGCCTGCTCGCGGATGATCCAGGGCGACTCGTGGGCAGGGAACGATCCATGAATCTCTGCAATTGCAATCGGAGTGCCATCGCCATCGGCCGTGCCGAGCGTCGTTGAATCGTGGGTTTGTCGGTCGTGTTGCATGTTTCGTACCGGACGGTGAAGCCTCGTATGACCAGCGAGACGCAGGTGCCCCCCGCGTCGGTGCCGAAAGTTCCGCAGTGGCTGCGAGGATTCCCGCAGTCGGAGCGGTTGTGGTCTCTAACCCTCACCCCGGCCCTCTTCCTGAGGGAGTGGGGGACGTAGGCCGGGAGCGGCTGTTCTCCATCGGCCTTGCGGCTGCGAGACGCCTCTACAGTGGTTATCGATCCGGTAATCAGACTACTTTGGCTGAAAATGAAAAATCTCTCTCTGCTGGCGCGCCGATTGAATGGCTACACTTAGGTAGGATGGTTTGGGACCGGTCTTTCGACCGGGGTCGGCCGTCCGTGTCTGTCCCGTTCCGTTGCCCGGCCATCTCTTTCCGCCGGCACTGGGGAGGCCATCGTCATGTCGCCGAACCTGGATCGAATCCGCAGCCGACTTCAAGCCGCACTCTGCCCGACCTGTGTCCGATATACGGCGGCGCATACGTGCAGTCTTGTGCCGCCGCGCACGTGCTCGGTGTTCAAGAATCTGGAGACGATCGTCTCGATCGTGGCACGGACACACTCGCGATCGGTCGAGCCATATGCCGAGGCTGTGCGCGATCGGGTGTGCAGCGCGTGCCCTTGCGAGGACGGTCATCAATGCTGCCCGATGCGCGATGGACTTGATTGCGCATTGGACACCTATCTGCCGCTTGTCGTGGATGAGATTGAGTCTGAGTTGGAGGCGATTCGGCGGGCGTCGAAGAGTTAGTGTGCATCGAAGACTCCGGGCGACTGCACCAGCTATTAGCCGGTGCCACACTTGCAATGCACCAACTAATCGTCGGTACCACAACTTACTTATCGGTGCCGCATGTTGCCCTCTCCGACTGCTGGTCGTTTGTTTTTTCTGACAGGAGTACATCATGAATCCTGGAACGTTGGCCTCGTGGCTTCGGACGGAACATGCGAAGATTGACGATCTGGTCGTGCAATTGCAGGAGAAGGTGGCGGTGGTGCCGCGAGCGAATCAGCAGCGGTGGATCGCCGAGGTGCGGGGTTCGTTCGAGGATTTTCGCGGCCACGTGCAGCGGCATCATAAGTTAGAGGAAGAGGGCGGCTACATGACGGCTGTCGTGGAGGAGCGACCGACGCTGTCGCGCGAGGTGGATCGTCTGGCGCATGAGCATAGCGAGCTGGAGCAGTTGATGGGGGACATCCGTCGGCAGTTGTCGGAGCTGACGTCAGGGGATCCGCTGTTGATTCGGGATACATGCCGGCGGATTCAGAATCTGCTCTTGTATCTGGAGCATCACACGCGGGAAGAGAATCTGCTGGTGATGTCGGTGTTTCAGGTGGATTTGGGGACGGACGATTAGGGGGGGATGTTTGATGTTTGATGTTGGATGTTGGATGTCGGATGTAGCGAGGGATTGGCGGTGGCGTGCATGCCAGATGCGACGGATGCGCGTGAGAGGTCGGCCAGCTCTTTGCAGTGGTTATGACGGACGTGGGGGGATGACCGGCGAGCCCGGTCGGATTTGAGATTTGAGATTTCAAAGAGCGCGCCTGCCTTGCTGGACGACGAGGCTTGGGGATATCTCGCGGTGGCGTGGGCGGTGAGATCGCAGTCGGAGGTGATGGGGAATTCCTTTTCAAAGCCTTCGGGCATGTCGAGGCCGTAGATGTCTCGGATGGCGGGGCGAAGGTGGGCCATGAATTCTTCGTGGTTGTAGGGTTTTTTGACGGTGTTCTTTTTGTCGGTTGCGGCGCGGAGGGATTCGATTTTGGCGTCGGCGAGTCGGGTGGCAGCGCGGGCTCGTTCGATGGCGGCGTCGTGTTTTTTGAGTTCGGCGATGGCGCGGGCGAGGGTGTGGACGTCGTCGTTGGTGGTGTCCACGTTTTCGATTCGTTTGACGGCGGCTTCGCAGATGGCGGTTTCGGCGCGGGTGCGGGCGGCGAGGTAGAGCTGTTCCAATGTCGGATGTGGGATGAGGGATGTGGGA
>JBBTET010000015.1:0-11553 GCA_038042195.1 Planctomycetota bacterium | reverse complement strand
TATCCGTTCGCCTACACACCGCATTACGCCCGCCATGTAGACCCCGCCACCGGGGCCGAAAGCAAGATCATCGTCGTCCCCGCCGACCAATCACTCTCGTGGCAGGATGGCTACGCCCCGTTGGGATTGGGTGATCTCAACACGCTGCAAGCGCAAAACCAGGCAAGCCGGCCACAGCTTCTCCTCTTTGCTCATGACGGCGACAACAACTGGGGGGGCGGTTTCAGCTATTACATGGAAGCCGTGCCGAACTTCGTGAACTCGGCCTCCAACGCAGGCTACGTCGCCACCACGATCGAGCAGTATCTCACCGATCATCCGGTGCCGGCGAACGATGTCGTGCATGTCGAGGACGGTGCATGGGTCAACGCAGACGGAGATTTTGGGTCGCCGGTGTTTGCGAATTGGAACTGGCCGCTGGTGAATAACAGCGGACAAATCGACATCGCCAACGGCTGGGCTGAGGACGAGCGGAACTGGGCCGTCATCACTGCGGCGCAAAATCGCGTGGACACGGCCGAGCAGATCGCCTGCGGTGGATCGCCGGGCTGCCTCAACACCGCGAAGATTCTTTACCCCGATGCATCGACGACCGGCGCGGAGCGGGCCTGGCACTATTTCCTCGGCGCCCTCAACAGCGGCTACATGTACTACGGCACCGCGCTCGACATGGAAGTGAAGCCGACGATTGCCTGCAACGAGGCGATGCAACACGCCGACCCGATCATCGGTGTCGGCACACTCGATATGACTCCGCCGACAATCTGGATTCCGCAGCGGCACCCGTGGAACCCCGGCTCGTTGAACTTCGGCCCGCAGTTCGGCTATCAGCAAGTCACAAACAACGGCGACTTCTGGATATGGACGTTCGCCTACGACGTGTCGGGGATCAGTACCGTCACGCTGAAGTATCGCATCGACGATGACACCATCGTCACCGACGCCAATCGTATCTATGCCGGCGGCGCGGGAGTCGGCGCGTGGCAGGACCTCGCCATGACGCAGCGCATCTTCCCCACCGGCAACTTCTTCAACGATCCCTCGATCGATTTCTACGTCCTTCCGACCTACATGTCCGACGAGTACTACGTCCAACTCACCGGTATTCGCAGCAAGCTCGTCGATTATTATGTCGAGGCCGTCGACACCAAGGGCTACATTCGCAAGAGTCCGATTCAGCATGTGTACGTCGGCAGCGGCGTGGGCGGCGGGCCGGGCAACCCGCGCGTCACCTTCACGCCAAGTCCGGCCGTCGCGGGGCAGCCATTACTGATCTCGTATGACGCGGTCGGCGGACCCCTGGCGGGCGCGGCCACGATCAACGCCCACGTCGGTTTCAACAACTGGGGCACCGTTCCTCCCGATGTAGCAATGACGTTCAACGCGGGATCGTCGCGTTGGGAAGCGATGGTGACTGTGGCGATGACCGCATCACAAGTCGATGCGGCCTTCAACAATGGCGCGGGAACCTGGGACAACAACAACGGTCAGGACTGGCACGTTGCCGCGACCGGCGGCATTGTGCCGTGGACGCTCGACGGTCAACTCGACGCCGACGCGATACTCGCTTCAGAGAATGGCACAATGCAACTCCACGCCGGCGTGAAAGGCGGTGTGCTGTACGTCGCCGCTCCCTCGGCTCGAAACGGGAACGATCACTTTCTCTTTGTCGCGGACACACCCGGCGCGATGCGCGCCGCGCCCTGGGCCAAGGCGGGGCAAGTCGCCGATTGGTCGGCGTTCCTCGCCAATGAGAGCACCAACAATTTCAAGGGATGGTTCGACACCGGCGCAGGCGTTGCCGTGCAATCCGCGAGCAGCGTCGGCGGCTGGCTCGAAGGCACCATCGATCTCGCCGCTGAATTGGGCAGCCTGCCCGACACGATCTATCTTTCGCTGATCCCCTACGCAACGCCCGACGGCGGTGCGGTCGCATCGAGTCTGCAAGTCCCGGCCGGAAATGGCAACGGCACCATTGAGGCCGCCGAGTATGTGGCGTTTGAGACCTTTCGCCGCGGCGACCTCACCGGCGACTGGCGCATCGACCCGGCCGACGTGAACGACTTCGTGAACGTGCTGCTGGGGATGGATATTCAATCAACGCACATTCGCGCCGCCGACATGAACGCCGATGGCTTCGCAACCGGCATCGACATTCAGCCGTTCATCAATGCCATCCTGGCTTTGTAGGGCTGCAAGCCGCCTACTTGCGAATGCTCTTCACAAGTTTTTGAAAACTCGCGTCATGCGCTGTCATCGTCTTCATCGGCCCGACCGCCTTGAAGAACCACGGGCCGTCCGGCGCTTCGACGATCGCCGCCAACATGCGGAAGTCCTGCTCCGTCGCACCTGGCTTGTCGGGCCGACCCATCTGGTCGGCATAGCGACCAGCCACGTCGAGCGTCGTGACTTTCATCCCGTCGGCCTGTGTCGTTCCGAGTTTCATTTTGTCATCAGGAACCGGATTGCCGTCCGCACCCTTGAACATGCCCTTCCATCGGTCGATATTCGACTCAATCGTCCCGCCCTGGCCAGGGCCGAAGTAGAAGACAATCATCTGACCATCCTCCGGATCACCGTCAGCGCGCGGCAGCGTGAACTGTGCCTTGCGCATCTGGCTGGTCGGCGCGGTTTCCTTCCAGCCGGTTGGTACGTCATATTTCAGTGTCGCCGAAACTTTCGCCATCGATGGAGCAGCGGGCGTGCCACCAGTCATCGGCGGGTGTCCCGCAGGCAGGCCGCCGTCCGTCTTTGGTTGCGGTGCCGCGCCGCCCATCGGTGGATGCCCCGCGGGCAACCCGGCCGGCGATGAGGCGCTGCCTTGTTTTTCAAGAATCGCGGCGACGGTATTCATGTCGGGGGATTTCGCTGGTGCGCTGGTGGCGGTCGGCGAGGCGTGGCCAGTAGGTTTCCCAGAGTCGCAGGCCGCAAGCAACAACAGGTTCGCGCCAAGAATCAAAACTGCCGCAGTATCTCGAATCATTCGCATGTGTGTTCCCTCTAGTAGCCGTAGGGTCCGCTGTGCGGACCATTCCATCATACACGGCTTGAACAACTATTCTCCGTTTCGGTCCGCACAACGGACCCTACCGAGACTCGCGCCGCAAGGCAACGTCGGCCGTCGGATCGGTGAGCGGCCCGCTGCGGCGCTGCGGATCGTGGAAGTACAGGAATCGCCGCAACGCATCGGTCCCGTGGCAGGTCGTGCAGACGTTGGGCGCGGTGAACGGTCGCAACATGAGCCGCATGGCTTTCGCCTTCGCCGGGGACGCACCACCGGCCTTTGGATCAAGCTTTGAATCCGGCAGGTGCCCAAGCGGCGTGTGACACGTGCGGCAGGTCAGCGCCCCTTTTGGATCGATGCGTCCCAGTGAGTCGTAGAGCGGCAGATATCCATTCGCGTCCGGCTCCACTGAGTTGAACATCGCCACCACCGGATGCGACGCGATGAACGGCAGCGCACCCGGCCCTGCCTCATTGTGACAATTCGCGCAATAGACATCCGCCGTGTTCATTCCCGCTGGCGGAGTTCCCGCAGACGTCAGTGACTTCGGCCAGAGCAAATCCGCTCGCACGGTGTTTGGATTCCCGTGCGGCGTGTGGCAAGGCAGACAGGTGTCCGTGGCCAAGCCAGCGTCAGACAGCTTCGCCGGCGCGTGACTCGTCAGCCCGATCGCGGCCTGATCCGTGTGGCAGGTGATGCATAGGCTGCTCTTGTTCTCGCCGACCTCGGTGCGAACGAACTTCGTCGTTGCCCCGTCGGCCACATGTGGATTGTGGCACGTTCGACAGCCGATCATCTCTGACTTGCCATCCGCAGTCATAACGAGCGGCAGGTCGTGATTCGCCGCCAGCCTCGCGCCGCTTCGAGGATGAATCGCCGCCAGTCGAGAGTCACCGTTAAACGCAGCAGTCGGATGACACGTCAGACATGCGCCATCCTGTTGCGCAACGCCTTCGACCGGCGGCACGCGAAACAACCCGGTCCGCTCGTCGCCATGCGGCCGGTGACACGCCATGCACTCGTTGGACATGGCCGCTGCTTCGGCGGGCCAGGTCTTGCTCGCTTGTCGCACGTCGTGCGGACCACCGCGCAGGGCGGCGTAATCCCCGTGACACTTCAGACATAACTCGCCCCCCGGCGCGCGAAGAAAGTGCCCCGCTCCGGTCGTATGCGGATCATGACAGGCGACGCACTCCGTCTTAGAGTGGTTCGCGACGCCCAGGGTCTTCGTCTCCGCGCATCGCCCCGCCTGGTGGCAGGTTATGCACTTGCCGCCGCCGGGATCGATCTCGCTGATCTCCGGCGCGCGCGCGTATCGATGAAACATGTGACACGTGCTGCACGGTCCGCCGGTCTTGGTCGTCATGCCGAGGCGGTTTTTCTCATCGGGAAACTTCACCGCGAGGTTGTGGCTCGTCTCCAACACCGACGTCTTGCCGGCATGGCAATTGATGCAAAATCGGCTGTCCGTCAATTCGTCCGCGAGCATGAACCGCTCGCTCTTGCCGTGGTGCAGCTTGTGGCAGGAGAGGCACACGAGCTTGTCACCCGGGCCAAGTTTCGTTCCGAGTCGTGCAATGGCCGCCTTCTGCTCGGCGTTCACCACGGGCTGCAACGGATGCTCGGTGTGTCCACCCTCGCGGAACATGCCGGGCCGCATCTGATCGTGGCAGGTCACGCAGAGCTGGTTTGACTCCGTGCCCATGACTAGCAGGTGATCGTTCACCGAGCCGTGCGGCATGTGGCAAACCGTGCAGGTCAATTCTCGCAGGTTCGGCCCTGGCTTCGCGCCTGCCTCAATCATCGACTTCGGGATCGGCCACGGCATGCCGCCAGTCGGATGAGTACCGAGCTTCGGGCCGCGCGTCTTGTCCTGATGACAGCCAATGCACAACTCGCCGGCGGAGTTTTGAGCGCGAAGGAAAACTGCCGTCGCGACATCCGATTGAAATTGGCCGTTGGCGTGGGCCGAGTGGCAGGTGCGACAGGCAATTTTTCCATCGACGAGCGGCAACACCGACGGCACCGTCATCCACTCCGGCGGCTTGATGCCGGTGCGGTGACTGTGCTCGCGCCAAACGAGCCGACGAGAATCGACCACGGAGGCATCGTGGCACGAGAGGCACGTTTCGGATCGGCTGACATTGGGCATCTCGGGAGGGTTTTCCGGCGGAGCGATCAACTCGGTTCGCCCATTCTTTGCCAGGGGTTCCATCCATTCAAGGTGGCAGACCGTGCAGGCCATGGCTTGCACACCCACAACTTCTTCCCGAGGCTGGGAAATCGGTGATGGAGCGGAGGCGTTGGCGGTAATGCGGACGCGAGCAATTCGATTCGCGCCAAGCTCCACAACGTGCAAGAGGCCGGCTTCGTCAAACGCCAGTCCCAGGGGTGATGAAAAACGCATCGGCTTGCCAGCGGCATCGCGAAGCACATCGAGGTAGACGTTTTTCAGACTATACGCCTGCACCACGCCAAGGACGCTGTCCGACACCCAAATGTTGCCATTCCTGTCACGTGCGATTCCCTTCGGCCGATAGACCTGTCCAAGATCGACGCCATAGCTGAACAGCCCAGAGGTCGCTTCGCCCGTCGATGTAAACCTCGCCACTCGGCCGTTCAATACGTCCGTGACCATCGCGTGCCCATCCGGCGCGAGCGCCAGCATGAACGGGTGGTTCAGTTGTCCAATGGACTCGCCCTTGCTGCCGAGCGTCTGCGTCGATCCCGATCCGAGGTCGAAACGCACCAGTCTGTGATTGTGATTGTCGACGATCCAGAGTTGTTTGCCGTCGTCGGTAAGGGCCAGGTCGGTGATCTCGGGTGTGCGATCCGACTCGCTTCGCGGGGCGCTGAGCGACTTCACGAGTTGGCCGTCGCTGGAGCGGGCAAGGACTCGACTGTGGCCCGTGTCGGCGATCCAAAGAACCCCATCGGGCCCGACGGCCACATTCACCGGGCGCGACAGCGATTCCGATCCGACCGTCGTGATGCGGCTGGCAACGCGGCCGGCGGAGTCGAACGCGATGATGCGATCATGCACACCATCCGCCACATAGACCGTGCCGTCGGTTGCAATATCCACACCCGTCGGCATCAGGAGCGCGTCATCGTTCGCGGCCGAGAGCGGATCGAGTGGCGTGCCAATCAGTGGATGATCGGCGTAAGCGGAGGATGAGCAGTAGAAGACCGCGAGCGCAAGACACCATGAAATGGAGATCGAAGCAAATCGGACACTGCAATGGGGCCGGTCAGTTTCGATCATGCCAACGCATCCGCTCCGAGGATTGACGCAAGGTCCATCCCGCCTCACAGTATCATACCTTCCTGTCCGAAATTAATAAATCACCGTCCACCGCGTCGGAGTGCCAATGATGTCGCATCAACCATCGAGTCCGCAACCCACGAACCCGACGACACCGGAATCTCTTCAGGGCACTCCCGCAAAGAAAAAGCGTAGTCTCGTGCGAACGGTTGTGCTCATGCTGGTCGGGCTGCTGTGCTTCGGAGGCTTCAGCCTGGGCGGTGCGGAATACTACACATCCCGGCCCGACTTCTGCGGTTCGTGCCACATCATGGACCCGTATTACAAGTCATGGAGCAAGGATCAGCACGGAGCCAAGGTCGGAGCTCGCTGCGTCGATTGCCACTATGCCCCCGGCGAACAGCACACCATCAAGGCGAAGTTCAAGGGTCTCTCACAGGCCACGAGCTATTTCAGTGGACGCTACGGGGCCGGCCGACCGCGGGCGAAGGTCAATAACGCCAGTTGCCTCGTCTCCGGTTGCCACGGCGACAACGCCTTCATGACCAAAGCGATCACGCTCGGCGAAACGCACACCGAGATTCGCATGGTCGGCGACCAGAAGACCAGCGTGGAGCGCGCTCCGACGGTCCACTTCTCCCATGAGAAACACCTTCAGGCCGGCGCTCGTATCGATGAAACCGTCAAGGCCCTGGCCGACCTGCGCGCGACGATGAAGAAGTCGTTGCCATCAGACGCTTTTGAACAACTTACACACGCCGTGACCTCCGTCGGCAATGCCTCGGCTCGACAGGCGAGTCTCAAAAAGGCAATCGCTACCCTGTCGGTGGAAACTCGTGAGCCGGAGATTCAGGAATGGATGCGCCTCGAACATGACAAAACGCGCATGTTACAACTCGAAGGCTTGAATTGCGCATCCTGCCACAACTACGATGCGACCGGCAAACACCACATCGCCGTCGATCGCGCGGCCTGCTACACCTGCCACTTTACCGGGCAGACCTTCAATCACGGCACTGGGGCCTGCCTCAAGTGCCACGAGCCGCCCGTTCGGCAGATCGCCATTCACACCACTCCGACGACGGCGACCGGCAGCGCCCCGGCCCAAATGGACCATCGCGAAATCGTCACAAGAGGCATCGACTGTGCAAGCTGCCACGCCGACGTCGTGCAAGGCGAGACGCAGGTGACCACCCGCGACTGCACCCATTGCCACGATCAGGAGTCCTACCTCGCCGACTTTGACAAGCGAACTACCAAGACCGTGGAGATGTACCACGCTGAACACGTCAAGGCTCAGCGCGCCCGCTGCGCCGATTGCCACCGCGCCATGCAACACAATCTCGTCGAGCCGGGGCTGGCTGCCGGAAGCTCGGCCGCACTCGCCCCGGTGGTCAACGACTGTCAGCACTGCCACCCGAGCCATCACAAGGAGCAACTCAATCTGCTCGTCGGCATCGGCGGCAGCGGAATCAAGGAGCCGATGCCCAACGCCATGTTCGGCTCGCGCATCAATTGCCGCGCCTGTCACACGCAATCCGGCAACGACTTCAAGGGCGACGTGCTCGTCTCCGCCACCAAGCAAGCCTGCGTCGCCTGTCACAGCGGCGACTATGAAAAGCTTTTCGATCAATGGGTGAATGAGATTAAGCACTCGCTGGAAGAGACGGAAAAACTCCTGGCCGGCGTGCAGAAGCGCATCGATGTGATGAAGGCGTCAAATACACCGATCCCCGCCTCCGTCGCGGATGCGATCGTCGCCGCCACGACGAACATTCAACTGGTCAAAAGCGGCCACGGCATCCATAACAAGGCGTATGCACTGCAATTGCTCGACATCAGCACCCGGCAGCTCGACGAAGCCACGATGGCGATCATGCCGAAATAGGTCGGCCAATGCCCAAACTGGCCCTCACATTCTGGTCGGAACAGTGTCTATACTTCCTCCCATGAGTGAATCGCCCAACGCACGTACGACGATTGAGCCGCGATCCATGAGCGCGCTCGTGCTTGCGACCGTCATCACGCTGACCGGTGCGTGGCTGTCCGCGAATCAAATGCTCACGCTGCAAAACTCCGATGCCTCCGGCGATCCCTACCGCGCCGCTGAAGGCGACGCTCGATTCGCCACGCTCCGCCCCTACTTGAAAGACGTTCGCGTGGCTGGTTGGATGGCCAGCCGCGCCATCGGCGCCAGCGAGGCCGACGAAGTGGCCCACAGCCAGGCACGCTATGCCATCGTCCCCACCCTGCTGACCAGCCACGGCGACCACGACACCATCGTCACCTGCTTCGACACCGACGCCGAACTCGACGCGGCCATGGCGCGGGACCACCTCGAACTGATCGGAAAGACTTCACCAGGAGTCGCCGTAGTGAGACGGCCCGCGAAATGATCCTTGTCACGCTGGGACTATTACTCTCTTTTGCCATCGGTGCCCTCGTGGTCTGGATGCTCGCCCCACGGCCACAATCGCCGGTCGTCGTCGTGCTCCAACTGGCCCTCGCACTGGGCATCGGACTCGCCCTGACCACGCTGACCCATTTCATCGCGCTCCACCTGTTCAACGGCAGCGACGCGCGGCTGCTCCTGCTCGATGCGGCCATGCTAATCGGCCTGTGCGTCGTCTCGATGGTGACGAACCGCTCCGGGCCAAGCGAAGACATGGGCGCGATCGTGTCCCCCGCCGACTCGACTGAATTCACGCCGCGCGCCTCCGAGCGCGACACACTTCTCCATCGGATCATTCTCGCCGGCACGGTCATCGCATGTATCTGCGCCGCGACCTCCGCCCTCAGCCTTTTCATCGGCCGTCCCCACGGCAACTGGGACGCCTGGGCCATGTGGAACATGCGCGCCCGATTTCTCTTCCTCGCCGGGCCGGATTGGCGCCTCACCTTTGGCGAGGAAATGACCGGCGTGCATCCGGATTATCCGCTCTTGCAGCCGTTGGTGGTGTCGAGGCTCTGGGTCTTGCTCGGCGACGACTCCACGATCATCCCGCGACTCACGTCCTCGCTCTTCACCCTCGCCACAGCCGTTGTCCTCTTTACCAGTGTCGCCCGACTGCGCGGTATGGTCGTCGCCTGCGTCGCACTGACCATTCTCGTCTCATCCCCTGTCGTCGCCGAAGAAGCCGCGTCACAGTTCGCCGACATGCCGGTCGCCTTCTACTTTCTCGCGGCCACCGTCGCTTTGACAAGCGCCGTCAACGCGAAGTTCGGCATCAACCGACTCCTCGCCCTGGCCGGCCTCTGCGCCGGCTGCGCGGCCTGGACCAAGAATGAGGGCGTGCTCTTCACCGCCGCCCTGCTCGTGTCAACGTTTGTCGTCATGTGCAAATCGCACGGCCTGCGTCGGGCAATCAAGTCGGTCATCGTGGTGCTGGCCGGCGCGTCTCCGATGCTCCTGCTCGTCGCCGCCGCGAAGCTCTCGTTTTCGTGGAAGAACGATCTCTTTCACGAACGCGGTATGTCGCACCTGCTCGCGCTGTTGACCGATGCCTCTCGCTACCGCGCGTTCGGCCATTGGTTCGCGGAATTGCTGCCGGGGATCATCAGCCCGTGGATGCTCTCGCTGATGGCATTGCTGATCGTGATGAGCGGTTGGACCGCCCGCTCTCCCGGCCACACGCTTGAATCGATTCGGAACCCCCACTGCCTCGCCGCCGCCCTGACGCTCACTCTCGTCGCCCTCGGCTACACGCTGATCTATCTCACCACCCCCCACGATATCGGCTGGCACCTGCGCACGTCCCTGTCGCGCCTGATCCTGCACCTCTGGCCGAGCTTGTTGTTCGTCATCTTCTCAGGCGCTTCTGCCCTAAGAGCCTGTCCGCAGAACCCAGTGTGGCACCGGCTAATAGCCGGTGCGAAGCAGTTTTCAAGATAGGCTCTCAGCCCACAAGGGAAGCTCTCGCCTAACAAGAGTGCGCCCTTGAACCCTTGTGGCACCGACTCTCAGTCGGTGCACTTCCCTGGTTTTAGGATGCACTCTACTTCGCCCGCTTCTTCGTGAGCGTTGGTTTCGGCCGTCCCTCCAGCAAGTCCACCAACCGCTGCATGTCCGCCGGCAGCGGCGCTTCCAGACTCAGCGGCGTCTCGTGGATCGGGTGCTGCACCTTCAACTCCCGCGCGTGCAGCATCTGCCGCGTGAAGCATGGCTCCGTGGAATCCTCTGGCCGCGACGTGACCTGTTGAATCGAAATGTGCCGCCCGCCGTAAAACGGATCGCCGACGATCGGGTGGCGAATGTGCGACATGTGAATGCGCAGCTGATGCGTCCGCCCCGTCTTCGGATACAGCTCGACCAGGCTGTACCCCTCATACCGCTTCAACACCTTATACCGCGTGATCGCGCTCTTGCTCAGCCGCCGCTCGAACTTGCCGCCCAGCCGCTCGGCAAATCCCGTCGCCACATAGCGATCATGCACCGCCGGGTGCTGGCCGATCGGAATGTCGATCACGTCCTCATCGAACTCCGGGTTCCCATGCACGACGGCCTGATAGATCTTCTCCGTGGTGCGATTCTCAAATTGCAACGCCAGCCGCCAATGGGCCTCGTCCGTCTTCGCAATGATCATGATGCCGGTCGTATTCTTGTCCAGCCGATGCACGATGCCGGGGCGAAAGGCGTCGCTGCCCTTGGACAGGCTCTTGCAGTAATACGCCAGCGCGTTCGCGATGGTCCCGCCCTGCGTCCGGCTGGCCGGGTGACAGATGATCCCCGCCGGCTTGTTGATCGCCATGACGAAGTCGTCTTCATAAATGATGTTGAGCGGAATATTCTCCGGGGCCACGTCATACGGCACCACCGGCGGGAACTCGATCTCGATCACGTCGCCGTCTTCCATCTCATAGCTGTTCTTCGTCGGCCGCCCGTTGACGCTGACATCGCCCCCCTTGATCAGCCGCTGAATCGTCGTGCGCGACACCTTCGGAAATCGCCCGTGCAGGTATTTGTCGAGCCGGCTGCCCGGAATCCGCCGGCGAATGCTGATGACAGCCCGCACGCGCGCATCCTCTTCGACCGGCTCAATACGTTCGACCGGATTGTCAGTATCGGGCGCAATAACGGTGGGGTCTTCCACCTCAATGACCGGCGTCGGCGGAACGATTTCATCTTCCATGCGGCCATTGTACGGGCGGATGTCCTCCAACTGCGGAGGGCGAAGCGTTGCCTTCATAGTGGGGTAGCGTCCTCCCTCTGTGGAGGACGAAATGTATCCCCCAGTCCCGCCAGAGCCTGAGAATTTTTCTTGACAGGCATGGTATTGTTCCGTGC
>JBBTET010000014.1:0-19688 GCA_038042195.1 Planctomycetota bacterium | reverse complement strand
CGGGCGATGAAGGCCAAGTGCGAAGCGGCGATGGGTGCGGGTGCCCTCGGCGTGAAGATCATCTGCAATGGGCGTCTGGGCGGCGCGGAAATGTCGCGCATGGAGACGCAGAAGACCGGATCAATCCCGCTGAGCCGATTGCAGGCGTGCGTGGATTATGGATTTACCGCGAGCTTCACCACGTATGGCGCGATCGGCGTTCGCGTGTGGGTGTATCGTGGGTTGTATGCGGAGAAGGGCGAGGATTCGACATTGATCGAGACGACGCAGGCGCCTCCTGGCGAAGCGGGCGGGAGCGATCGAGGTCGTCGCTCGCGTGGAGACAGAGGCGATCGAGGTGATCGAGGCCGCGGACGTTAACAGGATTGAGTTGCGGACCCCCGGAGGGGACGGCCCGCAGGAGCGATTGTCATGGCATTGATGCCGGCACGAGTTAAGTTTCGCAAGCACCATCGCGGCAAGGTCCGTGGGGTAGCGACGCGCGGCAATACGGTTGCGTATGGCGAGTTCGGCCTTCAGGTGTTGACGGCGGGCTGGATCAGCGGTCGGCAGATTGAGGCCGGCCGTATGTCGGCGAGCCATTTTTTGCAGCGGCAGGGTCGCGTGTTTATTCGCATCTTCCCGCACAAGAGTGTGTCGTCGAAGCCGTTGGAAACGCGCATGGGCAAGGGCAAGGGCGAGCCGGAATACTGGGTCGCCGTGGTGAAGCCCGGCACGATGTTGTATGAGATCGGCGGCGTGGACGAGGTCGTGGCACGGCGAGCGTTGGCGATTGTGGCGCACAAGATGCCGTTTCGATGTCGGTTTGTGAAGCGACGACACGGTTTCTAAGGACGAAGGTGATACGACGATGAAGATTACTGATCTTCGAGAACTTAAGACCGACGAACTGCACATGGAGCTGGACCGGCTCCGTCGGCACCTATTCGACCTTCGGAGTCAGCGTGTGACGGAGAAGCTTGAAGATCCTTCGCAGCTCAGTAAGACCAAGCATGACATTGCCCGGGTCTTTACAGTGATGAAGGAGCGCGGCGAGATGGATGTGGAGCAGAAACAGTATCACCTGGAATCGGTCGGGACCGGCGGCAAGACGAAGTAATTGAGGTAGGAATCGATGGCGCAGCAAGGTACGACAGTGAAGGAAGAGACGCGTTTGTTGCGTCGGACGAAGGTCTGCATGGTGGCGAGCCATGGGCGATCCAAGACGATCAAGGTTCGGATCGACCGCCAGTTGAAGCATCCGAAGTATGGCAAGTATTTGAAGCGGCGCAGCTTCCTGCACGTGCATGATGAGAAGAACGAAGCCAAGACCGGCGACACCGTGGAGATCATGGAGTGTCGGCCGATCAGCAAAACGAAGAGCTGGCGACTGGTGAAGGTGGTTCGATCGTCCGGCAACTGAGCCGTGGCGTTTTAGACAGGTGATGGCGACATGATTCAAGCGGAAAGCGTGGTCGACATAACAGACAACACCGGCGCGAAGCGGGCGCTGGTGATTCGCGTCCTGGGCGGCTCGACGCGGCGCAAGGGTTTCACGCGGCGGACGGGCAGCGTGGGCGACATAATCGTGTGCTCCGTGAAGAAGGCGCTTCCGAACAGCGACTACATGCACGGCAACACTCGCAAGGATCGCAGCAGCAAGCGCAAGGTCAAGTGCGTGATCGTGCGGACGAAGTATCCGGTGCGACGAGGCGACGGCAGTTATGTCCGATTCGACTCGAATGCGGCGGTGATCATCGACGACGAGCAGAATCCAAAGGGGACGCGCATTTTCGGAGCCGTGGCCCGCGAGTTGCGGGACAAGGGATTCATGAAAATCGTGTCGCTGGCGAGCGAAGTGGTCTGAGATTGAGACGAACGGCCCAGACGGCCGGTGATGATTAGGAAGCAGTCGAATGGCGGCGAAGATACGAAAAAATGATCGGGTCGAGGTGATCAGCGGCGACCACAAGGGCGCGCAAGGGCGCGTGTTGCGAGTCGATCCGGTGAATCAAAAGGTGGTGATCGAGGGTGTGAACCTCGTGTATCGCCATTTGAAGCCGAGCCGGGCGAATCCGCAGGGCGGCCGCATTCGCAAGGAAGCGGCGATTCACGTGTCGAACGTGCTTGCGGTGGATCCGAAGACTTCGCGTGGGAGCCGGGTACATTTTAAGGTTGAGCGTGATTCAGGGGGGCAGGTTGTCTCGAAGCATCGCGTGACCAAGGGCGGCACAGTATTGGAAGAAATCAAGTCGGCTTAACGGACTTGCAGCAAGTGAGAAGAGCAAATGGCTCGGTTGATTGAACGAATAAAGACTGACGTGGAACCGGCTCTGATGAAGGAGTTCGGCCGCACGAATCGCCTGTCGATCCCAAAGATCAACAAGGTTGTCGTGTCGATGGGCATCGGCAAGGCGCTGTTGGAAAAGAAGCGCATTGAACACGCCCAGAAGGAACTGACCCAGATCACGGGCCAGCGGCCGTTGGTCTGTAAGGCGAAGAAGAGCGTATCGAACTTCAAGCTGCGCGAAGGCTACGAGATCGGCATGAAGGTGACGCTTCGTGGTCAGCGAATGTACGACTTCCTGGAGCGATTGATCGCCACGGCGATTCCTCGTATTCGCGACTTTCGCGGTTTGAATCCGCGTGGGTTTGACGGTCGTGGCAACTTCAACATGGGCCTGACGGAGCAGACGGTCTTTCCGGAAGTGGACGCCGACCGGGTCGAGTTCCAGCAGGGAATGAACATCACGATGGTGACGACGGCCCGAAACGACGCCGAGGCACGACGGCTGCTGACGCTGATTGGTCTGCCGTTCCGCAAGGATGAAAAAGATAATTAATCAGTGTCGCCGACCGATGGTTGGCGACGCGACAGGGACGCAACGGGAGCAAGGGACGACATGGCACGCAAATGCTGGATCATCAAAGCGAAGGCGAAGCCCAAGTTCAAGGTGCGGGGCTACACGCGGTGCGCCGTGTGCGGGCGGTCGCGGGCGGTGTATCGCAAGTTCATGCTGTGTCGGCTTTGTTTTCGGAAGATGGCGTTGGAAGGCAAGATTCCCGGTATTCGCAAGGCCAGTTGGTAGGAATTGAGGAACGCTGAGTATGTGGAGTGACCCGATTGCAGATCTTCTGACGCGCATCCGCAACAGCGTGCGCAACGGCGCGAAGCAGGTGGTCCTGCCGCACAGCCGAATGAAGCAGGCGGTGAGCGAAGTCCTCAAAGTCGAGGGCTATATCTCCGACGTGGAGCGGATCGAGGGCAAGCCCCGCGATCAGCTTCGTCTGACGCTGAAGTACGGTCCGCGCGGCGAGCGCGTGATCAACTTCATCCGTCGGGAGAGCAAGGCCGGTTGCCGACGGTATGTGAGTGTTGACAAGCTGCCGAGAGTGCTGAATGGCATGGGTATCTCGGTCGTGTCGACGAGCCGGGGCTTGATGAGCGATCGGAAGTGCCGCGAGATGAAGGTCGGCGGCGAATTGGTTTGCACGGTTTATTAATCGAATTGACCCCTCGCCGGTGTCGGCGGGATTGTGAGACGTAGCTATGTCACGAATTGGAAAAAAACCGATCACCCTGCCCAGCGGCGTGAAGGCCGAGATCAAGGGCACCGCCGTAAGCGTGACCGGCCCGAAGGGGACGCTGACGTTTTCACATGCGAAGGGTATCGCGGTGAAGATTGACGGCAGCGTGATTCAGGTGACGCGGGCATCGGACCAATCGGCGCATCGCGCGTTGCACGGGACGACGCGGGCGCTGCTCAACAACATGGTGATCGGCGTGTCCGAGGGCTACACGCAGAAGATGGAGATTTACGGAACGGGGTATGGTTGTTCGCTTCAGGGCCAGACGCTGGAACTGAATGTGGGCTATTCCCATCCGATCAAACTGGATGTCCCGAAGGGATTGAAGGTGACGGTGGACGTACCCCAGACCAAGGGCGATGAGACGCCGGCGAAGCTGACGCTGACGGCGATAGACAAGCAGATGATTGGTTCGTTTGCGCGGGCGGTTCAGGATGCTCGCCCGCCGGAGCCGTACAAGGGCAAGGGCGTTCGCTACGAAGGCGAGCAGATTCGACGCAAGGCCGGCAAGGCGTTTGCGGGTACTGGCGCGTGACGGTGAGACAACGATGAATGTGAAAGAACTAAAAAAAGTCAGGCAGATTCGACGGAAGCACCGTGGACGGCGCAAGCTGTTCGGGACTCCGGAGCGACCGCGTCTGTCGGTGAGTCGAACCCATCTGAACATTGATGCTCAGATCATCGACGACATCAGCGGCAAGACGCTGGTCTCGGCGGGGACCAAGAGCAAGTCGATGTCGGATCAGGTCAAGAGCGGCGCCAACGTCAAGGCGGCCGAGGCGGTCGGCGTGATGCTGGCCGAGCGGGCGCGGATGCAGGGCATCACGAAGGTGTGCTTTGATCGCGGCGGTCGTCGGTTTCATGGACGGATCAAGGCGTTGGCCGAAGCCGCGCGGAAGACGGGACTGGAGTTTTGATTCTCGCCGGGCACTGATGTGCCCGCGAGATTGATTGGGTTCAGGTGTGATTTATGGCCAAAGGCCGATCAGGCGGTAGTGATTTTAAGGATAGCACCGGCTACGACGACAACGTCGTGAAGGTGTATCGCTGTGCGAAGGTCGTGAAGGGCGGTCGTCGGTTTTCCTTTGCGGCGCTGGTGGTCGTGGGCGATCGGAACGGTCGCGTCGGCTTTGGCTATGGCAAGGCAAACGAAGTGCCGCAGGCGGTCGAGAAGGGTCGCAAGCAGGCGACTCGGGCGATGCACGGCGTGGTGCTGAGCGGCGCGTCGATCCCACATGCGGTTCTCGGCAAATTTGGTGCGAGCCAGGTGAAGCTACTGCCGGCAAGCGAGGGAACGGGCGTCATTGCCGGTGCGAGTGTTCGGGCGGTGCTGGAGTTGGCCGGTGTGAAGGATTGCCTGACGAAGGTGTATGGTTCGAGCAACGCGAAGAATCTGGTGAAGGCCACGTTTGCCGCATTGGAATCGCTGCGGAATCGAGCCATGATTGAAAACCTCCGCGGCGTGAGTGTCGCGGTTTGATATGAGTGCATTGAGGACGTCATGAACATCACGGAAATCACCACGCGAGCCGGTGCCAGACCCAAGCGCAAGCGCGTCGGTCGCGGTGAGGGCAGCGGCACGGGCAAGACCTCGGGTCGCGGTCACAAGGGCGAAGGCTCCCGTTCGGGCGGCCTGAAGGGCGGCATGTATGAAGGCGGCGTGTTTCCGCTGTTTCGTCGCGTGCCCAAGGTTGGTTTCAACAACGCGAACTTTCGCAAGGAATATCAGGTTGTGAATGTGTGCGACCTGGAGAAGCGCTTCAAGGATGGCGACCATGTGACGGCGGCCACCTTGTCTGAAATTGGCCTGATCCGCGACGAGAAGAAGCCCGTGAAGATTCTCGGCGACGGGGAACTGAAACGGAAGCTGACCGTCGAGGCGCAACGATTCAGTACGACGGCGGTTTCGATCATTGAGAAGGCCGGCGGTACGATCAAAAAGCTTGGCCCTCAGCCGAAGAAGAAGTTTGTGAAGCGACCTGCACCGCCTAAGCCAAAGGTTGAAGCGGTGGAGGCAGTGGAGAAGAAGGCCGGCGAAAAGTCCGCCGAGAAGACACCAGAAAAGAAGAAGTCGAAAAAGTCCGGCGAAGGAGAGTCCGCCGGTTCGTGATGGGGGTTGTTTCGACCGGGGCCTGTTGCCCGGCTTGAGTGATTCGATATGCTGCAAACGTTTGCCAACATCTTTAAGGTCCGCGAGCTACGGAACAAGATTCTGTTCACGCTGGGTCTGCTTGCCGCGTATCGTATTGGATTCTATGTCCCGTTGCCGGGCGTGGATCAGGGCGCCTTGAGCAGCTTCTGGTCGAAGAATCCCGGCAGTACTACGGGTGGTGCCCAGCAGCTTGCCGAAGCATTTTCCATGTTCACTGGCGGCAACCTCCAGCAGAGCACGATCTTCGGGCTGGGGATCATGCCGTACATTTCGGCGTCGATCATTTTTCAGCTTCTGGGTACGGTGCTTCCCGCTTTGGAGAAACTGAAGCAGGAGGGCGAGGCAGGCCGTAAGAAGTTGCAGGAATATACTCGGTATGCGACGGTGGCAATTTGCCTGATCCAAGGGGCTTTCTGGCTCAAGTACATGAGCGGATCAGGATTGGTCCACAGCGAGTACAACGACTTCAGCTCCAGCTTTGTTGGGACGCTCTGCTTTTGGTTGATCGGCGTGACGGGAATGACCGCGGGAACGGTCTTTTTGATGTGGCTCGGCGAGCAGATCGACGAGTACGGGATCGGTAACGGCGTCAGTCTCATCATTATGTCCGGCATCGTGGCGCGGATGCCGAATGCCGTGTTCTGGGTGATGGAGAATGCCTCGCTCGACCAGGGGAGCGATGCCCAGATGGGGCCGGCGAAGATTGTGTTTCTTATTTTCGCGTTCGTCGCGGTGATCGCTGGTTCGATCTTGATCACGCAGGGCCAGCGGCGCATCCCGATCCAGCAGGCCAAACAAACGCGCGGTCGCAAGGTGTGGGGCGGTCAGCGCCATTACCTGCCGCTTCGCGTGAATCATGGCGGCGTGATGCCGATTATCTTTGCAAGCAGCCTACTGATTTTTCCCGGCATCATGCTCGACTGGCTGGCGAACTTTTTCGAAAGCAGCGGGTTTCTCCGTATGCTGGCGTCGGAGTATGGTCGCTCCGGATTTCTTTATTCGGTTTCGTATATCGCGCTGGTGTACTTCTTCGCGTACTTCTGGACGACGGTTCAGTTTCAACCGAAGGAGATGGCCAACCAGTTGCGAGACTACGGCTCGTTTATTCCGGGATTGCGACCTGGCAAGCGCACGGCGGACTATCTTGAGACCGTCATGACGCGCATTACTTATGTTGGTGCCGGGTTCCTTTGTCTAATTGCGTTGATTCCGCAAATCGTGGCGGGTGCGATGGATATTCCGATCCAGGTATCGTCGTTTCTTGGCGGCACGGGATTGTTGATTGTGGTCAGCGTCGGACTCGACCTGGTGCAACGGATTGAGTCGAATCTGATCATGCGAAATTACGGCGGGTTCCTGGGTGATTCTGGAGGATCTCGTATCAAGGGAGCCTACGCGTGAACCTGATGCTGCTCGGTCCGCCTGGAGCGGGAAAGGGCACGCAGGCGGCACGAATCTCGGCCGATTATGGTCTTCTGCATTTGTCGAGTGGAGACATCCTCCGTGCAGAACGGAAGAGCCTGACCGAGCTGGGTCGAAAGGCCCAGGACTACATGGATCGCGGCGCGTTGGTGCCGGACGATTTGATCCTCGCCATGATGGTGGATCATATCAGCCGACCAGAAGCGCAGAACGGATTTTTGTTGGATGGTTTTCCGCGGACGGTTCCGCAGGCCGAAGGGTTGGACCAGCGACTGGCCACTGGCGGCAAGCGAATTGACGCGGTGATCAACATTGTGGTGTCGGATGCGGAGGTGACTCGGCGTCTGACGGGACGGTGGTCTTGCCCGAAAGAGGGCAAGATATATCACGAAGTGTTCTCGCCACCGGTTCAGCGAGGTTTGTGTGATGAGTGCGGAACCACACTGACTCGTCGAAAGGACGATGAGCCGGGTGTGGTGGCGCAACGATTGGTGACGTATCACGCGGAGACGGAACCGCTGATAGGTTATTACGGCCAACGTGGCGTCTTGCGGACGGTCGATGGTGGTATGGATGCCGTCGTGGTGACGGCGTCCATCAAGAAAGTGTGCGAGGCGTGATGAGGCAGTCGTTGGCGAATGCAGCAACGATGCCGCGCGGCGGGCAGAGTGTGGCGATTGTCCTGAAAAGCCCGCGCGAGATCGAATTAATGCGGACGGCTGGTCGCGTGGTGCGACAGGTGCTGACGCGGATGGGTGAGCTGGTGCGACCGGGCGTGACGACCGGTGAGTTGGGTCGCGCGGCGGATGAGATGATCACCGCGGTCGGCGGAGAGGCCCTGTTCAAGGGCGTGACAACGAGCAAGACGAAGTTTCCGTTTCCCGCGGCGATTTGTTCGAGCGTGAATGAGGAAGTGGTTCATGGCATCCCGGGTAATCGGGTGTTGAAAGAAGGTGAGATCGTCAGCGTTGATTGCGGCGTTCGGATGCGCGGGTATTGCGGCGATGCAGCCATGACCTTTGGGGTCGGCAAGATCAGCCCGCAGGTCCAGCGGCTTCTGGATGTGACATCCACATCACTTGAGATCGCCCTCCGCGAGATGCGGCCGGGGCGGTGGTGGAGTGAGGTGGCCGGCGCGATACAGAGTTATGTGGAGTCGCACGGATTTTCGGTGGTTCGCGAGTTTGTGGGTCATGGCATTGGCCAGGGCATGCACGAGGAGCCGAAGGTTCCGAACTACACGGACCGCAAGCAGCGCAAGCAGGATTTTCGGTTGGACCCGGGCTTGGTGATCGCAGTGGAGCCGATGGTGAACATGGGTTCACCTGAGGTGAAATCGAGTGACTGGTCGGGTTGGCCACAGGTGTCGAAGGACGGTCGGTGGTCGGCTCATTTTGAGCACACGGTGGCCATCGTGCCGGGCGGTATATCGGTGTTGACGGATGGTAATTAACGCACGGGAGATAGTGCGATGAAAGTGCGAAGCAGCGTTCGACGTATTTGTGAGAATTGCAAGATCATCAAGCGCAAGGGCGTGGTCCGCGTGATTTGTTCGACAAATCCGCGTCACAAGCAGCGCCAGGGTTAAGGAGAACGGATCGATGCCACGTATTTCGGGTGTTGACATTCCGAACGACAAGCGCGTAATCATCGCGCTGGGTTACATCTACGGCGTCGGGCCGAACAATGCGAAGGCCATCCTCAAGGAGGCCGGCATCGATGAAAACGTTCGTTCGAAGAATCTGACGGAAGACGAAATCAGTCGGATCGCGACGATCATCGACCGGAACTACGTGGTCGAAGGCCAGCTTCGTCGGCAGATCACACAGAACATCTCCCGATTGAAGGAGATTCAGTGTTATCGCGGGTCCCGGCATCGCCGGGGCCTGCCGGTACGCGGCCAGCGCACGCGGACGAATTCTCGCACGCGCAAGGGACCGCGCAAGACGATTGCCGGCAAGAAGAGCGTGAAGGAAATGCGGTAATCCGCGGCAGGAGCAAGATACATCGTGGCAAAAGCGTCTGGTTCAAAAAAGAAAATACGACGGAACATCTCGAAAGGGATTGCGTACGTCCGTGCGACCTTCAACAACACGATGGTCACCATCACCGACATCAACGGTGAGACGTTGTGCTGGCAGTCGGCCGGTACGGTGGGCTTCAAAGGCACGCGAAAGAGCACGCCGTTTGCGGCGCAGCGGGCTGGTGAGCAGGCGGCCTCGCAGGCTCGCAAGTACGGTCTGAGCGAGATTGAGGTTCGCGTGAAGGGTCCGGGCAGCGGTCGGGAATCGGCCGTGTCGGGGTTGCAGGCGGGCGGGCTTCGGGTTGTGTCGATCGAGGATATCACGCCGTTGCCGCATAACGGTTGTCGTGCGGCTCGAAAGCGCCGAGTTTAGCAGGTAGAGGTCTATGGGAAGATACATTGGTCCAGTCTGTCGGAAGTGTCGGCGCGAGGGCATCAAATTGATGCTCAAGGGCGCGCGGTGTGAGAGCGCGAAGTGCCCGATGGAGAAGCAGAATCGCAGTCTGCCTCCGGGTCAGTCTCGCGCGTTTCGCCGTGGCCAGGCGAGCGAATATGGGAAGCGCCTCCGCGAGACACAGAAGGTGAAGCGGTATTACGGGTTGTGGGATGCGCAGTTTCGCAAGTATTTTACTCACGCGCAGCACGCGTCGGAGAACACGGGGCAGGCGCTTCTGGGTCTGCTGGAGCGGCGGCTCGACAACGTGATTTGCAAACTTGGCTGGGCGGCGTCGCGTAAGTCGGCGCGAATCTTCATCGCCCATAAGCATTTCATGGTGAATGGAAAGTTGGTCAACAAACCCGGTTACTTGGTCAGCCAACTCGACAAGATCGAGGTCCACAAGCGCGAGGCGAGCCGAAAGTTGGTTCGAGCGCTGGTGGATGCCGATCCGAATCGTCCGGTTCAGCCGTGGTTGAAGGTTGATGCGGCGAATCTGACGGCGGGCATCGTGTCCATGCCGTCGCGTGATGACGTTCAGATTCCAGTGGAAGAGCAATTGATCGTGGAATTTTGCAGTCGATGATAATGAACACGGAAGTCAATCCTGTTTTTTCGAGTGCGTCGATGCCGCGCGAGGGTGTTTTGCCTCGCTCGGTGCCGGCTCCGACCTTGGTCGGCGAAGGGCGCTCGCGGTTAATGGAGGTCAATACGATGCGTATTCGGTGGCGCGGATTGGAATTGCCTACTCGCGTATTGCGAGATGACGTTGCCAGCACTCCGACCTACGGACGCTTTATGATTGAGCCCTTTGAGCGGGGGTTCGGCACGACGGTGGGGAACAGTTTGCGCCGAATCCTGCTGTCGAGCCTTGAGGGCGCGGCGGTTTCCGATGTTCGGATCAAGGGAGCCGATCACGAGTTCACATCGCTACCTGGCGTGATGGAGGACGTGACGGTCATTATCCTGAACGTCAAGTCGCTCATCGTGCGACTGGCGGGTGACGTGCCCAGAAAGATGCGGATCGTCGCACGTGGCAAGGCCAAGGGCATGACTGCGGTGACGGCAGGCCAGATTGAGTGCGATCCGGCGATTGAGATCGTCAACAAGGATCAGCTCCTTTGCACGCTGACGGAAGATGTCGAGTTTGATATGGAGATGACGGTCCGCCTGGGCCGCAGCTATGTGACGGCATCGGAGCATCGTGAAGAGGGCGAAGACCAGATCATGGGCGTCATTCCCGTGGACTCGGTGTATTCACCGGTCACGCGCGTGCGGTATCGCGTGGAAGACACGCGCGTCGGCCAGCGCACGAATTACGATCGACTCGTGCTGGAAGTTTGGACGAATGGCACGATTGCACCGGACATGGCGGTCGTGGAGGCGGCGAAAATCCTTCGCAAGCACCTCAATCCGTTCGTGCAGTATTTCGAACTTGGTGCGAGCCTGGCCCTGGAAGGCGCAGTCGAGGATTCTTCAGGCTCGTCCCATTCATCCGACTCGTCTCGCATGGAGATGAGTGTCGATGAGTTGGACTTGTCCGTCCGCTCCCGCAATTGTCTGGCGTCGGCGGACATCCGAACCGTCGGGCAATTGACTCAGATGGATGAAGGCAGTCTTCTGAAGTTGCGAAGCTTTGGCAAGACGTCACTGCGTGAAGTGAAACGAAAGTTGGCGGACATCGGTCTGTCCCTGCGGATGGACCCCGGTGTGGCTCCGCTTGATCTGAGCGGCGATGACGACGACGAAGAAGAGATCATGGAACCGGAATCGGCGTCGGCCATTCTGCCGCGCCCAACGAGTTACACTGGCGCGGCCCTTGATTCGGGGTCGATGGGACCGCTTCCGCCATTCAACCCGCCGCCGGCTGATGCGACGGCTGGAAACCAGTAGAGATTGGAATGAGCGGCCTTTTGTCGCCGGCTCGGTCAGACAGGTAGACTTAGATCATGAGACACAAAATTGCCGGACGAACCCTTGGACGCAAGCCCGCTCACCACGAGGCGATGCGTCGCAATCTTGCACAGAGCCTCTTTCAATATGGCGAGGTCCAAACGACCCTTATCAAGGCGAAGGAAGTTCGCTCATTTGTGGAAAAGTTGATTACGTTGGCGCGGAAGGGAACTTTGCGCAGCCGACAGCGGGTGATCAGCATCCTGAATGATCGCTCGGTGTTGAGTCGTGAAGAGCAGGAGCAATACGACGGGATGACCACGGCCCAGCAGGAACGGGTGTTGGTGAACCGTTCGGGTCGTCGACATCGCACGGGAGTGGTTCCGGCCAGCTACAACAAGAAGACTTATCCGTTCGTCGCGCGGTCCGTGGTTCACGTGCTCATGAATGAGATCGCCCCGCGCTACAAGGATCGACCGGGCGGCTATACGCGGATCATTCGGCTGGCAAAGCGGCGCGTGGGCGACGGGAGTGATCTGGCGGTGTTGCAACTTGTCGGATCGGCCGGCGAGCAGGCGGGTGAGTCGACCAAGAAAATGGTGGGCCGCCGCCGACAACGGACGGTGGACCGCATCGCGATTCTCGAAGGCAAGCAGCCGAAGCGTCGACCTCGCGGAGGCAAGGCGAGCGGCAAGGCGGCTCCCGCCAAGACCGAAGGCGACTCGACGGATGCGGCCGGGACACAGGGGACGTAGGATTGAATCACCGCCTGTGTTTATGAGGGCGGCGGCATGTCGGACTGTATTTTCTGTAAGATTGCATGCGGTGATATCCCATGCGCCAAGGTTTTGGAGACGCCCGATTGCGTGGCGTTTCTCGACATTGCCCCATTGGCACCGGGTCACACGCTACTCATTCCACGTCAGCACATCGCGGACATCACTTCGGCACCGCCGGAGATGGTGACAAGTCTGGCACTGGAACTGCCACGGCTGGCTCATGCGGTCATCCAATCCAGCGGTGCCTCCGGGTTGAACATCCTGCAGAATACGGGGGCCTCCAGCGGGCAGGCCGTTTTTCATTTGCACATCCATTTGATTCCCCGTCGTGAAGGGGATTCGCTGGGGTTTCGTTGGAACGCGGGGAGCTATGGCACCGGCGAAGGTGAGGCCATGCGTCAGCGAATCGTTACTGCGTTGAGCAGCTCAATCTAATTTCTCAAGCCTATCATGCCGCTTCGTGAAACCAATGGACGCCGGTTAGAATGGCGGCGAGGAGTCGTGCATATGCGTTTCATCATCTTTTTGGCGATCGGGATTCTTCATGCGTCAGTGGCCATTGGCCAAATGCGAACCATGCCGGTTGGGACTGACGAGGGGCTTTTCCACTACCGATCTGAACGGGGCGAACTGGGTTATGGCGATGTTGTTCAACTTCGTAGCGGGGCCAGGCGACAGGGCAAGGCGATGGAATGGGCCGATGAGACGCTGCTCTACGACGCGGCGGGGAACGTGAAGGTCTTTGAGACGACCGACGTTTTGGAAATTGAGTATCGCCGACGTGTCCGTCATGTCGAGCTTCCGAAACTGCCCGATCTGACGGTTGCCTACGTTGAGCGACTGCCTCGTGATGCGAGTTGGCAGGGGCATGTCGTGCTGGAAGGCGGTGCGCCAAAGTCGGATCTGACGATTGACCCCGCGTCGATGCAGATTGCCGAAGGGACGAAGGCGATGTTTCGCATTCATATTCTAAATGCGGGCGGCGCGACATCGGAACCGGTGTC
This sequence comes from Planctomycetota bacterium, assembly GCA_038042195.1. Classification (GTDB taxonomy): domain Bacteria; phylum Planctomycetota; class Phycisphaerae; order UBA1845; family UTPLA1; genus JACRIM01. Next base: position 6,412 of record JBBTET010000014.1, on the reverse strand, counting down.
GTGGGAGCTATTGGTCGATGGTGTGCAGGTCGGTGGCGGGTCGGTGAATGCTTTGGAGGCGGGGTGGGAGCAGGCTGTCGAGGCGACGTGGAATTGGAAGACGGGGACACACAAGCTGCGCGTGGAGATTGACTCGGAGTCGAAGCAAAAGGAAGTCGTCCGTTGGAATAACGTCTTTGAGGAACAGACGGATGCGCAGTCGGTGGCGATTGTCGTGGCGCGGGATCGGTATGAGTCCTTCCGAGCGCATCCGAACATGGCGGACAGCTTCTGTTTCGAGGATTGGGCGCAGTATCAACTTCAATGCATGAACGGATTGTTCAAGGCGTCGGTCTATCCGACATCGCTGGACGGCGTTCGAGAACGGGTGCGGTGTGATCGAATCGTGGTGGTGGACGATCCCGAGGAGCCGTTGGCTCGGACCGCGTGGCAGTTGTCGTTGCGGCGGGGTACGAAGCAAGATGGGCCGGCGGAGGCGGGTTCCGTGCTGGTGTATGGCAAGCTCCAAGGCGCTGAGTTGTCGTTGTATGGGAATCTGCGGGTGGACTGGGACGCATTGAAACGGCTCGGCAAGGAATTGGGGTTGGTTGATCTTCGAGCGACGGACACACGGCCGGATCAGTGTTTTGTGACGGACCAGTTTGAACGATATGCGATTCGACATCACCTGTTTCCATGTCCTCAGACGTTGATGCATACACCGGGCGGCGTGTGTTTAGACGAATTGTCGGCGGCGTATCTGAATGCAGCGTGCGGAAAGCCGCGCGGGTTTCGCGGGGAGTTTCTATTTCGACTGCCGGAGAAGATTGGGGTCGTGGTGCGGTCAAACTCCGGCAAGCCAATCGAGGGCGTTCAGGTGGATGCTTTCCAGTTGCAATCGGAGGGGGAGCATGTTGGAGAGTTGGCGGGGATGGGGCGTGACCCTCTGTACTCCGCAACCTCCAATGCCGAAGGGCGACTCGAATTGCCGAACATGGATGCACCTGTCGTGCAGTCGCCGAATGGCTACGCGCTGCGGCCGAATCCATTTGGAAAGATCGCGCCCGATGGCAGTAATGGGTTGGTCATGCTTCGCTTGCGGCACACACTGGAGAGCACGACGCGCGAGGAGTTTCATTTCATTCGGTTGTACGACTGTTGTCTGGCGGCGTTACGGTCGCCCGGCAAGGCTCATGAGATCGCGTTGGAGACGCGTTTTCCGAATACGGATGCGCCGCCGTCACCTCCGTACGCGTTGGTGGTCATGGAGGATCGCAGCACGCCGACCGCGGGGATCAAGCTACGCTGGCGAACGGTACTGTCGTTGCTGCAAGTGGAGGAGTTTCGTGTGTATCGCAAGAGAGGTCTTGGCGGTGAAAGCGAAACGCCCTGGCAGGTGTCGACGTGCCTGCGCAAGAACGGCAAACGTTGGGATTTGGAGGCGGCCGAAGCGGGGCTGATGACCGCGTGGGTGCCGGGTGAGTACACGCCTGATACGTTTTTTGCGATCACCACGGTGGACAAACAGGGGCGTGAGAGCGGCCTGTCAAACACGGCGTACATGGCGTGGGACAAGCAATGCGAACGGTTCGCCATCGACACGGAGGCGGCGTACATGACGCTGACTGGCTCTGGGCCGGTGCAGATGCTGCGTTGGGATGCCGTGGCGGGGACACAGCCGTTCGCGGTGAAGACGAACGCGTTTCGCGGATACAAGCCGGGGTTCTCAGGGATTGCGATCAGCCCCGAGCATCGCGTGGTGGTCAGTGATGCGGTGAATCATGTGATCGCGACGTATGATTTGAACGGGAATCTGGAGGATGTGTATCCGCGACGCTCGTACTGGCCGGGCTTTCCGAGTGATGATCCAGGTGAGTTCTATGACCCCGTCGACGTGGCGATCGACAAGGCGGGGCGGATTTTCGTGGCGGACCGGGGGAATGATCGCGTCCAGATTCTGGATGCACAGGGTCGGCCGTTGGGAACGGTCGATCCGGAGTTCAAGTTTGTCGCGCCTCATGCGGTGTCATTTTCCAATGACAGCCTGTGTGTGACGGACAAGGCTGGAACGCGTGTTCGGATTTATCGTCAGGATGGCGGGACGCTTCACTTCGATCGAGAGCTGCCGCCGTTGGAGCGAGTGGACCGGGCCATTGTCAGCAAGACGGGGAAGATTTATTGCACGGGGCATGATCCGGTGAGCCGGGAACAGGGTGTGTTGGTGCTCACTCCGGAGGGCGACTCCGCGCGAATTGAGGCGTCGTTGTTTGAAGGCGAGATGGGGAAGGTGTATGAAGCACGCAGCGCATACCTTTACGATTATCTCGCGGATAACTACATCTATGTGGTGAACAAGTTTCCGTTCGACGTGCGGCGGTTCAAGATGGATTGAACGCGGACCGCGCGGATTGGAGACGCGCCGTCCACGGTTTCAATCGTACTGTCGGCGATTATTTTCCATCCATCCAGCCTTCGCGCATTTCATCGGACCAGCCATCGCTGATCTTTTTCGTTTTGCCGTTTGACCAGATGAGTACGTCATTTGGTGTCTTGGCACCGTTGGCGGATTCCGAGGCGGCGACCATGCTGATTTCGGTGTCATTCTTCCACGAGGGGATGCAGCGAACCTTTCCGTCGGGATCGTCGATGGCTTGGATGGCCGTGGTGGTTCCATTTCGGAAATCGTAGAGACTGATACGACCCTTCGGGCTGGGCAGCAGGACAAGCTCTTCGTTCGGGCTGACTTCAAACATGGCCAGCCCGGGATCGAGCGATTCGGGGAAGTCGCGGCCGAGCGCTCGCACCACACTGGCCGGGGTTCGCGGATCGTGGATGAAGAGCGACCACTGTCGCGGCATGTCGCGGCTGGTGGCCGGCAGGGTGACTTCCGCGGCGGCGAAGAGGATTCGACCGTCGCGCAGCCATCGCACACCGTTGACCGGGCTGAAGAGCATGCCGACGAGGTCTTTGCGAGGCCCCCATTGCGGGAGGAGTGCGCCGCTCGCATCGGCTACGGTCATTGTGGTGAGGGAACCGAGCTGGAGTGATTCGTCGTTCTTGGCTCCGGATGTTGACGTGGAACGGATGAAGACGAGATCGCATCCGTCGGGACTCCAATCAAAATCGAGACCGACCGGGGCCGCCACGGGTCGTGCAAGGCCGCCGGTGAGACTGACGACGTGGAGCGCCACATCGTCGTTTCTCGCATCTGCGGCGGTCATTGGAAAGGTGACAGCGGTTTCCTTCGGGGAGATCTTTGGCGTGCGTATTTCGTCAAGGCTTCGGGTGAGAACCGGGCCAGGAGTCAGGCTCTGGCTAGAGACACCGAAGACCTGGACCTGCCAGATCGACGCGGTGGCTTTGGCGACGCCTTCCCATTCTTCCTTAAGCTTGTCTGCGATGCCGGCGTTGTCCTTGTCGCGCAGAAACATGAAGATCGCGGTCTCCATGCCTGGGGATAGTTGATCGTTCGGATCCAGTTGGAATTGATTCCAGGGGCCGTCGTGGGCGAGGATGCGCTCACGTGTCTTCTTTGCTTCGGCGGCGATCATGGTTCGTTGTGCATCGTCGAAGAGTGGGGCAATGTCGTCCCAGCCCTTCGCCTGAGCAGCATGAACGACGACGAGGCGCTTGCTGTCCTTGAACCAGGCGCATCGCGTCGGCGAGCCGGTGACCTTGGCGGGTAGGGGCTTGCCTTCTTCATCGATCAGGAAGAGGCCGTTCGGGGTGCAGACGGCGGCGGTCTTTCCGTTGGGCGACCAGACGATGCGCTTTTCCGGGATGCAGCCGACGGCGGCGAGGCAGGCACAGGCCATGACAAGTTTGTGGAAGTGGCGATTCATGATTTTGCTCCAAGTTGCGGTCTCGCGATGGGCGAGGTCCATTGAATGTTTGCTGAATCGGATGTACGAGTTTGTACTGAACGGGCCGCAAGTTGTCCCAATGACCAGACGTTAACGGGCGACGCGTCGATGGCTTTTGTGATCTGGAGTTGAGGTGTGCGGTCTGAGACAGATATCGAGGTGGGCGAACTCATTCGACCGCCGAGCCAAAAGGTCAGGATCAAGGCGGCGGCGATGGCGAATCTGCCGGGGAGAGCTGTCGAACTAATAGGTCGTTTCGCTGCGATGGCGAGCGATTGCGAATTGAGCGGAGGCAATGGCGCGGCCGGCGATTTAGCGGCGCGAAGTGCGCGGCTTGCGAGTTCGAGTGTGGCGTCGATTCTTTCAGCGATCGGTGCTGTGTCGGGAGCGAGGCGCAGGACTTCTTTAAGCAGCGCCTCTGTGTCTTCGGTGAGTTCGCCCAGTCGGCGGTCGATGAGGAGTCGTTCGAGCGTTTCGTGGTTCATGGGATTGCTCCTGCTAATACGATCTAGGTTCTGGTCGCTGTCGTGAGTGGTTCCTTCGTTCGTTCCGCCCACTCTTTCAAGGAAGCGACGGCGGCATGAATCCGTGATCGCACGGTGCCAATCGGAATATGCAGCGAGCCGGCGATTTCTTCGTAGCTGCATTCGTGCTTTAGTCGTAGCTCAAGGACTTCTCGTTGGGCGTCGGGCAGCCGGTTGATGGCAAGTTTCATGTCATCCACTCGCGGATCGATCTCATTTGTCGATCGCGCTACAGGGTCGTGTTCCAAATCTGCTGTGCGGCGTAGCGTCAACTTTCTAAGTCGGTGGCGCAGAATGTTTCTCGCGATACCGATCAGCCATGCTTTTTGCGACGACGCGGTCCTAAAGCCGGCCATGTTTTGCGCCACGGCAAGGAAGGTCTCTTGCAGCACCTCGTCGGCATCATGCAGGTTGCCGAGTCGACCGGCGGCGTAGGCCCGCACCAAGGGGCCGTACTCGGAGTAGGCCTGGGTCAGTTCGGCGGTGGAGTCGGACATACCATCCTCATACTACAGGTGGCGCGAGGGATGGCGAAAGTTCGTTTGAAATCAGGATGGAAATTGACTGGGAGGGCATGACAGCCTTGTTTTATGACACAAAGGCAGCCGGATTGACCTTGAACTGCCGATGTGGCAGGGTTGGAAGTCGATAGTCCTTGCACGTCAGATGCTGTAACTCTTTTATTATCAGTAGCATAGAGACAATGCAGTCGCTATGCCTTTCGAGGCACGCTGGTTGCTTATGGGGTGTAAGGAGACGGTCTGCCTTCGTGGCGGCCATCCCGCAACAGAACATTACGAGAGCATTTTTCACATACTGGTTCTAAGGAGAGAAGATTCATGGGTGCCAAACAACTTGTGTTCCAAGAGGATGCCCGCTCCGCTCTATGCACGGGCGTTGAGAAGCTGGCGGCGGCGGTGAAGTCCACCCTCGGGCCGCGGGGTCGCAATGCCATCCTCGATAAGGGGTGGGGCGCGCCGACCGTCACAAAGGACGGCGTGAGCGTGGCCGAAGAGATCGAGCTGAAGAACAAGTATGAGAACCTCGGGGCGCAACTGGTCAAGGAGGCTTCGACGAAGACCTCCGACATGGCCGGCGATGGCACGACGACGGCGACGGTGCTTGCTGAGGCGATCTTCAAAGAAGGTCTCCGCTGCGTGGCGGCCGGTTACAACGCGATGGGCATCAATCGCGGGATTGAGAAGGCCGTGACGGCGGTGGTTGCCGAGTTGAAGAACATGAGCCGCCCAGTGAAGGCGGACGAGAAGAACGTCGAGGACATCATCCGCGTCGCGACGATTTCGGCGAACAATGACCTATCGGTCGGCGAGAAGCTGGCTGAGTGCTTCAAAAAAGTCGGCAAGGACGGCGTCATCACCATCGAGGAAGGCAAGAGCCTTGAGACGGTTGTGGATGTCGTGGAAGGCATGCAGTTCGATCGCGGCTATCTCTCGCCGCACTTCGTGACGAATCCTGACCAGATGGAATGCGAATTGGATAAGGCGTTTGTGTTGGTCTATGAGGACAAGATCAGCAGCGTGACGAAACTGGTGCCGCTGCTGGAGAAGGTGGCGAAGACGAAGCGTCCGTTGCTCATCATCGCGGAGGATGTCGAGGGCGAGGCCCTGGCGACGTTGGTGGTGAACAAGCTGCGCAGTATCTTGCAGGTGTGTGCGGTGAAGGCTCCCGGCTACGGCGACCGCCGCAAGGCCATGATGGAGGACATCGCGATCCTGACCGGCGCGAAGCCGATCTTCAAGGATTTAGGCATCGAGTTGGATGCCGTGACGATCAACGATCTCGGTCAGGTGAAGAAGATTCACGTCGATGCGGATAACACGACGGTGGTTGAGGGTGCGGGGTCGTCGAAGGCGATTCAGGGGCGCATCGCGCAGATTCGCATGGAAATCGAAAACACGACGAGCGACTATGACAAAGAGAAGCTCCAGGAGCGACTGGCCAAGCTGGCCGGCGGCGTGGCGCAGATCAAAGTCGGCGCTGCGACGGAGTCGGAGTTGAAGGAGAAGAAGGCGCGGTACGAGGATG
>JBBTET010000013.1:139479-158903 GCA_038042195.1 Planctomycetota bacterium | reverse complement strand
TCACCTACGGCACCAACAACGAGTTTGGCTTCGACTACCTCCGCGACAACATGAAGATCACCGTCGAGGAGCAGGTGCAGGGCAAGCTGCACTTCGCCGTCATCGATGAAGTCGATTCCATCCTCATCGACGAGGCCCGCACGCCGCTCATCATCAGCGGCCCGGCCGACGACGACGTCAATCGCTACCGCACCGCCGATGCCGTCGCCCGCGTGCTCATTGCCAAGCAGACCACCGCCAACACCGACACGGCTCGGCGCATCCGTGAGTGGGGCGACAACCCGCCGAAGGAGTTCACCGAACAGCAGAAGTTCAGCGACGCCACGCGCAAGTTCAAGTCTGACCCCGAATGGCTCACCGAGGACGAGGCCGCCGCCATCGCCCATGTGCAGTTCTACGTCGTGCGCCGCGAAGGCAAGAGCGTCCACGTCACCCACGAAGGCATCACCGTCGCCCAGGAACAGCTTGGCGTCGGCTCACTCTTCGTCGGCGCGAACATGGAATGGCCGCACCTGATTGAGAACAGCGTGAAGGCCCACGTGACGTATGAAAAAGACGTGGAATACGTGGTGAAGGATGGTGAGATCATCATCGTCGATTCCTTCACCGGTCGCCTCATGCACGGTCGGCAATGGTCCGATGGTCTGCATCAGGCCGTCGAAGCGAAGGAGCGCGTCAAGGTCAAGGAAGAATCGCAAACCCTGGCGACGATCACGCTGCAGAACTTCTTCAAGCTCTACGAACGAATCGCCGGCATGACCGGAACGGCCATGACCGAGGCCGACGAGTTCATGAAGATTTACAAGCTGGACGTGGTCTCCGTGCCGACCAATCGCCCCGTCAATCGACAGGACTACCACGACCGCATCTACAAGACGGTCGATGACAAGTACGACGCCATCGTCGAAGAGATTCACGACATCCACACCAAAGGCCGCACGAGTGACCCAATGGTGTTGGAGCCGGTGCTCAAGAACCTGCGCCCCATCCTGACCAAGCAGGGCCGCTCCACCGAGATGATCGATAACGCGCTCAAGGAGTTCAACGGCGGAGAAGGCAAGGGCGACCAGATGGCCGAGGCGTTTGACGACGCGGTCGGCGACCTCGCCCGTGGTCGGCCGGTCCTCGTCGGCACGGTCTCGATTGAAAACTCCGAGAAGCTTTCCAACCTGCTCACTCGCAAGTACGGCATTCAGCATGAAGTGCTCAACGCCAAGCAGCACGCCCGCGAAGCCGACATCGTCAAGAAGGCTGGCGAGCGGCACGAAGAGGGCAAAGGAAAAAATGCCGAGCCGCGCGGCAACGTCACCATCGCCACCAACATGGCCGGTCGCGGTACCGACATCAAGCTGCAACTCGGCGTCGTCTATGAAAAGTGCATCGGCGACCTCGGCCCGCCTGAAGGCACCGACGGCCGCGGGTTCGCCTGGCATGAAAAAGGCGTCATCGGCACGAAGTGCTGCATCAACTGCCCCGACTACGACCCGAAGACGAACTGCGCCCACTGCTGGAAGCCGAAGATCGATCCGCGATTCCCCGAGATGGGCCGCAAGGTCTGTCCGCACAGCGTGCCATGCGGTTTGCACATCATCGGCACCGAGCGCCACGAGTCCCGTCGAATCGACAATCAGCTTCGCGGTCGCTCCGGCCGACAGGGCGATCCCGGCTCCAGCCGCTTCTTCCTCTCGCTCGGCGACGATCTGCTCAAGATGTTCATGGGCGAGTGGACCCTCAAGATGCTCGAACGCATGGGCTTTGAAGAGGGCATGGCCATTGAAGCCAAGAGCATCAACAAGGGCATCGAGCGCGCCCAGAAGAAGGTTGAAGAGCGGAACTTCTCCATCCGCAAGCACCTCCTCGAATACGACGAGGTCATGGACCATCAGCGACAGGTCTTCTACTCACAGCGGCAACAAATCCTGCACGCCAGCCGGCCCGGCCGCTCCGAGCCGCTCGTCGCCCGAATCAAGACCATGATCGACGCCACCATCGAAAGCGCGGGCGAGAAGTTCCTCGCCTCGAATTACAACGCCCAATGCGCTGTTGAGTGGGTGCGAAGCGTGCTCGATGTCAATCTGGACGCGAAGAATCTGGATGTGCATAACCTCCCCGCAGCGGAGAACTACGTCCGCAACGAGGCCCGTGAAGAAGCCAACAATCAGATCACCATGACCGTCGGCGAATACCTCGACCCCGATCTCGATCCGAAGCAATGGGACATTCGCGGCCTCGCCCGCTGGGCCGAGACGCGCTTCGACGCGACGCTTTCGCAGAACCAGCTTCAGAAGATGGGACCGGAGGAAATCGCCGCTCTGCTCACCGAGGCCGCCGAGAAGAAAATCGAATCCGTCGATCTCTCACCGCTTGAGCGATTCATGGAAGCAGACTTCGGCAAGAACTCCGTCATCGCCTGGGCGCAGCAGAAGTTCGGCGTCGAATTGAAGCCTGAGGAGTTCCGCGCCAAGTCCGACAGCGATGCGTCGGCTCACCTCCGAACAGCCGTGCAACGAGCCTACAAAGACCGCGAGGCACGCTACCCCATCGAGTGGATTCTCGAGCGCACCGTCCTGCGCGAAGACCTCGACCCCAGCAACGCCGCCGAAGGCCTCGTGCAATGGGTGAACTTCAAGTTCAACCTCGGCTGGACCGCTGACAAAGTGGCCGGCCGCTCCATTCAAGAGGTCGCCGACGAGTTGTACGCCATCGGTCGCGGCTACGTCGAAGAGGGTCGGATGGAGGCCGAGGTCGACGCCGCGCTGAAGTCGGGCGGCGATCCCACCGAGTGGGCGCGCAAGCGATTCGGCCCCGCCTTCGATGAGACTGTGTTTGAGCAGGCGGCGGATCGGCGCGAGGCGCTGCTGTCCTTCGGGGGCGAATTAATTCGCCGCGAGCTAACCATGTTGGAGCGCTATGTGCTGTTGCAACTCTACGATCAATCGTGGAAGGAGCACATGCACGCCATCGATCTGCTCAAGGAAGCCATCGGCCTGCGTGGTTTCGCGGAGCAAGACCCGCGCATCGCCTACAAGCGCGAAGGCTTCCAGATGTTCCAGGAGATGATGGGCGGCATTCAGGACAAGCTCACCGGCATCATCTTCAAGGCCCGACTCGCCGACGACATGGAGGCCCGCAGTCGCTACAACATCGGCGCCGCCCGCCATGCCGAAAGCACCAACCTCGGCTTCTCCGGCCAGACCGACAAGGATCGCGATGCCGCGATGCAGGCCCAGGGTGTCGAGAATAAGGTGGAAACCATCCGCCGCGATCAGCCCAAGGTCGGGCGAAATGATCCGTGTCCGTGCGGGAGCGGGAAGAAATACAAGCAGTGCCACGGCAAGGGCGTGGCGCAGTAATCCACGCTGGCGTTTCGCGTCAATTCGAGCCGCTCAAGCAACCCTGAGTGCTGCGCGACGCGATTATTTGCTACCCTGTTCCCCGCTTGCCAACCTCTCGCGCACCATTGCTTTCGACGTGGCCTGTCGCTCGCGAAACTCTTGATCTGTCATCCCAAGCTCCTCATATGTGAATACCCGTCCGCATTCAGGACACGTCATCGACTCGTTGCCAATCAGATCATACGAGCACCCCGGACATAAGTGGTTGGCGCCCCTTTCGACATACTCTATTCGTGCATTGAGATACCTCGAAACGAGGACGCTGGCCCCACCGCTTCCCGCAACAATTGCGGCGAAAGTGATAAGAGGAAATATGCAATCGAGGACGTTGAATTTTATGCTGCCGGAACTATGCGAGAACACAATCGCCAAGAATTGCGCAACGGCCGGCATCAGCGCAAGACCGACTCCATATGCGAATCCGGCAAGCCCCGCACGGCTTCGATCAGCCATCTGTTCGGGAAACTGCAGCCAAATGTTGATGGGTAATGCAATAGGAATAGCAATCGCCGAAGGAATCGCCAGGACAAAAGCAAGCTGACCGACAAGACGCGAAACCCGAAGCCCGGAAATGCCCCCCGCGATCCCGAACACTACACCATCCAGTGCAACTGCTAGGAAACCGAGGGCGAGACAGCGCGCGATGAGCCCAATCTGTGTACATATCAAGTCCCTTCGAATCACGACCACGCGCTTCATCTCGGCCCCTACGAGTGCGGTTTTGAACCCTTTCGCTTTCCGGATGTTTTCGCGCTGCCCTTCCGCATCTCATCCAACTCCGCGCTCAAGCGCGCCACCTGCTCCTTCAGCGCCTCGACTGCATCCGACTCGCTCACCGTCGGCGGTGGTGGCGGAAACGGCGAACTCGCACCGGGCATCGGACCGACGCCGGTGCCGCCCATGCCCGGCATGAGCATCCGCACCCAGTCAAACGGCGCCGTGGGAGCCAGGGCGCTAAAGCCCGACTTCTTCAGGAACTCCTCGAACTGCCGGCGCGAATGGCTGAACGCATCGACGGCCTGAGCGAAATAGGTGTCCACAAACTTGCGCACCATTTGCTCGTTCGCCTGGATCGCCTGGTGCAGCAAGCTCGCCGGGAAGAGGTCGAGCTTGGGCGGATCGTGCTCCAGGATGATCTGCGTGAGGACGACGTTGGTGATGTCGTGCCCGCTCTTGCTGTCGATCACGCGAATCTGGCTCCCGGCCTCCACCAGTTCATGCAGGTCGTTCAGTGTCACATGTCGGCTCCGGCTCACGTCGTAAAAACGCCGGTTGGGGTACTTCCGGATTTCCAGGATTTTGGGCAGTGGGTCGGTTGTTGCCATGGGAACAGGCTCCTTGCCGGAGGGATGCAGATGCACCAATTCGTAGCGCCTTTGCGCAATCTATCTAGCATCTGAGTCATAAACTGTTGCAAACAAGCAACTTATAGATAAGAAAATAATTTGTGCGTTTGCACAAAATTATCTTGCCGTTCACCATTCTAGCCGATATAGTTTAGCAGGACACACGGGGTGTGAAACAACCGTCTTTTTTGAAAGGGCAAACGCCATGACACCGACCGCTGAACACAACAAAGTCGAAACCACCGAATTCTTCAAGCAGGCCAACGACAACTTCAAGTCCGCCTTTGACACGGGCATGAAGTTTCAGAACGAGGCCCTCAAAACCGTCACCGAGATGTTCGGCCACGGCGAGAACTTCGGCGATGTCAAGAATCGGGTCGAGACCCTCGCCTCTGATTCCATCAACCTCGTCCGAAAGAACACCGAGCAGACCCAGCGCTTCTTCGACGAAGGCTGCAAGTCCGGCCTCGAGATGATCCGCAAGACCTTTGCGGCCACCGAGAACGGCAACAACAAGAACGACGCCTTCACCCAGACCCGCGACATCTGGCAGTGTGCGTTCGACGCCATGCGGACCAACATCGAGACGGCCTCGCGAACGAATGCCCAGGCCATCGAAAATTGGTCGAGCTTCTTCAACAAGGCGATGACCATCTCCGAGAAGAAGGCCGCCAAGTAAGTCCGAGTCCGACGCGGCGTGTCCACAGGACACTGCCCGGAAGCGTGACCCTACAACCAGGAACGGCGGTCATCATGAGACGCCAAGATCGTCCATTCAGTTGATCCACCCCCCAGGCCACGGGAGCGGCCCCAAAACCGCTCTCGTGGCCTTTCTTTTGTTGCCGCCCATCGTGGCGTGCCAAGGAGCCTGATTCGTGTCGAACAACAATGGCGCCACATCGGCCGACCCGCTCTCCCAGTTCTGGACCGATTTCTTCTCGCGCATGGGCGCGCCGCCCGAGGCCGCGCGCATGTCCGCTCCCTCCCCGGAAGCCTCCAACGAAATGCTCAAACAGATGCAGCGCGTCTTTTTCGACGCGATGGCGAAGTATTGTGAGGACTACATGCGATCCGAGCAGTTCCTCACCATGATGAAGCAGACCATGGACAAGTCGCTGGCCTTCAAGCAGCAACTGGACCAGTTCCTCGGCCAGGCCCAAAAAGGAATGCAGTCTCCGGCCCGGGCCGACATCGACGATCTGGCCGGCACCCTGCTGAAGATTGAAGAGCGCGTCCTCGACCGCCTCGACGCGCTGGAAATGAAAGTCAACGGAAAGGCCGCAGCGGTGGAAGTACCGCGACGGACGAAGCGCGATGCCGGGGCGAGCCGGGCAACGCGCCCGTCCGGCCGCGGCAAATCCGCCAAACGGAAATAAGATTAGAAAGATCGAATGAGCACCTTCCCGCAAAACCCGTTCGCCGCTTTCCAGATGCCGCAGCAGGCATTCATCCCTGACTTCGAGGGCTTCAAGCAGCGCATGGCCGCCATGCCGAAAGTCATGGAAATCGCCTCCAAGGTCCGCGTCGGCACGACGCCGCGCGACGTCAGCTACCACGAGGACAAGCTCAAGGTCTATCACTACCAGTCCGACGTGCCGAAGGCCCACCGCACGCCGCTCATCATGGTCTTCGCCCTCGTGAATCGGCCGTACATCCTCGACCTCCTCCCGCACAAGAGCGTCGTGCAACAGTTTCTCAAGGCCGGCTTCGACGTCTTCATGATCGACTGGGGCGTCCCCTCCGACAACGATCGGCACCTGACCCTGCAACACTACGTCGAGCGCTACATGCACAACGTGGTCAACCACGTCCGCGAGCTGACCGACGTGGATCAGGTCTCGCTGCTTGGCTACTGCATGGGCGGCACCATGAGCGCGATGTACGCCAGCCTGCACCCCGAGCTGATCAAGAACTTCATCCTCATGGCCGCGCCGATTGATTGGTCCGACCGCAGCAGCCTGCTCTGCACCTGGAGCGATGAGAAGTGGTTCGACGTGGACAAAGTCGTCGACACCTTCGGCAACGCCCCGCCGAACTGGCTGCAAGGCTCCTTCGCCCTGCTCAAGCCCGTGTCGAACCTGATGGAAAAATACATCGGCTTCTACGACAGAATGACGGATGAGAAGTTCCTCGAAGACTTCTTCGCCATGGAGACGTGGGTCAACGACAACATCCCCATCGCCGGCGAGACGTTTCGCCAGTTCGTGAAGGACTGCTTCCAAAAGAATCTGCTCGTGCAGGGCAAGGTCCGCCTCGGCACGAAACTCATCAAACTCGAAAACATCACCTGCCCGATCCTGAACCTCATGGCCAGCGGCGACCATCTCGTCCCCTGCGGACAGAGCGCCCCGTTCAACGACCTCGTCGGCTCGAAGGATCGCCAGGCCATCAACTTCCCGGCGGGCCACATCGGCCTGTCGGTCGGCACCAGGGCACAGAAGGAACTGTGGCCCAAAGTCTGTGAATGGCTCGCCAAGCGATCCGATCCGGTCGACGACTAGCCAATCACCCAGGGAACCCGCGACTCGGCCCAGCGCCGGGGTCGCTAGAAAAAGTGGGGTTTGTCATGGATTTCACCGGAAAAACAGCCGTCATCACCGGCGCAGCCAGCGGCATCGGCCGTGCGACGTGTGAGACGATGATCAAACTAGGCATCCATTCTATCGGGGCCGTGGACCGCAGCGCCGCCGTTACTGACCTCTGCCAAAACACGAACCGTGAGGCCGGTCGGGAGATCATGTTCCCTTACACCGGCGACGTCACAAACGATTCATTCCGCCAGGAGGTCTACCGCGATCTCAAGATGCGATTTGGCGCCGTGCAGATTTGCGTCCCCGCCGCCGGCATCACCCGCGACCGTCTCGCCGTGAAGGTCAACAAAGACACCGGCCGCGCCGAGATATATTCGCGCAAGGATTTGGAAGACGTCTTCGCCATCAATCTCATCGCCCCGATCATGTGGGCCATGGAGTCCGTCGCCAGCGTCGCCGAGGATCGGAATCGTCGCGGCCTGGGTCGCTGGGAGCCGGCCGAGCGCACTCAGGGCGCGATCGTCTTCATCGGCTCGGTCTCCTCCGCCGGCAATCGCGGCCAGATTTCCTACGCCACCGCCAAGAAGGGACTCGAAGGCGCCCAAGCCACGCTGGCGACCGAAGCCATCTACTACGGCATGCGCTGCAGCATCATCCACCCCGGCTACACCGACACGCCGATGGTCCAGGCCCTCGGCGATGATCTGGTCAAGAACTACATCCTGCCGCAGACGCAGCTACGCCGCCTGCTCCGCCCCGACGAAGTCGCCGACGCGATCTGTTTCATGCTGCGAAACAGCGCGGTGAGCGGGTCGCTGTGGGTCGACGCGGGTTGGCACCCGGCGGCGTAAATTACTTGGCCCTCGATCAATGACCGGGGGCCTGATCACTTCATCGCCGCGCAGAGCAACTCCACCGTCCGCGCCGTCGCGCCGGCGTTGCGTCGAACGACCTCCCGCGCTGCACGGCCCATCGTCTCGCGCGCCGTGGCATCCTTAAGCATCGCCGTCATCGTCGCGCCAAGTTCCTCCGCCCGCCCAATCTGCACAGCCGCCTTCGCACCGAGCAGCTTCTCCACGGCGTCGGCGAAGTTCTCCATGTATGGCCCAAAGCACATCGCCCGGCCCAGCCCTGCGACCTCCATCACGTCCGACCCACCCATTGGCACGAGGCTCCGCCCGACGAACACCAATGTCGCGCTCGCATAGAACTTTCGTAGTTCGCCCATGGTGTCGCCAAAGAAGACCACGCACTTTGCCGTCGCACCCGGTGTCGTACCGTCGCCCTGACGACTCCGCCGCACGCACGCAAACCCTCTCGCCTCGATCAGCCGCGCGACCTCGTCAAACCGCTCCGGCTTGCGCGGCACGATGGCCAATTGCACTGATGCATCATCTTTTGCAATCCGTTCATACGCAGCGAGCAGCATCTCCTCCTCGCCCGGTCCCGTCGACCCGGCAACGATCAGCGGCGCCTCCGCGCGAATCCCCATCGCCGCCGCCAACTCCGCCACGCCCGGCACTGAGTCCACCACACCCGCCGTGTCGTACTTCAAATTGCCGGTCACACTGATCCGCTCCGTCGGTACGCCCAACTGCGCGAACCGCGCCGCGTACGTCTCATCCTGCGCCCCCACCCACGCGATGCGCGAGAACATCGACCGCGCAAGTCCGCGCAGCCCCGGCCTGCGAAACCGGCGCATCGACTTCTCCTCCGTCACGCGCCCGTTGGCAATGCCGATCGGAATCCCCCGCGCCGTCGCCATCGTGATCATGTTCGGCCACACCTCCAACTCCATCAACACAATGGCCGCCGGTCGAATGCGATCCAGCACGCGGCGCACGACAAATGAAAAATCGAGTGGATATCGAAAGACGCGACTCGTGCCATACTGTTGACACGCCGCCGCGTAGCCCGTGTCCGTGGTCGTTGAAATAACCACGTCGTGTCCCGGCAGGCGCTTTTCAATCTCGGCCACCAGCGTCCGCGTCGCGTTCACTTCGCCGAGCGATACGGCATGAACCCACACCGTCGGCCGCCCATTCGTCCGCGCAGCAACCGAACCGAACCGCTGCCCCCATCCGCCACGCTTCTTCCCCTTGATGAACCGCTGGTAAAACAGAACAGGCAGGAACCCGACCAACGCCAGCACATACACAAGATCAAGCAGGAGCGGCGGCATAACGCGGGATCGTCAACGCTCCTCGACAGAAATGAAAGCCGACCCCCAACCGCACCAGCCGACTACTTCTTCAAACAGCACTGCTTGTACTTCTTGCCGCTGCCGCACGGGCACGGGTCATTTCGGCCCGGCTCATCGCCGCCCTTCTTGATCGGCTCCACCGGCGGCGGCAACGGGGCCTCATCCTCGCCGGGCAACCCCTTGCGATCGCGGTCTTTCTTGTCGCGCTGCCGGTCAAAATGCTTCTTGAAGCGGTCGTCGGACTTGCCGCCCCCGCTCATACTCCCGTCAAATGGTTGCATACAGATGCTCCCGTCTCTATCCATACTATTCTAATCAATCCGGCCCGCGAGCGACAATCGGCGAGTCAGATTGAGTCAACGCCATGATGAAACGAAGCCAGCACGCCCACCGCCTCGAAACCACTCGCTGCAAGGAACGCGTGCCCTGCATCCGTCGTTCCCGCCGCCACCACAGACTTCGGCAACAGCCGACGCGCGAGTCGAAGCACATGCCCCATTAATTGCACTCCAATTCGCCGTCGCCGAAACTCGGACAACACAAACGCATCCGTCACTCGCGCCGCATCGCCAACCGACAAATAACTGATCCGGCCGGCCGCCGCGCCATCCACAATCGCCACAAACGCATCGAGGTTCGAGTCGTTCAGTCGCTCCATCACGGCATCTCCTCGCGCCGACTCACCCTCAAACGTCGCACGATACGCCTTGCGCATCGCCCTCGCCGGCAGGATGCGAACCGATGCATCCGGCATCACATCCGCCGTGTCCCATTTGGCGAGCGCCATCACCTGCGCCTCAACCCGTTGCCACCCCTTGCGCAACAACAACTCCGCGACCGGCTCCACCGCCTGGCTCGACGCCGGTGTCCATGCGCTGCACTTGGTCCCGCGCTCGGTGAAGTACGCATCAGCCCGCGCAAAGGCCTCCTCCGCCGACACGTCCGACAGCCACACGTCGCGCAGTTGATTCGCCTCTGCCAACGATGGAAACGCCGTCGACCAATAGGCCACGCCGAAGTCCAGCGATTCCCACTGGGCCACCTGCTCCACCAGGGCGCGCTCGGATCGCCGAAACGCCGTCAAAATGTCGCTGACGTCATTCATCACGGGGCATCAGGCCAAACGAAGTTCACGCCGTCTTGGCGCGGACTCCATCATATCTTCATATAACTCAAGGATACTCGTACGATTCCGCCCTGTCATTGATTTGGTGAAAGGTCGCCGTATGAAGCTTTCGTCGATAATCTGCATCCCGTTGCTATTCGTATACGCTTGTGCGCAAACCGGCGGGCCAATCGGTGGAGGCACTTCCATGAACGCGAAGAAGCGAGTCATCATCCTCTGCACCGGCAACTCCTGTCGCTCGCAGATGGCCGAGGCATTCTGGAAGAAGCACGGCGGCGAAGCGTGGGAGGTGGTCAGCGCCGGCACGCATCCGAAGGGCGAGGTCTCACCACTCGCGATCAAGTCGATGGCCGAGAAGGGCGTCGACATCAGCAGCTACCGCAGCAAAGCCTCAACCCCATACACCAAAGAACACTTCGACCTCGTCATCACCGTCTGCGACAACGCCGAGCGCGAGTGCCCCCACTTCGCCAACGCAACGCAGCACCTGCACTGGCCCTTTGAAGACCCGCCCAAGGCCCTCGGCGACGAAGCCGCGAAGATGAAGGTCTGCCGCGCGGTTCGGGATGGTATTGAAATGAAGATCAAAGAGTATCTAAAGAGCGAATCCAAAACCGCCGCGAAATAGCCGCCCGGGGTTCTACTCGTCCTTCGCCGAATCCCGGTTCGTTCGCTTGCGCTCCGTCATGTCCAGCACGCGCTTGCGCATCCGGCAGATTTCGGGGGTCACTTCCACCCACTCATCCTCTTCGATGTACTCCAGCATCGACTCCAGGCTCAACTCCCGCGACGGCTTCAGCACGATGGTCTTGTCCGCGCTGGAGGCGCGCACGTTGGTCAGCTTCTTCAGCTTGGCCACGTTCACGTCGATGTCGTCGTCCATGCAATGCTCGCCGACGACCTGGCCCCGATAGACCTCGTCGCCCGGCTTCACGAACATCATCCCGCGATCGCGCAGATTCTCAATCGCATAGGCCGTCACCCGGCCCGACTCCATCGCCACCATCACGCCGGCGTGTCGTACGGGAATGCTTCCCCGCAAATGCTCATACTCATAAAAGGAGTGATGCATGATCGCCTCGCCGCGCGTCGCGTTCATCATGCGCGTGCGAAGCCCGATCAGGCCGCGCGCCGGAATCGTGAACTCTAGGTGCGACATGGTGTCCTTGGTATCCATCCGCACCATCTCGCCACGTCGTCCGCCGGCCAGCTCAATCACCGCTCCCGCCGCCGACGATGGCACATCCACGATCAAATACTCGACCGGCTCGCACTTCTTCCCGCCGATCTCCCGGTAAATCACCTTCGGCTTGCCGACCATGACCTCGAAGCCCTCGCGACGCATCGTTTCGATCAAGACGCCCAGGTGCAACAGGCCGCGCCCCGACACGCGAAACTGATCCTTCTGCACCATCTCCTCCACGCGCAGTGCCACGTTCGACTGAAGCTCCTTGAACAGCCGATCTCGCAGGTGTCGCGTCGTGAGAAACTTCCCCTCGCGCCCGGCAAAGGGCGAGTTGTTAATCGAAAACACCATGCTCAACGTCGGCTCATCGACCGCGAGGATCGGCATCGGGTGCGGATCGTTCGGATCGGCCAGCGTGTCGCCAATGCCGAGATCCTCGATGCCCGTTACGGCGACGATGTCCCCAGCCACCGCCTCGGGCACTTTCTTTCGCGCCAAGCCCTCGAACGTAAAGATCGTGTCGATCGTCTCATCGTGTCGATGCCCGTCGCGGCAAATGCGACAGACCTTCTGCCCCACCTTCATGCTGCCGTGGAAGACTCGACCCACGCCGATGCGACCGACATAATCGCTCCAGTCGAGACTGGTCACGAGCATCTGCAACGGCTTCTCAATGTCGCTGTCGGGCGGCGGCACGCTCTTGATGATCTGCTCGAAGAGCGGGGTGATGTCAGTGTTGGTGTCGCTCAGGTTGTAGCGAGCGAGCCCCAACTTGGCGCTGGAGTAAATCACCGGCCAGTCGAGACACTCCTCGTTCGCTCCCAACTCGATGAACAGGTCGTGCGACTCGTCCAGCACTTCCTTCGGCCGGGCGTCGGGCCGGTCAATCTTGTTGATCACGAGGATCGGCTTGAGGTGATACTCAAACGCCTTCTTTAACACAAAACGCGTCTGCGGCATCGGCCCCTCGAAGGCATCGACGACCAGCAGACAACCGTCCGCCAGCTTCAGGACGCGCTCGACCTCACCGCCAAAGTCGGCGTGGCCCGGCGTGTCGATCAGGTTTATCTTGTATTCTTTGTAGTGAATCGCGCAGTTCTTGGCGAAGATGGTGATGCCCCGCTCCTTCTCCTGCGGGTTGGAGTCCATGATGAGTTCGCCGTGAAGCGTTCCCTCGCGGAAGTTGCCGGATTGCCGCAAGAGGCAATCGACGAGAGAAGTCTTTCCGTGATCGACGTGGGCAATGATGGCGAGATTACGAAATTGCATCGAGAGAAAACCGTCCTTACGTTGCTGGGAAAAGGTCTCAGATTGAGGCGAAGTCGGCATTCTAACGTAAATTGTTGGATCACGCGAGCACTTCGATTACGCTGGAAAGGCCGCTGGACGGCTGATTATGGGAGATAACCATGAATGTGAACGATGATTCCTCGCGTCGCCAATTCCTCGCCACCACTGGGAAAGCCGCCCTCGTCGGTGCCGTGATCGCCACACCGGTCACCGCGACGGAGCCGAAGAAAACGAGCGAGACCACCGCTCACGCCGAACGACACGCCATTCCCGGCAGCCCCTCCCCCGCCTACTCTCGCGCCATGCAACTGGGCCAATTGGTGTTCATCGCCGGCTGCGTCGGTCGCTATCAAAAAGGCGGCGAGGCGGCAATGGACAAGGACTTTGAATCCCAGGCCACTCAAACCATGCTCAACCTCAAGGCCTCCGTCGAGGCCTCCGGTTCGTCGATGAGCAAAGTCCTCAAATGCACCTGCTTCCTGAAAGAGCAGAACGACTTCGCAAAGTTCAACGAGGTGTATATGAAGTTCTTCCCCGAGCCTCGCCCCGCGCGATCAACCGTCGTGGTGAAAGACTTTGTCGTCCCCGGTGCGATGCTCGAAGTCGATTGTGAGTGCTACTTGTAAGGCACACTGAATGCCGGCACGGTCGGTTTCATAAGAGCCTTTTCCGAAACCGAGTTTGTGGCACTGGCGTCTCGCCAGTGTCTTCGATTCATCGAGCAACTTGATCCGCTCATCACAGGCGAGACGCCTGTGCCACAGTTTGGGAATAGCTTCTACTTCCCGCTCAACATCGCGGCCCGAATCCCGCGTGTCACATCGCGACACGCCTCCTGCGCCGCCGCGTCCGCCGCGTTCGTCGCCACCACCACTGCGAAGTCCTTCGCCGGGGCGATCTGTATCACGGCAAACCAACGGCCGTTGCTGCCATTGTGCCAAAGCGTCGTGCCACCCGCCCAATCTTCCTTGCGGATCAGCCAACCACACACATAGTCCTGACCCGGCGACACCTCGTGCAGCTTCTTGAATGAACTCGCGCTGAGCAAATCACCGCCGCCGCGGAACCCCTTCAAATGAAACTGCCCGTACTTCGCCCAATCACCGATCGACATATGCGCCAACCCCGCCGGCGAAATCACCGCTGGATTGTCCGACAACGGCCCAGGCTTCACCGCGCTATAGGCCCCCATGCCAGCATCGTGCCCCCACGGCTGATTCGCATCGCCATCCGACCCCGGCGCGCCAAACCCTGCCGACGTCATCCCCAACGGCTCGAACAACATCGTCCGGATCAACTCCTCGTACGCCTTCCCCGTCGCCGCCTCACACATCGCACCGGCAATCGCAAACCCATAGTTGGAATACGCAAACGTCGTGCCCGGCTCCGTCGCGGGCGGCCGGGGGAGAATGATCTCCATCATCGACACGCGCTGCTGCGGCATCGGCCCTTTGAGCGCCCGCACTTTCGGCCACGTCTTCGGGTCCGGTGCCCGATCCTCCGGCAACCCCGACCGATGACACAGCAATTGCTCCAGCGTCACCTTGTGATAGTCGGGATGGATTGTCTCGACCAACGAAGGAAACGCCACCGCAATCGTCCGATCCCACGACAGCTTTCCCTTCTCGACCAGCATCGCGCACAGTGTCGCCGTCATCGACTTTGTACACGAGCCAATATGAAAGCAATCGTCCACCGTCACGGCCTTCTTTGTCCGCGCCTTGCGAACCCCCACCGCGTCCGCCGCCACCAACCCATCCGCCCGAACCACCGCAGCGGCCAGCGCTGGCACCTTTTTCTCCTCCCGCACCTTCTCCAACAGCACGTGCAGCGCATCAGCATCAAACGCAGGTTCCGCCAATGCCGGGCCAGCGCAGAAAACAAACGCAATGAGAAGTATCAATGGGTTCTTCATGGGGTCATTTCTCAGGAACGTACAACGGAACACCCCGGCCCGACTCACGAAGTGTCAATGGAATTGAGAGGATACGGCTTGACTCGATTTTCTACTTCTTCTTGTCGACGACCAAGACTTGAATGGTCCCTTTGTCCTTGACTAGTTCAAGCCCCATATCTCGTAGTCCCTTAGCCACACTTGTTTCATTGGCCAAATCAGCCGAAAGTCGCATGTTGTAGTCCCCGGTCATCTCCGTCTCATTTATCACGGGAACCCCTAACTGATCTTCCAGTGACCTAGCGAATCCCTTCATAGTAGTGCCCTTTAATGAAATCAGTCCGGTTCCCGGTGCCACCGCATTCCCCCCGAGCTTTTGATTCGGGCGAGCCTTGCGCAAGACCCCCTCTCCGCCCGTCGCCCCCAAAACTATCAGTTCTCGTCCCGGTTCGCTATCATCTACTAGCGGCTCGACCGCCTCCTTGAGCCGCCTCAGCCGAAGTACATTCGCTTCTGCCTTTCTGTATTCGCATTCGATCCCAAGCGCATCGCTGACGGCCTGTTGAAAAAGCTCCTGTAATTTCTCCTCATCTTTTGACGGATGACGAATCGAAAATCGATATCGCTCCATCGCGACATCGTGCAAGAATACCATCCGCGACATTCGCGCCTTGTAGGCCAACGCTACCATCTGAGGCATCGGGACGGCCTCGCCCGAGTAGTGCCCCTTTGCCGAGTCGAGCTTGAATCGATACGACATCGGTTCCGCATCCGACCGAGCAATCACCACTTCATATAGCGGATCGATCTTCACCTTCTCAGGAGCGACCATCGGAATCTTCTTTGCGGGAAGTCCTACCTTGATGCCGCTGACAAGATTTCGCAACGTGTTTTCAGTCAAGTCTCTTGGATCGCCAATGGCTGCGACCTTTCCCTGTCGATCCACCAACACAAGATGAGGCATCAGTTCCGCATCGAACGCACGAGTCACCGACCCATCCAAGTCCAGCGCGATCCAATCTTGAACCGGCTGCTTCGCCAATGAAATACGAACCAATCCCTCGTTGTCCCGCGTAACGCCGATCAGCAGAACTTCTTCACTCCCGAAAACGGTCGCCAGCGCGTTCAATAAATTAATCGCATGTCGACTTCCCTCGTTGCCCGGTGCCCAGAAAAACAATGCAAGCGGCTTGCCCTCTGTCTTCAGCGTCGCAGCCTCATAGCCGGGAGAACGCAAGGTCTTCGCAAACTTCAACGGCGGCACCGTCTGTCCCACAACTAATGACGTGCCTCGCGACGGCTCGAAATCCTTCGACCCCGGTGTCACTTTTTTTTGTGGTTCAGCAGCAGAACGACCCATTCCAGCCCCAAGGGCCGCTACCATCGATGCAACTATGACCAGGTTTCTTGGCACAAACCGCCTCCTCTCGGAATTGATGTTGCTGCTATTCTAACCACCCAAGAAACCCCAGCCAATTCATCGCCCCGAACAATGTAGGGTCGCGTATTCGCCCCTAAAGACTATTTGCTGCCAATTCCACCATGCGGGGATCTCCGCCTCTTCGTTTACAATCTCCCACTCGACACAGGAGCTTCCAATGACCCCCGACCTTTCCATCAACTTCTGCGGCGTCAAGGCACCCAACCCCTTCTGGCTTGCCTCCGCGCCGCCGACGAATAGCGCCTACCAGATCCGCCGCGCCTTCGAGGCCGGCTGGGGCGGGGCGGTGTGGAAGACCCTCAACCACGAACCTATCGTCAATGTCTCCTCCCGCTACGGCGCGATTGACTACGACGGCCGTAAGGTCGTCGGCCTCAACAACATCGAACTCATCACCGACCGCACCCTCGACGTAAACCTCGCCGAGATTCGCCAGATCAAACGCGAGTTCCCACATCACGCCCTCTTCGTCTCGCTCATGGTCGAATCCAAACGCGAGACCTGGCACGACATCGTCAAGCAGGTGCAGGACACCGGCGCCGACGGCGTCGAACTCAACTTCGGCTGCCCCCACGGCATGAGCGAGCGCGGCATGGGCGCGGCCGTCGGGCAAGTGCCGGAGTACGCCGAGATGATCACCGCGTGGTGCAAGGAAGTCGCCACGATCCCCGTGATGGTCAAGCTCACGCCGAACATCTCCGACGTCCGAGTCGTCGCTCGCGCTGCGCAAAATGGCGGCGCCGATGCCGTCAGCCTCATCAACACGATCAACAGCATCATGGGCGTCGATCTCAACACCTTCGCACCGAAGCCCGCCGTCAACGGCCTCGGCTCACACGGCGGCTACTGCGGCCCGGCCGTCAAACCGATCGCGCTGAATATGGTGTCCAGCATCGCCGCCGACGCGGGGTGGAAGATTCCGATCAGCGGCATCGGCGGGATTCAAGCCTGGCAGGATGCCGTCGAGTTCATGCTCCTCGGCGCGGGCAGCGTGCAGGTCTGCACCGCCGTCATGCACTACGGCTTCCGCATCGTGGAGCATCTGGAGAGCGGCCTGAAGAATTGGATGCGAGAGAAGGGCTTCAAGAAAATCGCCGACTTCCAGGGCAAAGGCGTCGCCAACATCAAGGACTGGGGCGACCTCGACCTCTCTTACAAAGTCGTCGCCGAGATCGACCAGGCCAAGTGCATCCACTGCGGCCTCTGCTACATCGCCTGCGAAGACGGCTGCCACCAATCGATCAAATGGGAGAAGGTCGCCACCGACGAGTTCACAAAACGCTACGGCGCACCTCCCTCTCCTGCGGGAGAGGGCCGGGGTGAGGGCAATCAACGAGCATCACACTCAAGCACGGGTGGGGTCTCCGGCAACGGCCACCCCCTCGTGAACCCCCACATGCACTTCACCAAGAGCGGCGACATCACCACCCTCCCCGGCGAAGGCGACGGCTACCTCGGCGTCTTCACCATCAAGCAGGACACCTGCGTCGGCTGCAACATGTGCTCCCTCGTCTGCCCAGTCGACGGCTGCATCAGCATGAAGCAAATGCCCAGCACACTGCCGAAGATGAGTTGGAAGGAATACCAGAAGAAGCTCGCCGCCGGGGAAATGGCCAAAATTCAGCCGCCGGAGCATGTGTAGGACTAGGAATACTCAATGCAGAATCAATTGGTCCGTTGTGGGAAATGGGTAGCGTTGAACTCTCTTGGAAGGGGTGGTCAAGGTGAAGTCTACCTTGCAAGAGCACTAGATCGGGAATGGTTCAAAGAGACGCCCGATTTCTTGCGAAACCTGATTGGTACTCGCCATAACGTTCAATCAGAAGAGCGTGACCAAGAGCTAATAAACGTATTCAACAGGTTTTGGTCCAGCCCACTTGGCGCGCTTAAGCGACTTCGGCCATTGCAAGAACTGCACAATCCCAACAGTGGCCTAAATCGGTTTCGCCGTGAGTTGAAAACACTGAAATCCGTGGAACATTCTGCAATTGTCAAGATTCTTGATGAAAGCGAAGATGAAGCGGATCCGTGGTTTGTAATGGAATATC
The DNA here is from genome assembly GCA_038042195.1 of Planctomycetota bacterium. Lineage (GTDB taxonomy): Bacteria > Planctomycetota > Phycisphaerae > UBA1845 > UTPLA1 > JACRIM01. The sequence goes on along the minus strand of JBBTET010000013.1, from coordinate 140,443 downwards.
ATACAGGAGGTGTACTCACAAATCGGCTTAACGACTATCGGGGCGATCCCGTGCGAGCTATTAGCGCGCTGCGCCCAATAATTGAGGCAGTTAGAGAATTGCACAACCAGAATGTCATTCACAGAGACATCAAGTCCGACAACATTCTAGTTTCTGCAGATGGCCGGCTAGTACTCGGCGACATGGGGATTGTTTTCGCTTCTCAATTGGATCAAACTCGCGAAACGCGAACGATGGAGAATGTGGGTACTAGGGACTGGATGCCGCCATGGGGGCAAGGATCAAGAATCGAAGATATTCGCCCAACATGGGATGTTTTTTCGCTAGCGAAAGTCCTCTGGGCGATGGTCTCTGGTAAGCCGTTTATGAGGCTACATTACTTCGACGATCCACAGTTTGATCTCGAAACGCTATTTCCGAATGATGTAAGAATGCGAGAAGTAAATTCATTTCTTGGAAAGTGCATCAGCGATAAAGAGGCGAGAATTCTGCAAACTACTCATGAAATGCTTTCGTCGTTCGATCAACTCCTTGCAAACCTGAATTCACATGACGGGCAACTCGAAGGTGACATTTCGCTGCCATCAAAGCTATTCCCTGGAGGTTGGCACCTTCAATTCAAGAGCATTGCCACAGAAGGCAAAGAAGACGTCAATATGACTCCAGACGGGTATTACAAAAAGAACGGTCAAAACGCTTTCAGAGTATCCGCGATTGTGCGCCAGAATGAACGCCAAATAACGCTTTTCAAGAACAGTCTAAATGGAACGCAGTATTTTATTGAAAACCTATACCGTTGGAGCGAATCTGTTTGGGCAGGTGCTGACCAATTCGGCCACCAAGTTAAGTACGTCAAGTCTACACCGTAGCATCAAGACGATACTCAACAGGTCGCAGATGCTCATCGCATCCTTACGGGCGCAGCGCGCTAATAGCTCGCACGGGATCGCCCCGATAGTCGTTA
>JBBTET010000013.1:128775-139469 GCA_038042195.1 Planctomycetota bacterium | reverse complement strand
CTGATTTCCGCCACATTATCCCTGCGCCATTTCAAATAATCCCCCTGTGCAATGGATTCAGCGGCGCCCATGCGGCCCAGTGCCGTCGCCACAGCGTTCATCGGAGTTCACGAGATCACGGAGTACGTCGCACAGGTGCTTGGCGTTGTCCATCGTCGTGATCTTAGCGAGGATTGTAGTGCCGGTCGGTGAAAAAAGTCGAAATCCAACCCGCATGGCATTGCTAATACTATCTTTTACTGTCAGATAGAATCGACGCAGAATCGAAACTAAAATCCGACATGAACCTGCGTTCCCTCGCCTGCCTGTGCTGCGGCCTTATTTCTGCCGGCTGTTCGCAGAAATGGACACCCCCGGTCCAAATCGCGCCCGTTCCGCCTCCGACCTTCTACGTCCAGTGCGGTGACAAGCTCATCCCTATGACCCCCGAGCAGACCCTCGCCCATGCCGCCGATGCCGCCACTCAACCTTCAAGCCCCTCCGACGATTCGCCGGCTTTCCGCTCGCAGCAATTCAGCGCGTCCGATGGCGACTTCCTAATGTTCAAACAACCAGTTGACCCCGCCCGCGCTGCGCAAGGCCCGGCCATGCAGCCCGCCCTGCCTCAGCCCTATTACGTACGCCCTGAACATTCCTCGACCCGGATACACCCAGGGTGCCTACGGCCGTCTCGACAATTACGCGCCGGGCCAACACACCTCCACCGGCTATATCCCCGGACACTACCGCGCTGACGGCAACTACACGCGCCCCGATCACACATCAACCGGCTACATCCCCGGCCGCTATCGCGCAGAGCCGCAGCCCTTCAACTACCTCCCCTCGCCCATTACCATCACGCCTCTCTCATCGCCGTACCCCGGACAGCCTCGCCCATAGCGAATTGCCGGCATGTCGGCCCGGCTGAATTCTCGACCTTCGTTTCCCACCATCTTTACTGTCAGAACCCGCCCTCCCCCCGTCTATATCCCCACGGAGAACCATCACATGCCCCAAAAACTCCGCCGCCGATCATTCGCCTCCCTACTCACCCTCACCGCCGCCATCATCCTCCCAAACCTCGCCGCGTCAGGCGGCTGCCCCGTCGGCGTCCCCGGCCTCGGCGGGCCGCCCGCCGCCCTGCTCGGCACCTGGCGCGCCCAGTTCGTTGACCCCACATTCGGCGCCGGCCAGGTCGAACTCATCATCATGGCTGACGGCACCTTCCAACAGCAAACCATCTACGCCGCCGGCGCATTGGTCACCATCTTTGGAACCGTCCGCGTCCTCCCCGATCAGGCCATCCTCCGCCTCGACACGCAAGGCGGCGTGCCCCAACAGGCTTGTGGTCCGCTGGGTTGCACGGACATCCTCTACCCCGGCGAAACACACAACTACTCCCTCCCCAACGCCAACAACCTCACGACCCACAACATCAACTGCGCCGCCAACGCCTGCACCTACAACTACGTCCGTATCACATAGCCCTTGTACGAGAATTACTTTTCGCACCTCCGACACCGACATCTCATTTGAGTCGTTCACCAAAAATGAACGAACACAAGCGCAGCGAGCCGGGTCGTCCTCTACTCGGTTCGCGCGACTGACAATCGTCCGCGTTCCTAAACCCTTAACCCCCGCGGATTTGGCCATTTAAGTTGCCAAGCCTCCCATTCAAGGCTATCCTGCCCCACTCAAATGGAACTACCCAAACGACCCTATGGCGATGAGTACGTCCGGCCCGGCGCGTACCGCGAGCTGACCCAGAAGCTCGCCGCGAATCCCAAGATGCGGGATCTCTCTGCCCTCTTCATGTATGCCTTCGACAAGCGAACGCGCCTGCTCCCCTTCCTCTTCGCCGACTGGCGGATCATCCCCGCCGGTGTCCGCACCATCTGCGATGCCCTCGATGCCGCCGGCCTCATCAACTCGCGGATCATCTTTCAACTGTGGACCCCCAACGTCCGCCCCTCCACCGCCAAGATCGACGGTCGCCTGCCCGACGTCGTGATGATCAGCTCCATGCAGATCCACGCCCAGCGAGCCTACGAATACGTCTTCGACGCCTGCCGCATCCCGGAAGATCAACGCCCCCTCATCCTCTGCGGCGGCCCCAAGTCCATCTACGAGCCGTGGGACTACTTCGGCATGGGTGAAGACGGCCGCACCAACGCCGATGCCTGCGTCACCGGCGAGAGCTACGTCCTGCTCTCGCTCATGGATCGCCTGCTGGATTACAAAGGCCCCCGCGATTCCCTCCGAAGCGCCTTCCTCCGTGCGCGCGATGAAGGCGCACTCGAAGACATCCCCGGCCTCGTCTATCGCATCGACCCGATTGCCGCTGGTACGAGAATCCTTTCTCGTGCCGCCGCTGATACGAGAATCCCTTCTCGTACCACCACCTCGATCCGCGAGGCGCATCTGATCGACACGGGCGTCCAGCGCCTCGTCCAGTACCTCGACGAGTATCCAATGCCGCTCTCGGCCTATCGCAAGATGGAGCCGCCTCACAAAAAGCAGACCCTCCGTGACAAACCCGTTCCCGCCGACCAGATTCACAAACGCGCCCGGGTCAATTCGCTCATCATGACCCACGGCTGCAAGTTCCGATGCAGCTACTGCCCGATCCCCGCCTACAACCAGAATACGTTCCGCTTCAAGACGCCCGAACGACTCGGTGACGAAATGCTCGCCCTCAATCGCGAGTTTGGCCTGAAGAACTTCTTCGGCACTGATGACAACTTCCTCAACAAGCGCGAGACGGTCGAGGAAATCGTCGAGCACCTCGCCAGCCGCCGCGCCGAAGATGGCCGCCGCTTTCACAAGGTCGTCCGCTGGGCAACCGAGGCCACGATCCACGATGCCTACAAATGCATCGACCTCATGCCCCGAATGAGACAGGCCGGCCTTCGCGCTCTCTGGTTCGGTGTCGAAGACCTCACCGGCACGATGGTGAAAAAGGGACAGGCCGGGTCGAAGACCGCTGAAGTCTTCGCCGCCATGAACACCGAAGGCCTCTGCCCCATGCCCATGATGATGCACCACGACGGCCAGCCGCTCTACACCAAGGGCAAGCTCTACGGCCTGTTGAATCAGGTGCGCTACCTTCGCAAGCACGGCGCGGTCAGCGTGCAAATCACCGTGCTCACCCCCGCCGTCGGCACCAACTTCTTCGACAAGCCCTACGAAGACGGCCTGGTCTTCAAGACCATCGGCGGCCGCCGCGTCGATGAGGCCCAGTTCGACGGCAACCACGTGGTCGCCAGCAGCGAGAGCAAGCCCTGGCTCAAACAGATGAACCTCATCCTCGGCTATGCCAGCTTCTACAACCCGCTCACCCTGCTCGGCTCGATGTTCATGCCCAAGCGACGTCTCGCCGGCGCGGATATCGGCATGCAATTCATCGGCATGGCCGCGACCGCCAAGACGGCTCTCGATTCCCTGCGATGGGGCTGGCGACTCTGGCGCGGCCCGGTGGAACACTGCCCCGGCGTGCCCAAGTCGAAGCTCCCAATCGTGAAGGCGCGGCCTGATGAGATCGAGCGTGTCCGAACTTCGACCATCCCCCCCGACTCCCGGGAAATCTGGGCCGCAAAGGATCACGACGACTCGCATACGCAAGCACGCAGCCCCGCGGGAATGCCCCTTCCCATCCTCGCGGCGGGTTGAATCGCCTTGACCTGTCATCCTGTTTTTTAGCGAACCGGATCATCCACGACCTATGGCGCAAGATCATGAGATCGAAGGATCAGCGCGACTGTTGTCTTGATCGGTGGAACGGCCGTTGTGTTTGCCTTGAGCCAAAGCTCCGCGTCGGCGTCGGTATGTGGCGTCGGCAGGCAAAGGAGCGAACTGGGGAAGTCCACGACGGTCACGACCGTGCCTTCAATGTTGGCGGCGAAGGAGCCGTCGTCCATTCGTTCGGAGCCGGTGAAGATCCAATGCGTGCGGTGCATCGGGGATTTGCGCTTCACGTCGAACATCCAGTCGCAGGCGGACTCTTCGATGGTGCGTCCATTCTTTTCATAGCGAACGAACACATCGACCGCGTCGCCAGTGGCGGGGCGGGTCTTTTTCGTATCCGGGAAATAGCGCGGCGGCTTGCCGGGGGTGAGGCCGATGAGGCCGAGGGCCTGGTAGATTGCTTCGGGCGAGCAACGAAGCAGGATGATGGATTCATGCTCCTTGGGTGTGGGGGATTTCGCATAGGCGAATAGTTCGAGTGCACCTTCACGGAGGATCACTTCGCCATCGATTTCAACCTGTGGGACGCGGTAGTCGATTCGGATGCCGGGTTGGAAGTCGACGACGCGCGGCGTGGCGGGTTGAGTAGTGGGCGCGGGGCGGTTGCAGGCGAGCAGCAACGCAAGCGAAGTCAGAAGAGAACCAGTGCGTCGAGGGAAGGTGGGTCGAGTACGACCCACCCTACGGCGATTACGCACATCATTTTGGCATCGATTTGAGCACGGCATTCATGTCATCCCAGAGTTTGCGATATTGCACATTAGGCGGGGCAAGCTCTTTCGCGCGATAGACCGCGTTCTCCGCCTTTCCAAAATGGAAGCGGGCGTCGGACATCATCTGAACCCGAGCGGAGGCATTACCCAGATTGGCCTCACAGACGGCAAGAAAATACCACGCATCATGGTAATCGGGTGCGAGGCGCACGGCTTCGCGCATCAAGTCAGCAGCCTGCGCGTGCCAGCCGAGGGCGAGCGGGATGTTGACGGCCGTGCCGAGGGAGAGTGCCTTGGTGAAATTGGGTTCGGCGTAAGAGTCGATCCAACCGCGCGGGTCGAGGTTTGCGGCGGTGGGGTGATTCGCCTTGATGATTTCGATGTGTTCGGGAATGCGGCGGATGAAGATGACGGCCTGCCGGTCGAAATAGACCAATGCCCAGTTGGTGTAGTCGGCGACGAGGCGCATGATGAGTGGCTGGGTGTCCGGGCCGCTGTGGAGCAGGGCGACGTTGATCTCCTCGTGGTCGAAGATGTCGGCGTGGGCACGCTTGCCGAGGCCAAGGTCGAAGGCGGCGGCAAGGGTTTCTTCCTTATAGGCAAACGTGTTGGTGTCAACGAACAGCTTGAAGCGGCCGGGCAGCCAGGGGAGCGTGTTGCTCGATGAAAAATAATCGACGAAGAGATTGGGTTGGAGGTCCTGGTGCGCGGCGAGCCATTTCACCGCGTCGGTGGTGAATGTGCGTTGTGAATAGTCCGTGCCGAACTGGCGGGTGATGCGGCGCTCAGCGTAATAGAAGCGGCCGTTGACGAGTCCGACGGTCCACCAGATTGAGGCGAGTGTGACAAGTGTCGGCGGCAGGAGACGAAGCCATTTGGGTGTCTGAGATCGGATTGTCATAAGTGCTGTGATGGCACCCATCGCCAACGGCGCGCCGGCCAGGGCGAACTGGGCGATGTTGCGCCGCATCTGGAATGACATGGCCATGAGAAGGATTAGTAGCAGCATCGTGCCGAGTCGGCGTCGAACGATGCAGGCGACGATGCCGATGGCGGCGATGACTAGAAGGACGTAATAGGCGTGCATCGTGCGGGCGTTGATGAGTTCGCCGACGTAGCGAAAGGGCGAGTGAAACTCGGAGATGAGCGACCAGGCGCTGGCGGACGGCGACTCGGGACCGCCGCCCATCGCGTTGGCGCGGCGGAGGTACGAGAGCGTCTGGATCGGGAAGATCGCGCCGCGCCAGCCCCACGGATTCATGAAGCAAGCGACGACCTGGGCACCCAATGCGATTCCGAATGCGCGGAGGCGCTCCGGTCGATCCCCGTTTTGCGTGACGAGGAGCTCGCCAGCGATCAACGCGCCGGTGAGGAAGAGGCCGATGAGAAAGTAGCTGTGCAGATTGACCCAGAGCAGTTGCAAGAGCGCGATCAGGACGACGTGACGCCGGTGCAATGTCAGGCGCGATAGCAAGGTGAGCATGACGAGCATGATGGCATAGCTGAAGAGTTCGGGTCGCAGGCTGAAACGCTCGTAGCCCGCGATCCCCGCGAGCAGCCACGCCGCTGCCAGCCACGAGAGCGATGTGGTGTAGCGTCGAAGCACGACCGCAATCCCAGTGAACACGATGACGAGCAACAGCGTGCGAACGGCGATGAGGCCCGACGGACCTGCTGCGCGATGAGCGATTGCCATGACGATCTGGCTGCCCCAGTTCGCATTTACGAACGGCTCGGCATTTTGTGGCAGCAGGAACGGGTCTCGCTCCACGATGCGCCCGTGGTCGAGGAAGTGCTTGCCGTAGGCGAGGTGGTAGCCTGTGTCTAGGCTTTCGATCTTGTGCCAGGAGAGGGCGAGGACGCAACATGCCGCACTGGCGCAAGCGATGAGTCCTGCATAATCCAGCGAGCCGCGCGAACGGATAGATGTCGGGGGGGTTGGTTGACGCAAGCGGGCAGACCTCAGCTATTCATCGGATCGTATCCGAGTCAAGGCTGAGGGTGGATGGCGCGGTAAGCGTCACGTCAGCGGCCGGCGGACGAGAGCGTTGGGAACGCCTCGGCTTCAGCCTCTTCCTGAATGATGATCGTCGGTTTGATCAGGATGAGCAGTACCTGGTCGTCCTTGACGTTGGACGTATTCGAGAATGCCCGCTTCAACACTGGAATACGAGACAAGATCGGCACGCCGGCATCGACGTCGCGTTCGGCCGACAGTTTTAAGCCGCCGATGAGCAGCGTGCCGCCATCGGGGACGGAGACCGTCGTTCGAATGTCCTGTGTCGTGAGCGTGGCGAGTTCGATGAAACCGGAGCCGACCGTGTTGGAGCCGCCGAAGAAGACGGTTCGGAAGTCGCCGGTGACCGTGGTGAAGGTTCGCACCGTCATGGTGACGTACTTGTGGTCGGCGGAGATGGTGGCCTGCACGTCGAGCGAGCGACCGGTCGGGGCGGTGGCGATGCCGGGCAGGAATGCGCCGGCGTTGTCACCGATGATCGGCGTGAGGGCGGCGATGTAATCGCGCTGGACGAAGGCCTCGAAGGTGGCGCGCTGTCCGTTGAAGAGGACAAGTCGAGGGGCATCGAGGTCGCTCGCGCGGCGGTCCACCTGCGTCGCTCGCAAGAGGAAATCCACCTGGATGTTGTCGAGGAAGCTGCCGAAGACCTGGAACGCCGGGCTGCCGTTGACGAGCGACGCCAGCGAGCCGTTGATATTGGTGTCGGCCGGCGTGGCGAGGGCTAGGGTATTGTTCGCCAATGGGATAGGCGTGAACTGGCCGCTGCTTGGGCCAAAGCCGCCGGTCGCGGGGACCAGGCCGGGCTGGCCAAAGGGTTGGCCGAATGGTTGGGTTCCAAGAGGGATACCGACTGCACCGGGCGCGCCGGGAGTGAAGCCGTTGCGAACGAACTGCCGCGGCACGAGTACCGGGTTACCGGTGGACGGGTCGCGGATCGTGGTTCGGTCGAAGCCGGCGTTTCCGTTGTTCAGGACGACGTCTAGATCGACGCCGATCTGCTCAAGCCAGTTTCGGGTGATGGTGATGTAGCGGGCCTCGACGGCGACCTGCATGGCGCGGGCCTGGCGAAGCTGTCGCAACAGATCGCGAAGTTGGCCGTGGGCCGTGGTGGTTTGAGTAACGATGACCTGATTCTGAAGCGCTGAGATCGCGCCGACGTTTCCGCCGGCGGTTCGCCAGCTTTCAGGGTCGATGGTCTCCTGAATAAGTTGCATCAAGGGCTCGAGCGGGTCCTGGCCCTGTTGCAGATTTTGTTCCTGCTGTCCTTGCTGACCACCCTGTTGTCCGCCTTGCTGTCCGCCACCCTGTCCGCCGCCACCCTGACCGCCGCCGAAGATGAATCGACCGCCGCCGAGTCCGCCCTGCTGGTTCTGCGACTGGGGGACGTTGTACGGCGTAAAACGGCTGCGGAATGTGGGGACGGAGATGATGAGATCCTGCACGTTGTAGACGCGCGTGAGTTTGTTTCGGCTGAGGTCTTCCTTGGTGGAGACGTTGACCACCCCGTCGTCGATTTCAAAGGCGAGTTCGGTTTCACCGCCGCCGACAATGTTGAGGACGGTTTGTAAGACCTTTTCGCCCTTGACACCGTTGAGCTTGAGACTGACTTCGGCGTCCTTCTCAATCGCGGCGGCACTGAGCGCGGACCAGTTTGGAACGATGTTGAGCCCTGTCAACGCGCGGAGGCTTTCAATGACATCCTCGAATCGCTTGGCTTCAAAGACGATTTCCGGAACGACCTTTTGCAGATTCTTGCGGGCAATGCGGGTGGTGTCCGATTCGGCGGATTCCTCGGACCCGGTCCGGCGCGAGGCGATCTCGGGCCAGTTCTTCGGATACATAATGTCTTTGTGCCACGGGATGGCTGTATCGTCATTCTGAATGATCAGGTCTTGTGATTGTTCACGTTTCGTGTTGAGCAAATCGGCACCGGTATGGGCGACGGAGAAGTCCTCGATGGTATCCTTCATCCACGCGGCCTGATTGTTCTCCGGATCAATGGCCAGCACCTGCTTTAGCACCTGAATGGCATCGTCGTAGCGGCGTTCCTTGCGCAGCTCGGCGGCCTGCTGCATGAGCTGCTCGACCTGACGAAGCTTGGTGGCGCGGATTCGCGTGACTCGCTCAGCCTCCTGGTGCTCGATCTCCTGGTGCTTCTTCTGAATCTCGCGCTCGTCGAAGTCGCGCTGCTCGTCATCGACAAATCGCTCAAGCTCTGAAGCCTGCGTGCGAAGGTCTTCGTATCGCGCCGGGGGCGATGCATAGCGGCGATTCAGCTCGATGGTCTGCTTGCCGAAATCAAGCATGCGACGGGCCTCGTCGAAATCCTCGGCAAGGACGGCCTTGCGAATCTTTGATTCGGTGTCGCGGTAGGTCTTGGCGGCCTGCTGCCAGAGCAACTCATGCTCCTCGGCAAGCTGCTCAACGATGGACGACCCGCCGGTCGAGGCGCGGGCCGCTGGTTGCGATTTGATTTCGGTGGTGGTGGTTGACTCTTCCGAGACCTTTGTGTCTTCGTCGCTCTTGTCGGTCTTGGCCTGCTTTTCGATTTCCTTCAGTTGACCCTTGGCGTCGTCCTTCTGTTCGGGCGAGGCGAACTTATTTGCGACGACTTTCTCAAACGACGTCTTCGCGGCGTCCCATTTCTTCGCCTTCATGGCGGCGCTTCCATCCTTGAGCGAGGCCGTCGCATCGACGATGGCATCAAGGGCCTTCTTGGCCAAGTCGGTGTAACGCTGAAGTTGAAGTTGCTGCTCCTCTTCATCGAGGTCGGAGTCCGAGATTTCTTTAAGGAGATCGTGGGCCTCCTGGTAACTCGCGTCGTCGTAGAGCTTGATGGCCTTGGCGAGACGGTCGGCGGGTGTGTCGTCATTGGCGCGAACCGGCAAGGCCGCCGCGCAGAGAATGACGACTAGCACGCCACATGAAATGCGGAGTCGCAGCATGAGGATCTCCTTACGATCAACACTACATCGGATCCGTCTTGGTACGGATCGGCATGGCAATCCCGGCAACACCCCTCGTCGTTCCCTTGCCGTTGGGAGGCATGATCGGCTGTTCGTTACTTCTTCCGGACAGGGAAGTTAAGTCTGGGTGGGATGAATCTGGTGGGTCACCATCCCGGTCCGGCCAAGCCATCACGCCACTAGAATTTACGCCGGTTCGTTAGGCAATGCAAGCCCCAAGAGGTGTTTTGGCGGAGCCAGGGAGGAAGATTGAACTTTTGCGGACCGAGCGGGAACCGGTTCTCGGAACTGCTCTCATGAGTTCCTGGCGTAATACGAGTTCATCCGAGGCAAATTCAGATGCTTTCGAATGGGCATCAGGTAATAACCGGACCAACGGGTATGAAGAATTATCGTGCCTTTCGTCCGAAACAAATACTCACCATTCGTCGCAAACTCATACGCATACACAGTTTAGGGTAAGTCCTTATTTAGAAGAGGCTATGTGTATCCGAAAAACAACTGCGTTTCCCAAGGAAAAGGCTGGAATGGCCCAAGTGGCCGTTGTCGGCGCACCTGGTCAGGATAGGCATTCAGACGGTAAGCGTTTGGGATGATGACCTGCCCGGGGTGATGTGGTAAGGAATGAGTAGAAATGCCGAGTTTGAACGCGGTCATGCCGGTTCCGGAAGTATCCACGCGCCCAGCGTCGTTGGCGTCCCTCCGAGACAAACTGAGTCAGCTCTTTAGCAAGGTGAAGCTGCCCAGTAGTCCAGCGCTTGCCACCAAAATACTCGAACTCACAGAAGACCCCGATGCGTCGATTGATGATTTTGCGAATGTCATTCGGCTCGATGGATCGCTCTCCGCCCGACTTCTCAAAATGTCGAACTCGGCGTCGTTGGGCCAACGAACGCCTGTCACCACGATTCCAAAGGCCGTCTCCGTACTCGGTCTCTCGCGCGTGAAGACCGCCGCACTCGGATTCCAACTCGTCGGCCACCTCAACAAACTCGGCTCCTGCCCCTTCGACATGACCCGCTACTGGCAGCAGGCCGTCCTCCGAGGCTGCGTCGCCCGCGAACTCGCGGGCATCATCGTCCCCCGCCTCCGCGAGGAAGCCTTCCTCGTCGGCCTCCTGCAGGACACCGGCGTACTGCTCCTCGTGCAGGTTCTCGGACGGGACTACGCCGACCTTTATCAGAAGTACGCCCACTCGCACGCCACCTTCTACGCACACGAGCGAACCGACGCCCGCTACGCCCACGTGGACGCGTCGGCGGTGATGGCCCACGA
>JBBTET010000013.1:0-128765 GCA_038042195.1 Planctomycetota bacterium | reverse complement strand
CACGAATGGAAACTGCCCGACGCCATCGCCACCCCGATCGCGGGCCACCACACGCCGCAATTGCTCACCAAGAACTCGACCGACCTCGACCGGCTCACCGCGATCACCTACCTCGTCGGCTCCATGCGATTCGCACAACGAAATACCCACGACGAGGCCGACGATTTCATTCGCGACTACGCAACGACCAAACTCAATCTCGACGAGGCGAAACTGCAACGATGCTTCGCCGACGCCGCCAAAATGTACGAACAAACGGCTGCATTGCTTGGCGAAACCCTGCCGGACGACCTCGATGTCACCGAGCTCCTCGGTCAGGCGAACGCTCAACTGACCGCGGCGGCCGGCCAGGCCGAGGACCAGGTCAACACGGTCGTTGCCCAACGTCAGGTGTTGGAAGCCAAACAGGCAGAGCTAACCAGTGTCCTCGGCGAAGTCACCAAACGAGCCTCAATCGACCCGCTCACCGGCGTGCTAAATCGCGGCGCGCTCTGCGAAGCCGTCAGCGCACTCGTGAGCGGAGCCGCCACCTTGAAGACGCCCCTCTGCATCGCGTTTCTCGATGTCGACAATTTCAAGAAGCTAAACGATACCTACGGACACAAGACCGGCGACGATGTTCTCAAGGCCGTTGCGGCCGCTGTCGCGAAGGTTGCCGGGGGCGCGGGGTTCGCCGGCCGCTACGGTGGCGAGGAGTTTGTCGCTGTGATGCCTGGTCTGGCGCAGCACGAGGCTCAGGCGTTCGGCGAATCCATCTGTGCAGCTATTCGTGGAATCGACTTTCAGGCGTATCAGCTAAGTTCGCCGGTGACGGTGAGCGTGGGAGTGGCCCAGGGGTTTCCCAACGCGGAATTGGGCGTTGATGGCCTGTTCGCCGCAGCCGATGCGTGGATGTACAAGGCGAAAAAGTCTGGCAAGGATCGATGCGTCGTCGGAGGATTCCAAGTCAACGCCCAACCGGTATCTGAAGCGCTGCCCCGGGTGCCTGATGTCGGCATCCAATTCGTAGTCACGCCATCCATCGCATCCGTAAAGAACCTTGCGGAGTCGATGAACGCATCCGAGTCGCCTGTGCCCGGAAATGTCCGACGGGAAGTGCGCGAGAAGTTGACCCTTTCGTGCAGAGTGACGACGTTCACTGAAAACTTTCAGGTCGTTGCAGAGTCAGCAATCGTCCGAAACCTCTCGGCTGGTGGACTCAGCGTCTTGGCATATCGACCACTTTCCGTCGGCCAGCCCCTCGAAGCGGCGATCCAACTCCCGAACACGACCGTCCTTTACATGGCTGGAGTTGTGGCCCATTCACGACTGGTGAAGGATCAAATCCATGAAGTCGGCGTGAAGGTCTCGACCACCAGTCGCCAACCTATCTTTTCATCCAACCCGCTAGCCGCCTTGGTAAACTACCCGTGGCTGTCCCAAGCACTCCGCGCCATCAGCCCCACAAAATGACACTCCGACCGACCTTGCATGGCCGTCCAAAAGCTAACGAGCTTGCGTGCCTTGTTCAGGGTACCGGTCAGTTTTGATGGAGTACTGGCGCGCTCGGGTTCTTGCGATAGACATGCCGATTCTAATGGTTATGGGGCACAGCAGCATTTTGAACGGTGCCGTATCTCCGTAACTTAATATCAAGCCTAACGTTAATTCAGCACACGGCTGGATCTCCTTTGATTTCACCGCCTTATTTCATTTGCCCGATCTCAATATTGGTGTTATAATACACGGTCGTTTTTCGCCCCGTTCTTCAGGGGTGGCGGCAGGCGAGGCGGTAGAGGTTCTTCGAGCTTATTATCAGCTTAAGTCTCTGGGCCGAAAACACTTAGGAGAATCTGTGATCGGGCGGCATACGGTCGAACTAACTGAGCAAATCCGCCGCTCGAGCGAAATCGTGGACATCGTGTCTGCGTACGTCTCGCTCAAGCGAGCCGGTCGCCAGTTCAAAGGCCTGTGCCCCTTCCACACCGAGAAGTCCCCTTCGTTTCATGTGACGCCCGATCGCCAGATTTTCAAGTGCTTTGGCTGTGGGGCCGGCGGGGATGTGTTCAAGTTCATTCAGCTTCGAGAAAACGTGGATTTTCTCGAAGCCCGGCAGATTCTCGCCGCCAAGGCGGGGATCGAGGTTCGCGACGAGAAACAAGCCACTGGTCCCAGCGACGCCATTGGCAAGCCCGATCTGGAGCGGGTCAACCGCTGGGCCGCCGCCTGGTTCCAGCAGCAGTTGATGGGGTCCGATGGTGATTCCGCCCGTGGATACGTCCGGTCCCGTGGCATTTCGGATGAGTCAGTCACCCGGTTTGGCCTCGGTTTCGCCCCGGACGGTTGGTCGGCTCTAGCCAACGCAGCCCAACAAAAGAACATCCCTGTCGAGATGCTCCTTGCATCCGGCCTCATCAAGCGACGCGACGAGGGCAACGGCTATTACGACGCCTTTCGAAATCGACTCATGTTTCCGATTCAGGACGCAATGGGGCGGATTATTGGCTTCGGCGGCCGTGCATTGGGGGACGACAACGCGAAGTATCTCAACTCCCCACAAACGGTGCTCTTCGACAAGAGTCGCTGCCTTTATGGCCTCTTCGGAGCCAAGGACGCCTTTCGAGACCGGGGGCGTGCCCTGGTGGTTGAGGGGTACATTGATTGCCTGATGGCCCATCAATATGGCTTCACCGAGACCGTGGCGACGCTGGGGACCGCCCTGACGCTCGACCATGTCCAGATGCTGCGGCGATATGTGGATGAGGTCATTCTCCTCTTCGATGCCGATGCCGCCGGTCAGCGAGCCGCGAATCAGAGTCTGCCGCTCTTTTTCACAACGGACGTGTCGCTTCGCCTGGCCCACGTCCCAGAAGGAAAGGACCCCGCCGATTTGCTGGTGCAAAAGGGGGCGGAGGCCTTGCAAATGGCTTTGACCTCTGCGGTTGGGGCGCTAGAATCGAAGTGGAAGCAGGTTCTGATACGGTGCCAAAGCGGCGACCAGGGGCCTGATGTCCGTCGGGCCGTGGAAGAGTTTCTGGGGTTGATCGTTCAGTCTCAGGATTACGGTGCCGGCGATCCCATCCAACGGGGGTTGCTGATCAACCAGGTTGGGAAACTGCTGGGACTCTCCAATGAGGAGGTCAACCGGCAACTGCGTATTCTTGGGCGCAAGTCGCCCGCTCCTGTCTCGTCGTCGCCAAGGGTCGCATCCGAGCGCCCCGCAGCGTCGACCAGTGCCGCCGATTCCGCGATGCGGGATCTGCTTGAGGTGTTGCTGAACGAGCCGAGTTATTACGAATCGGTGCGTTCGGAGTTTGATGTGTCGCTGGTCGCTGATGCGGACCTTGCCGACATCGCCCGGGGGTTTGCCGAATTGGCGGAGCAGCCGGGGGAGTTTGCGGTGGGTGCGTTGATCAGCCGGTTTGAGTCCGTGCGGATCAGCGGATTGATCGTGGACTTGCAGATGGCGGGCGAGCGCGGCGGCAACTATGGGGCGCGTGTGGAAGGTGCCGTGGCAACGTTGCAAAAGGTACGAGATCGCGAGCGCGTCGGAGCGATGCTCGCCGAAGGACGAGGGGATACGAATCAGGCATCATCGAAGCTTCGCGCCGCGGGAGAGGCGGCCCGGAGGATGAGTCATTTCGCGGCTCGCAGACATATGACGGCGACCCCCTTGATTGTGGGTGCCGCGTCGAGCGAACCGCACACCGCCGACAACGTTTCGGCGTAGTGAGAGCGCGGCCGAGCATTGCAAAGTCTGGCTCGGCCGAGTGGTGTGTTTTATCGAGGTGTGAAGGACGCCGTCCGGCGCATGGTTGCGCCGCGCGTGCATCAACAGCAATGAGCGATGCGTGTTCTCGTTGAGCCGAGAGCGTCGTTTCGCTTGACGCAGTATTGGAGCCGGTACGAATGATGAAAGTGATGAACAAAGAGACGCCTGTCGCGCCGCAAAAGCCACGCACCGAAGTCGCCGTGGATCCGGTGGAGGCGAGCATCATTGAATTGATTGAAAAGGGGAAGACACGCGGCTATCTGACTTGGGAGGAAATGAACGACTCTCTTCCCGATGAGGCCGTACACCCGGACCGTCTGGAGATCATCCTTCAGAAGCTCGAAGAGCTTGGCATCGACATGGTGGATGAGGCCGACGCTGGTAAGGCGGCGTTCGGCGATGATTCGGCGGACCCCAACAAGAAACCCGACCTCGGTGCCGCCGAGCCGTCACCGGTCGAGGATGAGTTTCCCGTCGAGTCCGCGAGCCGGCGAATCGACGATCCCGTGCGCATGTACCTCACCCAAATGGGTGAGATTCCCCTGCTCACGCGCATCCAGGAAATCACCCTCGCCAAGAAAATCGAACTGACCCGCACGGCCTTCCGCCGCAAGGTGTTGGAGTCGGACTGTAGTTTGCAAGCTGCCGTCGAGATGCTCCAGCATGTGAACGACGGCACCTTGCCATTCGACCGAACCATGAAGATTTCGACCGGCGAGAATCAGGCCAAGGCCGCGGTCATGGCCCGGCTTCCCGGCAATCTCGTCACCGCTCGAAAGCTGATGGAGCAGAATCAGGAGGCGTGGGCCAGGCTTCACGAAGGCCGGCCCAGCGAAGCGAACCGACAGTTATTCTGGCGCGGCATCATGCAACGCCGCAGCAAATGCGTGACCATGCTTGAAGAGCTGGCCCTGCGCACGAGCAAGATCACCCCGCTCATGCGGAAACTCTTCGCTCTGTGCGACAAGATGACGACGCTTGAATCGAGCCTGTCCGACCCGCGCACGCGGGCCGGCATGATTCAGGACGACATCGAAGTCATGAGCGACGAACTCGTCGGCTTGCAAGACCTCGTCCTCGAATCGCCGGCCATGTTGCGGCGTCGTGTCGCGGCCCTGCGCAAGATTTTCGTCGAGTACGAAGATGCGAAGCGCAAGCTCTCCGGCGGCAACCTGCGACTCGTGGTCTCCATTGCCAAGAAGTACCGCAATCGCGGCCTGCCCTTCCTCGACATCATTCAGGAAGGCAACACCGGCCTGATGCGCGCCGTGGACAAGTACGAGTATCGCCGCGGCTACAAGTTCAGCACCTATGCGACCTGGTGGATTCGCCAGGCGATCACGCGGGCCATCGCCGATCATGCCCGGACCATCCGCATCCCGGTCCACATGATTGAAACGATGAGCCGGCTGCGAAACATCTCGCGCGATCTCTTGCAGGAACTCGGCCGCGAGCCGACTACTGAGGAAATCGCCAAGCGCGCCCGGATGCCGATCAGCGAAGTGCGGCGCGTGTTGAAGATCAGCCGCCACCCGATCTCGCTCGATCGGCCGGTTGGTGAGGGCGAGGATTCGTACTTCGGCGACTTCATCGAGGACGCGACGGCCGAAAGCCCGGTCCATACGGCGAGCAATGAAATGCTCAAGGACCGCATCGAACAGGTGCTCAAGAGCCTGACCTACCGCGAACGGGAAATCATCAAACTTCGCTACGGCATCGGTGATGGCTACACCTACACGCTCGAAGAGGTCGGCAAGATTTTCAAGGTCACGCGCGAGCGCGTCCGACAGGTCGAGGCCAAGGCCATTCGCAAGCTCCAGCACCCCGTGCGCTGCCGCAAGCTCGAAGGGTTCATGGACAAGGATGGCAATATGACCATGCCGGAAGATTCCGGCTTCGATCTGGATTAGCGTGGTCGCCCTTGCAGACAAATGATCCTACACACGGCCCGTCGGCACCCACCGGCGGGCCGTTTTTTTGTTATCGAATCTTCATGTCGGCACCCCGAAACAGGGGTCGACTTGCCCGACGTAGCTTGGTAAACTAGGTGCAACTTGGCGACGAGGCCGGCACGGGCCGTACGGTCTTTTCGCCCGAACCAAGAATCACTGCGAATCCCATGACCGACTTCACTCAAACGGGTGATGCGCTGCCGACTGCGGACGCATCGGGTGTCACATTACCGCCTTCCACGGCCAACGCGCCGCGCGTCGCGCCGTCCGATCTGCTCGATCAGATCAAGAGCGGCGGCGACACCACGCTGGATCGCGCCGTCGAAGAGGCCATGACCGGCGTCACCACCGCCGACATGACCAATGCCGCGAGCCTCGCTGCCGCCAGCAATCCTGATGGCGCCGGTTCGATTCGCCAGGGCCGCATCGCCAACATCGGCTCGCAGGACGTGCTCATCGATTTCGGCGGCAAGAGCCTCGGCTCGATGCCGCTGGCGGAGTTCGGCAAGGATGAGACGTATTCGGTCGGTGACGCCATTGAAGTCATGATCGGCGACGGCGAGGCCGTGAACGGGTTGCTCGGCGTCTCGCGCAAGAAGGCGCGGCAGAAGAGATTGATCGAAAGCCTGACACCGGGCATGGTCCTCAACGGCCACGTCACCGGCATGAACAAAGGCGGACTGGAGGTCGACGTGCAGGGTCTGCGCGGCTTCATTCCCGCGAGCCAGGTCGACATTCGATTCGTGAAGGACATCTCCAATCTGATCGGCCAGGACATCCAAGCCGAAGTCATCAAGTTCGACAAGATTGATGACACGATCGTTCTCTCCCGGCGCAATTGCCAGATGAAGGAGTCGGTTGACCGCAAGGAAAAGGTTCTCGGCGAAATCGAGGTCGGCCAGATTCGACGCGGTCGAGTGCGCAGCCTGTGTGAATTTGGCGCGTTCGTCGATATCGGCGGCGTCGATGCCCTGCTACATGTCACCGACATGAGTTGGGGCCGTGTGACCAAGCCCGAAGAGGTCGTCAAGGTCGGCGACGAAATCGAAGCCAAGATCATCAAAATCAACAAAGAGAAGAAGAAGATTTCGCTCAGCCTCAAAGAGACCCTTGCCGATCCGTGGACGACCGTCTCGGAGAAATACGTCGTCGGCGGCAAGCTGACCGGTCGCGTCGTTCGGCTTCAGGATTTCGGGGCCTTCGTCGAGATTGAGCCGGGCGTGGACGGCCTTATTCCCCTTTCTGAAATGAGCTGGACCAAGCGCGTTCGCACGCCGAACGAAGTCGTCAAGGAGGGCGACATGGTCGAGGTCGCGATCATCGGTGTCGATGCCGAGAAGAAGCGCGTCTCCCTCAGCCTCAAGCAGACGGCAACCGATCCGTGGTTGGTCATTGCCGAACGCTATCCGCTTGGAGCGACGATCAAAGGCAAGGTGGCGCGGACGGCCGACTTCGGGGCGTTCATCAATCTTGAAGACGGCATCGACGGATTGATCCACATCTCGGAGCTGTCCGAACAGCGCGTCAATGCCGTGACGGACAAGGTGAAGCCCGGCGACGAGGTTGAGGTGCGCGTGATCGGCCTTGATCCGGCGAACAAGAAGATCAGCCTCTCGATGAAGCCGCCGCCCAAGCAAATGTCGGCGGAGGAGAAGGCCGAAATCGCCAAACGCCGCGCCGCCGAAGAGAAAGATCGCGAGAAAAAGAAGGCCAAGTCCGCATCACGTCGTGGCGGAATCACGGTGGACTTCGGCGGCATCAGCCTGGGCGCGCTCGATCCGACCAAGTTTGCAAGTTAGATACGACTGAGCTTTTCCGCGCCAACTTCCATGTGCATGCTGGTCATTGACCCGGGAATGCCTCCGCTCGATAATTCCTCGATCGCGCGGACACCCGCGTGAGTCGGGTAGGTAGCTCAGTTGGTAGAGCAACGGACTGAAAATCCGTGTGTCGCCGGTTCAATTCCGGCCCTACCCAATATTTCATGGTCTACGGGCCATCATCCTCGATCCATCGGTTGCCCAGGTCAAAGTGGAATGGTATACTAATAGTATGAATCCCGAGACGATTAGCGAGGTGTTGGCTCGGCAACCGTTCACGCCGTTCCTGATAAAGTTTTCGAATCAGGAGAACGTTGAGGTTCGGAATCCGGCGCTGGTCGTTGTGATGAAACGGGATCTCTTTGTTGCCGATCCGTCCCGTGATCGATTTCATATTTATTCACTCATGCACGTGGTCGGACTTGAATCCCTCCAGGCGGCATAGGCTTGACGTACAGTGTTTGGTAGAGTCGCCGGTTCAATTCCGGCCCTACCCAGTATTTTTGATCCACGGTGGATTGAGTTGCAGTGGATGCGGGGGGCCGGTACCATGATCCCACGACCTTCGCACCACGGCCTGTCGTGGCGCATTTGAGCCATGATCCGCAAAACGGTTCATTACTCCGGCCGAGTGCAGGGCGTCGGCTTCCGTTACACCACTTGTCAGATTGCCGTGGGGTATTCCGTTTCCGGCACCGTCAGGAATCTGCCGGACGGGCGCGTGGAAGTCGTGGTCGAAGGGCTGCCGGAGGTGGTTGAGACGTTTCTCACCGCCGTGGCCGCCGAGTTGTCCCCGCACATTCACGGGACGGAGTCGGCCGAGTCGCCGGGCACGGGCGAGTTCCAGGGCTTCGACGTTCGTTTCTGAACAATTTTATTGCGGCTGGCGGCTTCGGGGCCGCGCCGGGGTTTTCACGCGGATGGACGCGTTCCATCCAGAGGATTTCGGGCGAATCGGGCCTCGCCACATTTTCAGGTCATATATGAATCAACCGAACGGACTCGTGACCGGCACCTTTGAGCTGGGTCAGAACAACTCGGGCTTTCTTCGCGATCCCGCGCGCAACTACGCGATCCTACCAACCGATCCGCAAGTGGGGCGCGACTTCGTGCAGAAGTTCAAGCTTCGCGGGGGCGAGACCATCGTGGCCCAGGTCAATCGCGGGAATCAGGGTCGCGGACAGCCCATGGTCGGGCGAATCGAGACCATCGGCGGACAGCAGCCGGCGGAGTATGGGCGCCTCAAGCCATTCGACGAGTTGCAGGTCATTCACCCGGATCAGAAGCTGAACTTTGAGACGCCCGACGGGCCGATGTCCACGCGAATCGTTGATCTGCTTGCACCCATCGGCAAGGGGCAGCGCGGGTTGATCGTCGCGCCGCCGCGCACCGGCAAGACGGTGCTGCTCCGGCAGATGTCCGACGGCATCAAGTTGAATCATCCCGAAATGTTCCTCATGATGCTACTCATTGATGAGCGGCCAGAGGAAGTCACGGAGATGAAACGGGCCTTGTGCAAGGACGGGTCGGGCTGGCAACACGACGCCCCCGAGGTCGTCTATTCCAACAACGACAGCGACGTGAAGAGCCACGCCCGCATCAGCAAGCTGATGATCGAAAAGGCCAAGCGGCATGTGGAGCAGGGTGAGGACGTCTTCATTCTGCTCGACTCGCTCACGCGGCTGGGCCGGGCCTTCAACAACATCGTCGGGTCCAGCGGGCGCACCATGACGGGCGGACTCGACATTCGCGCCCTGGAGATTCCGAAGCAGATGTTCGGCTCGGCCCGCAAGATCGAGAACGGCGGCAGCCTGACCATCGTGGCGAGCGTGCTGATCGAGACGGGCAGCCGGATGGATGAGTTCATTTTCCAGGAGTTCAAAGGCACCGGAAATATGGAGCTGGTGCTCAGCCGTGAGTTGGCCAACATGCGCATCTGGCCGGCGATGAACCTGTCGGAAAGCGGCACGCGAAAGGAAGAGCTGCTCCTGGGTCAGGAGATGTACGACAAGATGTCGCGTATTCGCCGCCGACTCCTCAACATGCCGCCGCAGAAGCAGATGGAGACGATGCTGGAAGAGCTGAAGAAGTGGAAGACGAATCAGGAGTTCGTGGCGCAGTTGGCGTAGGCGACCCGACCATTTGCGCGTTAGAGTATTGTGATGGCACTGCTTCAGAGCGACAAACTTGAAGAAACGCTTCGAACAGCCACCGAGCGACTGTGTGATGCGCTCCGCCCGTCCATGATTTACCTCTTCGGATCTTACGCATACGGCATTCCCAATTTCGATAGCGACATCGATCTGCTTCTACTTGTTGAGGATTCATCGCGTTCGCCGTATGAGCTCGACGCGGCAGCGAATCGGGCTCTCGGAGACCTCCGGGTTCCCATCGATGTTCAAGTCTATTCTCGAACTCAGTTTGAGCGCAGGGCGTGCCTTCCCACCTCCTTTGAACGCACCGTGAAAGACAAGGGCAGGGTGGTTTATGCCGCCTGAGGTGGAGGAAGTACGTCGCTGGCTTGAAAAGGCGGAACATGACGAGAGAGCCACGCGCGTCCTGCTTTCGGAGTCCCCTCCTATCACTGACGCGGCGGCTGAATACGCGCGAGTACGTGCAAGCCTCGAACGCCGCGATGAGGTCATCGGGGCAAATGATCTGCTCATTGCATCGATTGCGTTGGCCAATGATTTAACACTGGTTACGCACAATGTGAATGAGTTCCGTCGTGTTCCCAGTCTTCGAATTGAGGATTGGGAGTAGAGATGATCTTCCTCGCGCATGGTCAACCCGCGGTTTATGGTGTCGGGGGCTGCTGCTTGGGATTGCCCGTTTCCGTGATCGCGTTCATTATCGTGGTAATCTTGTTGGCGAAGGGTACACAATCGAGTTGTCGCTGGGCGTTGCTGGTTGGATTTCTATCACTGTTCGTAACGCTTCTGTCCCTTGCGGCGGTTGACTACTATGGCCCGCACAGTCTTCGCGATGATCCTGTCATTGCAATTTACTATCTGCCGTCTTTGATAATTTGCTGTTTTGTCATTCTCGGCGCGTGGAAATCTCGCCCGCGGGATAGCGCCGATTGGTGGCCAAACTGCTCGAAGTGCGGGTACAACCTGACTGGTTTGATGGAACCTCGCTGCCCGGAGTGTGGTACGCCATTTGATCGAAGATTCCTGAAAAGCCGATCGCAAACGAGTGTCTTCGATTGAAACGCAAGCTCACTCTTAGAATGACCACTTTACAGCCCGTGTTCCCACTGTTTGAATCCTCCCCATGAAAGCCGCCCGATACCATCAAACCGGTCCCCCCGACGTCATTCGTCTTGAAGATGTCCCCGATCCCGTGCCGCAGGCGGGCGAAGTCTTGCTGCGCGTGAAGGCGGCGGCAGTGAATCGGCTGGACGTGTTCCTGCGCAGCGGGGCGACGACGATGCCGGGGTGGGTGATGCCGCACATCGGCGGGTTCGACATTGCCGGCGTGGTGGAGGCGGTCGGACCCGGCGTGGATGCCAAGCACGTCGGGCGCGAGTGCGTCGTGAATGCCCGCGTGACCGGGCCGGCGGCGCGCGGCAGACTGGACATCATCGGCATCGCCCGGCCGGGCGGGTTCGCCGAGCGCGTGGTCGTACCGGCGCACTGCCTCGCGCCGAAGCCGAAACACTACACATGGGAAGAGGCTGGCGCGTTCGGTTGCGTTTATCTGACGGCGTACTACGGGTTGATCCTGCACGCGCGGGTGAAGCCCGGCGAGGTCGTGCTCGTTCACGCGGCCGGCAGCGGCGCGGGGACGGCGGCGATCCAGGTGGCCAAGGCGGCCGGCGCGACGGTGATCACCACCGCCGGTAGCGATGAGAAGTGCGCAATAGCTCGTGACCTGCTCAAGGCCGATCACGCCGTGAATTACAAGACGACGGATTTTGCGAAGGCCGTGCAGGAGATCACCGGCGGGCGCGGCGTCGATGTCTGCTTCGATCCGGTATGGGGCGAGTCGTCCGTGAAGACGCAGGAGGCGCTTGGCTTTCGCAGCCGGTGGATCGTGCTGGGCATGGTCGGCGGGCAACACGCCTCGCTGGAGGCGGCGAAGCTGCTCTTCAAGGAGATCACCCTGCGCGGCATCGTCGAGTTCTTCTCCGACGAGACCGAGATTGCGGGTGCGTGGTCGCTGGCCCACAAGGGCCTGGTGAAGCCCATCGTCGCAAAGGCGTGGCCGCTCGCCCAGACGGCGGAGGCGCATCGGCTGATGGAGAGCGCGGATTTCTTCGGGAAGATCGTTGTCGTGCCGTGATGAGCCTCACGCTTGCATCGTCATTGTGTGCAATGCTCCACGCGAATCCCAGTGGGTCGGCTGTCATCCAACTGGTTCAATCCCAGCACCGCTTCAATACGCGACTCCAATTCTTCGACTCCATTTCCTTGCAAGGCAGAGACTTTGCACGACTGAGGGCCATCTAGTTTCATTGAGCGTGCCGTAGAACTGTCGCACTTGTTGAACACTACAAGTCGTGGCGTGTCAGAAGGAAGTGAATCCACCGCGACGCGATACGCGGCGTATTGATCGCCTTCGGTGGTGGTCGCGTTGAGCGCGATGAGCACGAGGTCCGCCGCGTGGGCCTGCTCCCGGCCGCGACGAATCGCCTCGGCCTCGATGACGCAATCAGCATCACGAAGGCCGGCGGTGTCGGTTAGCGTGACGGGCCAGCCGTTTATCAAAGCCGTCTCACTAATCCAGTCGCGAGTCGTGCCGGGTTGGTCGGAAGTGAGGACGCGATCATGACCGATCAATCGATTGGCCAGCGTGCTTTTGCCGGCGTTGGGCGGGCCGATGATGGCGATGGTGATGCCACGAAGCAGGCGAACAGCGACATGCGTGCGATGGCTGAACGCGCCCCGCTCCTCTTTGGAGGTTTCTCCGATGCGCGCGAGGAATGGTGGCAGTATCTCCCGCTGTGCCAGAAGCCACATCGTCAATCGGCGCGACGTTGATCGAAGCAGGGCGGTATCGATGTCGCGCAGGATCGGATCACCGGAAGCCGTGCGTTCAACAAACTCATCAGCCGCGACCACGGCGGCCCCCTGCGAGGCAAGCAGCATGAGCACGCGCTGCGCAATGCGCACACCACCGTGCGTATGGATTTCGGCGTGCCCATTCTCGCTCACGATGACGATCGCGTCGTCCAGTGTTTGGCCGTTCTCGACAACTCGGCACAATGTCGGCGAGTTTAATCGAAGGCCTGATACCGCGTCCGACTTTGGTCGACGCAGGATGGCCTGCAGAATCCCCTCCGTCTTCACACCGTGCAGGGCGATGACAGCAATCGCCCCAGGGGCAAGCGCCGTGAGCAGGCTCGCCAGGGTTTCATCGGTGTTCGTGTGTCGTGCAACTGAAGACATGAAGGCGTGCCAATGCGGCTAATCGTCAAACGCCGCGAAGTGTTTGCGATAGGCGAGGGCGATCCCGCGAATGCAGAGGTCCGGCACGACGTTGTCAATGAAGTCGCACTCGGCCTTGACCAGCTCAGCCTGCCCACCGGTCACGATGAGCTGCGGCCACCCGTTCAACTCGGTCGCGTATCGTTCGACGATTTCGCGCAATGCCCCAACGACGCCGTAGAGGATGCCGTTGCGAATAGCCTGTTCCGTGCTCGCCCCAAAGGCCGCGCCGGTCGGCTCCACCTTCACCAACGGCAGGGCGGCCGTTCCTTCGTGAAGACTCTTGGCCTGCAAGTTCAGCCCCGGCATGATCGCCCCGCCCATGAAGACGCCCTCGTCATTCACGCAATCAATCGTGATCGCAGTACCGAAGCTCGCCACGACACACGCGCGTTGCAGTGTCTCATACGCGGCGGCGGCCGAGCAGACACGGTCGACGCCCACGCACTCCGGCTGCTCCAACGCAAGCACCATCGGACGGTGAAGCTCGTCGCCGACCTCAAGCATCGGTGATTGCAGCGATTCGGCCAGCGGCTCGCGCAATCGGGCCATCACATCCGGCACCACCGAGGCCCCCGCGACCGCTTTTTCTCGATCATCGGGCAGGGCGATCCACGCCTCTCTGGCATACTCGATCACGCGATCGATCTGATCGAGGCCGAAACGCACGTTCGTGGGAATCAGAGCGCCGATGCTGGTCGCCACAGTGATGTGCGAGTTGCCGATCTCGACAATCAGCAGGCTGGCGTTGGTTTGCAGGTCGTTTGGAGAATCCACGTCGCATACCGGGCGTTAAGGGTTCGCCGGATTATACGTGGGAAGTGGCAGCGCTCGCTAGATACTCGGCGATGTTTTCCGCGAGGCGCGAGACGCCGGGCGAACCGAGCGAGGTGGCCGGTCGGGCGTGGGGCAGGGCCTCGCGCAGCTTTCGGGGAGAGTCGATCCAGCAAAAGTCATAGAGCGTCGAGAGGTGTTGAAGGAACTCAAGCTGGTGGTTGCCCGCCTTGGTGTCGTTCACCACGGCGATGAACGGGCGGCCGATGCTGATGCATTCGCAGAGCGACCCGGTGCCGGCGTGGGTGATGATGAGGCTGGCCTTCGCGGCCTTGTCGAGGAGGTTCGGGTCGAAGGCGACGTGCTGCATGTGTCGCGGTTTCGTCTTCGACAGGCCGATCTGGGCCAGCACCGGCTCCGCGAAGACGCCTTCGCCGGCAAGGCGGTCGGCCTCGTCGATCAGGTCGTCGAAGAATTGCGTGCCGACGGTGAGCAGTATCACAGCACGGCCCCCGCATAATGTGTGCCGTCGAGTTCGCGACTGAGCCGTTCCCACTGGACGTAGAGTCGGTCGGCCAGACCCAGTCGTCGCACAATGCGACCGGTGAGCGACAGCTTCTCAACACGCGTGAGCGATTCGATAAACACGCACGTCGCACCGAAGCACCTCGCCGCGAGGAACAGTGGAATGGCCGTCGCGGCGCCGACGACGAAGACGGCATCGGGTCGAAGTCGGCCGACGATGTCGAAAGCCTCGATGATGCTTGAGAAAAATCGGATCGGATTCAAGATGAATCGGCTGAGCGATTTGCGCGTGGGGCCGAGGTAATGGATTGGGAAGCACGGTCCGTCGAACGGCATCGGCAGGCGCGATGCGCCATGCACGCCGCCCTGATGGCCGTAGGCATAGGCGAAGCGGAACTCGCCGCGCGGAAAGCGTTCGAGCACGCGAACGGTCTCGCGATGCCAGCCGCCGCCGCAGAGTGCAACGAGAATGAGAGGAAGGCGCTCGGTATTTTTCTCGGACATCCCCAATGATCCCCCGGTATGAACGTCCCCTTCGGGCAGCCCTTCATCGTCGCAGGGTCGGCCGCCCTGAAATAGCAACCGTGATCGCCTGATACTGCCGATCCCTTATGAGACGGTCCGAGTTGACGGATGCGATCAAAGATACTGGGAGAGCGTCATGAGCAGTTTCAGTGCGCCGGTGATGGGCGCGGGGCCACGAACAATACCGGTCGCACCAGCCAAGAAGTCCACGGCCTTGCAGGTTCACGCGGATCATTACCTCGGCGACTACCTGAATCTCCCCAGAATGATGACGTATTGGTATCAGGCCAAAGCCGTGCGAGATTGTGGAGGGCGCAGCGTGCTGGAGATCGGCATCGGCATGGGGCTAACGTCCTGGATCATGCAGCGCTGGGGCTTGGAGGTCTCGACGCTCGATCTGGATCCCGAACTATCGCCGACGTGCATCGGGGACTTGCGAGCGATGCCGTTCGCGGAGGGCAGCTTCGACACGATCCTCATCGCGGAGGTGTTGGAGCATTTGCCGTTCGATCAATTCGCGTCGTGCCTGGCGGAGCTTCGGCGCGTGTGCCGAAAGAATGTCATCGTGACGCTGCCGTGTCCGCTGGTCGGCTTCCACGTCGGGATCAACGTGCCGCTGCTGGAGCCGATCTTTCTGGCGCTGGGATTCCGACAATACAGCAAGCCGCGCTTCGACGGGCAACACTATTGGGAGCTGGATCGACTCGGCTATCCCAAACGACGGATCCGCAAGGCCCTGTGCGAGGGAGGATTCAAGATCGCGCGGGAGTTCCGGCCGGGGCTGAGTTTGTATAATTATTTTTTCGTACTTGAGAAGCGGTAAGCCAGAATATGATCCACACCAAAATCATTGCCACGCTCGGCCCAGCAACGGAGTCGCCGGAGATGCTGGGGCGGCTGATCGATGCGGGGGTGAATGTCTTTCGTCTGAACTTCTCGCATGGGACGTTGGAACAACATGCGCGGACCTATGAGCGCATTCAAGCAGTGCGGCGCGAGCGCCACTGCCATGTTGCCGTGATGGGCGACTTGTGCGGACCGAAGATTCGCGTCGATCCAATCGTGAATGACTCGTTCACGCTGGCCGCGGGGGATCGGATTGAGGTCGTCGCGGAACACATCAAGGGCACGTCCCAGCGCATCTCCACGAATCGACCGGAACTCGTCGGCGAGGCCAAGGCGGGACACCGATTGTTGATCGACGATGGCAATGTTCGCCTGCGCGTCGAGACGGCTTCGCCCGGGTTGCTTACCTGTGTCTGCGAAGTGGCCGGCGTGGTCAGCTCGCGCAAGGGTGTGAACGTGCCCGACACCGACCTGGTGATGTCGGCGCTGACCGACAAGGATCGGCTCGACCTGGCCTGGGCGATGGAGAACCGACTCGACTACATCGCCATGTCCTTCGTGCGCACGGCGGCCGACCTGCGGGAGCTGCGCGACTTGATGCCGCTGGCTCACTGCGACAGTCGGGTCGTGGCAAAGGTGGAGACGCCTCAGGCCGCGAGGCACCTGGAGGAGATCGTTGAATCAGCAGACGCCGTGCTGGTGGCGCGCGGCGACATGGGCGTGGAGATGGACCTCGCCCAGGTGCCGATTATCCAGAAGCGAATCACGCGGATGTGCCGCCGGGCGGGCAAGCCGGCGATCATTGCCACGCAGATGCTTCAATCCATGATCAACAGCCCGACAGCGACGCGGGCCGAAGTCAGCGACGTGGCCAACGCCATTCTCGATGCGGCCGACGCCGTGATGCTCAGCGCCGAGACGTCCGTCGGACAGTTCCCGACGGAGAGTGTCGCCATGATGGCACGAATCGCCGCTCAGACAGAATCGTTTGCCGAGGAGAGCGGCGAAGTGGGGCAGGTCGAGGTGACGGAAAGCCTTCGACCGGTGGCGACAGCCGTGGCCCACGGGGCAGCGCTCTTGGCACGCGAGCTTCATGCAAAGGCCGTGGCGGTGTGGACGGCGACGGGCAACACAGCGCGGCTTTTGAGCAAGAGTCGGCTGGGTGTTCCGGTGGTGGGGCTGTCGCCGGAGGAGGCGGTGTGTCGACGGATGTGCATGTTTTACGGGGTGATGCCGATTCAATTGGCCCGGCAGGAACAGATCACGGCGATGCTGCGCGATGTGGACGAGGCGATGCTGTCGCGCGGGATTGTGGAGCGCGGGGATTTAATCGTGGTCGTCGCCGGGACACCTCTGAAGGCGGTCGGTTCGACGAACGCGCTGCTGATTCACCTCGTCGGCGGAACGACGGATGCGATGCCGTGGATCACGGATTGAGGGATCGGGTTTCGTCGGTGCGGTCCATCGGCCGATGTAAGGATCATGGCGAGGCCGATCACAATCTGTCATCCAGTCTGGCGACTTGATACGGGCGGGATGGAGCGGCAGCTTTTGCAAATCGCAAATGGACTGCCGGCGGATCGGTTTCGGCATGTCATCGTCACAGGCGACGGATGCACGACCGACGATCGCACGCTGCCAAACCACGTAACTATTTGCCACGAGCCGACGCGGACGCCGGACCCCATGTGGTCGCGGCGGTTGGCGCGCGTGCTACGCGAGCATCGGGTGGACGTGCTGCACATTCGCAACTTCGCGATGCTGCTCGATGCAGTGGCGGCGGCGGAGTTGTCGGAGGGCGTGCGGATCGTATTTAGTTTTCATGGGTTGGAGACGGCACAACCGAATTGGTCGCCGTGGCGGGCGCGGGTGTACCGCGAGGCGTTACTTCGATGCGATGCGCGGTGGACGGTGAGTGCGCGAGCGGTTGAGCCGGTGTGCGACGCCTTGAGTGTTCCCCTGGCGGCGTTCGACGAACTGCCAAACGGCGTGGACACGGGGCGATTCGCACCGACGAACGAGAAGGCGGCGATTCGGGCGGCGTTGGGATTGCCGATGGATCGGCCCATCGTGTTGTCGGTGGGGAATCTCAAGCCGGTGAAGGGGCACGAGTATCTGGTACAGGCGGTGGGGAGGATGGACGGAGACTCCCGTCGCGCCTGTTTTGTGATCGTGGGGCAAGATTACCTGGGTGGGCGATTGCAGCAGATGGCCAATCAAGTTCGTGGCGTGGAGATTCGGTTCGTCGGGGCGCAGTCGAATCTCTCAGAGTGGTATCAGGCGGCGGATGTGTTCGTCCTGCCGTCGCTATGGGAGGGATGCTCGAACGCCCTGCTAGAGGCGATGGCGTCGGGGTTGGCGTGCATCGCAACGGCCGTGGGGGGAAACGTGGACCTGATCGAACATGACCGGACGGGTTGGCTCGTCCCACCGGCGGATGCGGCAGCACTTGCGACGGCGATTGGATCACTGTTGCATGATCCGACGCGCCGAAATTGCCTGGGGACCGCGGCGAGGACGCACATCGAGGCGCAGCACGGCCTCTCCATCACCCTGGCGCGTTACGCCGACCGATATGACTCCGTGGCAGGCACCGTGGTCGGGTGATCGCGTCGCCGCTGTCGGGGTACCAATTTGGCAATGAACCCAGTCTACATGCCACAGGTTGCGGAGGCCGTCGGAGTCTTCGAGCGGCTTCGTCGGCTGTCTGCGTACCGGGAGCTGACGTGGATGCTGACGTGGCGGGACATCCGCGTGCGCTACAAGCATTCGATGCTCGGCGCAGCGTGGGCCATCATTCCGCCCGTGATGATGATGGGCATCTTCACATTCGTATTCGGCACGGTGAGCCAGCTCGATCCACAAACACTGACCGGCCATGCCTCGCTGCCCTATTCGTTGTTCGCGTTGTCGGGCCTGGTGCCGTGGACATTTTTTGCGAACAGCCTTCAGACCGCCACGATCTCGCTCGTCTCAAATCGGCAACTCATTACGAAGATTTATTTCCCGCGCGAGGTGTTCCCCATCGCGGCGGTCGGCAGCGCGTTCATCGACTTCGCCATCTCGACGGTGGTGCTCATCGTGTTCGCGTTGATCGTTCACTTCCGCGGCGGGCCGTGGCGGTTCGAGCTGGGCTGGGCTATTTTGTGCCTGCCGGTCGTGGTGCTGGTGCAGACATCGCTGACGGTGGGCCTGGGGCTGCTACTATCGATGGCGAATCTGTTCTATCGCGACGTGGGATTCCTGTTCCGATCGTTCATTCAACTTTGGATGTTCGTGACGTGCGTGGTTTATCAACTGGAGCCGGCGGCCGCGTGGAAGCGGGCCGTGATCCAACTCAACCCGATGACGCCCATCATCCGAGCATATCGCGACTGTTTGCTGATGAATCGCAATCCGTTCGATTGGAACTTCATTCAGGCGTCGTTGGTCTCGGTCGGCGTTCTGGCGCTGGGCTGGCTTTGGTTCAGCCGGCGCGAGTTTGACTTCGCCGAACGCGCCTGAGTCGCCCATTCACGCATCACACGCCTTCTTAACGCATCTCGACCCCGTCGTTTCCCCCCCCTAGAATGCGGCCGCTGAAAGGGAACGGTACGCATGAAGTTCGCCATCATCGGTCCGCCGCAGTCCGGCAAGTCCACGCTCTTCGACGCTGTCAGCGGGCAGCGTCTCGACCCCACGCACGCCCCCGCCGAGCGAATCGCCTCGGTGGCCGTGCCGGATGAGCGGCTTGATTATCTCGCCGAACTCTACAAGCCCAAGAAATACACACCGGCGCACCTCGAGTTCATCGACCTTCCGGGCGTGAGCCTGGCCGATGCCCACGGGCAGGCCGAGTTTCGCAAGGCGATGACGACGGTCCGGCGCTGCGACGGCATCGTGATGGTCGTGCGGGCCTTCGAGTCGGACAGCGTGGCGACCTATCGCAATCGCATCGACGCCAAGGCCGATCTCGAGGAGTTGCACACCGAGTTGATCTTCGCCGACCTCGAGCAGGTCACGACCCGCGTGGAAAAGCTTGAAAAGAGCGTCCTCAAGCCGACCAAGACGCGCGAGACGGAACTCCGCGAGTTGGCCATGATGAAGCGCGCCTGCGAGGCGCTGGAGAAAGAAGCGCCGGTCTCTACGGCCATTCAGAACGACGAAGAGCGCGGCATCGCGGCGAGCTTCGGCTTCCTCACGATGAAGCCGGTGTTGGTGGTGGTCAATGTCGGCGAAGGGCAAGTAGCTGCGCCGGCTCCGTTTCAACATGGGCACGCACGCGCCACGATTGCCATGTCCGCGGAGATCGAGGCCGAGATCGCCCAGTTGGAAGATGCGGACCGGTCGACGTTTCTCGCCGACCTGGGTCTGAAGGAGGCCGCGAAGATTCGGCTGATTCGCACCTGCTATGACGCGGTGGGGCTGTGCTCATTCCTGACGTGCGGCGAGGACGAGGTCCGGGCGTGGACGATTTTTCGCAACATGGAGGCCGTCGAGGCGGCCGGCAAGATTCACAGCGACATCCAACGCGGCTTCATCAAGGCTGAAGTCGTGGCCTTCGATGATCTCAAGGCCAACAAGGACATGCGCGGGGCCAAGGCGGCGAACAAGGTTCGGCTGGAGCCGAAGCACTACATCGTGTCGGATGGGGACATCATCAATTTCCGGTTCAACGTGTAACGCCCGTCATTTGACTTTCAATTCGCTTGATTCATCGGTATGAATCGGTTCGCGCGGCGGCGACGATTGCGCCAGGTGCGGCGGCTCGGTTCCGGGCTGCGGCAGGCGCAGGACGCCGAGGATGTCGCAGTATTGGTCTGTCCACACCGGCACGTCCTTCGACGGCTCGCAGCGATGCCAGCGCGGCTTCGACTCCAGCGCAGCGAGCCGCTCGGGCATGCGCGACATGACCACATAATGCGCTGCAAGCTGGCCGTCGGCGAGTTCGTCCCGGCGCAGTCCACGATCCGATCGGCTGATGCAGGCCAGGTGCGCGCGCTCGGCGAGGCGGGCGACGACTGGTTCGAGATTCAGGAAGCCGTTGGAGATGTGAAACGCGAGGATGCCGTCGTCGCTGAGCTTGGAGAGATAGACATTCATCGCTTCGAGCGAGAGCAGGTGCGTCGGGATGGCGTCGGAACTGAACGCATCGAGGATGATGAGGCCGAAGTGCTTGTCTGGGGCGCGGGCGATGGTGAGACGGCCGTCGCCGAGGACGACGTCCACCTTGCCGGGGCACTTCGAGAGAAACGTGAAGTACGCTTCGTTGCGGGCCATCGCTTCAACGGCCGGGTCGATCTCGTAATAGGTGAACTGCTGATCCGGCGCGGCGTACGCGGCGATAGAGCCGACGCCGAGGCCGATGATGCCGACCGGGCGCGGCGGAGTCTCGGACGCGATGGTGTTGAAGACATCGCCGAGCGGGCCGTTGCGATGGAAGTATGCGAGCGGCTGGTCGGCCTTCGCGGGGTCGACGGATTGTGAGCCGTGGTTGGTGGTGCCGTGGGCGAGAAGTTTCGTGGTACGGTCGGGGCTAAACATGACCCGCTTGACGCCGAAGAAGTTTCGCTCAACGGCCAGCACGTCGCCGCTGCCGGATTCGCTGTAGGAGGCGGTGACCAGTAGGACAATGCCGATGGCGAGTCCGAATCGAATGGGGCTGTCCTTGAATTGGAATGAGAGAAACGCGGGGATGAAAAAGACGGCCATCAGCGAGAGCCACGTGACAGGCATCGCGGACATCTTGAGGCCGGTGACGATGGCAAGGGCGATGAGTCCGACGCCGAGGGGCATGGCGAGGTCGAGGACGGAGAGGTGAGGCTTGAGGCTAGAGGCTTGAGGCATTGATTTGCGCGGCATCAACATGCAGGCCGCAACGACAGCGATGGGATACTCGGCGATGGAGTTGAAGGTGAGCGGAGCGAGGATGGCGTTGAAGAGTCCGCCGAGTACGCCGCCAAAGGACATCCAAAGGTAATACTCGGTGAGGTGTTGCGTGCTGGGGCGGCGGCGGGCGAGTTCGCCGTGGCACACCATTGCGGCGACAAAGAAGGCGACGAGGTGAACGGGGATGACGTACCAGCCCAATTCCTGTGGCGGCGCGAAGAAGAGCAGGCCGAGCACGACCACGACGAACGGAAACGCCTGCACCATCAGCCCATGCGGGATCGGCGGCCGAGCGGCGAAGACGAAAATGAACGTGAGCAGATAGATCGCCAACGGCACGACCCACAGCAACGGCACGGCGGCAACGTTGGTCGTGACGTGCGTGGTGACACCGAGCATCAGGCTCGACGGGACGGCTGCGAGGAGAATCCAGTGCATGCGTCGCGGCCATCCGATGGACGCACGCGGCTCGTTGACTCGTGCGGCTTCATGTTTCGGCGCATCATTCTTGGCTCGCCACAGCGCGATGGCGCAGCAAGCTATCGCAATGATGAGCAGCCCATAGCCGATGGACCACGTCGTGGTCTGTGCGCCGAGCGCCATGTTCGGCTCGACGAGGAGCGGATAGCCGAGCAGCGCGCCAAGGCTGCCGACATTGCTCGCGGCATAAAGAAAGTACGGATCCTTCGCCGAAGGATGCCCGGTCTGGGCAAACCACTTTTGCAGGAGCGGGGCACTGGCGGACACGACGAAGAATGGAAGCCCGGCGCAGAGCATCAGTTGCGTGAGCAGCCAGAACGTGGGATTGCCGCTCGGCGGCGGAGTAACGCTCGCGCCAAATGTGATCGGGAGTGCGATCAACGGGAGCATGAGCAGCACGAGATGCGCGACGGCCTGCCGGCGCGCCCCGAGCCAAGCAGCCGACCCGTGCGCATACGCATACCCCGCGAGCAGACACGCCTGGAAAAAGACCATACAGGTGTTCCACACGGCCGGCGTTCCACCCAGAAGCGGCAGGATCATCTTGCCGACCATGGGCTGCACGAGGAAGAGCAGCGAGGAACTGAGGATGAGCGTGACGACATAGAGCGGCAGGGCCATGAGTGGTCTCCGGGGCGTTGGAACAACGCAAATGAGTCGGCGCGCGGCACCAGACAGATGCGCCCAGCTCTACATCGGTGAGACAATGCCGCACGTTGACATGGCGCGGGACGATGCGAGAATAGGGTCCGGTATTCACGGGGGAATTGATCGGCGGCCATTGAGCGAATCACCATGACCCCTTCGCGGTTGTTTCTATGTTTACTTGCGACGTGCCTGCTCGTGTCTTGCAATGAAGAGAGCAAGACCGACAAACCCGTGAAGGAGACCACTACCGCGCCGTCGCCAAAGCAATCCCCTGTACAGAATCCCCCGCCTGCGGATGAGTTCGTCGATGCCGAGAGTCTGCCGGGACGGATTCACGTCGTGCAACCGGGCGAATCGCTGCTTCAACTCGCGGAGCATTACTACAACGATCGGGGCAAGTGGCGAAAAATCTGGCAGGCGAACATTCGACGCCTGAAGGATCCGAACGACATCCCCGTCGGCATGAAGCTGATCATCCCATGAGCAGCGCGGCACCTCGGAACACGACAGCCCCCCGCGCGGCCGGCCCGCGAGCAATCACGCTTGAAGACGGCATTCAGTTCCTTCCCGGCGTTGGTCCGCGCCGTGCCGAACAATTCGCCAAGCTCGGCGTCCAGACGGTCGGCAACCTGCTCGACTATCTCCCCGCGCGACACGAACGACATGAGTTTCGCACGATTGAGAATCTCGACGAAGGCATGATCGCGACCATCGTCGGACGCGTCGGGGCGATTCGCTCACAGGGCGGGCGACAGGGCAGCCGGGTGACGGCGACGCTGATCGACAACACGGGCCGCTGTTCCCTGACGTGGTTTAACGCGTCGTATGTGCTCGACAAGGTCGAACAGGGGATGCACCTCCGCGCGACAGGGAAGGTGACGGAGTTTGGGCAGTTGCCGCAGATGGTGAACCCGCGATTCGAGGTGCTCGGCGACGATGCCCAACCGGTGAATGAAAAACTTCCCGCGCGGCTGGAGCCGGTCTACCCAGCGTCGATGGAGATTCCGAGTCGCTTCATCTCCCGACTCATCGCGTCGAATCTGGATCGAATGGTGTCGCTGGTGCGAGAGTGGTATCCACCCGAGTTCGCGCGGCAGCGGCGATTGCTCCCGCGTCGGCAAGCCCTGCTGGCGATCCACCGACCGACCGACGAGCGCGAACTGGCCGCAGCGCGAAAGCGGCTGGCATACGACGAGTTGCTCTTGATGCAGATCGCCGTGACGTTGGCACGACGCAATCGCTCGGCGTTGGACACGGCGGCGGCGATGCCCTGCACAGTGCTGATTGACCAGCGAATCCGCAGACGATTCCCCTTCAAGCTCACGGCGGGGCAGGATCGGGCCGTCGCGGAAATCGTTGCGGACCTCGGCACGACGCGGCCGATGCATCGGTTGTTGCAAGGGGACGTGGGCTGCGGCAAGACGGTCGTCGCCTTGCACGCAGCCCTCACGGCGGTGGCAAACAAACACCAGGTGGCCATCATGGCACCAACGGAGTTGCTCGCGCAGCAACACGCGCGTGCGATCTCAGCATATCTGGATGGAAGTCGCGTCCGTCACGGCCTACTCGTCGGCGGAATGCCCGCGCGGCAGCGGAAGGAAATGCTCACGGCGATTGCCGCTGGTGAGATGGACATCGTCGTCGGCACACACGCGCTCTTGCAAGGCGACGTGGCCTTCGCGCAGTTGGGATTGGTCGTGATCGACGAACAACATCGCTTCGGCGTTCGGCAACGGGCGACGATTCGCGGCAAGGGCCTCGCCCCGCACTATCTCGTCATGACCGCAACACCGATCCCGCGCACGCTCGCGCTCACCGTGTTCGGCGATCTCGACGTGACGACGATTGACGAGCTGCCGCCGGGCAGGACGCCGATCCAGACGCAGGTCATGGGGCCGGGCCGACACGAGACTGCGTGGGAGTTTGTTTGCAAGCAACTGGAAGACGGGCGACAGGCCTATGTCGTGTATCCGTTGATTGACGAATCAGACACCTCGGAGGCCAAGGCGGCGACGACGGAGTTCAAACGCCTGGGCCAGCGAGTCTTTTCCAAACAGACCATCGGCTTGCTGCACGGGCGATTGGACGGCGACGAGCGGGCGCGCGTCATGTCCGAGTTCACGGCGGGGCGCATCGCGGTGCTGGTGGCGACAACGGTGATCGAAGTGGGCATCGACGTGCCAAACGCGACGTGCATGGTGATCGAACACGCCGAGCGATTCGGCTTGTCACAGTTGCACCAGTTGCGCGGGCGCGTCGGCCGCGGGGCACATCGCAGTCATTGCTTCCTGCTCACTGAGACCCCAGTGGCAGCGGAGCATCAAAGGCTCGCGGTGCTGGCCAAGACGACGGACGGGTTCAAAGTCGCCGAGGAAGACCTGCGGATTCGCGGGCCGGGCGAGATGCTCGGCCTGCGACAGCACGGTCTGCCCGAGCTGCGCGTGGCTGATTTGATTGAGGACGCGGACTTGCTGCGACTGGCCCAGCGCGACGCGGGTCAGATCGTTCGGATGGATTCATCGCTCACACAGCCGCAACACGAGGGACTTCGAGCGGCGCTGAAATCTCGCCATGTGGAGATGTTAAACGTGGCGGGAATTGGATGAAGCAGGAGTCAATCTGATGTACACAGGCCTTAACTATTTTTACAACCACTTATTCACACATGATTCCGAAGCGCGGAGTCAGGCGCGAGAAGCTCGGATCGATGCGGCCGGCCTTCGGGAGCGGCTGGATCGGCAGGCGCTGATGTCGATGGCGCTGTGGTCGCTCATGAAGGACCAACTCGGGTTAACTGACGATCAGCTCCTCAAGCGGATTCAGGACATTGACCTGTCGGATGGGAAGCTCGATGGCAAGGTGATGCAGGGCGTCACCGACTGTAGGAAATGCAAACGCTCGCTATCGCCACGACATGCCAAGTGCATCTATTGCGGGACGGTGCGCGAGACGCTTCCGGGAATGTAACACCGGCGGACAAGTGCCACCCAGGGCACTCACAACATCGGCGTTCGCCATGCACCCAGTTCGCTTGTTCGGTTGCACATCGCACAAGGGACCACGCCGCTGGTGGAGCGGCAGGATGGGCACGCGCCGCCGGTGCTGAAGGGGTCGAAACGTTGGCCGCAGGCGCATCTGGCGATGACTGCGCCGATCACTGGTGCCTCCCCGCATGAAGGACACTTCATGCCGCCGTAGCGAGGTTGGGAGAGCAACGCGGACAGATTTTTGGACTGACGCATTCCTTCTCGGCAGCGCGACGCGGCGAAGATGGCGATGATCACCAGCCACCAATCACCTATGTACAACGCCAGCCCGCATCCGGCGGCCGCGCCGATGAAGCCGATGGTAGCGGCGATGGCCAGGCTGCGGGCTTGTCCGACGAAGAACCAGAGGATGGACTGGAGAACCTGGCCGCCGTCGAGCGGGTAGATGGGGAGCATGTTGAAGACGAGCAGGCCGATGTTGATGAATGCAATCATGTATAGATATTCGAGCAGATCGCGGGATGCGCCGGGGAGTAGCCTGTCGGCGAAGAAGTACATGCCCAGCGTGACCGGCACCAGCAAGACATTCACCAGTGGGCCAGCGGCGATGCTCCAGAGCATGGCACCTGGCCGTCGCGGCGGATCGACATAGGCCACGCCGCCTAGCGGCCAGAGAAGTATGCGATCCGCGCGTCCGCCGACGGAGCGGCAGGCCAGCGAGTGGCCAAACTCGTGGAGGAGGACGATCAAGAAGAGCGTCAGGTATTCGGCGAGATTCCAGAGCGGGGACTGGTAATGGTCCTTCCGGGTTTGCAATTCGAGAATGGCAACGAGTCCCCACGACCAATGAAGGAAGACGTCGATTCCGGCGAAGCGGAAGAGGCGGATTGTGCCGGGGGAGGTGCCGGGAGTTACTGAGGGGTGTGCCATGTTGTGATGATTGTACACGGCACCACGTAGCTCTTTGACTTTTCGCATGAAGCCCATTATTTGCTAGGTCTATGAGCACATTTAATCGCGCACAGGTCATCGACGACAACTTTGTCGCGCTTCTTACAAATTGGTCCGAGCCGCCGTTGCGGAGGGTCGGTCCGAGTGAGTCTGTCGTTCCCGGTGCAACGTTGACGGGGCGGGATGCCGTCGAGTTGCTGGAGTCGCAGATGACGTGCCGGCATCTCGACCTGATTGCTCGATGGCTGCGGGCGAAGGATGCTGCGTTTTACACCATCGGGTCGGCGGGGCATGAGGGGAACGCAGTCGTGGGGCGGGTGACGCGGCACACCGATCCGGCGTTTCTGCATTATCGCAGCGGGGCGTTCGTAGTGGAGCGGTCGCGCAAGGTGCCGGGCATCGACATCATTCGCGACATCGTGTTGTCACAGGCGGCGAGCGCGGAGGATCCCATCGCGGGGGGTCGGCACAAGGTATGGGGGTCGGTGCCGCTTTGGATTTTGCCGCAGACCAGCACGATTGCGAGCCAGTTGCCCAAGGCCGTCGGCACGGCCATCGGCATCCAGCGGGCGCGGCATCTTGGGAAGGCGCTGCCGATCCCGGAGGACAGCATCACGGTGTGCAACTTCGGCGACGCCAGTTGCAATCACAGCACGGCGCAAGGTGCGTTCAACTCGGCGCAGTGGGCGGCCTACCAACGATTGCCGGTGCCGGTGCTGTTTGTCTGCGAGGACAACGGGATCGGCATCTCGGTGCATACGCCGCCGAACTGGGTGGAGACGTCGTTTTCCAATCGGCCCGCGCTCAAGTACTTTCGCGCCAACGGGCTTGATCTGGTGGAGTGTCATCAGGTCGTCACAGAGGCGGTGGCGTATTGTCGGTCGCACCGAGCGCCGACGTTTCTGCATCTCAAGACGGTTCGCATGTTGGGCCATGCGGGGTCGGACTTTGAGCCGGCCTATCACTCGATGGAAGAGATCGCGGCGGCCGAGGCGAAGGACCCGTTGCTGGCGTCGGCGCGACTGGTGATCGAGTCGGGGTTGATGTCGGCGCAAGAGGTGCTGGCCAAGTACGAAGAGATTCGGGCGCGAACGGCGAAGACGGCGGAGATCGTGGTGACACGGCCGAGGCTTTCGACGGCTGCTGAAGTGATGAGGCCATTGGCACCGTATTCTCCCGACGCGGTGAATGAGGAAGCCCGACGCGCCAACCATCAGGCGAAGCGGATTGACGTTTTCGGCGGCGAGGGAAAGCTGCCCGAGCGATTGGAGCCGCGGCACCTGGCGGTGCAGATTAACTCGGCGATGTTTGACCTGATGGCCAAGTATCCGGAGATTATCGTCTTCGGCGAGGACGTGGCTCAAAAGGGCGGCGTATATTACGTCACGGCCGGGCTGTTCAAGAAGTTCAAGGCGGCACGGGTGTTCAACACGCTGCTGGATGAGCAGACGATCCTCGGGTTGGCACAGGGGTTTGCGAATGTCGGGTTGCTGCCGATGCCGGAGATTCAGTATCTCGCGTATTTCCACAATGCCTGTGATCAGATTCGCGGCGAGGCGTGCTCGTTGCAGTTCTTCTCGAACAACCAGTATCGGAATCCGATGGTCGTGCGGATGGCGTCGCTCGCCTACCAGAAGGGATTCGGCGGGCACTTTCACAACGACAACAGCATCGCAGCGCTGCGTGATATTCCCGGCCTGATCGTTGCCTGTCCGTCGCGTGGCGATGATGCGGCGGCGATGTTGCGAACGTGCGTCGCGTTGGCGAAGGTGGACGGGCGCGTGGTCGTGTTCTTAGAGCCGATCGCGTTGTACATGACGAAGGATTTGCACGAGCCGAACGACGGCGGGTGGGCGTTTGCGTATCCGCCGCCGGAGGTGGCCGTGCCGTTGGGGCAGCCGCGTATTTACCATGAGTCGGCGACGGACCTGCTCATCATCACGTATGGCAACGGCGCTCACATGTCGCTGCGCGCGGCGAAGCGACTTGCGGATCAGGACCACATTCAGATACGAGTCATGGATTTAAGATGGTTAAGTCCGTTGAACATCGATGACATCGTTCGTCAGGCTGAGGCGTGTGGGAAGGTATTAGTTGTGGATGAAGGGCGGCGGTCGGGCGGCGTCGGGGAAGGTATCATCACGGCCATTGCCGAGCGTGCATCCAGACACATTTTTGTGCGTCGAGTCGTGGGTGAGGACACCTATATTCCGCTTGGCCCCGCGGCGAATCTTGTGCTGCCATCGGAGGAGTCGATCATGGAGGCTGCGCGAGAACTTCACCACGCCGGGCCTTGATTCAATAAGCGGTTCTTTGGTACAATGTTCAAATATCCAGGCGGTGCCATAGGCATCGTCCGTGGATTAATGTGTTCGGGCGCTGGCGGCCAATTCGGCATCTCTCCCAACGTCGGCGTGGCACCAAAAACCAAGAGAGGTGTATTTCGATGAGGAAGGTTCTTCAGACTTTGAGCGTCATCACTGCCATTGCGGCCCTGCCATCGGCGGCAACCGCGCTGGATGTGTATGGCTATGTGGCAAACCTCGAGGCGATCCAGGAAGTTCCGCCAAACGCCTCCACGGCGGGCGGCACGGGCATTTTCGTTATCGACACTGTCGCGGACACGATTTCGTTTCGCATCGAGTTCGGCGCGCTCAGCTCTCCCGAAACGGGGGCGCACATTCACGGCGTTGCCGGCCCCGGCGCACTCGGAGGGGTTCTCTTCGCGCTTCCTCTCGGCAATCCCAAGGTCGGAGTTTGGAATTATCCAGCCGCATTTGAAGCCGATATTCTTGGCGGTCGGATGTACGTCAACATTCACACCGTTGTGAATCCCGCTGGCGAGATTCGTGGGCAAATTGTCACGCATGTCGCCACCCTTTCAGGTTCACAGGAAGTTCCCGCCAATGCCTCACCGGCCACGGGCTTCGGGGCGTTCGTGATGGACCCATCGGCAAACACACTGTCCTACTACATCAGCTACGGCGGACTGACCGCGGCGGAGAATAACGCTCACTTCCACGGTATGGCACCACACGGCGTGGCGGGGGGCGTGGTGTTCGCCTTGCCGGCCGGAAGCCCAAAGGTCGGCGTTTGGCCCTACCTCGAAGCCCAGGAGGGTGCGATTCTGGAAGGCATGACTTATGTGAATATTCATACCGTGGCATTCGGTGGCGGCGAGATTCGTGGGCAGGTGGTCAATAGTTTATCGTCGCTACAGGGCTTGCAAGAGGTGCCGCCCAACGCAACCGTCGGACTTGGCATTGCTCACCACTCGCATGACATGCTTGGTAATAGGCTTGGATACTTCCTCCGATTCGGCGGGCTGACCGGGGCGGAGACGGCCGCACACATTCACGGTTTCGCGCCACGCGGCCTGGCCGCAGGTGTCAAGTTCCCCTATGCCCTTGGCTCTCCGAAGAACGGCAACTTCGTCTATGTCGCCGCGGATGAACCCGGCATCATGGACGGCCAGACGTACAGCAACGTCCACACGGCGGCGTTCGGCGGTGGAGAAGTTCGGGGCCAGATCGAGCCGCG
This sequence comes from Planctomycetota bacterium, assembly GCA_038042195.1. Classification (GTDB taxonomy): domain Bacteria; phylum Planctomycetota; class Phycisphaerae; order UBA1845; family UTPLA1; genus JACRIM01. The sequence goes on along the minus strand of JBBTET010000013.1, from coordinate 98,666 downwards.
CTTCAGTTGCTGGGGCGATGTGAACCGCGATCTCGCGGTGGACATGCTCGACGTGGTTCCGTTTGTCGATTGCCTGCTCGGTGCGGGCGGCTGCACTTGTGCCGATATGGATTTCAATGGCATGGTCGATGGTGCGGACATCAACGACTTCATCCTCGCGCTACTGACGACGTAGTTCGTTCGAGTACGAGTTGTGCGAGTTTGTGAATAGAAACCCACGGCCCCGCGCCGTGGGTTTTCTTTTTTGAGATGGTCGATCGTGAGGCTTGCGAGGCAACGTCCTACTGATAGATCGTGCCCCAAGGTGGAAGCACCTCGGAAATCAAGAGCGCACTTGGCGCACGATGGTAGGGTCGACAATCTTGTTGTCTTGTGCCAGCAGGAACGCTTTGCTAATGATGATCGATAGCCGTTCGTCCCCTTCGAAGGGGAGAAAAACGCTCATGGCACCTGCGGTTTTTCCACTGGACTGGCCCGGCACAATGCATAGATATTGGTCGTTCGGCTCCATAAGAATATTGCCGCTGCCCAGGTGTATCTTGTAGGTCCGCAGGTCGCCTCGGACTACGAGGAACTTGTCGATAAGTGCGCAGCGGTCAGCGATACTGAGGCGCGGCATCAGGCCGGAAAGGATTTCGCGACGTGTCTTGGCGGTTTCGCTGAGATCGCCAAAGGCGTACTCGCGCCAGTAGTCACGGAATCGGCCTTCCGGCCCGCCGTCCTGCCACGTCGGATCATTGCCGACACTGGCGACACCGACGAAGAGGTCGATGTCGCGCATGATTTCCGAAAACACCAACGGCGGTATCAGTTCCATGGGAATGGGATCGGGGGTTCCACCGCGTGGACCTGCCGAGTATCCGCCGCCGCCCGCGTGGGCCGTCAATTGCGTGGTATTGATGGGATAAAAGCGAACCTGATCGGTGGCGATACGGAGATATACGCCGCTTTCATTTGTGTCGACTCCGTACGCCTCACCGATGCCTTCGATCCAGAACTCGGCCCGTAGATTCCAGTTTGGCAGCGAGCGTGTGGCAGGCGGATACTCTGCGTCCACCGCGAGACGAAGCTTGTTCTTCCAAGATCGCGCGGCGCAGAGGACGTTGAACTGATGTTGGCGGAGGACATGGGCGGCAAAACGATTGGAATAGGTTCGCGTGTTTCTCTCGGCGTCGGTCAGGACGTAGATCTCGCGATGAGCCTGCTTAAAGGGTTGGCGTACTTGATGGGATTCCAGCCAGCGTCGCCAGGCGAGCACCTCGTCGGTCAGTCGACCGATTGGATGCCACAACTCGACGCGCGTGTCGTCATTTAGCCACTCGATAGCGCGATCATCGACATTGAGAATAGCATTATCATGATAGATACCGTCTGCGGAGCGCGAGCCGTTTGAGAATCGCCAGATGATCCGTCGGGCAAGTACACCGACGAGGGGGTGATCGAGGTAGCGTTCACGCCAGGCTTTCAACGGCCACGATTTCTGGGCCAAGTGCAGTGCGTCGATCCGATCGCGCTGAGCCGGGAGCATTCGTTGAATGTCCTTGCACGATTGCACAAGTTCCTTGAGTTGGTCAGCGTATTCTTTCTTGACTGCGGCAGGCGCGCCTTTAAGAAGTTTGCCATCCGACCGGGTCCAGCGGATTTCGGAAGCGGCTGTGCCCGTCACGACCAGTCGCGCCTTGTAATCGCCAAAGGTCTCCTGCCGAAGCCCGACGCCATCAAGCCCGTACGTCGGTACCGCCATTTCCTCAATCTCGTCGCGAGGCAGGCCGGCTTTCTCGGCGGCGGCAGTAAAGGCCTTGTCGATGAGCTTTTGAGCTGTTCCAAACTTGATGCGTGCCTTGAGAATGGCAAGCTGCGCGACGCCGTCAATCCCGGGCATGTTGCCGAGCGACCAGAGGCAGGCGTTGCCGACCTTGACGAGCCGCGGGCCGATGCCAGGGAATTTTCGATACGATGATAGAGCGAGTTTGGCAAGCGCTTTCGCGAGCCTCACGTCTGGCGTAAATGTGCAACTCCAAACGAGGCCCTTAAGGACATCAGCGTTTGAATCGAGGATGTAGCCATCGATATGATCCCGCCATCGCCAATCGAGGCCGCTTGCAGGGGGGGCAGGACGCGGCAAGTCCAGAAGCGGAAACCAAGTCAGCACGCGTTTTTTGAATTCGCCGGGTCCGATTGCGAGTAGTAGCAATCGAGTTGCTTTAGTCCATTTGGGTGTAGGAGTACCAGTGGACGCACAACCGCAGTGTTCGAGAAGTGTGATCCAGGCTGCCCTGTTCTTCTCGCCATCCTTCAGATCGTTGAGTACTCGATCTGCCCACGCCTCTCCCGATTCCAATGGCATAGAATGTGGCATCTGCAATCGTTGTAGGTGCGTGATAAGTCGTTGCTCGCCGGCCCTTTCAGTCCATTTCAATGCTTTTGCGAGTCGTTGGGTTTGCAGAGATAACGCTGGCGAAAGCCCATTGTTTCTCGCGTGATTCTCGATCAGTCTTATGAAGAATTTGAGATAGGGCAGCGAGAATTCGGAAATCATCTCCAAATCTGCAGTTCGTCGAGCAAGAAAAATGAAGTCATTCTCGTCGAACGGAAGCCTCCTACGAAGGAGGTCGCAAACTATTTGGACGGCCGGCCCCGGGTACCCATTGGAATGTCCGAGGTTGGCGTAGCGAGAATCGTAGCTCCCCTTGGGTTTTCCCAATCGGCTGCGCAGCTTGCCGATTTTCTCCACGATGGCGAGAATAAACTCCACCTGTTGCCGAGGCTGCGCGGCGAGAATAGTCTTGTGAATTTTCGATTCCTGCACATCGATTTTCCACCAGTATTGCTTTTTCGCGAATTCCTTGGCGGCCATCTCTACCCACTGGTTTGCGAGCGCGATGGCGGCTTTGCGAGGATTCTTCCTAAGGAAGGGCATCGTTCAGCCGCCCACCAAGGGCACCAGCTTCAGGAATGAGACTCGGGTCTTGGATGTCAAATCGACTTCCTCGTCCAGATCGGTGGATTGATGGTCGTCGATTAGGATGAGGAAGCCGTTGCGACGGAACGCGTCGATGGCAACTTCATATTGTTTATTCCAATCGATGTCGCGGCGGGCCTTAGGCCGAGTGTCATTGAGTTCTCGCTCGCAGTCGGTCGGCTTTACAAGGCCTCGGAAGAGGCGATCTTGCGCCCGATTGACGTTGAAGTCCTTGACTTCCTGATAAACGCGGCTGCGGATCAGCTCGCGCACGGTAACTCGCTCGGTCAGAAAGTCGAGACTCAGTTCGTTGAGCGTTTGGCCGCTCGATGTTGCGTCGCGAATAGTGAGCGTGATCGCCATAAGATGCTCCTCCACATCTGCAATCAGTCGAACCCGGATGAATATCGCAGCCCCTAATTTAGCATAATTCGGCGATAGACACAACCGCATGCCCATACAGTGTCGTTGGATTCGACGCTACATGGACGGCATTGCACCAGCTTCAGGTGTGGGGGCGCACGTCCAATTGGAGTGCCTTGCGGCGAAGGGTTTCCTACTGCGCCTTCTTCAATGACTCAATCGCCTTCTCTTCGAGGGCGAGGGCCTGGCGAAGCGTTTCGATTTGTTTGGCACGGTACTCGGCGGGGGGGAGGCCGACGGGGAAGGTGTGTTCGGCGGGGACGTTGTTCATTCCTTGAAGCAGGACGCGGACCTCGCTGTCGTAGTAGTCGGCGGCCATGCCGAGGTGCAGATCGCGCGTGCCGAACTCCTTGGCGATCATGCGTAGATATCTGACCGCTGCGCCGCGGGCGTCGATAAGGCTGACGTAGGTCCAGAAATTGGCGTGGATGTAGGATCGATCCTTCGGGGATCGCAGGGCCTCGGTCCAGGCTTCAAGGGCCTTGCGACCAAGGACATTTTGCCCACTCGCCTTTCGATCAAACAATTCGACGGCGCGGCGGATGGATTCGAGGTGCGCCTTGCGAACTTCGGGGCGCGATTTGCGATTCGTCAGAAAGAGCGTGGCCGTCGGCCAGCCGGTCGCGGATTTGTCGGAGGCTTCGGCGTCGCCGTTGTAAGAGCGGCAGAGCCAGGTGCGTGAGCCGCGATAGCCAACGATGAGCCCCCAATCCTCCGGCGGAATAATATTGGCTGCGAGCACGGGGAAGCCGGCGTCGATGCTCTTGGAGACGGCGCGATAGAGGGCGTCCTTCTCGGCGTAATCTTCCTGCTTCACGATGCGCAGGTCGTAGTCCCAGCCGATGGCGGGGAAGAGCACATCGAGCACGCTCTCGCCGGCAAGCGGGTCGGGGTTGCCGACGTCCCAGCGGTCAGTGCGAAACTGCGTGCGAAAGGCCATGCCGGAGAGGCCCATGAGTTCGTCATAGCCGATCTTTCGTCCGGTGGCTTCGAGGACGAGTTCGAGACAGTGCATGAAGGTGCAATCGCGGCCCTTGGCGAAACCTCGCAGGGCACCAATGCCGTCGACTCGGACATCGCCGGGGCGGTCACGCACGATGGAGACGCGGGAGCGTTCACGGATGGTGGGTTCTTCTGTTTTTGGCGCGGGGCAGCCGGTCAATGCCAGCGTCATGGCACCAACCAGTGAGAGGCGGGGCAAGAGTCGTGAGATCGTACGAGTGTGACTCATGGTTTGTGTGCCCGGGGGAGTGGCGTGTTGGGGAGCGACGCGAAGTCGGCGGCGATCTTGGACCACACGATCAAGGGAACCCACAGGCCGACAATCATTAGGCCGATCATCACCAGCCGTCCGATCCACGTCAAATGTAGTGAGAGGCTGGTGGTGAGTCCGACGCTGCTAACGGCTGCGACGGGGTCGAAAATCCATTCGTGCGCAGTGCCCGCCGTGGTGAGGCACATGAGCAGAATACCGCTGACTGCTATAAGTAGGTCTGTGGCAACGAGCAATATCAACCGTCGAAGGGTTCGCCGGCGCACGGCATTCTCGGCGTCGTTCCACATTCGTCGCGGGTGAAAGAGACAGATCGCACCGAGCACGAGGGCCGTCGTGCGAAACCCACCGGCCACGCCCATCGCCGTACCGCCGATCAACATACCGGCGAGCATCACAGCGTAGCTGGGCCAGGAGATCGCACCCTCCACGAGCGGAATACTTTGAATGCCTGCCGAGCGCAGCGTTGCCGAGAGAAACACGGCCATTCGCCAGCGCGGGGCGTGGTCGGTCACTTCGCGCATCGGCACCTGGCTGGAGCCGAGGTCGAACGGTCGACTTGGAGCGACGTTGTCCGGGAGGAATCCGCGCGTCTCAAAGAGGAATAACAACGTAGCGATTCCGAGCAGGAGCGCGAAGGCCACACCGGCCTCCCAGTTGGGCAGTCGCTTCCAAGGCTTCCACGCGGAAGTTGTTTCTTGTTGACGGCGCGGCAGGATGAGGTCGAGGACGATGGGCATGCCGAGCGAGCCGATGATGGCGAGCGTGGTGATGACCGTGAAGATGAGCGGGTTGGTGAGATAGTCCGCGAGGCCGTTGGTGCGCAGGGTGTAGCCGGCGTTCCAGATGGCGTCCGACGCGTACACGATGCTCCAGCCGATGCGGGCCGGAGTGGACGTTGCATCGTCGGAGAACCATGCAGGCGACAATGCCGCCGTCGCGACGACTTGCAAGCCGATCATCCAGAGCCAGATGGTTTTCAACGTGAGGCGACGCGCGAGGAAGGGACGGGCGATGGAGAGACCCGCCGCCGCGAGGGCCATGCCGACGGCTTGCGTGGTAAGGATGAGGAGCGATTGGCCGAAGAGCGAGAAGTCCTCCGAGAAACTGTACGGACTGATGCCCATGAGGCACGCGCTGCTGGTGGAGGCGAGGGCGCAGTTTAGAACATGGTGCAGGAAGTTGTGGCGATAGTCGGGGACGCTGGACTTTGTCGAGAGCGGGAGCGAGAGGACGATGATGAGTATGACGAGCCAACAGACCCAGGGCAGTCGGATTCGTGCGAGCACTTCGCGCGGGCGATCCATGTTTGCTTCGATTGAATCGTGCCATCGGGATGCCCACTCTGCGAATGCACTCCCACCAAGATAGACGGCGACGATGACGGTCCACGGATCGATGGAACGGCGATAGGCGGCGAGGGCGGCCCCGGCGATCAACACCAGGGCGGGCAGCGAGGTGTCTTGCTTGATCGCAGATTGTTTCCTGAAGCCGAGCCAGCCGCAGCGCGTGTGCAGCCAGATGGCAAGTGCCGGGAGTTGAGCAAGGGCGATGCTCCACGCGGGGACGAGTGGTCGCGTTTCCGCATCGCGCAGGAGCGCTGCCGCGCAGGCGATGAAGGTCGGAAAGAGCTGCATGGGGGTTAGAGCGGGTGGGTTCATGGGGTATCATGGATTTCATGGGTCGGACGGCAGATCGTCAACCACGTGCTACCAAGCCGAAGGCGGCTAAGCACCAACGTCGGTCCGGTGAGTCGGCTGTTGGCGCGCGCATCCGCCGCATACGACGGGATTCCAACCTGACGCAATCGCAGCTCGCCAAGAAGGCGAACGTGAATCAGGGGTATCTGTCATCCATTGAGCGCGGTGACCGAGTGGCCGGGGCTGGCATGATTCGAGCGATTGCCGTTGCGTTGGGCGTGCCGGAGGCGGTGTTGCTTGGTGCAGGTGAGGGGCACGATGCGCCGCAGGCCCTTGAGACGCGCGAGTTGCCGCTGTTCGGCACGATCCCCAATGGCCCGCCGGGCGAGTCGCAGGAGCAGTTGGAGATGTTCCCGGTGCTGCGACATCTGTGGCGGCCGGATCGGTATTGCCTGCGGTGCGAGTTTGACTCGATGGAGCCGACGCTGAAGCGTGGGGACATCATTCTTGTTGATTACCGTCCCGGCGTGGAGCCGGAGTTTGTGCAGGGGCGGATCTGCGCGTGCCTGGTGGATGGGCGGCCGACGTTGAAGCGGGTGAGCGTGGAACGACGATCGGAGGATCGGATGGTGATCCTTCGCGGAGACAATCCGAGTACGCCGCCGTCGGTGATTGACGGCTCGCGGGAGTTCACGATCCAGGGGGTGGCGGTGTGTTTGGTGAGTCGGGAATTATGAAGCGTTGCATCGCTGTGGTTGCCATCTTGGTGTTCGTCGGAACGGCGAGTGCGGGGCCGGAGGATGCACCACTGCGCCGCACGACGGGGGAGGAGGATGCGCGGTCGCTGGGCGTCGGTCGCGTGGTGGCCGATTTCAAACTTGATCCACTGGTGGGCGAGGACACGAGCCTCGTGAAATTGCTGGCCGGGCGCAAGGGGTTGGTGGTGTGCATGACCAGCACCGAATGCCCGGCGGCGGTTCGCTATGCGCCGCGACTGGCGAGCATTGAGGATGAGTACGCAAAACGCGGGATCGCGTTCGTGTTTGTGAATGCCGTCGAGGCCGAGAAGGCGGCGGACATGCAGGCCATGATTCGACTGGTGGGGTTTGATGGTCCGTATGTGGCGGATCGGTCGCACGAGGTTCGCCGGGCGATGGATGCACGGACGACGACGGAGGTGTTTGTGCTCGAACCGTCGCGGACGTTGCTGTATCGCGGGGCGATTGATGATCAGTATGGCGTGGGACTTGCTCAGGATGCCCCCAAGAGACACTACCTGCGAGAGACATTGGATGCGATGTTGAGCGGCAAGCGACCGGTGGTGCAGGCGACGTGGCCGCCGGGATGCATTTTGGATAAGTCGCGGGCGACGACGAAGCCGGCGAACGAGCTGACGTATTACGGGCGCGTGGCGCACATCATGGCGGAGAAGTGCGTCGGTTGTCATCGGCAGGGCGGGGTTGCGCCGTTTTCGTTGGAGACGGTGGAGTCGGTGAAGGGGCGCGTCTCGATGATCGAGGCCGTGGTGCGTGATCGTCTCATGCCGCCGGGGCATGTGTTGTCGCACAAGCCAGGGGCGGCGAATCCGTGGGTGAATGATCCGGCGCTGAATGAAGATGATCGACGAGACATGCTCGCGTGGCTGCGGTCGGATCGGCCGGCGGGCGAACGGGCGGCGGGGCCGGTGATTGCGCCCTTGTCGGGGACGTGGTTGATCGGCCAACCGGATTGGATCGTGGCGACGCCGCCGTTGGTGCTGCCGGTGAACGGGCCGTTGCAGTATGGGCGGTTCGTGGTGCCGATGGGGGTGGATGCGGAGAAGTGGATCAGCGCGGTCGAGTTTCGGCCGATGGAGCGCGACACGGTCCACCATGCGCTGGTGTGGATCCTGCCGCCGGGGGCACAGTATCCGAGCCTTGATGTGATGCCGACGGAGTTGGAGCTGCTCGGCGTGTTCAGCCCGGCGCAGGGCGTGACTCGGTATGCGGCTGGGACGGGGCGACGGTTGCCGGCGGGGGCGGTACTGCTCGTTGATTTGTATGCGCGGCCGATGGGGCGGGCGATGGGGGCGCGATTGCGCGTGGCGATGCGATTTGCCACGGAGCGGCCGCAGTCGGTTGTGTCGACGCTCATCGTCTCGGAGCGCGATGTGCAAATCGCGCCGGGTGAATCGCACTTTGAACGGCGAGTCGAGTTCTCACCGGGGGAGGCGATGTTGATTCGGTCGGTGACGCCGTACATGCGGGCGCGGGGGCGGTCGGTGGAGGTGGTGGTCGGGTGGCCCGACGGCCGGGAGGAGTCGATTCTCAGCGCGGAGCGGTATGACTTTCGCTGGCCGATTCGATATGAGCGGAGCGAAGCACTGCTGCTGTCGGCGGGGATGCGGCTGGGGGTGTCGTGCGTGTTCGACAACTCGAGGGCACAACTTGCAAATCCGAATCTGGAGGCGACGGTGAGGATCGGGCCGAAGGCGGGCGATGAGGCATTCATGGCGATTTTTGAGGTGGAGCGTTTGGGTGGAAACGTCGAAACGGGGGCTGAGGGGAGGTGAAACCGCAGGATTCGCGGATTGCATCAATTGGGGTAGAGGTGGATTTGCGGAAAAAAAGAGGGCCGCAAATTGCCGCAAATCGGGGTTTTCGGCCACAAAATCTCACAAACGGTTTGCAGTTTTTTGCACTTTTTCGCAGCGAGAAGAAGAGAATCCGCAGATTTCGCGGATGGCGCAGATTGGGTTGGGGAGAAAAGGCACAAAGGCACTTAGGCACGAAGCCACGAAGGGGAGGAAGATGATCGCTGCGCGATGTTGTGTCATGGTTCGTTCCTTGCCGGCGCTTCGGGCTGGTGTGGATCTGCGTTACGACCTTTCCCAGCACGACTACTAATCTAGCTCAGCGCTTCACGGGTACCTCGGTTTTTGGCGAGGGAATGCGGGTGCGGAAAATCTCGCAGTAAATTATTTTTGTGGGCGTGAGTTCGGGCGTATGGAATTGCGGCAGTTTGTCTTTTGATTTGTTACAGGCGGCATCGTTTGACTATGTTAACATTTGTTTGGTTTATGGTTGGTCATCCTGAAGCGGTGGGTGGCATCGGGTTTTCCGTCAAACCGCTTTTTATCGCGATGGGCATCTCCAGTGGGGATGGCTGGTCGAAGAGCGTGGGAACTTCGAGGTCGAGCGGACACGTCTCTTAATCTAGCTCAGCGCTTCAGCGCGGTTGTGAGTTGTGGCATGTCGTTTGTGGGGCGGGGGATGCAATCGTCTGAGGTAAAGGATGATGTGGTGTATGATGCGAACAAGGAGGTGTATGTGTCATGCGGAGTGCCCGAAACACGTTGGTATTGGGGACGATCTTTGTTGTCGCCTGCAATTCAGCGCCCCGGACGATTTCCTCTGCACACCTCGGTCGCGAAGTTGCCGTCATCGGACCCTTGGAGGTTCCTCTTGGCAAGATAGTGACAATTGACGCCTCGATTGTGGAAGGGGACGAAACCCGTCTAAAAGCGTACACGGGCATCACATTGTTGTCTGTTAATACGGTGGACGGTCGGCTATTGCCGACGCCAATCCTCATCCGTTGGCGACCCTCCTTTCAGGTTCATGAACCGGATAATTGGCAATGGTCACAATCGCATGTGCGCGCGATCGGCTTTCAGAACGGAGAGTTTATTGGTGCACCTGATGGACTATTCGACTATGTAGGACCGTATGCTACTCAAAGTTGGTTTTTTGAAGTTTACTTTGAAGTTTTGAAGGTACTGCCACTGACAAAGGACTCCGAGGCTCAATCATCAGGCTCTCATCCCTGAAATCCGCGAACTAACTCATTACCTAAAAACCACTTACAGCCACTAGGTAATTTATTATTGCTAGATATTGCAATTCGCCGTGTGGATCGCTATCATGCGAAATGTGCGTGTTAGGTTTAAGTTCGTAATTCACGGGAGGCGAGATCATGCGAAGGGGAATTGAAGCGCTGCTGCGGGCCAGGGTTCGGGTGATTCGGGAGCCGGCGTTTGTGCCGATGACGGCGCGGCGGCGGGAGGTTTGTTGGGACTATGGGGTGCCGGCGCGGGAGGAGCCGTTTTGCGTGGTGGAGGATTTGCGAGTCGAGCTGCGGCCGGGGTCGATCTTGTTGCTGACCGGGCCGTCGGGGAGTGGGAAGAGTTCGATCCTCGGGGCTGTCGCGGAGCAGGCGGGACGGGATCGGTGGGTCGGGCGCGGGCGGTTCGCCGATGATCGGGCGATTGTGGATGCGGTCGCGCCGAGGAAGGATTTGCGCACCGCGCTGGAGATCCTCACGGCATGCGGGCTGGGGGAGCCGCGACTGTGGCTCAGGCGGTATTGCGATCTCTCCGATGGCGAGAAGTTCCGGGCTGCGCTGGCGCGGGCCGTGGGGGATGCGGTGTCATCGAAGGAGCCGGTGCCGATCTTCTGTGATGAGTTCACGGCGATTCTGCATCGTCGGTTGGCCAAGGCGATTGCGTACAACCTGCGCAAACTGGTGACGCGGGCCAGGCTGATTCTGGTCGTGGCGGCTGCGCACGAGGACATCATTGATGATTTGCAGCCGGACAGGGTCGTGCGACTCTGTGGGTTGACGCCGACGGTTCACGACATCGAGGCGAAGGATCGGGCGATGTCGCTGCAACGGCGACTGGTCGTGGAGCAGGGGAGCGTGAGCGATTATCGCCTGTTCGCGCCGATGCACTATCGGCATCGCGATGGGCTGGGGTTTGTGGACAAGGTTTTTCTGTTGCGCGAGCGGCCGTCGACGCAGCCGCTGGGCATTTTGGTCTTTGCGCACGCGCCGCTTGAATTGACGATGCGCAATCGTTCCACGTGCGGCCGATTTGTGCGGAATGGGCGGCGGCTCAATCGTGAGTTGCGGATTCTTCGTCGGCTCGTCATGCATCCCGACATACGCGGATGCGGGATCGGGCATTGGTTCGTGCGGGAAACGCTGCCGCGCGTGGGGGTGCGGTTTGTGGAATGCCTCGCGGCGATGGGGGCGGTGAACCCGGTGTTTGAAAAGGCGGGGATGTCGCGGATCGGGCGGTGTCCGTTGCCGCGCGGACGGTTGGCGTTGTTGGAGCGCATCCGGCAGTGGAAGCTCGACCCCTTTGGCGATGATTTCGGGCGGCACATCTCACGGTGCCCACGGGTTCGCACGCTGGTCGAGAAGACGGTGCAGGACTGGGTCAACATCGCGCACGGGGCGGCGTCGCAGCGCATCCGCGGTCGGCCGGGCGGGGAATTGGCGCGGAGCTTTCGGCAGTTGATTGGGGAGCCGCCGATTTATTATCTCTGGGATCGGGAGCGGGTGTTTCCGAAGATGGAGCGTATTGAAGCGACGGATCGTGCGGACCCGTCGGCGCGGCCGGTGCGTGCGCGTCCGCGATCGGGTGATCGGCATGATCCGAGGTAGGTGCTACGATTGGGCACTGTCAAAGTTAGAGAAAGAAAACACAGCCGAGACGGCTGTGCCACAGCAAACTATACCAGTGTCCATGATTTGACCCGTCGCGCCGATTCTCCGACACTGGTGATGATTCATCGCATAGACCAGTGGAACACACAATCGAATTGGAGACTCCATGTCCCTTCTCGTCACCGGAACCATCGGCATCGACACTGTTGAAACCCCGTATGGCAAAGCCCCCGACGTGCTGGGTGGGTCGGCGGTTTATTTTGCATTCGCGGCGTCGCTGCTTTCGCCGGTGCGGTTGGTGGGGGCGGTGGGCGAGGATTTCCCCGTGGGGTTTCGCGATCTGCTGAAGACGCGGCCTATTGACGTGGCGGGTCTGGAGACGCGGAAGGGGTCGAAGACGTTTCGCTGGGCGGGGAAGTATGTCGGGGACATGAACTCGGCCGAGACGCTGCGGACCGATCTGAACATCATCGCCGAGGCAGCGCCGACGATCCCACAGGCGTTTCGGGATTCGCGGTTCGTGTTTCTGGCCAACACGCATCCGGCCGTGCAGCGCGAGTTCATCCGGCAACTGACGAAGCCGGAGTTGATCGTGTGTGACACGATGAACTTTTGGATATCGGATCATCGCGCCGAGTTGGTGAAGACGCTGGCCGAGGTGCATGGCGTGGTGCTGAACGATGGCGAGGCGCGGATGCTGACCGGGGCGAACAATTTGATTCTCGCGGCGAAGGAGGTGCTGAAGCTGGGGCCGAAGTTCGCGGTGATCAAGAAGGGGGAGCACGGGGCGATGCTGGTGACGGGCGATCAGTTGTTTGTGTTGCCGGCGTATCCGACGACGAAGGTGGTCGATCCGACGGGGGCGGGCGACAGCTTCGCGGGGGGACTTATGGGGTATCTGGCGTCGGTTGGGAAGAGCGACGTGGAGAGCATCAAGTCGGCGATGGCGCGCGGGGCGTGCATTGCGTCGATCACGATTGAGAGCTTCTCATTGGATTCGATCAAGGCCGCAGAGAAGTCGGAAGTGGATCGGCGACTGGCGGAGTATCGGCGGTTGACGGCGTACGCATAGATTGACGCATGCGGATAGAGATTTAACCCTGCGCCGACCGAACCCCGGGCAACTCCGCAAACGCCTGCACTTCAATCTCGTCAATACGACTGCGCACCAGCCCCCGAATCGGCGGGAACGCCAACGACTCAATCCACGCCTCTGAGTATTTCCGAAGGAGGTCCGTGCTAAACAAAATCACCGAAGGCTGCGGGAGGGAGCTGTGCCGCGCAATCCGACGTAATAGGAACCGATCCAGCCAGCCGATCCCAATCTCCGAAAGAACGCTGCTGAAGAAGCGCCCCGGTGCTTGCCGCCGAACGCCGACGCGCTCGCGCTGCGCAAACCGGGCCACAAAATAAAAAAACAGGACCACCGCCAGCAACCCGATGACGAAACGGAACCCCATTTGATATGGCGACAACTCGCCCTCCGCGCGCGGCAGGGCATTGCGAAAGGCCTTCTGAACGCCTTCCCACGGAGCCATCGGATCCGCTTGACCCAGCACGGCAGCAAGACCGGTCATCATGTTCACCAGTGCGGAGTTCATTCCCTGTGGCCTCCACTCGACGACGCCGGCGATGGTGGACCCGGGTGTAACGCCACCGCGTTGCGTCCACGATCCTCGCCCTTGGTTCGCGCAAGACGCCGATGCACATGCTGGGCGATCCGCGCAATACGTTCATCGGGGTCGTTGGCAGCCATGTCCTCCACGCGCGGGAGTATCGCATGAAGCTGAAGCTGTTCCACGATGGACAGCGCGCTGCATCGATGATCTGACCGCTCATCACTCATCATCGCCACCAGCGCCACGGCGGCCTTCGGTACGTGCAGACGCAGCAACGCCGAGATCGCGGCTGCCCGAACCTCCGCACTTTCGCTCTGGGCCTTGGGCAGGAACAATTCGACGCGCTTCTGAACGCCCACGCGATCGAGCGCCTCGATCGCCGCCGCCTGTACCGGTGCGTCTGCATCCGACAATGCCCGCTCCAGGATGCGTCGGCTGGTGCCATCGCCGAGATGCCCCAGGGCCGACATCGCCATGCACCGAACTTCCTTCACGGCGTCATTGGCGGCGCTGAAGATCTCCCTGCAATACCGTTCCGTCAGGCCAAGGTCGATCAGCATCCGCATCGCCCGCAGCCGATCCGCCGGATGCTGCGCGATTAACTTCACCTGCACCTGCGTCTGAAACCCGGGAACGAACTTCACCGCATGCGCTCCGCACACCCGCGCCAACTGCGGAGGAATCCGTTCAAATCCAGCCCAAAACGGCTCGAACTCCTCCGACAGTCCCGCCTTGTCCAGCAACTCACACCATTCCGCGGGCCGATTTCGGCGAATCTGCCGCGTTTGTCGCAATTCCTGCCGACGACGATGACGACACTCAAGATCGGCAAGCCGTCGAACCGTCGGATCATCATGATCGACCGCGCTCTGCAAGGCCGAATTGCTCGCCGGCGTGAGAATCTGAAGCAGCTCCCACGCCGCCGACCGATTCGCGCCCGGATTGTCGATCAGCAGAAAGTTCAGCATCAGCCGAACCTTCTGATCGCTCGGCAAACCCAGGTGTGAGATCCACGCTGGTGCCAACGCCGACACCGCCGGCGGCAAGGTGAAGGCTGCCTCAAACCCGTCCGCCAACCACGCCAACGACCGAATCGCCGCCAAATGAATCGTGATCGATGGATCGCGCGCCAGCCATTGGTGTCGAATGAACTCCGCGAAGAACACCGGGTCGCGCAGATTGGACAAGACCGTCACGATCCGTCGACGAAGCTCCGGGTAACGAAGTGCGATGTATGTAAAGGCCGCCAGGCGCGGCGAGGGCGTCGTCGAATAAATCTCCAACATGGCCTGGGTCAGCTTGCCTCGCTTCAGCGTCCCATCGGCCACCAGGCTGTCCTCCAATTCATGCGCCAGGTACATTGCCGCCTCGAGTACCTCCGGTCGATGGTGGCTCTCAAAGTACGACAACGACTCCCGGATTGAGGACACCAATTGCTGGCGCTCCTCGCTCATCAGACGCAGCGTCTGCACGATCGGCATCGTGAGCGCCGCGTCTCCGTCGCCCACATCGCGCAGCATTTCCGTGGTGTCGGAGTAGTGTTGACAGTGAAGCTCCGTCAATTCCAACAGCGTCTGGCCCGCCTCACCCCGAATCTGATGTGATCCATCGAGAACACATGCCGCCGCAAGGTATGCAAGGCGTGTATTCCGACTTCGCCGAATAATGTTCAGGCTGTTTAGTCGCGTCTGAAGTGTTGAACTGCGGGTCGTCGCCCGAAGCGCCCCGAACAGATGCGCCGTATGCGTCACCAGCCTCGCCTGCGCCTCCGGTGTCAGGCGATCAAAGAGCTCCGGCAGGATTTCCAGCGCTCCTTCTCGACTGCGCGTCACCAATAAATCGATGAAACGACACTGCTCATCCGACGCCAGCATCGGGAGGCCCGACGCAATTGCCTGGTCCGCCGCCGGATGGTCGGACTGTACGAGCACATCGAGTATTTTCGGTCGCTTGTTCACTGCGCAGTTCACCCCTGAGCCATCATCCCGAATCGGCCCACGGCAAGAACAAGGTTAGATATGCAATAGACGACCACGCCCCGGTGAAATGAAACGATGGAATTATCGGCGCGGAATCAAGCACAGAGGCTTCGTGTCTCGCCGCCGCGACCGTCTAATCCCGAACCAACTCAAACAAGTCGTACCCCAATTGCCCCCCGCGAAACAGCTTCTCCAGGATCACCAAGTACATGATCCGCGCCCGGAAACCTTTATTCGCCGCCCACCCGCGATGACGAATCTCCACCATCCCGTCGCCGAGCGAGTCCGCCACTTGCCGCGCCACGTTTTCATGCCGCACCAGTCGCAACCCCGCCTTCGCGAACCCCGTCACGTAATCATCCGCAGACCAAAGACGTATATTTGAATTGAACTGACTCGGCCAACTGTTCAACAGCGTGAGCGGCGAGAAGAGCAACTTATTCGGCGCGGTAATATCCCCAATGCACAGC
Organism: Planctomycetota bacterium; assembly: GCA_038042195.1. GTDB lineage: Bacteria > Planctomycetota > Phycisphaerae > UBA1845 > UTPLA1 > JACRIM01. Next base: position 82,870 of record JBBTET010000013.1, on the reverse strand, counting down.
CGCCCCCCCGCGCGAAGCACACGCTGACACTCCGACAAGAACACCGGCTTGTTCACATAGTGCAACGCCGATTCAAGATTGAAAATAACATCAACAGTCCCCGACTCCGCAGGAAGCGCATGTGCATCCCCCTGCAAAAACCACGGCCGCTCACTGACCCCCGCCCATCGACCCTCCGCCGCCACCACGCTCGATCGGCAATACTCCAACCCAATAATCTGCATCGGATGAAACCGCTCAAACAGCCACCCCGTCGGCCCACCGATCCCGCAACCGATGTCCAACACCGTGTCGCTCCGCCCGATCGCCACGTCCCCCAGCAATCGCCACACCAACGCCTGCTGATGCTCGGCAAAGCTACGACTTCCGCGCTCCTCCGTGAATCCGCAGTTGTACCCCGTGAAACCCATCGCCTGCGACAGATTCCAATTCGGCCGATAGTGGGCTTCGATCGTGGCTTGTGACAAGGGCGATTCCTTTCGTGGACGTGGGCAGTCCCTTGGGCGAACATAATAGTCACTCGCAGGATGCGCGGCCAGTCGCCGCAACAAAACACCGGAGCCTCACGCGTGAGCGCGAATACGCCCAACCTCACAGTCCGCATCGGCCCACTGACGCTCAAAAACCCCGTCATCACCGCCTCAGGCACTTGCGGCTACGGCGAGGAATACGCCCCCTTCCTCGACCTCGCCAAACTCGGCGCATTCACCACCAAAAGCATCACCCTCCACCCGCGCCCCGGCAATCCGCCCGCACGCATCGTCGAAACTCACGGCGGCATGATCAACGCCATCGGCCTCGCCAACGTCGGCATCGACGAGTTTATTGCCTCCAAACTCCCCTTCATTCGCACGATGGGCTGCCCCGTCTTCGCGAACGTCGCCGGCCACTCCATCGACGACTATGTGCAGGTCGCCCAACGACTCGATGCCGCCGACGGTCTCGCCGGCATCGAGCTAAACGTCTCCTGCCCCAACGTCGCCGATGGCCTCATGTTCGGCACCGATCCCAGGTTGCTCCACGAACTCGTCGCCAAGGTGCGCAAGGTCGTCACCTGCGGCATCCTCATCGTGAAACTCTCCCCCAACGTCACCGACATCTCCGCCACCGCTAGCGCCGCCGTTCACGCCGGGGCCGATGCCCTTTCCCTCGTCAACACCTTTCTCGGCATGGCCATCGACATCGAATCCTGGCGACCCAAAATCGCCAACGAGTCCGGCGGCCTCTCCGGCCCCGCAATAAAGCCAATGGCTATCCATTTAGTCCACAAAGTCTGGCGCGAAGTTGCCCGCGATGCGAAAATCCCCATCATCGGCATCGGAGGCATCCGCTCCTGGCAGGACGCCGTCGAGTTCATGCTCGCCGGTGCCACTGCCGTCTCCGTCGGCACCGCCCTCTACGTCGACCCCACCACCCCCCTGAAAATCGCCGACGGCCTCTCCGCCTATCTGCAACGAAAGAACCTCACCACCCCCGCCCAACTCGTCGGCCAAATGATCAGCACCAAAGACACCACCGCCGCCCCTCAATCCGACTCCGGGACCGAAGGTTGAGTCTGCTCCAGTTCGCCTTCATGCACCCGCTTCCCTGTCGCCGAGTATACATGTACATGGTGCCCCCAAGCCCAACCCGCATCCTGATCGCAACCGTCTGTCTCGCGCTCTGCGCTCCGGCCTGCAACGACCCCTACTCCACCCGCCGAATCAAACGCCGCAACGATCACGTCAATACCACCCTCCACGACTTCTCCAAACGCGAAGCCTCAGGCCACCAGCGGGTCGATGAAGCCCGCCAAACCCTCGACAAGTGGAACAAGCTCGAAACCGACCGCTTCAACAAACGCATCCTTACCGTCGGCGACTACGTCTGGTAGTCTGCGGCATAGCTTGTGGCACACACAGGTTTTCAACCTACAACTTCGTGCCACGGGACTTCGCAAATCGCCTCTCTCCCTCGTGCCCAACCTCTCCCCTTCGGCTAAAATAATCCCGTTCAGGAAGAGACCCTTAACCCATGATCCTCGCCCCCCTCCCCTCCAACGAAGCACAGCGCATCGCCTCCCTGCGCGCCCTGAAAATCCTCGACACGCCCCCCGAAGAACGCTTCGACCGCATCACCCGGCTCGCCGCCCGCGTCATCGGCGCGCCCCTCGCCTACGTCTCCATGATCGACACCGATCGCCAGTGGTTCAAATCCGGCCAGGGCCTCTCCTCCTGCGAAACGCGCCGCGATGTCTCCTTCTGCGGCCACGCCATCCTCAACGACGGCCCACTCATCATCCCCGACACCCTCAACGACCCGCGCTTCGCAGATAGCCCGCTCGTCGTTGGCGAACCCTTCATCCGCTTTTACGTCGGCCACCCCCTCCTCGGCCCCGGCGGCATGAAGGTGGGAACCCTCTGCGTCGCCGACCGCAAGCCCCGCGAACTCACCTCGACCCATCTCCAAATCCTCCGCGAACTCGCCGGCCTCGTGGAGCGCGAGCTGAACCTCGCCGACATGATCCAACTTCAGGAACAACTCCTCGACGCCAAAGATGAAGCCGCCCAAGCCGAGAAGGCCCGCGCCGATGCACTCGGCAAACTTGTCGAAAGTCAGACCCAACTCACCCGCGAACTCACCGAGGCCGCCAGCTACGTCCGTTCCCTCATCCCCGAACCGCTCGTTGGCGACATCCGAACCCGATGGTGCTTCCGCCCATGCTCCCAACTCGGCGGCGATGCTTTCGGCTATCACTGGATCGACGACGACCACTTTGCCATCTACCTCATCGATGTCTGCGGCCACGGCGTCGGCTCGGCCCTGCTCTCCGTCTCCGCCATGAACGTCCTCCGCTCAGAGGCCCTCGCCCACACCGACTTCCGAAACCCCTCCAAAGTCCTCGCCGCCCTCAACGACGCCTTCCCCATGGACCGCAACGACAACCGGTTCTTCACCATCTGGTACGGCGTCTTCGACCGACGATCGCGCTCCCTCGCCTACGCCAGCGGCGGCCACCCCCCGGCCCTCCTCATGACCGGCCCCGCCCTGGCCGGCGCATCGTCTCAGCTACTCTCGACCGATAACCTGTTCATCGGACTGGAACCACTTGGCGAGATCGAGAGTCAAACGGTCCACCTCGACTCCTACGCCCGCCTCTTCATTTTCAGCGACGGTGCCTACGAAATCCGCAAGCCCGACGACCACATGATGAGCCACCACGAACTAATCCAGCACCTCGAAGTATCCGTCCGAATGAACCGATGCGACCTCGAAGAGGTCTTCAGCTACATCCACAAAGTCGGCGGCCAAGACACCCTCGCTGACGACTTCTCCATCCTCGAAGTCCAGTTCTAAGGTGCCCCGGTCACCCCTCCCGTGCCAATTGGCTGGCCAATTCAGGCCAAACTTGCCGATGCAGGGTAAGAGGCTCGATAGATCGCGGCCAAATCTGACCAACCATTCCGCGCTCAAAAACAGATGTAAAGCCTTTCCAAAGAAAGAGTTAAGATTCTGTATTGACACCGCTTTTGGATGCCCTTCTGATATACCCTCGTGGTCAAAGGGTCCAAAGGAATACGCGGCGCGAGTGGAACAGTCGCAATGTGCCGCAGAACGGAGTCTGACATGATGACTCGCCGAAAACTCTCTTTGCTCAAACGTGTCACCCTGGTCCTCACCGCCGGAGTCCTCTTCGGCGGCATGAGCTGCGTCACCGCCGCCGATCTCCTCGGCACCGGCCTCTCGCTCACCGGCGCCCTGACCGGCACCCCATCGATCGGCCCCGGCCTCGACCTCCTCGCCGACCTGGTGAAGTACACCCCCCTCGGCGGCTGATTGAAACTGCCAACACACTCCACGCGACGAACGCCGTGAAGTAAATGGATCGAACTCCGCTGGTGCGGGATTCCCTGTCTCGCACCTACCTCTACGGAATCCACTCTCTCGCACCGACCGCCACCCAACTTCGGAATCTACCCAACGCGGACTATAGTACCCCCCGTCCCGTTCCTACTTCCGAGGTGATTCATGCTCCATCGAAAAGTCTCCCGCGTCCTGGGTCTGCTACTCTGTCCCCTACTTGGAGCATGCGGCTCCCCTCAGCCGCCCGTCGTCCATACCCTCGACACCACCTTCCTCAAGGACTACACCGAAACCCGCGGCTACTCTTGCGGCCAACCCAGCGGTGTGGATCTGACCCCCGACGGCAGCGTGGCCATCTTTCTCCGCAGCGGACCGCGCGACGTGGTTCGTAATCTTTACGAGATGAACACCACCACCGGCGAAGTCCGCGGCCTCCTCCGCGCCGAGGATATTCTCCAGGGCGCGCAAGAGAATCTCACCGCCGAGGAAAAAGCCAGACGCGAACGCATGCGCGTCAGCACCAAAGGCTTCACCTCCTACCAACTCTCCGAGGATGGCGCGCAACTACTCGTCTCTCTCAGCGGCCAGCTCTACGTCGTCCGCCGCAGCGACGGCAAAGTCACGCCGATCCCCAAGAGCGACGCCGGCCCGGCCATGGACCCGCGCTTTTCCCCCGACGGAACCAAGATCGCCTGCGTTCGCAATCACGACCTCTACGTCTTCGACCTCGCAAGCAACAAAGAGACCGCCGTCACCACGGGCGGCTCTGACGACCTCACCCACGGCGAAGCCGAGTTCGTGGCCGCCGAAGAAATGGACCGCCACACCGGCTACTGGTGGAGCGGCGATTCGCAGTGGCTGGCCTTTGAAGAGAGCGACCAAAAAGACGTCGAAAAACTCTACATCGCCGACGCCCGTCACCCCGAAAGCGCTCCGCAGGGCTGGCGCTACCCGCGTGCCGGCAAGACCAATTCGAAGGTCCGCCTCGGCGTCGTCTCCGTCACCGGCGGCTCGCCGACCTGGATTGATTGGGATCGAGAGAAGTATCCCTACATGGCCGCCGTGCATTGGGGCAAGGACGCCCCGCTCACCGTCTATGTTCAGACGCGCGACCAGCGCGAGGCCGTTCTCTATCTCGTCGACCCCACCACCGGCAAGCTCACGCAACTGCTCAAAGAAACCGACGCCGCCTGGATCAATCTCGACTCCGACATGCCCCGCTGGCTCGCCGATGGAAAAGAGTTCCTCTGGACCAGCGAACGCACCGGCGAGTGGCAACTGGAGCTGCGCCGCGCCGACGGCTCGCTCGTCAAACCGATCTCGCAAGGCCCGAGGAAACTCGCCGGCGTCGTCGCCGTAGACCGCCCCCGCCGTGAAATCATCCTCTCCGCCAGCGACGATCCCACGCAATCACACCTCTATCGCGTCTCCATCGACCGTGGCGAAATCGTCGCCCTCACAGACGGCCGCGGCTCCCACGGCGGCAAGTTCTCCCGCGACGGCAACACCTGGATCGAATTCGCCTCGCTCCTCGACGGCACCAGCCGCCAGGTCGTTCGCGGCCGCGACGCCACCGTGCGCCACGAAATGCCCTCCGTCGCCGAAGACCCGCCGTTCATCCCCAAAGTGCAAATGACCACGGTCTCCACCGGCGCAAGAACCATGCACGCCTCCATCGTGCGCCCGCGCGACTTCGTTGCCGGTCGCAAATACCCCGTGCTCGCCTCTGTCTATGGCGGACCGCATTCCAATGTCGTGCATTCATCGGCGCGCGGCTATCTGCGACAGCAATGGATGGCCGATCAGGGGTTCATCGTAGTCTCCATCGATGGGCGCGGCACCATGCATCGCGGCCGCGAATGGGAGCGTGCAATTTCTTGGAACCTCATCGACCCCGCTCTTGAAGATCAGGCCGCCGGCGTGTTGGCGCTCGGTGCAATGTTCAAGGAAATGGACCTCGCCCGCGTCGGCATCTACGGCTGGTCCTTCGGCGGCTACTTCTCCGCGATGGCCGTGCTCAAGCGCCCCGACGTGTTCCACTGCGCCGTCGCCGGCGCGCCGGTCATTGATTGGGCCGACTACGACACACATTACACCGAGCGCTACATGGGCCTGCCCAGCGCCAACGCCGACGGCTACCAGAACTGCAACGCCCTCAGCTACGCATCCCAGCTGCGCCGCCCGCTGCTCCTGATCCACGGCACTACCGACGACAACGTCTACTTCACGCACACCATGAAGATGGCCGAGTCTCTGTTCCGCGCCGGCAAGCCCTGTGACGTGCTCATCCTCCCAGGCTTCACCCACATGGTCCCCGAGCCGGAGGTGAACATCCGCCTCAACGAGCGAATCGTGAATCACTTCAAAAAGCATTTGGTGGATCGCAAGCCGGAAGCGTAAGAAGTGAACTACTTGGTGTCGCTCCACCGAATCGTGAGCCGCGCGGTCAGGCGGTCCGGCTGGCCGGTGAATCGCTGAACTGTGAGCGTGTCGACGCGCCGCGTGAGCGTGACGATCCGCCGAAGCGCGTCGATCGGGTCAAACCCTTCGAGATCGAGAGCGTTGGTTGGCTGCACCGGAATCTGTACGTCGCGCGTCTCACCCGCCCGCAGCACGCGCAGCTCGAACCGCCTCGACCCTCCGCGATCCCGATACCGCTGCGCCACCTCGTGCGCCGGTCGCGTCGTTGCCAGTGCTCGGCCACCCGCCGCAAGAATGACGTCGCCCGGTTGCAGGAAACTTCGCGCCGGCGAATCAGCCTCCACCTCGCGCACCACGGCCCGTACCGGACTGTTCGGGTCCGGCTCCAGCGCGACACCCAGGCGCGTGTAACGCTCGACGCGCTGCTGCGCCCACTGCCGCCACCAGGATTCTTGAAGCATCTCGGGATGATCCGTGGATAGGTGCGAGAGCCACGAGTTCAGCATCCGCGCCGCCGCGCTGCCGCGAAGATATATCCATTGCCCCGTCGTCGGCTCGTCGGATTCCTTCACGCTCGGGAGTGCCCCGCGCACCGCCGACAATCCATCAATGCGAGCCGCTTTCCCGTGCGACGCCTGCACGATCTCATCGAGTTGTGCGACCGACGTCCCCAGAAGCAGTCGCCCATCCACCAAACACCAGCAAAGCTCCACGCGACTCAGCGCCTCCAATCCGCTCCGCTTCGCCAAGGCAGGCCCCACGTCGATTCGATGCACCGGCACGTCGCCCACCGGTTTGGTGACGACGGAGATTTCCTGCATCTCCTCCCCCGGCTTCACCGTCGTCGCAACAAGCAACTGCGCAAGAAACCCAACCACAATGTCGAGCTGGCGAACGTGCTCCTCGCCATCCTTCACCGGACACACCACCGCTAGCGCCGGCACCTCCGGTTCCCCTGCCATTGCCTTCCTGCCCGGCCCGACAATGACGCTGAACCCCGGCCCCATGCGACCAATGAGATCACTCGGCGCACCGTCCGGCGCGGAGAATGCGCCTATCGCAAACGTCAGCAACGACACCCCATCATTAAACCGCCCCGCGCCGGCCTCCTTGCCCAGCCCGGCAAAGTCGAACGTGTCCGACAGCACCGCCACCGTCGATGCCGGCAAGGCCCCCAACAAGCTCACGTCGCACGCCGACTCGTCTTTCACCGGTGTCGCCCGTTGCCCTTGCAACTCACAAGCGATCTGCGAACCCGTTACCGACGCGCCGACCAAGAGCCGCGAGCAGCCGGCCACCGCCGTCGGATTCCCCTCGGGCCAGGTGACATAAAGCAACACTGGGTAATTCGTGGAAAGTCGCGTCCGTAGCGCGGCAAACTCGGAACGCCCCGCGAGCATCGGCCCGCGCCGCCCCGACAGTAGCAACACCGTGCGCCCCCACAGCCCATCAGGATCATCCGCCGGCCCCAGCGCGATCGTGCGCTCCAGCACCGCCAGCAACAACCCCCCCGCCAGTGTGTAACGCTTCACGACGCCCTCGTCGGACATCGGCTTGGCCTTCCATCGCTTCAGCAACGGGCCAAGCTCATCCGCCGATGCAAGCTCCGCGAGCAACACACCGCTCTGCCAATCCTGCGGCTCCGTGGCAATCAGCGCCGATCGCCGACCCAGAATCTGATCAATCGCCGCATCGGCATCCATGCCCAGTAACTCTTCCGCCTTGCGATGCCACGGCTGCGTCGTCGCCCCCTTCGGCTGCGCCTCACTCAACTCCCGCACTGTCTCCCAGATGCCCAGATTGCGAAACAACGACCGCACGCCGGCCAAGTCGCGCATCTCCGCATAAAAGTGTGCCTCCCCCGGCACGATCTTGAGCCAGTCGGCGATGGACCCTGACTCAGTTGTCTGCGCAAGACAGGGCGCTGCCGTCATTAGGACGAAAAGAAATGTGGTCAACGAACAGCGACAGCAAATGCGTCGAAGAGCATTCATAGCGACATGGTATGTGGAGCGAATGATTAAGAAAACGGGAATCTCGCGGCGCGCGGCAATCATCGCTGCGAGCTAGAACCGAACCTTCCCATCCTTCGCGTCCGGCTGCTCGACCGGTTGGGGCAGCTCGTTGAATGGTTGGAGCAGGATCGAGGTGAACGACAGCGGCTCGGACGACGTGCGGCGGAGTTGCTCCACCTTGTCCATGCCTTCGCGAACGTCGCTGCGGGCCTGATCCACCGAGATCGTCAGCAGCGTGTTCAGGCTCTCGGCGGCCTTCTTCGTGCCTGCCACGGCCTCCATCGTCGGATCGACGACCGACTTCATCGCCGACGCACCGGCCACCTTTGTGCCGTTGCCCGACTCCTGTCGTGGCCAGATGACAATGGCAATGAACAGCGACGCCGCCAACGCCGGGAAGAGCACGCGGTTGAACGTGAGCCGTCGGCCCCAGCGTCGATCAAAGCTATCAACATCGCCGCGAACCTGCGGAAGCTGTGCAACGACCTTCGACGCGAAATCCGATGAGAGCGACGGAGCCGTGTCATCGCGGGCGATCATGTCGCCGACGGTGCGGAGCATCTGAACCTGTCGCCGACACTCGGGGCATTGCAGCAAATGGGCATGGACCTCGGCCGTGAGGCTCGGTGACAGCTCGCTGTCCACGAAGTTGTCGTGAAGCTGTCGGATGTGTCGGCAGGTGAGGGGCATGTGTCTAACTCCGTCTTCCACAGCCGAGGGCGGCTGTGCTCCGTATCAGGCGTTTCCGCCGGCGGCACCGAACCGGACATTCGTCCAGTCCTCGCCGAGATTGCCTTCGAGCAAGTCCTTGAGCCGCGCTCGGGCACGATGCAGGTGGCTCTTCACCGTGGCCGCCGGCATCCCGAGGACGTCGCCGATCTCCTGGCAACTGAGCGACTCCTTATAGAAGAGTAATACCGTCGCCCGCTGTTGCGGTGTCAGTTGATCGACGTTTTCCCAAATAGTTTTTTGCAGTCGCACGGCCTCGTCGGTATTGGCCACGCCGTCCGCGACAGAGTCGCGGGCACCATCGGCCGAAAATGCGCTGAAATCCACGTCGCCGGAGTAGCTCTTGCGACGGCGCATGCAGTTGAGGCTGAGCCGGTAACCAATCGTGAAGAGCCACGTGCTGAATCGGTAGGTGAAGTTGAAGGAATCGAGTGCACTAAACGCGCGGAGGAAGGCGTCCTGACAAATCTCCTCGGCGTCATCCCGACTGCGCACCAGCCGCCAGACAAATGCGTGCAGACGATCCTGATGGGCCGCGATCAGCGAGTGCGCACTCGTGGCGCATCCCTTTTGGGCACGCTCGATCAGACGCCGCTCTTCCAGTTGCGTCAGTCGCCCGTCGCCGGCGGTTGGCTGGTCCATGGCTGTCACCTAATTATACCTTGTTTCGGCGAGTGCGCTGCATGAAATATATCGGTTGTTTGAGGGGGGAAATTTTCATAAGATGTTGCCATGGCCAAAGATACGAAAAAAGGGTCCGATCAGCATGCCCCCCGCCTGCTGAACAAAAAAGCCCGTTTCAGCTTTGAAATCCTTGAAACCGTCGAAGCCGGGATGGCCCTGAAGGGAACCGAAGTGAAAAGTCTGCGGGCAGGGGATGCCAGCCTAAATGAGGCCTTTGCCCGGATCACCGGCAACGAGGCCTTCCTCATGAACTTCCAAATCCAGCCTTACAAAATGGGCAGCCACAACAACCACGACCCCAAACGTCCCAAACAACTGCTCCTTCACCGGCGCGAGATCAAAAAGCTTTTGGCGAAAGTGCAGATCAAAGGGCAGACCATCGTGCCGTTGGCGGTCTACTTTAAGAACGGTCGCGCCAAGGTGGAGCTGGCACTCGCTCGAGGCAAAACCCATGGCGACAAACGACAGGACGAACGCGCCAAGCAGGACAAAAAAGACATGTCCCGCGCGCAACGCCGCGGCGGCATGTAAACGTGCCAACCCTCATGAATGAGATGAATGCTTGACCCGCGATTGCGCGGGCATATTGCGCATCGCATCGCGTAGCCAGGATAGGGTGGCAATCGCGCCCATCGGGTTGTTGTGAAAGACTGGCGAGCCTTGCTGCACCTTCAACGACACGCCGATCTCCTGCATATCGTGTACCGTCGACCGGCAGTACGCGACCAAGCCGGCGAGGTGTATTCGCGGACGACTCGCAACACTGATGCGAATCTCCACCGGCATCCCCTTCAGCACGGGGTCCGCGGCCAGCAGGGCCACGCCGCGTTCGGAGATATTGCGAGTGTGGGCACCCTGATGCTTCAACATGCCGTTGGTGCCGGTCATGGCCCAGACTTCACACGGCACGCGAAAGGGCCGTCGCCATTTGTCGCGCCGACACTGCCACGACGTTTCCGCCGCCAGACCGACCTGCCACTGCAAGGCGGCTTCGTCCAGTACGTTCAGCAGATTCTCGATGGGATTGTGCGGATCGTCTGACGCCACCTGAGTTCCCCCCGGAAAGCACCTACTGGTAAGAATTGCTTCGCGAAACACCGCCGAGGGCGGCTGTGTTCCATTTACGAACATCGGAGATACGGGCCGATTCCTTCATCCTCAAGCCACGGTTCCAGTAATCCATTCGGGAACGGGAATCCGCGTCGGTGGAAGCCACAAGCCTGCCAAGTGGATAAGGACCGATAGCCAGACGAGCGCAACCGCGAGTCGAGAAGGTTTTGGCCCCATACCGATCATGACCAGCACCATCGCCGCGGCGAGATAATCCATCGAGAAGCGGTGGCCGAACTGCCAGTAACCGGTGTTGAAATAAAGAAGTAGCGGTACCGACGCCAATGCAACGCTGATGGCCGAGTCCCGCACCAGCGGCTCTTTCCATTTTCGAATCAGTGCAACCACGCCGTAGAGCAATGCCGGTGTCGCGATGAAGACGCTCATTCCGCGCGGATCGTAGCCAATTGGAATCGCACCCGTCTCCATCAGCCACGGCGGCGCGGCGAAAAACCAGAACAGGTTCCGCAAGATGAAATGCGGATGGAATTGCCCATACCGCAACATTAACTCACGGCCCTCGCCGACGAGGATCATTCGACCATAGCCAAAGTCGAACGGACTACCAAATCGCGCGGCGTTATAGAGACCGAGCATCGCACACGCGATGCCCGGAATGAACATGAGCTTGAGCAACGAGTGAACATTCCGACGCCGGATGAACGGTAGAAGACAAAAGCAACATCCCAGTGCCGCCGTGGGGCGCGTCAGCAACACGATGGCTATGCACGCACCGAGCCGAATCGGCCGCGCGGCCCCAAGCAATTCATACGCCGCCAACAACCCGCCTGCGAGCGTCACTGCATGCGCCAGTTGCCAGTCGCCACCGACGCGAGCGACGTGCCAGGTCGTCGTGCCGAAGGCAAAGAGGGCGTCGAACGCCAATCTGGCTCCAAGTGAAAGCGGGGGCTGCTTCTGTGTGCCGGACCACCGACAGGCGACCGCGTCGAAGAGCATGACGTTGATCGCGCTCATCAATCGCGTGATCCACAGGCAACTTGCGGCCGTGCCGAACAGGGCCACGAACGGCATCAACAACACGGCCGGTAGCGGCGGATAGGCGCAGTAGTACGCGTCTCCATTCGCCGACGGGATCAATTCGTTCGTGCGAAACCCTGGATCGTTACTGAGCGGAATGCTGATGCGCCCCGCAAGAAACGCCCGAGCCAATTTGGGAAAGTGGTCGCTGTCGGGATGGCTGACTCGCATCAACTCCGGCGTTGCCAGATAGACCATCGCGGCGATCAGGCCGACTGCCCATCGGAGTCGGCGGTCTCTCGTTGTCGCAGTCAAACCATTCATCGGGCCGGCTCCGGGCGGTCGTCGCGTCATGATACATCGCCCTCTGCGCGGCGTGGCTACATTGAATGAGGCCGCCTCGTCGATAAATGGGGATGCCTCAGATTCTCGAAAGTACCCCGCGCATTCGACCCACGCCTGCGCCTGCGACAAACTCCATTGGTGCCTTCCTCTTCGACGTCGACGGCGTCCTCGCCGACACGGCCCGCCTCCACGAGGCCGCGTGGCGACGGTTGGCCATTCGTGAAGGCCTGTCCCTCGACACCGACACCGCTCGCTCCCTGCGCGGCCTGTCACGCTCCGACTCGTTGCGGCGCGTGCTGGGCCAGCGCCGCGTGACGCAGCATCGCTTCAACGAATTGATGGAACAGAAGAACTGCGACTATCTGAGGCAGGTGGAACAACTGACACCGACGGATGTGCTCCCCGGCTCGTCTGAATTGCTGGAAGAACTACCGGGGTTCGGCATACGCGTTGCCGCCGTCTCCGCAAGTTGCAATGCTCGACCGGTTCTGGATCGGCTCGGTCTGCTTGATCGCTTCGCCGCCGTCGTGGACGGCACGGACGACGTGTCGACAACGGGGCATCGCTTTCTCTCAGCGTCGGCCGTGCTTCGCGTCGAACCGTCGCGCTGTGTCGTCGTGGAGGACTCGACCACCGGCGCGGCTGCGGCCCGCCAATTCGGGATGAAGTGCCTCGGCCTCGGGGACGCGACGGCCCTGTGCATGGCGACGATGGTGTTTGAATCACTGCGCGGCGTGGACGCCCGATCGCTGCTGCGCTGGCTGACTCGCACGCCTCATTGAGCAACTCGCTCCAAGCCCGCACAATGCCCGCATGGTCGAGCAAGTCACCGTCATCGGCACCGGACAGATGGCCACCGTCTGCGCCGTGATGCTGGCGGATCGGGGGATTCACGTGCGCATGTGGGGGCCGCGCCGCGAGACCATCGAAGCCCTCAAATCCACGCGAGAGAATCGCACCTATCTCCCCGGCCTGCACATCTCCGACCGTGTCTCTTTCACCTCCGACGCCGAGGCCGCCTTTCGCGGCGCGGAACTCACCGTCTCAGCCGTACCCTGCCAATACATGCGCGGCGTCTGGGAGGGCATCGCGAATGCAATGCCGCGCGACATCCCCGTGGTCAGTGTGGCCAAGGGCATCGAGAACGACACGCTGCAACGCCCCACCCAAATCCTCCGCGACGTCCTCGGCAATGTGGCCGTCGCATCGCTCTCCGGCCCCAGCATCGCGGCCGAGTTGGCGCGCTGCCTCCCCGCGACCGTCGTCGTTGCCAGTGATCCGCCGGAGCTGGCCAAGATCGTGCAGGAAGCGTTCAGTTCACAGTGGTTCCGCGTGTATACCAATGATGACCTGCTCGGTGTGGAGTTGGCCGGTGCGATGAAGAACGTCATCGCACTCGCGGCGGGAATCCTCGACGGCCTCAAAGCGGGCGACAATGCGAAAGCCGCATTGCTCTCGCGCGGCTTGGTGGAAATCACACGACTCGGCACGACGATGGGCGCACGAAAGGAAACCTTCGCAGGCCTCGCGGGGCTGGGCGATTTGGTCACGACCTGCGTCTCGCCGCTGGGTCGCAACCGCAGCGCCGGCGAACAGATCGGTCGCGGCATGAAGGCCGAGGCCGTGATTGCGTCGACGCCATCCGTCATTGAGGGCATCCCAACAACGCGAAGCGTGGTCCAACTGGCGCGACGCTTCGACGTGGAAATGCCGATTACCGAAGCCGTGCATTCGGTGCTGTTCGAGGGCAAAGAGGTCATCGCCACGCTGAGCGAATTGATGGCGCGACGGCTCAAGGATGAGTAGGTGTGTGGAAAAACAGAGAGCGGAAGGCGTGTTGCAATTCACGACCCCCGACCTTTGGTGAAACGAGAATCGGTGTCACTTCGATCAACGCCCTTTTCGGCGACTCGTTCGTGCTGACGTGATGGCGGGTGCGACAGCACTGTCCGGATCAAACGCGGGCTGCAACAAGTGAACAAAGGCCCGTGCCGCGGCGGAGAGGCGTCGGCCGCGGCGCAGCACGATGCCATAGTCGCGCTTTGGCAAATACCTCGACATCGAAATCACTTCCAATCGCTCGCGCCCGGACAGACATACAGACGTGACAATTGAGACTCCCAGCCCCAGTTCCACGTACTTCTTAATAATCTCCCAGCCGCCGGCCTCCATGCGCACGTCGTAGCTTAGCTCCTGCTCGGCAAAGGCCATTGCGATGATCGGGCGCGTCGTCGAGTGCCGCGGCGGCATGATGAGCGGGTAGCCGCTGATATCCCTCAAGGTGACGCCGCGCTTCCGAGCAAGAGGATGCCCGCGCGGCGTGATCAACACAGGATCGTAATGAAAAATGGGCATGTAAAGAATGTCCGACTGCTCATCACGCATCGACCCCACCGCCAGATCGACCTCCAACGCGCGCAGCCGAGCCAACCCCTCGGAGCCGGCGACGTTGTGAAGGTGCAGCTCAACGCCGGGAAACGCGTGGCAGAATCGCTTGATGTACGGCGGCAGGATATAGAGGATCGTCGATTCTCCGGCGGCAATATCGAGTCGGCCCATCTCGACCGCCCCGCGGCGCGACGCGAAGTTCGCCGGCAAGGCGTCCAACCCTTCCACCAGGGGTGCCGCCAAATCAAAGAGCGTGCGACCCTCCGGCGTGAGCGCGATCTTCGGCCCGCGCCGTTCAAAGAGCGTGACGCCCAGCTCACGCTCCAGCGCCTGAATCTGCAACGACACGGCAGGCTGTGAGAGGGCCAGTCGCCGCGCGGCCTTGGAGAACCCTCCGGTGCGCGCGGCGTGGTAGAAGCCGCGCAGTTGTTGCAACGTACTTTGTTTGTAATACGCGGTATCCGCCTGACCCATCACGCACCTCAATCATAAGTTTCTCATATAGTGTACATTAAAAGAATTGCGCATTCAAATGATCGTGCCCGGGCTATGCTTTATCGTGTGAAGCCGATGCACAGTACGCGGCTCATGGTGCTTGGCGCGGACCGGTCGGCGTTGCGCACTGCCGGGGAGGGTTCGATGACAACCAGGACCGCCACACAACTCGACGGCGTCGATCTTCGCGGACCGCTCCTACCCGGCTACGACGAGATTCTCACGCCCGAGGCCATCGCATTTCTAGCGCAATTGCACCGCGCCTTCGACCCGACGCGACGAGAGTTGCTAGAACGGCGCATCGAGCGGCAATCCATCATCGATGCGGGTGCCATGCCTGACTTTCTGCCGGAAACACGATCGGTGCGCGAGGGGGAGTGGACGATCGCGCCGATCCCCGATGAGTTGCAGGATCGACGTGTGGAAATTACCGGGCCGGTCGAGCGAAAAATGATCATCAACGCCATGAACAGCGGGGCGAAGGTCTTCATGGCGGACTTCGAGGACTCCAATGCTCCGACCTGGGCCAATTGCATTCAGGGCCAGATCAATCTGCGCGACGCCGTCCGGCGAACGATCACCTACACCAGCCCCGAGGGCAAGCCCTACCAGCTCATCGATCATCCGGCGGTGCTCTTTGTGCGACCCAGAGGCTGGCATCTCATTGAGAAGCATTTCGTCGTGGATGACCAGCCGATGAGCGGGTCGTTGTTTGATTTTGGTCTCTACGTCTTCCACAACGCGAAGGCGCTGATGGACCGCCATTCAGCCCCGTACTTTTATCTGCCGAAGTTGCAAAGCCACCTCGAGGCTCGTCTGTGGAACAACGTTTTCGTGCATGTGCAACACGCCCTCGGCATCCCGCGCGGGACGATCAAGGCTACCGTGCTGATCGAGCATGTGCTGGCCGCTTTCGAGACCGAGGAGATCCTCCGCGAGCTGCGCGACCACTCCGCCGGCCTGAACTGCGGCCGATGGGATTACATCTTCAGCTTCATCAAGACCTTTCGGAACCGCCCGGAGTTTGTGCTGCCCGACCGCGCCCAGGTAACCATGACCGCGCCTTTCATGCGGTCCTATTGCCTGCAAGTCATCAAGACTTGTCACCAGCGCGGCGCGCATGCCATGGGTGGCATGGCCGCATGGATCCCCAACAAGGAGGATCCCGTCCTGAACGACTCGGCCATCGCCAACGTCCGAGCGGACAAGGAGCGCGAGGTGGGCGACGGACACGACGGAACGTGGGTCGCCCACCCCGGCCTCGTCCCGGTTGCACTCGATGTCTTCAATCGCAAAATGCCGCAGCCCAATCAGATTTCGCGCCGGCGCGACGATGTCCACATCACCGCCGCCGACCTGGTGGCCGTGCCGAGAGGCGAGATCACCGAGACCGGTCTGCGGACGAATATCCGCGTGGGCTTCCAGTATCTCGAAGCCTGGCTGGGCGGGAATGGATGCGTCCCGCTGTATCACCTGATGGAGGACGCCGCGACGGCCGAAATCTGTCGAACGCAGATTTGGCAATGGATCAAGCACCCGACCGGCGTTCTCGCGGATGGCCGCCGTATCAACCGCGAATTGTTCTGGCAGATTCTCCACGAGGAGGCCAACCGAATTCGCGAGGCGATCGGGGAAAAGCGTTTTGACACCGGCCACTTTCGATTGGCCGGCGATTTGTTTGATCGTTTCTCGACCGCGCCTGAGATGGTCGAGTTTCTCACCGCACCGGCTTATGAACACCTGGATTGATGGGAGGACACGACCATGTTCGACGACTATCTGGCACAAACGGAATTCATCAAACGCGAATGGCACTCCGAGCACCGCTGGCGGGGCATCAAACGGCCTTACTCCGCCGAGGACGTACTGAAGCTGCGCGGTTCGCTCAAGGTGGAACACACCTTCGCAACGAAAGGTGCCGAGCGACTCTGGAAGCTGCTGCATTCCGAGGACTATGTCCACGCCCTCGGCGCGCTCACCGGCAATCAGGCCGTGCAGATGGTCGCCGCCGGGCTGAAGGCCATTTATCTCTCCGGGTGGCAGGTCGCCGCTGACAACAACCTGGCCGGTGCGACGTACCCGGACATGAGCCTGTATCCCTCAAACAGCGTGCCGCAGGTCGTTCGCCGACTGAACGCCGCCTTGCAGCGCGCCGATCAGATTCACTACGCAAGCGATGAACACGTGGACACCTACTGGTTCGCGCCGATCATCGCCGACGCTGAGGCCGGCTTTGGCGGAAATCTCAACGCCTATGAACTCATGAGGGAGATGATCGAGGCCGGCGCATCGGGCGTCCACTTTGAAGATCAACTCTCCTCCGCCAAGAAGTGCGGCCACATGGGCGGCAAGGTGCTCGTCCACACCGGCCACGCCATCGAAAAGCTCATCGCCGCGCGGCTCGCGGCCGACGTGCTCGGCGTGCCGACCGTCCTCGTTGCCCGGACCGATGCCGACAGCGCCAAACTCATCACCACCGACATGGATGAGCGCGATCGCCCCTTCATCATTCGAGAGAAGACGGTCGAAGGCTTCTTCCGCTACAACGGCGGCACGCAGGCGGCGATCAATCGCGGTCTCGCCTATGCGCCCTATGCCGATCTGATCTGGTGCGAGACGGCCCATCCCGACCTTCAAGAGGCCAGGATCTTCGCCGAGGGAATTCACAAGAAGTATCCGGGGAAACTACTGGCCTACAACTGCTCGCCGTCATTCAACTGGCGACGGCACCTTGACGATGTGACCATTGCCAGATTCCAGCGCGAGCTGGGAGCGATGGGCTACAAGTTCCAGTTCATCACACTGGCCGGCTTCCACGCCTTGAACCTCACGATGTTCGAACTCGCCCGGGCCTACAAGACCGAGGGCATGACCGCCTATGTGCGCCTTCAGACGCGTGAGTTTGAGGAAGAAGAACGGCACGGCTACGGGGCGGTGAAACACCAGCGATTCGTCGGCACCGGCTACTTCGATCAGATCCAGACGCTGGTGACCGGTTGCAGCGAAACCAACGCACTCAGCGGCTCCACCGAGGAGGAACAATTCACGGCGTGCAGCCAGCCGACGGGGCATTGAGCTGTTCGTGCTGTCATATGACGCGGCTGCGAAATTAAGGATATGGAAGGGAGGCGTCCCATGTCTCCTAACATGCGTATGCTGATTTCATTGGCGTGCGCTGGTCCATGCGCGGTGGGTTGTAACTGGCTCGTCGCGTTCTTTCCGTTCGAACAATGCGAGCCACGACCGGTTCTCGTCGCATTGGCACCAGATAGCTCTGACAATGTCGCAGCCACGCCGGTCTATCACTCGACAGCCGGCTGCACAATTATCATCGACGTGAAACAAGGCAGCATCTTCACCGATGACGATTCCAAATGGTGGACGCCCTACGATCCGTATGACCCGATTTCAGGGCAGGAGTATGAGGTGTGGGTTGAGCCGCTGGAGCCGGATGGCCGGGTGGAGACGGGCGTGCTCGGATCGGACGGCCGGGTGACAATCCCGACGAGCGAGGGACACACGTCGGTCACGCTCACGGTTTATTTGCCGGATGACCGAGCGGAGGATGGCGTGGATGAGGAGACGGTGATCATACAACTCGATTCACCGACAGCACCATGATCGTTGCCGGGGGACTTGTACGGGAATGTGATAGCTCAGTTGACCGCTAATCTTCCGCGCCGACTTCTTCCGCATCAGTCGCCTCGTCGACGATCTTCGACTTCACCTCGCCGCCGAGGCCGAGGCGCAGCTCCAGATGTTTGCCGGTGCGCGAGCAGGTCATGTGAATGGTGGTCTCCGGCATGTCGAGCACATGCGACTGCTTGCACGCCGGGCAATCAAATCGAACTTGCATGAATTGCCAACTCCTCGCGGGTTGTTCGCCCGCTTCAATAGAAGTCAGCAGTGTAGTCGCACGGCAAATCACCCGGAAGGGCCTTCCGTCTCAGGACCGCGCCTGGGCCGGCTTCACCGTCGTGGTGGTTGCGTCCGTTACAGTTCGTAGCGTCACTGACCCGTTGCCGGTGCGAATATCGATCTTGCCGCCGCCCTCATTGAGCTTCGCCCGCATGGACGTGCGGCTCGTCTCCAGGTCGGCCACCTGCACACCCTTCAACTCCGAATGCACGCGGCCGTTCGTGGTCTGCATATCGACATTGGCGTTGATGTTGCCGGGGATCTCGACCTCGACGTTGCCATTGCTGCTGACCACCTGAATGTCGGCATTGGCCGGCACGCTGCGGCAGTGCAGCTCCACCGATCCGTTGCTCGTTCGCAAGGTGGCCGCGCCACTGGCATCCACGATGCGAATGCGCCCATTGGACGTGATGGCTTTGACTTTGGTCTTGCCGACGCGCTGTAGATCGAGGCTGCCATTGGACGAGCGCACATCGACATCACCCTTCACGTCCCACGCCGACACTTCGCCGTTTGAGGTCTCCGCGACGAGCGACGCATTGCAATCGCGCACGTTGATCCGGCCGTTGCTCGTCGTCGCGTGGACATCCTTCTCACAGCCCGAGGCGACGATGCGCCCGTTGCGCGTTTCAAGTATCAATTCCGCGTTCGGCGGCATCACGATGTCGAACCTCGTGCCCTGACTGCGATAAATATCAGTGACCGGCATCTTCGAGCCGATGCGCAGCGTGTCGGGCCGCGCGGCATCCTTTCCGATCTCGATCTCGATCATCTCGGCAAACTCACGCGCATCCTTTTCCGTCAAGCCCCGTGCCGAGCGAATCGAATGCACCTCGACCTGCTTGGCCTGCGGATCGCAGCGCACCTCAATCGCCCCATTCCGCGTATCCACCGCCACCCGTTGCACCCCTTCGAACGAGGCCGTCTTGTGGTCCTCCACCTCCACGCGCACCGGATAGATCACACAGCCCGCCGCGTTCAACAGCAGGCTGACAACGAAGAGACCGCACCAGCGAGAATGACGAATCATGGTTGTGCTCCAAAAAGTGACGGGGCCGAACCAGCCCAACGAAGTCCTCTACATAGACAGAACGATCCCGGTCGGATCGTCCCACGCGAGTATTGGGGACACGGCCACGATTATTCCACGCAGCCGCTCCTTTGCTATGATGCGGGCACCGGAGGATCACCCGTGCCCTTGAACATCGGCGACTTCAAGCCCCGCTTCCTCGACCCGAACGCCGACCTCGGCGACCCATCCGTCGCAAAGCAATGGTATGACACGCTGGAAACCCGAACGTTGGGCAGTATCTCGGCATTGGAGGCCTGGCTCGGCGACTGGTCCGAGGTGGATGCCTGGCTCGACGAGGAGGCCTCCGTGCGCTACGTCGAATCCACCTGCCAGACCGACGACCCCGCCCGCGAGAAGCGGTACCTCGACTTCATTGAAAACGTGTCCCCGGTCATCAAGTCGTGCAGCGATCGGCTGAACCGCAAACTGCTGGCCTGCGACCACGTCTCCGCCCTGCCGAAGGATCGGTATGAAGTCTTCCTACGCGCGATCCGTAACCAGGTCGCTCTCTTCCGCGAGGCCAACATCCCGCTGCAAACCGAGGATGAGAAACTTCGCCAGCAATATCAAAAGCTCGTCGGCTGCATGACCGTCCTGCACGACGGTCGCGAGCAGACCCTGGATGAGATGGGCCGTTACCAGGAAGAGCAAGACCGCGCCGCGCGACAGGAGACATGGGAAAAGGTCAACGAGCCGTGGCGCGCCGCGCGAGACGCCATTGATCAAATCTACGACAAAATGGTCGAGCTTCGTCAACAGATGGCCAGGAACGCCGGCTTCAAGGATTACCGTGACCTCGCCTTCGCCGAGATGGAGCGATTCGACTACACCCCCGCCGACTGCGAGGCCTTCGCCGACACCATCGCTCGCGTCGTCGTCCCCGCCGCGCGCCGTCTCGGCGAAGAGCGCAAGGCCAAGCTCGGTGTCGAATCACTTCGCCCGTGGGACATGTACGTCGACATCGACGGCCACCCGCCGCTCAAGCCCTTCACCGGCGCAGCGCAACTCATGGACGGCGTCGGGCGAATCTTCACCCGCGTCGCCCCCGACCTCGGCGAACAGTTCGCCCGCATGCGCCGCGAGGGCCTGCTCGATCTGGAGAGCCGCAAAGGCAAGGCCCCTGGCGGATACATGATGATGTACGAAGGCCGCCGCCTGCCCTTCATCTTCATGAACGCAGTCGGCACGCACGACGACGTGCAAACCATGCTCCACGAAGGCGGCCACGCGTTTCACGGTTTCGCCGCGCGAAATGAAGACATGGTCGCCCTGCGCGATGCTCCGATAGAGTTTTGCGAAGTCGCGTCGATGGCCATGGAACTGCTCGCGGGGAAGTATCTCGATGAGTTCTACTCCCCCGCCGACGCAAACCGGGCTCGCACCGAACACTTGCAGGAAACCGTAAAGTTCTTCCCGTGGATGGCCTGCGTCGACATGATCCAGCACTGGGTCTACACCCACGCGGGCCACTCGCGCAAAGAGCGCAGCCACGCATGGCAATGTCTCAACACGCGCTTCAACCACTGGGTCGATTACACCGGCTACGAAGACGTGCTCGCCGACTCCTGGCATCGCAAGGGCCACCCCTTCACCGTGCCGTTCTACTACGTCGAATACGGCATCGCCCAACTCGGCGCCCTCGGCGTCTGGCGAAACTCGCGCACCGACCACGCCGCCGCCGTCACCGCCTACCGCCGCGCCCTGAGCCTCGGCGGAAGGCGTCCGCTGCCGGAGTTGTTCTCAACGGCCGGCGTGAAGTTTGATTTTTCGGAAGCAACCGTCGCCCCGTTGATCGCCGCAGCCCAAGAAGTGTGCAAGGCTCACTAAATATTCATCAAATGATCCGGATGCTCCCTCGCGAACTGCTCCACCCCATCCGCATACCGCTGCACCACGTCCGGCACGATCGCGTCTTCATTCTCGCCGCCGGTTGGATCATAGAGCACGGGCGTGACCACCATCTGGTAATAAAAGTTTCGCCGTGAGACAACGAACGCTTGCAAGATCGGCGCGCCGGCTCGAATCGCCATCTGCACCGGGCCGGTCAGGAACTCCTGCGTCTCGCCGAAGATTCGCACCGGGCACGTCTTCAACCGTTCATCGCGCCGCCGGCCCACGTCCAGCAGGCTCGCCACGATCCCGCCCGACTGGAACTGCCGGTAAATCTCCCGTGGAAACGCCCCCGAATAAAACAGCCGCATCCGCGCCACCTCGGGAAACGTCTCCCGATACTTGCGGCCGATGTACCGCCGCACGTGGCTCTCCTTCGGGTCGCGCACGCCGACGATGTCATAGCCGAGCAGCGCCCCCAGCAGCCCCGCCACGTGAAACGATCCGAAGTGGCACAGGGCGACATAGGCCCCTTTCTTCCCGGCCAGTGCCCCCTCGATGTGCTTTCGCCCCTTCATCTTGATGCGATTGAGCAGCTTCGCTCGCGGGATGCGATCCATGATCGTGTAAAACATCTTGTCGCAGCGGATCCGCATGAAATATCGCCACGCCATCTTGCGATGCCATGCCGGCGGATACTCGTCCTTGAACATCTCCCGCAATTCCCGGCGCACGCGCCGCCGCCGTCGAGCGTCCAAGGCGTATTCCACCGTGCCGAACGCCCGCCCAAAGAGATACAACCCCGACAGGCTGAAACACCGTATCCAAAAAACGAGAAACGTCCGCACGATCCAGATGCGCAGCCGCACCATCCCCGGCACCGGCTTCTCCGGCTGCGGCGACGCGGACGGCCGCTCCCGGTCGTTCTCATTCGTCGGCACTTCAACTGCAACATGGGGCGAGGTCATATCGAGCGGGATTATATCGGGGGCGACGCTGTCGGAGAAACGGTTGGCGACGGATTCACAGTCACATTGCTCAAGCTGTTTTGTGCCGCACCGGGGACGGAAACGAGTCGCACCACAATGATGTAGACCATTCGCAATCTAAACGCCCGACCTGGCCGGCCGCATTCGCGTACGAATGCACAATCAATGGTTGCGAAACTCTTTTTATTCTTTGGAAGGCCTGATGATCGTGAACGAACCGAGTCTGGACAAGGCGCTCTGCTGCTCCGGCAGAATCGGTGGCTCAACCGAGTTCACCATTCGGTTCTCGGGAAGCAGGGCCACTTCGTACCCCACCGCGGCGTTCAATTCCTCGCGACGGAGACGATCCGACACATCCAATAACGCGGCGAGGATCGTTGCATCCATCGACCCTGTCTTACGTCGGTAATCACGAACCAGCGCCTCGCGTGCGTCGAACAGCGGCCGACACAATTGGAGTTGCTTATCGAGGCCGTGAGTCACAAAGACCACCTGCGGATTGGCCAACGCCGCGACCGCAGCCTGCGTCAACTGTCCATCAAGCAAGTCAGGCAAAAAAACGCGTCGATGCAGCGGCGGCCCTGCCAAGTGACCGTTGCAAAGCACCATCGCCACGCGCCAGTCCTCGCCGGCCAACGCAATGGCACGCCGATACAGAGATTGAGGCGTCTCCAGTCGGCCATCGATACGAAAGCAGTGCCTCCCTTCGAGGCCGGCCGGCAACATCGAGGGCACGCCGTCCTTGCCGGCCAACGCAAGAATGCTGCGCAGGATCGTTGCGTTATAACAATTAATCGCGTAGGCCAGCCGATGCTCGCGCGACGGAAACTCCACCGGCGTCGTAACGGGACCGACTGACGCAATTCGAGCCAGGAAGCGATCCAACGGGCGCGGGTCATCCAAGAGCCGGTCGTAGTCGACCCGGCCCCCCGAACATGCCTGCCCCAGCACGGCTCCCCAATCGGCGTAGTCCATGGTGGTTGGATGTGTGATTGACGCGGCGTCCGTTTGCGGATGAATGGTTCGCGCCATGCAGCCGGACGCAAGCACAGCGCAAAGCGGGAGTATCGAGAATCGATTCAAGGGTAACGGCTTCATTCGGCACGCTCGAACAACACGGCCAATCCCTGCCCCACTCCCACACACAACGCAGCCAAACCTCGTCGCGCCTTGCGCCGTTGCATCTCGCGCACCAGCGTTCCGGCCAATCGCGCCCCACTGCAACCAAGCGGATGTCCAATGGCAATCGCTCCGCCATTGACATTGACCCGTTCAGGATTCAGCCCCAGCTCGCTCATGCACGGAATCGCCTGCGCCGCAAAGGCCTCGTTCAACTCCACGAGTTCGATGTCGCCCAAGCTCCAACCGCCCCGCGCCAACGCCTTTCGCGTCGCCGGGATCGGTCCGAGTCCCATGCAACTCGGATCCACGCCGGCCGACGCCGACGCACGCACGTAGGCGATCGGTGTCAGTCCCAGTCTCTTCGCGGTCTGTGCTTCGACAACGAGCAAGGCCGCCGCACCATCGTTAAGCCCGCTGCTGTTCCCCGCGGTGACGGTGCCGCCCTCTCGAAAGGCGGGCTTCAGCTTGGCCAGATCGTCCATCGTCGTTTCATGACGGGGATGTTCGTCGGCACTCACTGACGTTTTCTTCCCGCGATCACCCTCAACTT
Source organism: Planctomycetota bacterium (assembly GCA_038042195.1). Lineage (GTDB taxonomy): Bacteria > Planctomycetota > Phycisphaerae > UBA1845 > UTPLA1 > JACRIM01. Next base: position 58,381 of record JBBTET010000013.1, on the reverse strand, counting down.
CAACGGCTACGATTTCTTCCGAGAACACGCCACGCTTCGTGGCCTCGCCACAGCGGCGCTGGCTCTCACAGGCAAAGCGATCCTGCGCCTCGCGCGTGACTCCGTGTTTTTGCGCCACATTTTCCGCCGTCTCGCCCATGCTGTATGGCTGATACTTCGCCGCCATCTTTGGATTCGTCATCCGCCAGCCCAGCGTCGAATCAAACATCGTCTGATTCCCTCGCACCCACGGCTCGCCCGGCTTCAGCACGATCAACGGCGCGCGACTCATTGACTCCGCCCCGCCTGCGATGAACACGTCGCCATGATTCGCCTCGATCATCCGCGCTGCAATCGCCACGGCCTCCAACCCCGATGCACAAAGTCGATTCACCGTCGTCCCCGGCACGCTGTCAGGCAGACCGGCCAGCAACACCGCCATTCTCGCGGCGTTGCGATTGTCCTCGCCGGCCTGATTGGCCGCGCCCCAGTAGCAGTCGTCGATCAACACGGGGTCGATCTTCGTGCGAGCGACCAACTCGCGAATGACCATCGCCCCCAGATCATCGGGGCGCACCGGTGCCAGCCCACCGCGATGCCGGCCGATGGGCGTTCGAAGATATTCAACGATGCATGCGGTTCGCGTCATAGGGTGGTCGGTGTCGCACGGGAGTATCTGTGCATCGATTCGGGATGCAACGCCATGAGTCGATCTGTGGAGAGTATCCTCGATTCCAAACGGCCGCTCAATGCCGGGCTGGCACGTGAAGAACCTTGGGAAATTTTTCGCAAGCACTAAGAACCAGGCTGGAAGCGACGTAAACTAATTATTAACGAGACGGCTCAGTCACAATCGGCTATAACACTGCGACAAAGCGGGCTTCAGTGGCAGTTCGAAGACGATTAGCCACGACCATAGAGGATTTCATCCATGCAAACGACCACTGACAAGCTCACCACGCTCACGGATCGAAAGCAAGAGGTTCAACGCGAACTTGCGGATATCGTGGCCAGCAAGACCGCCTCGCCGCAGAACACGGCCCTTGCTGATCTGGAAACGATCCTAACGACCGAACTCAACCGCATCGACCAGCAGATACAACAGCTCAACGCTTACATCAACAATGTACAGGACGCCCAATCCGAAGGCTGATTTGCCTCGTCCATCGGCGTCCTCCCGAATCGGCCATTTCCCGGATATACTTTTCGATTGTCGAGCCGCCCGCCGGCATCTGTGGCGTTCTGTATACGCATGCACGCCCCTTGCCGGCCCACCTGGCATTTTGTTGGAGAATCACATGAATCACGTCGGCAAGCGAACCTTTGCGTCACTTGTAGTAGTCGCCATCCTCGGATTTGGTACCTCGCTGGAACAAGCCTTCGCCGATCAGCCGAGCGTTCAGCAATTCGTCAAGATGCGTTGGCCCGTGGCAGGCAGGCTGTCGCCCGACGGTCGCTTCTATTACATGCACAATCCAGACGGGCTGAATCAACTCTACGTCCGCAAGGGTGAATCGAAAGATGTCACCAAGTTGACGGATTTCCCTGACGGCATGATGGGCTACACGATGTCGGACGACGGCAAGTGGATTGTTGTGTCGGCTGCCGTCGGCGGGAATGAGCAATCGAATCTGTACCTTCTGGATACCTCGACGAATCGTATCCGGGCGCTCCTTTGTCATCCGGAGATCGTGTACGAATCCGTGACGTGGCGGCGTGATTCCAAGGCCTTCGCCTTCAAAGCCAACGATGTCTCCCGGTCGGATTTCTATGTCTATGTGTATGACCTCACCAAGAATGCGATGAAACGGGTGATGGCTGAAAAGGGCGACTATGCCCCGGTCGATTTCTCTTCCGACGGCAAGCGGTTGATGATGTTAAAAAGCACGTCGGCCACGCACTCGCAGCTATTCGAGACGGACGTGGAATCAGGCAAGTCCCGGGAAGTCACGCCAGCCTCCGAGGCGTGGGCCTTTGAGCCGATCGGGTATTCCAAGGACGATAAGCAGTTCATCGTCATCACGGACTATCGCGGCGACACGTCGGCGTTTGCGTCGTTGGACCTGGCGGACGGGTCCATCAAGAAACTGTTTCCGCAATACGACGCTGTGGAAGCCGATCAGGGAATCTTCAACACCGAGCGCACCCTGCTGGCCGTCTGTCTGAATGAAGATGGCTACCGCTCGATGCACCTGTATTCCATGCCCGATGCGAAAGAGATCGCCTCGCCTAAGCTGCCGCGCGGCATGGTTGGCAACATCGATTTCTGTGGGGAACACCTGCTCTTTTCGATGGACAACGCCAACACACCCAGCTTGATATATCGCTGGCCGCTGGGCAAGCCCGACGCGGCCCCCGTCGCCCTCACCGAAGCCGACACGCAGGGGATTGACGTGTCGAAGTTCCGGCTGCCGGAGTTGGTTCGTTACAAGTCGTTCGATGGGCTGGAGGTTCCGGCGTTCGTCTATCTGCCGGAGAGTTACAACAAGGGCGATAAGATTCCGTTCATCATCGAATACCACGGCGGACCGGAGGGGCAGTATCGACCGTCGTTCAATCGCATTTATCAATACTTCCTCTCCCGTGGCTACGGCGTAATGGCCCCGAATGTTCGTGGTTCATCGGGCTATGGCAAGAAGTACCTGGAGATGGACAACTACAAGAGGCGCATGGACAGCGTGCGTGACGGAGTGGCTGCGGCGAAGTGGCTCACCGAGCAGGGATACAGCACGCCGAAGCAGACCGCGTCCTATGGCGGTAGCTACGGTGGCTTCATGGTCATGGCAACGATCACCGAGGCACCCGATGCATACGGCGTAGGGTGCAATGTCGTCGGCATCTGCAACATGCAGACCTTTCTCGAACGCACGAAGGACTATCGGCGCAAACTCCGTGAAGTGGAGTACGGCCCGCTCTCCGACCCTGAGTTCCTCAAGAGCGTCTCGCCGATCTACAAGGTGGACCGGATCAAGGTGCCGCTATTCATCGCGCACGGCGAGAATGATCCGCGCGTCCCCATCTACGAAGCGCGCCAGCTCTACGACAAGATGAAACAACTGAACAAGGACGTGGAAATCCTCGTGTTCCCCGACGAAGGGCACGGCTTCCGCAAAGAGAAGAATCGCATCACCTTCGCCGAGACGCTGACCGAGTTCTTTGATCGACACTTGAAGAAATAGGGCATCGGCGACTGAGTGCCAAGCGGCTTGTAAAGTGCTGTGATTACTGGCTTTAGACATGGCGATCTGTAAGGATTCGCTGCCTTGCCAGTCAATCGAGTTTCCAATAAACTGCATGGCTCGCAATTCACGGCGCAGATCGTCGTTTGAATCGCAGCGCTCGACCACGAGCGGATAATCGTGGCAGACCATTGGCGTCGTTAGAGGGTCCATTTAATGGCAAAAAAAGACAAAGATCACGCTGCGCCTGACGCAGCACCGAAGGGTCTGCCGAAAGGCCCACCGGAATCCGGTGATGCCCCGGCGGCCGCGAAGCCCAAGAAGGCAAAAAAGCAAACGGCGTCCGAAGAGGGTGGTCCTCGCAAGAAGCGTGGCCGAGCGATGCGCGGCCTGAGCAAGCGGCAGAAGACCATCGTCACCAAGGTGGAGTTTGGCAAGCGCTACGAGCTTGCCACGGCGGTGAAGCTCCTCAAAGAGGTCACGGCCGGCACGAAATTTGATCAGACGGTCAACATCGTGTTGCACCTGGGTATCGATCCGAAGCACGCCGATCAGATGATTCGCGGCTCGGTCTCGCTGCCGCGCGGCATCGGCAAGACGAAACGCGTAATCGCCTTTTGCGAAGGCGACGAAGCCGACCGTGCCAAGGCGGCCGGCGCGATGGAGGTCGGCATGGACGACCTCATCAAGAAGGTCAACGACGGCTGGACCGATTTTGACGTGGCCATCGCGCATCCGCGATCCATGGGCAAGGTCGGCAAGCTGGGTCGCGTGCTCGGCCCCGCCGGCAAGATGCCGACGCCGAAGAACGGCACGGTGACGGATCAGATCGAGCAGGCGGTGAAGGAATTCGCCGCGGGCAAGATCGAGTTTCGCAACGACGCCGGCGGCAATGTACATGCCATCGTCGGCAAGGCCAGCTTTGCCGCCGACGACCTGAAGGAGAACATCGATTCCTTCATCCACCATATTCAACGTATGAAGCCTGCCACGAGCAAGGGCATCTTCATGAAGAAAGTTTGCATCAGCGGCACGATGTCCCCCGGCATCGAATTGGACGTGGCCCAGCACCACTAGGGCGGAGTCGAACCATGAGTCGAGCCATCAAAGAACTCGTCGAACAGCAGATTCAGACTCGTTACAAGAGCCTGGACAGCGTCATGATCGTGAACGTTCACGGCCTGACCGGCGTCGAGGCGAACCTGGTGCGCGGCAAGCTGCGCAAGCAGAAGATCGAGATGCACGTCGTCAAGAATCGCGCCGCCAAGCGCATCCTGACGGGAACCGTGCTCGAACCGATCGGCAAGCATCTGACCGGCCCGTGTGCCTTCGTCACCGGCGGCTCCAGCCCGGTCGAGACGGCCAAGGAACTGCTCAAGCTCCGGGAAGAGTACCCAAAGCTAGAGTTGCGAACGGGCTTGGTCGACGGTGAGACCACGGCGATCACCATCGAGGAAATCTCGAAGCGCCGCAGCAAGAACGAGATCATCGGCGAAGTCCTTATGCTGGCCACATCGCCGGGTCGCCGTATTGCGGGCAGCCTGAACACGGGCGGCAAGGTCGCCGGCTGCATCAAGGCGATCATTGAGAAGTTGGAAAAAGGCGAGGCGATCACCAAGGTCGCGTGAGTTTGATTTGAGATAACACCGTCTTCCGACGGCCCCACATGAGAGACCGCGTCATGCGGTCGGGTTAAACGGGATCATTGGGATTCCGGCTTTTGGAAGCGTGAAACCGGGCAACCGCCGACAGGCGACGCCCACTTGAAAAGGTTGGTACAGACATGGCAGAAGCACCTGCGAAGGAATTCAGCGCGTCGGTGAAGGACATCGGCGACAAGATCGTAAACCTCACCGTCAAGGACGCACAGTGCCTGACGGATTATCTCAAGAGCGCCTACGGCATCGAGCCGGCAGGCGGCGGAGCGGTCATGATGGCCGGTCCGGCGGGCGGCGGCGCGGCGGCCGAGGTCGAGGATGCACCGACGATGTTCGACGTCGTTCTCACCGATGGCGGCGCGAACAAGATCAACGTCATCAAGGCGGTCCGCGCGGCGACGCAGCTCGGCCTGAAGGAAGCCAAGGACATGGTCGATGGCGCCCCCAAGACCGTGAAGGAAGGCATCGGCAAGGAAGACGCCGAGAAGCTCAAGAAGGAGCTGGAAGCCGCCGGCGCCAAGGTCGAGCTGAAGGGCAAGGCCTAAGCCGACTGTTGCACACGGCTGATCGCGGTCGTGAATCAAATGTGAATGAAAAAGGCCCGTGGCGATTGCCGCGGGCCTTTTTTTGCGCGTTGTTGATCCCCAAGAAGCGTCAGGTCCCGAATTCTCGAATCTCACTCGCGGGGCGAGAAACGCAAACCAGCATCAGCAGAAAGGCTACGCCTCGGCCGACTTTGAAACCAAGGGAAAATTCGCTAAACCCCGTGTTCACAGAACGTGGAGAAGGTCAGCATATCCGTCAACACAGGAATAAAAAGATGTGCGTTATTGGCGGACATTTGTCATTCTACAGCTTCGCCGGCGAGTTTCTCATCCAAGTCCTTTGCCGGGCGAAAATGCATGACACGTCCGACTTTGTACTTATGAAGCAATCCACGCTTCGCAAGATCAAGCAAATCACTGCGGGCTGTTTGATAGACCACGTCGTGACTCGCTTGATGTGCATCAATGGTATATTCCGAATCAGGATGCCCCAGTGCGTGTTCTACGAGCGCACGCTGCCGATGATTCAAAACATCGACACCACTTAGTCTGGATCGCAGCGCGTTCATTCGTTGCGTTTGATGCTTGATATATTGATGCAGGTCTTCGGTAGCCCTTAAGACCACGTCCAACTGATGGACGATAAAGTAAGTGACGTCATTATCGTCTGTCTCGGCATGAAGAAACGCTTTGTAGTATTGAACAGGAGCCTTGAGAATCACGTGGGAAATCGAAATGAACTCACAGAGCCAATAACCACTCCGAAGCATGGACCAATAGAATAGTGCTCGTGCCATCCGACCATTTCCGTCTACGAATGGATGGTCATAGGCGAGCCAGAAGTGAAGAATGATGGCTCGAAGCGCCGGATGGAGAAACCCGTCCGGCGTCTTGCCATTCGCAAACGCACACATCATCTTCATTCGTTCTTTCAGTTCGCCTGCCGGTGGCGGATCGTGAAATACTGTGCCTTCCTCATTCACGACACGGATGCGTTCGTCTTCTTTTCTCAGCCTGCCTGCAGCTTTTGGATCGTCCAGCGTTTCATCGGTAATCATCCGGTGCAGTTCAAGCACACGTGATGGAGTGATCTCTTCCTTCTGAAGGTCACGTATCTTTCTCATCGTCAGATAGTTATTGAGAATCATGCGCTCGCTCTTGTCGCGAGCAGGGCGTCTCGTTCGGATCAGTTGCTTGGCCACCTCCCGCGTGACGACTGCACCCTCAAGTAGACTGGATGTTATTGCCTCTTCAGAGAGACTCCGAATCAAATACCGATCTCGCATCTCCGGATGCGTCACAGCCTCCGGCGTTTGCATCGTGCCGCCCAGACCGACATCGATTCGATGCAAGGCCTCTGTAATCTTGTGCCACTGCACCCAGCCAAACGAACGTCCCCCCGCGGCCCTAAGCGGTACCATCTGAACTTGTGACCGTCTCCAAAGCTTGAGCAGCAACCACCAATCCTGAGGCGAGAGCCCCTCAGGTGGCGGCTTGAATCGAAGCTCATCCCAGTGGAGGTAAATCGACTGACTTTGAGCACCGATTTCGTTCAACCGCATAAAGAGGGCATAGCGGCCGTTTTCAACTGCTTTTTGAAATAGCTGGTCCGCATCCGGCGGCGTTTGAGGCAGCCTCATTTTTAACTCGTTAAATTGCAGTCACTTACAAACTAATTATAAACTAATCTATCGCAAATTAGTATCACGGATGGCGGCAAGGCTGTCAAACTAATTCTGAACAAATTAGTTTATGATTAGTATACGGCTTAAAGCAAAAAGGAATTGCCTAAGTCCAAGGACAATTACGCAGTGTAACTAGCCCTATATCGGACTTGGGACTCAGAAACATCGGAAAACAGCGGAAAAACCGCAGCCTCCTACGCCAGATTCATCGTCATCAAGAACTCGGCGTTGCTCTTCACCTTCTTCAACCGCGTCGTCAGCAGCTCCATCGCTTCGATCGGGTTCATGTCCACCAGCACGCGGCGAAGCTTGTAGATCAGCTCCAACTCTCGTGGATCGCAGAGCAGCTCTTCCTTGCGCGTGCCGCTCGCCGCGATGTCGATGGCCGGCCAGATGCGTTTTTCCACCAGCCGCCGGTCCAGGTGCAACTCGCTGTTGCCGGTGCCCTTGAACTCTTCAAAGATGACTTCATCCATCTTCGAGCCGGTGTCCACCAGTGCCGTGCCGATGATCGTCAGACTGCCGCCCTCTTCGATGGCCCGGGCCGCGCCGAAAAATCGCTTGGGCTTCTGCAACGCATTCGCGTCGACGCCGCCCGTCAAAATCTTGCCGGAGTGCGGCACCTCCGTGTTGTAGGCCCGCGCCAATCGCGTGATCGAGTCGAGCAGGATCACCACGTCGCGGCCGTACTCGGTGAGACGCTTGGCCTTCTCAATCACCATCTCCGCCACCTGCACGTGCCGACTCGCCGGTTCGTCGAAGGTGCTGGACACCACCTCGGCCTTGGTGTGCCGCTGCATTTCCGTCACTTCCTCGGGCCGTTCATCGACCAGCAGGATGATGACATAGGCGTCGGGGTGATTCGTCGTGATGGCGTTGGCCATCTTCTGCATCAGCACGGTCTTGCCCGTGCGGGGCGGCGCGACGATCAGCATGCGCTGGCCGAAGCCGATCGGCGTGCAGAGGTCGATGACCCGCATGTTCACTTCTTCCGGCGTCGTCTCCAAATACACGCGCCGTATCGGATGGTGCGGCGTCAAATCCTCGAAGACGGCCTTATCAACGACCTTGTCCGGCTCCTCGAAGCAAATCGCCTCGACGCGCAGCAGGGCAAAATACTTCTCGCTCTCCTTGGGCGGGCGAATCTGCCCGGCAATGATGTGGCCGCTGCGAAGGCCGAACCGGCGAATCTGCGACGGACTGATATAGATGTCATCGGGACAGGGAACGTAGTTGTATTCCGGACTGCGCAGGAACCCGAACCCATCGGGCAGGATTTCCAACACTCCCTCGCCATACATCAGGCCGTTCTTATTGATGCGTTCCTTGAGAATCTTGAAGATCAGGTCCTGCTTCTTCATCGCGGCGAAGTCAATGACGCCCTCGGCCTTGGCCAGTTCGTGCAGCTCGTTGATCGCCATCTTCTGAAGTTCAGTGATGTGCAGATCGCCGCGTTTGATCTTCTCGTAGCGCTCGTGCGTCTCACGGTCGACGGTGGCCTGACTCGGACCGGCGGTACCGCCCGGAGCCGGCGCAGGAGCTGTCTCAACCGTCGCGATGGGAGCCGCCTCTTCGCGGAAGAAATCATCCGCCTCCGCAACGCGCGAGGTCACCGCCACCGGGGCCTCCACCGCCATCTCACGCCGGGGGGGTCGGGGCAACGGCGTCTCGTCTTGATAGACCATGGGGCCGGGTTTTTTCTTGGGCTTGTTGGTGTGATGCTTCTGGTGGTGCCCGTGAGGCTTAGGCATGATGTGTGTCTCCGAAGATGGTCAGACGTGTTTGCATGACTTGATGGATTCAATCAGCCGTGACGCGTGGGACGGCCAAAAAGCGGATCGCGCCAGGCCCAACTAAAAAACGGGCCTCCGGTGTGTTCAGGTTCCCAAGATGACGATTTCGATCAATCGTTGTCGTCGCGTGGGGAGGGTGCCGACGGGCTTTCGTTCTTCGAGAGGATGTCGGCGAAGATTCGCTCGACTTCGTTCCTCAAATCCGCCAGGCTGGAGTTGTTGCTACAGATATAATCGGCCCTCGCACGCTTCGTGTCCAGCCCCTGTTGAAATTTTTCGCGGCGAACAACCTCTCCCTCGGGCCAGTTCCTCTGTTTCTCGGACCTCTGGCTACGGCATTGGAGCGGTGCATCCACATAGACCACCGCTTCACAAAGAAGGTCCAAGTCAGTCTCATACAGCAGCGGGCTGTCCAACACGATCATGCGTATCCGCGGCTGTGCTGCATACTCATCAATCAGCACATTCCGGCGAACCGCAATGCGAGGGTGCAACAGGGCCTCCAACCGGTGACGCTGGGTCGAATCCCCAAAAATGATCGCGGCCACGCGCGGCCGAACCACGCTGCCATCCGCCGAAATCACATCGTCGCCCCACCACTTGCGGAGCGTCGACCGCACCTCATCCGATTCCATTTCATGCCGGGACAATGCATCGGAATCAATAATGCCCGCCCCGAGTTCGCTCAGCAGCTTTGCGACCGTGCTCTTCCCGGAACCGACACCGCCGGCCAACCCGACGATGGGCTTACGATATCGCGCTCGGTTCGGATTGTTTTGCGTACGGCGGTTCTCCTTGGAACGTGAATCGGACCGGAACGGCCCTGACGGGATACCCAACGCTTTATATGTTAACAGGGGCCTTCGGCCGAATCAAGAACATTTGTTGGACGCAGTGGATCCCCATTTATCCGACTAAGGTTAGTTTAGCTCAGTTCCCCGGAAAATGCAAGCAAAAAACTTAGATTTGCACGGTGTCACACGCCACCTAAAACGCCTTGTGAGAATCCAACAGAATATTAATAGGGCCTGCGTTCTCCGACGACACCATCATCATTGCACCGAATCGACCTGTTTCCACCGGAACCCCCAGCGCCCGAAGTCCACTCGAGACTAACTCATACAATCGCTCCGCCAGCTCCGGTGCAGCCGCATCGGTGAACGCCGGTCGCCGACCCTGCCGAATGTCGGCGAACAGCGTGAAATTACTGACTAGCAACACGCCGCCCCCAATCTGAGCAACGTCGAGATTCATCTTCCCGGCCTCATCGGGGAAAACGCGCAGATACCGAATCTTATTCGCAACATATTCGGCGTCCGACTCAGTATCCTGCGGACCTACTCCCATATACACCAACAGCCCGGCCTGAATGGCGCCAATGACCACGCCATCGACCGAGACATCAGCCTTTGATACCCGTTGAAGGACCGCTCGCACTGCACCCTCACCCGTAAGCCCGGAAAATGCTCGTCACCGACGCCAACAACAAAACCGCCGCCAGCCCCAGGAACGCGCGACGATGCTCACGGCTCCCCGCGAATCCATACAACGCCCCCAACAACGCCAACGTCATCGGCTGAATCCACTCCGCAGGCTGTCCCGGTCGCTTCAACTCCACCAACGCCCATGCCGGAAGCACCAGCAGCGACAGCAACCACAACGGCCACGAAAACGACTTCCACCGCGACGCCGGCAGCGTCTCGGCAACGACGAGGATCGGCAGTGCAAGACAACTCAACACAACCTCATCATGCTGCAACAGCCAACCCCGAACCGACGAGACCGGAGCACGAACAAAAACAAACATCACCCCCGCAAGCAGCATCGACACGGCGAGTCCTGCAATCGCCGTACGATCCTCGTGCCGCGCACGTCGCACATGGATCAACACGAGCAACCCAATCGCGGTCAATCCCGAAATCACTCGACCGCGTGTGTTGTCCTCTCCGCCCACCGGTGTCGAGTTCGGCCACAACGACATCTGAAATGCGATCAGTACCGCCAACGCCCCAAGCAAAAATGCGGTCGTCCGCGCATACGGGATCATTCGACCCGTCGTCGTCCAACCGACCCCATCGTGCAACTGTTGAACCCAAAACCGGCTGAGCCACGACCACAACGTAATCATGATCGCCAGGCCGAACAGGGCCGCGTTGAAGTACAGGGGCATTCGAGCGCCATAATCCGCGTCCACCTGTTGCGGGGTGAATACCAACGTGACCGTGCAACACAGGTCCACCATCGCCAACGTCATAAGCGCCATCCCCAACCCCGTCGTATTCCCGCTCCATCGGCGATACGCCATGAACATGCACGTCACACCCGCCGCAAGACACGACGCCGTGCTCGCAAATCCAAGGCCCACGCTCGGCGTCACGCTGCGAACCAGTTGATACACCCCCAGAATCAATATCACGCCCGCTAGAATTGACTCCACCTGGATATAGGCCGGCCAACGAGAATACGGCGCAAGCAAATCATCCAGCCGGTCGGGCCACGCCGCCTGCCGACGTCGCCGAAAACGAACATCCTGAACCACGGCTGCCGCCACAAGAAGACTCGCAAGCCCGATCTGCAAGTGAAACGTCCAATCCCACCACCCGGGCCGCAGCGATGACGCATCGCCGCCTCCCTGTCCAAACATCGTCGTTGGGACGGGAATCATCAAGCTCGTCCACCAAGCCGCGAGCGCGACCAGACAAAGGAGCAGGACGGGCTGCGTCGGTCGTACATGCACCAGTCGCCAAAACAACAATGCGCCAGTCAGCGCCCCAAGATCAAACAACCCCGGTACCCAAACAAGCTCCCCCAACGTCTCCGGATCGACCACGCGACCCCACGAGAGAAAGACAAGAACATACAACGCCTGCACACCCGCCACGACCCCGGTCACCATCGACCACGCCAAAAACGTGGCTGACGATGAAGCCCACCCGCCGTCTTTCTCCGTGCGCGACGCCAGCCACCCGAAAAACGCCCACACCACACAGAGCATGGCCGTCACGCGAAAAACAAGGTACTCCTGCTTCGGAAATGCCCACGTACGATGCCCCACGGCAATCCCCACCCCAAGCGTCGTCGCCCCCACGAACAACGAAGTCCCCAACCCCGCCGGCATGTGTCGATGCAAGAGTTGACAGGCCATCCCCGCGACGATCAGGCACGCGGCCACGTAATCAAGACTGGTTAGAACGCCGCCCACCAAATCACTCCCGTGCTATGCAGAGTATGCACACGAGCGGAGTTGCCGCAAGTAGGGTCCGATGTGCGGACCACCATTGCGCGTCACCTCCAAGACGGTCCGCACAGTGGACCCTACGGACATCGATAGGTGTTTGTTTATTTAAGAAATGCGTCAGGGCTGCTCGGACAGCACGACGTTGTTGTAGTTGAGCAACGTGCCCTTTGACCGCTCAACGTCCACCACGCCCTGGTTGTAGGTCACCACCGACTGCAACAATGCCTGGCGCGATGTGAATAGATTGACCTGCGCACTCAGCACCGTGTCCAACTCGGCCGGACTCTTCCGCTCCTGCCGCTCCTGCAAGGATCGCAGGTTCTCCGAGGCCGCAATCACGCCCTCATAGCTCGGCGTGAGCTGCCGGAAGCTCGTCTCCAGATTACGAATCGCCACCCGGCAATCCGTGATGACGTCGTCCAGCGCCTTCTTGTACCGGGCCACGGCCTGCGACTGCTGCAACGCCGAAACGCGAATCCCCGCCCGCTCGGCGCGCTCGCCAAAGTTCCAAAGGAACTCCACGCCGACATACTGATCGATGAAGTTGCCGGTCGATTGCTGGTCAAACGCATTGGCCGCGTTCCCGTCGACGCCGTTGAACGTTGCCCGATACACCGCATCCAACTTCGGCAAGGCCTGATTCTTGGCCACGCCCAACTGAATCCGCGTTGTATCCACGGCGTGCCGCGCCTGAACGATCTCGGGCCGCTTCTCCAGCGCCGTCTCCACCTCGTGGAATCGGTCACGCACGATCTCCGTCGTCGTCGGCGTGTCAATCGGGATGATCTCGTAGTCCGCCGACAGCGGCAAGTCAGGGTCGTTGATGAGATTGAGTAGCAAATCCTCGGCATTGCGCACGCGATTCTTCACGTCGATGTAGCCGAACTCGCGCTGCTTCACGGCCGCCTGACTTCGGAAGAGCAACGTCTGATACGCGTCAAAGTCCCGGCGGGCCTCGATCTGCTTGTACGTTTCCTTCGCCTCGGCGACGAGTTCGGCCGTGCTGAGCGTCTCGCGCCGCGCCCCCGCCAGCGTCCAGTAGGCCCGCTCGGTCTGATTCAACGTGTCGATCACCCGCGCCCGAAAGACTTCCTGATTGATGATCCGCTCGTTCTTGCGAATGTTGATCTGTGCCCGGTTGAAGTCGATGCCGAAGTTCCGCAGCAACGGCTGCCGAAGCTCCGCGATGAAGTTCTGTGACCAGGTCGGGTAATGTTGCCGGTAAATCACTGACGGGTTGTCCACCCGCGTCATCTGCTGGGTCAGCGAGGCCTGTGCCCCCGTGGCCAACAGCTTCCGAATGCCCCCGTTCACGATCGTCGTGTCCGTCTCAAATTGCCGCTGCTGCGCCGGTGTCTTCCGAAGGAATGGCTGCGGCTGATCCGTGTTGTTGCGGTTGGCGTTGGCGAAAAACGCCATGTCAAACGCCGCCTCGGCCTGCACCACCTGGGCCGTGCTGATCGCCGGGGCAAATCCATCGACCGTGATTGAATAATTGTGGGCCAGCGACCGGCGAAGCGCCTCGGCCAGCGTCAATGGAAACTTGTTCGGCCGCTCAATGTCTTTAATGAGCGTCTTCGTCGTTTCATAGATCTTCTCGTACTCGCGCTTGATCGGCGGTGAAAAGCGAGTCGACCTCAGGCGATAGTCAAACACCTCGTCGACATTGCTCGGATCAGGAATGTGAATCCAGATTGCCTCGTCCATCGCCGGCTGAGTCGAGGCGGGCTTCCCTGACAGGCTCACCGGCGCTTGATCGATGGGCTTCAATTCCGGCGCGGCATCGAACCGATCGGTCTGGGCCGGGCCGGCCTCGGCATGCATGGTCTGCACATCCGCGACCTGGGTAGACGGCTCCTGACACCCCGACCACACCACCAGCGCGGTGAAACCGAGTGCAAACAGCCCGAAGTATGGACGGCGACGCATGGGCATTGCGAAACGAACCGAATCCTTCCACTCGCGGCTTGGAACTGCGGCCGACACGTCACGGAGTGCGACGCGCCGATCCCCCCTCCCAGGAAGCCACGCATTCTACGGATCACGCGGATACTGTCAAAGCACCCGCCGGTATCAGTATTACGGCACATGTTCGCCGCCTACTGAAACCTAATCCCAGCATTGAAAACGCCTTGTGATCGTGTCACTCACGCCATGATTGGGGCATCGCGCAGATTTTGCGCTTCTTGACACACAATCTATGGTTGTTGTCGTTACTCATGAGTGCTGTGAATGGGCTGGGACAGGCCATCCAATATTCGTGTGCGTACAATAAATCGATGGGCGGTAAGCAAGCATCGTTGAGGCTTCGTACAAGCTGGCGACTCAAGGTCTGGTACGCGATTCTTGCAATAACATTGGCTTTATGGCTGGGCACTCAGCAGATCATGATTGGGCACATTCCACCGGACAACTACTGTTTTTCGGTTGGTGGGGGCTACATCGAGTACGGATACGGGTGGGACTGGATTCGCCAGAAAATGATCGGCCACGATGGAATGCCGCCCCAAGGCTGGTTTCTCGGAAAGAAATTCGATTACCCCAATAGGACGTTTGCTCTTTTCTGCATCCCTTTTCGAGACATTGTCTTTGTACTTGCCGCTCCGCTCTATTTCAAAAAGTGGCGACCACGGATTTGCCAAAGAAGGGAAGACCGCGTCGGATATACCGATGCAGTCGTTGTCACATTCGCTCTCGTGCTATTGGCCATCAAGATTGATTTATACAGTGACGTGATGATATTCTTCACCCTCGGAATTGCAGTTCCGAGCGTATTGCTGCTAATTGCGTTCGCAATTTGGAGGAGCGGCAAGCGTGTTGCATGGAAACGAGCATCCCGCGAATATCCAATCTGCCCAACTTGCAAGTACCCAATGAAAGGCCTGACCACCGCGCGCTGTCCTGAATGTGGCAATCAATATACCTTAGACGACCTGTGGCAATCTCAACGCGACGCGCCATGAAAATGAGGAGCGCAACCATTGAGATATGAACATGTCATCAAAACGAAGCTAAGCCCCTGGCGAAAGCAATGCCCCCTTCAATACATACCCAATCTTGCACCTCGGACACGCCACCTTGTCCTTCACCTCCGGCAGTTTCTCCCCGCACTCGCACATCCACCCCACCCGCCGCGCCGGCACGCCGACCATCATCGCGTAATCCGGCACATCCTTGGACACCACCGCGCCCGCGCCGATGAACGCATGTCGCCCAATCGCGTTCCCGCAAACAATCGTCGCGTTCGCCCCGATGCTCGCCCCCTCCTTCACCAGCGTCTTGCGATAGAACGTCGTCCCCCGCTGCGGATACTTTGACCGCGGGTCCATCACATTCGTAAACACCATCGACGGGCCGCAGAAGACAAAATCCTCCAGCTCCACGCCCTCATACACGCTCACATTGTTCTGAATCTTCACGAAGCTGCCGATGCGCACGTTGTTCCCGACGTTTACGTTTTGCCCGATGGAGCACTTCTTACCGATCTTCGTCCCGCTCTGCACGTGCGAGAAGTGCCAAATCTTCGTCCCTTCGCCGATCTCCACCGGCTCATCCACGAAGCTCGTCGGATGCACGTAGTACGCCTTCTCCGCGCCCGCCTCCTTCTTCGGCCCGGCCTTGTCCAGCAGGCTCGCCGTCGCCAGTTCCAGCACCTCCAACACCTCGACGCCGTTTTGTCCGTTGGCGATCTCCACCTTGCCGCCGCCGATCCGCTCGACGAAGTACGAAAGCTCCTCGGTCAACGGTTGTTTGCGGTCATACGGAATCGCCTCCGTCGGGCCATCGCGCGGGATCGGCTCGCCCGCGACGAAGTCCACGCCCTTCTCATAGAAAAGTATGTCCTTTGCCTGCGACGAATCCTCGAAGCTGAACATCCCCTTCGTCCCGATCACGACGAGCCGATGCTCCTTGAACGGATGCAGCCAGCTCACGAAGATGTGGCCCACGATGTTGTTCGGATAGCGAAGGATCGTCATCGTCGAATCATGAATGTGCGGCTGCACGAACGCCCCGCCGCGAGAAACGACTTCCGTTGGTGACGCACCGATGAAATACTGAAAGATGGAGATGTCGTGTGGCGCGAAGCTCCACAGGATGTTCTCCTCGGTGCGAATCGTGCCGAGGTTTAACCGATTGCTGTAGAGGTACTCGATCTTCCCGATCTTCCCGCCGTCGATCAGTTCCTTGATCTTCCGCACCGCCGGGTGAAACAGCAGCACGTGCCCCACCATCAGCGGCACGCCCCGTTGGTCGGCCAACGACTTCAACTCCCGCGCATCCTTCGCAGTCAGCGCCAGCGGCTTCTCCACCAACACCGGCTTCCCCGCGCTGAGGATGAACTTGGCGATCTCGAAATGCGTGTCGGCCGGTGTCGCCACGGTGAACCCGTCAAACCCATCCGCCACGGCGTCCGACAGCTTGGCATACAGCGTCGCCTTGGGATAACTCTTGGCCAATTGCTCGCGCGTCCCCTCATCGGCCTCCACGACGCCCGCCAGGCACCCGATCTTGTCGAGCGTCCCCACGTGGTTCTTCCCCCACCGCCCCGCGCCGACCACACAAATCCGCTTACCCATATCCAGTGTCCCTCAGAGATTCACCACCGCGAGAAGCGGTATACTCTACCTGATCCATGTAGGGTCCGCTGTGCGGGCCACACCGACTAGAGGAACCCCATGTCCCGCCTAAAAGAGTTCCGAGAGTTCCGCGAAAAAATGAACGAGCGAATCCTCGCCGCTCAGAACCTCAACATCAACCGCTTCTTCACCCTCGACGGCAAGGCCTACGAGGACGGCGCACTCCCCACCCTCACCAAGGAATTCGCCGGCCTCTCGGCGTCGATGGTGCTCCGCTGCGACGACTGCATCGCCTACCACACCATCCGCTGCAAGGAACTTGGGGCAACGGATGCACAGATCATCGAAACCTTCAACGTCGGCCTCATCGTCGGCGGGAGCATTGTGATCCCGCATCTGCGGCGGGCGATGGCGCTGCTCGACGAATTAAACGCCGAGGCTCCTAAATGACTTTATACGGCCGACTAGTTTGTACTTTGTGGCACCGACTATTAGTCGGTGCGAGTCCGACGAGTGTGGCACCGGCTAATAGCCGGTGCATTGTAATGGCATTGGTATGCTCGTTGACTCAATTCGCCTGCGCCCAACCGCGAATCGCCACACCATCCAGCATCACAACAACTCAACCCTCGGACTCCGGCGCAATCGTCATCACCGAGGACAACAAGACACTTGACCTCCACGACGGCCGAATCGAATCGACTTTCGACAAGACCCACCCCGACCTCTTCACCGGCCGTGCCATCGTCGTCCGCAACGCCAGAAACGTCACCATCAAGAACGCAAAAATCTCCGGCTTCAAAATCGCCATCTACACCGAAAACTGCCCCAACCTCACCATCGAAAACTGCGACGTCTCCAACAACTACCGACAACGACTCAAAAGCACTCCCGAAAAAGAGGATGAATCCGACTGGCTCTACGGCCATGAAAACGACAACGACGAGTGGCTCCGCTACGGCGGCGGCATCTTCCTGAAAAACTGCGACAACGCCACCATCAAAAATTGCCGCGCCCGCAACGGCCAAAACGGCATCTGCCTCGTCCGCTGCAACAACGCCACCGTCGTCGGCAACGACATGTCCTTCATGTCCGGCTGGGGCCTGGCCATGTGGCGGTCGAGCCAGTGCAAGATCATCGGCAACCGCTTCGACTACTGCGTCCGCGGCTACTCCCACGGCATCTACGCCCGAGGCCAGGATTCCACCGGCATCCTCGTCTACGAACAATGCAGCGACAACATCTTCGCCTACAACCACGCCACGCACGGCGGCGACGGCTTCTTCCTTTATGCCGGAAACGAAACGGTCAACAAGACCGGCGAAGGCGGTTGCAATCGGAACCTCGTCTACCAAAACGATTTCTCCTACGCCATCGCCAACGGCATCGAGGCGACCTTTAGCGATCAGAACATTTTCGTCGGCAACAGGCTAAACAACTGCGAGCACGGCATCTGGGCCGGATACTCGACCCGGTCGGTTATTGCCGGAAACCAGATTGAAGGGTGCCGTCATGGCGTCTCGATCGAACATGGTCGAGGAAATCTGATCCATGGAAACGACTTCGCCGACTGCGGTGAAGGTATTTACCTCTGGTGGGATGAAGATACCGAATTGCTTCGATCCGCCTATGCCAAGTCCAAAGGTGCCGATTGTCGCGACGAGGTAATCAGTGAAAACCGGTTCGCCCGTTGCAAAACCGGAGCGAAGTTAGTCAAAACCGACCACTGCTCCCTCCACACCAACGATTTCCAGGGATGCGAAGTCATCCTGACTGCCGGCGGAAAGGAAATGTCCACAACCTTGTGGGATGGAAATAAGGCGGACGGTGGCAATGTGAAAAACCTCGGTCCCATGCCCATGACCACGAATGGATGCACAGGCGTCACGAATCTCGAAGGTCAATTCATCACCATCGATATGCTTCCAGAAACCCCCGGTGAAAAGCGACGGACCAATTGGAATGCATGGCTTGCCACCGACCGTGAACATCGGTGGCGCGACCTACAAACCAAAGGGCTTGTGCAACCGATTCCCGTCGAGGTAAAAGTCGCTCGCCCCCTCGCCCCCCTCCCCAGTATCCCCGAAGGCAAACAACACCTCCTCATCACCGAATGGGGCCCCTACGACTTCTCCTACCCCATGCTCTCCCCGCAGCGCGCCACCGTCTGGAATCATTCCACCATTCACGTCCTCGGCAACGGCCAGCCCTTCAAAATCGACTCCCTCTCCGCCGGCGTCAGCGCAACGCCCATGTCCGGCACGACCCCCGCCGACATCACCCTCCGCGCTGCCGACCCCGACTCTTCCGTTGTCCCCTACGACGTCTCCATCACCTTCGACTCGCTGGTGCGAGAATCCCTTCTCGCACCCACCCCCGGCGGGAATCCCTTCCCGCGCCTCCGCGCCACCGGCACCATCTGGTCCGCCGAGTGGGGCAACGTCTACCACACCTGGGACGGATCCACCGACCCACGCAACGGCGATGAGTTCTTCCGTCGCGCCCGCAGCTTCAACCCCCCGATCCTCCGCGAACACTCCGACCGCATCGACTTCCGCTGGGGTGCCGGCGGCCCCACGCCCGAGGTCACCGACCACTTCATCCTCGTCACCACCACGACGCTCAAGCTCACAGCCGGCACCTGGCGACTCCGCACCATCAGCGACGACGGCGTCCGCCTCTACTTCGACGGAAAAAAAGTCATCAACAACTGGACCTGGCACACCCCCACCGAAGACACCGCCGCTGTCACCGTCACCGAAGGCCCCCACGACGTGCGCATCGAGTATTTCGAAATCGATGGCAACGCCCAACTGCAATTCTTCATCGACCCCGTCGATGCGCTCCCGTGACCCCGCCCACGTTTAGAGCCTATCCGAATAACATGTGGCACCGCAGTCTCGGCGGTGCAGACACAGGCGGGACGCCTGTGCCACAGGGATTAACCGAATAGGTTCTTAGCCGCGCGGCTTGCCGAGCGCTGTGACGACGATGGCCTTCACCGCGCCGGCCCCATTCACTCCTCCGCCCCACCGCGAGTCAGAACCCCATCAACCGCAAAGATCGAACCATCCCGCATCGTCGACAGCGCCCGGATCGGCCATCGCGCTGCCAGATCATCGCGCTTGGGTGAAGATGGCCGCCACGCAAGTCGATCGAAATAGACAATGTACGATTCGCCCGAAGCCTGGACAGACGCCGTTGGGGCCACGTCCGTTCCATCCTCGTTCTTACCAAACAGCGAAAGCCAGATTGCCCTTCGCCCCGTCAACAGATAAATCGCATCCGGCGCGTTGCTATAGATCGTGGCGCTCTCGGACAACCCGCCCAACGCGGCAATCGTCGGAGACCCGCGCCAACTCTCGTGATGGTAGCCCTGCGCTCCAATCCCGGAACTCCCGGCCCGGTAGAAACAATGATCCACCGCCCCCGCCACTCGCACCATGAGTGCCAGCGCGCACGCGGTCGCGCATCCCGGCATCAACCTGCGCGAAATTGCGAACCGATGCACATGCTGATTCCACCCGACCGCCAACACCATCAGCCCTGCCGGCATCAATGGAAGCATGATGCGCGGCGTAAAACTCACCGTCCGCCCGAAGCACGCCACCGCCGCCAGAATGAAAAGCGGATACACAGCGATGAACAACCCCGATACGGCAGCCAGTTCCGCGCCAGTCGGGCGCAACACCGACCGTCGAAGGATCGCACGCCACGAGCCGATGGTCAAAATTGAAATCGCCCCGATCAGAAGCATGGCCGGTATCAACTGGATCATCGCGCTGCGCGGTCGGACCGCATCCAATCCCCACGGCCAAAGCCAACCCATGAGAACATCCAGCCCCTCTCGAATGCGTAGTGTCTGAAGCGTCGTCGTCTTTGGCGCATCCAAGATTGCGCCGCCGAGGTGTTCAAGCATCCAATGGATCCAACTTGGTGCGCCGGGTGCCATGGGCAACATCCCCAAAAGCACAACGCCACCCATGGCCGCGATCCGATATCGCCATCGAGCCGGTTGAAACAACAAGCACAAAAACACCGTCACGGCCAGCGATGCACCGGCATATCTCGTCAAACAACTCGCGACCACCGACCCAAACGCCGCCAGGAGAATGACTCGCTGCCGTGTTCGCAAATACGTGGCCATGAGCGCGAGCGCGAGGACGGCGAAGAGAATGAAAATAGGCTCCGACCATGCCATCGCATGCACGTCCAGTGCGGTGCATGAGGTGGCCAATAGCATCGAAATCACGACGGACAGCACGGTGCTGCCGGTCGCCTTCCAAACCGCCACACCGCAAATCAACGCCGTACACATCAGGCAAATTGCATTGACCCATCGAATCGCATCCACCGGATGAGGCCCGAACTGCGCGATCGCCGCAAGCACCGCCGGCATGAACGGTCCCCAACGTGTACCCAACGGCGTCGGCTCCGGCGTCCCCCAGGGAACCGTCAGTCCGTGTCCAGCCGCAAGCTCGTTGGCCACGCCCAGATAAAACGCCGAGTCCGCACTCAGGCCCGCGCCGTGTCCCGTCGCCAGGACCACCAACCCGAATCCACCGATCGCCGCGAGCGCCATCGACACCACGCCGACCCAAGTTCGCCGAGATGCGCATACAAGTTCGGATTTCAAGCGGACGATGGATGCCATCAATTCTGTCTTCATTGGCCGCCCTCAACTGAGACCACCCCACGCACGCGTTCATACACCTCGCAAAAATGGCGGCCCGGCAACTCAAACCGCCGCGCCAATCGATACTCCCCAAAACGGGTGTCCTTCACCAACTGCCGCGCAATCCGATCCAGCGCCGGTGGCCCCTCATCCGGCTTCTCCGATTGAAGCAACAGATACGACGGTCGCCGACCAAACACGTAATCCCGATCAATCCGATCTCGCCGCCGAAACCCCGACCCCGCTGCAATCGTCGGATCGGTCAGTCCCACCAAATCGAGTATTGCACAATTCGCACGGTAGCCGAGCTTGCCGATGTCCCGCGCCGCAACGCAGTCCCCCGCCCCCGTGTGATCCGCGACATAGTGAACCGGCCCCGCCTCCAACGCCCTGATTTCGCGCTGCTCATAATCAATCCGCCATCGATCCGTCCGGAATAGCCAAAGCTGCGCCGCCAGTCCAAGTGTCACTGCTGTGACACTCACAATTCGTACCACGCTCCATCGCCCGTCCGCCGCAATCGCCCGCGCCCCAGCGCACGCCATCACCACCAGCACCACGCCCACCGGCAACATGAACCGCAACTGCGGCATCCAATCCCCGCCCGCCACAAACACAAACACAACCTGTGCCGCAATCAGTACAACTCCAAGCCAGGCCGTTCGTCGAGCACCTCGCACAAAAAACGCCGGCGCAGCCAGTGCCGCCAGCCACCAATAACGCATCCCCCACGCGCAAACATAATTCCACCCCGCCACCATCGCCCCGCCATCCGGCCGAATCTTCGCCACGGCTGTATTCGGAACCCACCGCCCGAAATACCACCATCGCGCCGCAAGCAACACCGCCAACACTGCGAGGCAGCCCCCAGTTACTAATAGCACCTCTCTACGCTGCCCTCGACGCGTCGCCAACATGAACACCCCAAGCGACCCAAGCAGCACCACATTCTCCGGCCGCGTCATCAGCGCCATCACCCCGACCACGCCGAGCAACTTCCATCGAACCCGGTCCTCACTCGCAACAAGAAGCACGCACCCGATCAACGCTGCACTCGCCGCCGACTCCAAGCCGCAAACAATTCCGACCAAGAGCGGCGTATGCACCGCCAGAATCAGCAACGGCAGCGCACCACTCATTGTGCCGCCTCCCGCCCGTCGCCACACCATCACCATGAACGCCGCAACGACGACTACACTGATCCCCTTAGACACCTGCTCCGGCGAAACGCGCAGCGCCTCCGCCCCCAGCGCCATCACAAACCACGTCGGACTCGTAAACCCCTCCACGCGCTGCCCCGCGTTGTAAACCACGCCCAACCCATGCGCCGCGTTCCGCGCATAGCGAAACGTGATCCACGCATCATCCACCGTGTACGTCCACAACGATGCGCTCCCCACCACGAGCAACGCCATCGCCGCGCACACTACAACCCACGCGCCCCATCTCGCTTTTGTAGTTTCCGATTTCATGAGTCACTTGATTATCGGCATCCCCAATCATTCGCTGCGCCACGGAGTCCGATATTGACCATCGCCGCGCCGCACTCAACAGACACTCATGTCGCTATAGCGGATCGTTGGTCGATACCGTGGCTGACAACCCTTCATCGCCAAATCAAGGATCACGCATGGTCGCGCAACTTTCGAACAACCTCTCCGAAACCGGATCCGATGAAGTCGAAGTCCTCGTCTTCCAACTCAACGGCGACCGCTACGGTGTCAACCTTGCAAATGTCCGCGAGATCCTCACCGGCGCAGGCCTCACCCATCTCCCCCAAGGCCACCCCGCCATCCGAGGAGTTTTCAAACACCACGAGCAAGTGGTCCCCCTCGTTGACCTGCGCCGCTTCTTCAAGATGCCCGACGCGGAAAATGAAAAGCATTGCCGAATCATCGTCGTGGAGTCCAACAACGACCGCCTCGGCTTCCTCGTCGATCACGTCGAGCGAATCCACAGACTCAGTTGGAAGTCCATAACGGACTTCCCTTGGACCTGTATTGAGTCCGATGAGGCCATCTCCAGCGTCATGCAGGTCAACGACGACATGGTCCTCATGCCGGACTTCGAGTACATCGCATTCCGAATCGCCGGCTTCAACGATCTGAACTCCGCATTCCCCACAAAGCAAAACATTGACCGCGCCGGAGTCGCCATCCTCCTCGCAAACGATTCCGCCACCATGCGCCGCATGTTGACCAAGTCGCTGGAAGACGCAAAGTTCGGAAGACTCATCGTCGTCAACGACGGCCAGGCGGCCCTCGACAAACTCATGGAAATGGCCGACGCCGGTGAAGCACCCGACATCGTCATCACCGACATCGAAATGCCCAGGATGGACGGCCTCCACCTCACCAAGCGCATCAAGGAAGACCCGCGTCTGAAAGACCTGCCCGTCATCGTCTTCAGTTCGCTCGTGAGTGACGACAACCTCAAGAAGTGTAAAGCCGTTGGTGCCACTCGACAGTTGACCAGGCCGCAGCTCCCGAGCCTCGTCGAAACCGTCGACGACATCCTCTGCGAACTCACCGCGGTCTGACGGCTTACTTTCGCTCTTTCAAAAACCCCGCCATCGCCTCGGCCAACGCCCCTGTCAGCCGCGCCCGCCCATACTGCTGAAACTCCGCCTCCAAATGCAACGCCGACCCCGGCGTCTTCTCCAAATACCCGCGCATCGCTCCAATCGCCTGCACCATCGATTCGACATCTCCCAACGTCGCAAAAAAAGTCCGCTCTCCCGCAAACCGCTTCAGCAACTTCCCGTCATTGCTTCCCGCCGACTCCTCAAGGCAAAGGATCGGCCGCCCCGTCTGCACATACTCAAACACCTTCGCGTTGTGCCCCCACCTACCGACGTAATCCCCCACCAGCAGCAACAGCCCCGCCGCCGACTCCATCTCCTTGCGAGCCACATCCCTCGTCACAAGCCCCGTCGTCTCCACGACGCCCGACAACCCGCCTTCCCGGATGTAGTCCCGCGACAAGTTCCCCACAAACCGAAACCGTGTGTCCACCAATCGACCCGACGATGACAACGACCTAACCCCCTCAAAAAATACTTCTGGACGATTGCGAGCGATCACCGTCCCTACATGCGCGATCGTCAGCGGGTGCATTTCCACCGGGCCTTCGTGCGGCGAAAGCGCATGATCCGCGTCATACCCATTCGTAATCACCGCAATCCGATGCCGTGGAAATCCGTGTCGCCGCGCCAACGAGTCCGCCATCGCCTCCGACACCGCCACCAATCCCGTCGCCCGCTGAATCGCCCTACGCTCCAACTCCTCATGCCGCGACCTCGCCCGCGCGCGCCGCAGCTCATACCCGCCGGGACCAAACCACTGATCTCGAAAGTCAAGGATCAACGGCTTCCGGGTCGCCTCATGAATCGCCAGCGCCGCCATCACCGCGCTCGCCGGCGGAAACGACGCCAGGATTGCATCCACGCCGCGCTCCCGCACGACCTGCTCCCCCAGTCGCGCCGCGGCCTTCTGCCATAATCGAAATCGATCCGGAAATACAAACTCACGAAGGAACGATTTGACCCCCGACGGCCGCGCCCGTGGATCGTAATCCGCAAACGCCGTCGCCCCTTTGGCCGCCGGATCAAGCGCCCGATGCACCACGGCCCCCGCATCCACCGGCGCATTCGCCGCGTGCCAAGCCGTCAGCACCGACACCTTCCACCCATGTCGTGGAAGATACCTCGCAAACGAATGCACCCGCTCCGCCGCCGCCCCCACCGCCGGTGGATACCAATACGAAACCAGCAACAATTCATGCGGTGCCGACACGCCGCCAATCGTATCACTATTTCAAGCGTCGCTCACACCGCCACGGACTCCGTCTCTTCTGCAATCACCGCCGCCGATCCCTGCCGTTTCCCACCGCCCAACCACGCCGACATCCGTGCCAAATCCGCATCCCACTCCGACGACAACCGTCGCCCCAGAAACGCCTGATACAACAAGTCCACCGTCTCCCCCAAATGCCGAACCTGTTCTACGCGCTCCTCCAGCCGCTCGCGCCCCTCCGCCTCTTCGCTCACTGGCGGCAAGATCGCCCCCGCCACCGCCAACGACTCAGGCGTCAGCACAAACTCATACTGCGACCCCTGCCGCGTCACGATCATCCCCATCTTTCGCGGCAGCTTGCCCGTCCCCACCGCCACGCGACTCTCCGCCAATCGCGCCGGCCCTTCCGCCGTCATCACCGCTCGACCGTTCTGCGCCCACGGGCACTCCAGCGCGAGCTGCTTCACGATCACCACGGCCGCCTCAGTCGAATCCGCCAGCGGCAACGTGTCCGACTCCTCGGCCAGCGTGTACCAAAGCCACAACGCAAACTCATTACCCAGATAATCGCGCGACGACGGATCCCTGGTGGACCAATAAACCTCGGTGTGACCGTTCCCATCGGGTTGCGCCACGAATCGTGCCGGCCGCATCGACTCCACGCGCCGCTCGACGCCGCTCTTCCCGGCGAACTCATACCCCGCCGCGCCGGCCGTCAATGGTTCGAGCCGCTTCTCAAATGTGTCGCGAAACAAACTCTGCAACCGCTCAATCGCGGAGGACGAAGTCGACCCAAAGTAAAGCGTGTCCGTGCGCGTGTCCCAGAGAATCGGAAACTGCTTCTGACTCCGATACCGCCCCTCTTTCACCTCCTGCTCGGCCCGCGCTTTGGCTGACTCGACCGCCTGCTTCTTCAACTTCGCAAACGCGGCCCCCTTCGCGCTGTCCCCGTGCTTGCGAAGCGCATCGATCTCCATCTGCACATAAGCCCGCATGATGTCCGGCGGCACCTTGTGACTGTCGATCCGCAACCCGAAGTGCAGGCACTCCAGAATCACGTTCTTCTCAGCGTCGAACTCGCGGTCGAGCAAATGCCGCCCACCTATCCAACCGATTTCCTCCCGATCCGACCGCATCACCCGCTGCTTCCCCACGGCATGCGCCCGAAACTTCTCCATCAAGTTGTCATCCAGCCGCTTCGGTGATCCGCCCACCACCCGAAATCGAGAGAAACTAACCGACCCCGCCAGGAAACCCATGATGATCCTCGCATTCGATAATTCGTTGAAAAATAAGGAGGCTCGCGGCGAAGAGTCCCTCGCGCGACCCCGCCATCCTACGAGGCCCCGCGCCGCCGGGTCAAACGCCTTGTGCCCCACCATGTGAATTGCGCCTGTGATATTTCGCCCGACGCGCAGCACCCCGTGCAAATAATGCGAATCGACTGCACAATACCCACACAGTTCGACTATCGTCGTTGGCAAGAGAGGGTGAGTTCATGGCCGCATTCGATTCCTTCTGGCGCTTCTGCAGCAGCATCCCCTGGTTCGCATGGATTGCCATCGTGGCGATCATCGGCGGCACCGTCCGCCAGATCATCGTCACGTCGCACAAGCATCAGGAGCGCATGGAAATGATCCGCCAAGGCATGGACCCGCGCAATTCCAACAGACCCTGACCGCGCACGACGCCTTTTTCCGCCGACACTACAATTCCACTCGTGGCGTCGTCACTCACTCAATCATCAAACCCGCGCACTCGCCCCGTGCGCCTAATGCGCGAAATCCGATTCACCATCGACCGTGACTGGGCACGCGCCGCCCACGGTGACAGCGGCTTCGAAGGCGCGCTCCCGGTCACCAACTCCTGGGGCGGCTGGCCCTCCGCCGTCGGCGTCGCCCCCTATCTCGTCCTGCGAATCACGGTCGCCGGCCTCCCAGACGAAACCACCGGCTACCTCGTCAACATCCAGGAACTCGACGCACTCCTTCGCCGCTATGCGATTCCCGCCGCCGCGCAAAGACTCCTCGCCAGCGGTGTCGGCCTCACCGGCGAGCGACTCGTGCTGGACGTCTATCAAGAAGTCGCCTCACAGATTCTTGGAAATGAATGGTCCACCCACGCCCCGCGCCTCACCCTCGAACAACTTCAACTTTGGACGACGCCCTATCTCTCCTACGCTGTCGTCTCCGGAGCCGAACAAATGGTCGAACTAACCCAGTGTTTCGAGTTTTCCGCATCGCACCGCCTGCACGTCCCCACCCTCTCCGACGACGAGAATCGCCGCATCTTCGGCAAGTGCAACAATCCCAACGGCCACGGCCACAACTACCAGATCGAAGTCACCGTCGCCGGGAACCTCTCACCCGTCACCGGTGCCGTGCTGCCCCTGCCCGAGTTTGAATCCGTGGTCCGGCGCGAGGTCATCGACCGCTTCGACCACAAACATCTCAACACCGACACCCCGGACTTCGCGGCGCGCAACCCCTCCGTCGAGAACATCGCCCATCGAGTCTGGGAATTATTGGAAAGCAAGGTCGCCCCGGCCCGCCTGCGACGCGTGCGCGTCTGGGAAACCGCCAAAACCTACGCCGAATACTCCGCCCCGACCGCATAGGGAATCCGAGCACCTGGCGACGAGCCTGGCGGCATTTCGACCTCAACCATTGACTCGTGAACCGCGCTAATCATCCGAGGCGCGGGAGCGGCGGTTGCGCTTGATGTTGCTGCGCACGCGTTTGGTAGCGAGACGGCGCTGGGAGGAGGCTCGGGTTGGTTTGGTTTTCTTGCGAACGCGACGCGGGCGGAGGGCGACGGCGAGCAGGTGCCGGAAGATTTCGAGGCCGAGTTTTCGGTTGGCCTCCTGAGTGCGAAAACGGTTGCACACGACGCGGAGGATTCCCTCCTTGGAGATTCGCGTGAAGAGGGCGATGCGAATCAGGGCGCGTTGGTCATCGGTGAGTGCTTCACAACGGGCGAGGTTGAATGAAATCGTGGCGCGCGTGGCGACTTTGTTGACGTTCTGGCCGCCGGGGCCGCCGCTGGTGGTGAAGGTGAAGCGCAGGTCGCGTTCGGGGATGGAGAGGTCGGGGTTGATGCGGATCGTGGACATGTCGGGGGAGTATAACTCCTGCCGCGCGTCAAGGAAGGATGTCGGTGGATGCGGCGATCCCGTGGCGGAGGTAGGTGTAATCGTCTGCGTCGAGGAGGTGATTCCAGGCATCTTTGCGTTGCCGGGATAGCGTGAGCAGGCGGATGAACAGGCGGTCGCAGGCCAGCTCGGCGGCGCGGGATTCACGGAAACGCTGCTCGCAGCGGACCACGCGGGAGACGGAGCTGCCCAACGCGGCGGCGATGGTGCGAAGCGGGGTCTGTTGCACTGGATCAGGGATGGCCCATCGGTGGGTCTCGCAATGAAGAATGATGCGCTGCTCCAGTGGGACGAGGGCGGCTTCGTGAAGAAGAATATGAATGGCACGGCGGCGCGACCGTTCGAGCCGGCGGCGCAGGGCGTCGCAAAGGGTTGGACCCTGGTTGAGCGGTTGATCGTGGCCGGCGGTGCGGCTGCGCGAGCGGTATTTGCCTGTGGAGAGATCGCCGTAGGGTGTGATTCGAGGGATGCGGTCGGGACGAAGTCGGTCAGAGTTGGAACGGTCTTCGCCCTCTCGATGAGTTGAAGATGGGCTGCGATTCTGCATGACGCGAACACGGTCGGCGTCTTTGCGGCGGCGCTGCTCAATGTAGGGGACGCGGATGAGAGTTTCGTCTTCGTGGAGGTACCGACCAAGGGCCTGGTGGACGCGGGCCATGGCGTACATTGCGAAGTCACCATGGCGGGCGGGGTCGTGGTTACGAACGGCCTCGACGAGGGCGAGCGTGCCTTCCTGAAAGAGATCGCGCCGGTCGCGCGGGGATTGTGAACGGCTGTGAGTCGGCGGGATGCGGTCGATGGTGATGTGAACGAGGGCAAGATTCCCCTCGACGCGGCGACGTTGGCGCGTGGAGAGGGCGTCCAATGAGATGAGGTCGGCGATGGACATGGCGGCTCCCGAGAACACCTAACTATAACCTAACACTTATGAATAGTCAAGGCGAATTTGGGGCGATCCGCTGGAGGGCATCATCGAGGGGGATGAAGGCGGCGCGGACGGAGTCTGGAGAGGCGGTTTGCAGGTCCACGGCATCTTCGATGCGAAACGGGCCGACGGCGCGGCGTTGGAGGGTTTCGCAGCAGGCCCCGCAGGCGAGGGTCTTGCCGAGGTCGCGGGCGATGGCGCGGATGTAGGTGCCACGGCCGCAGAGGATGTCGAGCGAAAGGGTGGGCCAGTCGTAGGCGAGGATGTCGATGCGGTCGATGCGGACCTGTCGCGACTGGCGCGGAGCCGTCTTGCCCTCCTTGGCGAGTTTGTAGCTTTGGATGCCGCCGATGCGGACGGCGCTGAAAGCGGGCGGGACTTGTTGCACGAGGCCGGTCATGGCGCTGAGTGCCGATTCGATGGCACTGAGTTCCTGCGGCGACGCGCCGGGCACCGGCTCGAACGGTTTCTCGGTGTCGTAGGTGGTGTTGGTGATGCCGAGGCGGAGCGTGGTGCGATAGAGCTTGGGCAGATCCATCAATCGTTCGACGAGTTTCGTGCCGCGGCCGATGCAGGCGACGAGGACGCCGTCGGCGAAGGGGTCGAGGGTGCCGGAGTGGCCGACTTTGCGGATGCCGAAGACGCTGCGGAGTTTGTAGACGTAGTGGGCGGAGCTTTTGCCGACGGGCTTGTAGAGATTGAGGAGGCCGTTGGGGTCGGGGTCGGTCATGGGTGGCCTTGGGGTCAATACTTTCGCAACATCCAACGCCGAGCAAGCCCGTGCGGCTAAACAATCAGCGCGGATTACTCGCCGTTTGCCAGGCGGAACTCTGTCGGCACTACGCGGAGTTGAGTTTCCAGACTCTGTAATTCAGTGACTTCGGTACCGGCGTCGGCTGCGCCGAGTTCTTTTAGTTTCTTGGCGCTGGGGAGCGTTCGGCTTTCCCAGTTGCCGACGGCATTGTTGTAGGCCTCGGCGGCTTTTTGGAGGCCGCCGCGCACGCCATCAATATGCTTGGCGAAGACGCAGAGCCGGTCGTACAGCTCGCGGCCTGCTTCGGCGATTCGCTCGGCGTTTTCGGCGACCTGTTGTTGTTGCCAGCCGTGGCGGATGGCCATGAGCAGGGCCATGAGCGTGGTCGGCGAGGCGAGGATGACGCGGCTGTCGGCGGAGTTGTAGAGCAGGTCGGGATCGAGCGAGACGGCGGTGGAGAAGAAGGCCTCGCCGGGCATGAACATGACGACGAACTCCGGCGCGGGGGAGAACTGTCGCCAGTATTCCTTGGCGGAGAGATTCTTGATGGTGGTGCGCACGGCGGCGATGAAGCGGTCGAGGTGGCGCTTGCGATCTTCCTCGTTGGTTGCGCCGGCGGCATCGAGGTAAGCGGAGGTGTTGACCTTGGCATCGATGGCGAGTGTGCGGTCGCCGGGGAGCTTGACGATGAGGTCGGGGCGTTGGCCGCTGTCTTGCGAGGCCTGCGTGTCGAAGTCGCAGTGCTGGGTTAAGCCGGAGAGTTCGACGATTCGTTGGAGGGTGACTTCGCCCCATTTGCCTTTGGTGCCGCTTTGACGGAGCGCTGCGACGAGTTGGCCGGTTTCATGGGTGATGCGTAGTTCGCTTTGGGAGAGGGATTCGAGCTGTTTGTTGAGACCGCCGTAGGCTTCGGCGCGAGTCTTTTCGAGTTCGACGATGTTCTTTTCGTAGCGTTCGAGTTGTTCGCGGAGGGGCTTGAGCTTGGCGTCGGCGAGGGTGATGAATTGTTCGTTGTTGCCTTTGAGGGCCTCGGCGGAGAGGGCGCCGAAGGTTTCCTTGACCTTGGTTTCCATCTCGGCGATCTGGCGGCGTTGTTCGGCGAAATGGTCGCGGGCGGATTCGAGGCGGGCGCGGGCGTCGGCACCGGATACTTTTTCATTCTCTAGGGCCTGACGGAGTGCGGTTAATTCTGCATCCTTGGCGGTGATCTGTTTTCGGACTTCGTCGAGGGCGGCCTGGGCACCGGCGAGATCGGCGATGGCGGATGCATCGTCTTCCGCGCCGCGCCTAGAACGGAGCAGTCCAAAAGCGTAGCCCGCCGCGCCGCCGACCACGAGTCCCAGAATTGTCCCAAGCATCCATTCCACCGTTGTGCCTCTTAATTGGCAGTGTTTCGCGATGCGCCGTGGCGAAATGCGTTGGCGTATCCGGCACGATATCGAGTATGATAACGGCTCAGTGGCCGTCGAGTCGGTTCGGGTCGATGGCCTCTTCTCGCAATACCTTTTGGAGTCTCGCTGTGATGCTATTTCGCCGGCATGGCATTGCCCTGCTTATTGCGTACGCATTGGTTGCTGGTTTGAGCGGTCGTGCTTTGGCGATCCCTGCACCAACCCCGCCAGGGTGTCCGTCACAAACACAGACGTATACAAGCACCGCCGTTGTTCCCATTAGCAGCGGCGCACCAGGGGTTTACACGTCGCAGATCGTCGTGTCAGGCGTAACCGGTAGCCTGTGGGATGTCGATGTGCAGACGTTTATCACGCACACCCAGGCCGCGAATCTGGATATCGCCGTGACCTCGCCCGACGGCGTCACCTGTACGTTGACGACGGACAACGGCGGATTCGCGGACAACGTATTCAACGGGACGATTTGGGATGATCAGGCGAACCCCGGTGGGGATGTTCCATACGCCTCCAACGCCGGCCTGGTGACGGATCATCCCTATGTCAACAACGTGGTGGCCGCGAACCTTGCGCCCGAGGAGGGATTGAACATCATTCCGATTGTTTCAACCATTTTTGGCGGCAACGCGAACGGCGTATGGACGCTGACGATATCCGATGACTTCATGAATGACGGCGGTTCGCTCGACGGCTGGTCGGTGACGATAACGACTCTGTCGGAGCGGCCACAGTTCCCACTCGGCGTCTCTCCGCCGACCTTCTCAAATTCCAATCCTGTGACCATCAGCTCCGTCGGCACGCCGGTTGTTTCATCGACGATGGCTGTAGCGGGCGTGACCGGACGGATTCTGTTGGTCGCCGTCGAGATGGATCTGGATCACGTGGATTGCGGCAACCTCGAGATCTCGCTGACCTCGCCGGCCGGCACGATCGTCACGTTGACGACCGACAATGGCACTGGAATCACCAATGGCTTTTCGAACATGACGTTTACGCCGTTTGCGGGGATCGACGGGCTGGTTCCGTATACAAACAACGACGATATGGTGACGGATGCGTTGTATGTGAACATGATGTCGGTCGGCTCGGTGTCGCCGGAGGAATCGCTTTTTGCCGTGCAAGGTGAGAACCCCAACGGCACATGGATTCTCCGGATTGCTGATGATACGGATATGGAGGGCGGGACGCTTAATAGCTGGTCGCTTCAGATCTACGCCTTTGCATACAGCGACGTTGATGTCGACGGCGTCGGCGACATGTGTGACAACTGTCCGCTCGCGGCCAACGCGGGCCAACAGGACGCGGACCTCGACGGCATCGGCGACGCCTGCGACACGAAGCCGGGGATCACCGGGCATGATGCGTTCGGCTATCGGGTGATCGATTCACAGACGACCGGCGGTCCGCCGTTCCAATGGATCGACATCAGCGTGACGGGCACCGCTCAGAACACGATGGGCGGTACGGTCGGACCGATCGCGATTGGATTCCCATTTAGCTACTACGGCCTGCCGCATTCCAATCTGTTCATGGCACGGAACGGATACTTGTCGATCGTGGATGCATCTTCCACGAACAGCATGGGCTTCAATGAATGTTCGCTGCCCTCGCTGAACGGCCCGGACAATATGGTTGCGGCGGCGTGGGATGGGTTGACGGAAACCCTATCGGGTTTTCCGGATGCGACGGCCTACACGCAGAGCTTTCCGTCGGGCCAGTGTCCCTATGGCGGGTATCAGGGTGCTTGTTTTGTTGCGCTGTGGCGAAACTACTACTACTTCGACACGCCAACCGGCGACGACCGGACGTTTGAGATCATCCTGTTCGACAATGGCGACATTCTTGTGCAGATTCTGGACGCGGGGAATGAGTTCGGCTCCGGGTCCACGACGGGCATTCAGAATGAGAATAATCTGGACGGGCTGACTTATCGTTGCAACACTCCAGTTTCGATCACCGATCAGCTCGCGGTGATGTTCTTCCTCGATTCGCAGGACAATGACGGCATTCCCAGCCGTTTTGATAATTGCCCGAACGCATCCAACGTCAGCCAGATCGACAGTGACGGAGACGGCGATGGCAACGCCTGCGACAACTGCGTGGGAATCTCCAACGCCAATCAGGCCGATGGGGATGGCGATGGCATCGGGGATGCGTGCGACAATTGTCCTGCGCTGGCGAATGCGAATCAGCTTGATACGGATGGCGACGGCCTCGGAGACGTATGCGACGCCGCGCCGACGGTGAGTGACACCCCGGGACCGCAGTTGCCTCCGACCACGACGGCGTGTTGCGGGGCGAGCGGGCCGAGCACGATGCTGCTGGGCGGAGTCGGGGCGTTGCTACTTGGTCTGCGCCGCCGACGGCTGTAAGCAATGACGCATGATCGAACCCGGCGCGATGCGAGCCGCGTTGCGCGAGACCACCCTCACGCTTTCATGTTCTTCTTGAGAATCGGTCGTTATGAAGCATGCAACACGCGTTGTGCATTCCCGGGGCGAAGAGGCGAGCCGGGGCTGATGGTGGGATCGCGGGTCATATTAGTTCTTGTTGAGCAAATCAATCAGGGAGTCACTGAATGGTCACACGGATGTGGAGCGGCGCGGCGATCTGGCTGGGAATCGTCCTGGGAGGGATGGGCTGTCACGAACCGCCGGTGAAGCTGAGCGCGGCGAATCTGGACAGCGCGACGAACATGAAGTCGGCCGCTCCACGGTATTGGGAGCATGAGCCGGAGAAACCTGCTCCGACCGGGTATCGCAAGGTGGCGCTGGTTGAATTTGCCATCGAGTATGTGACGGAGAAGCTGGAGTCGATGTCCGACAATCAGCCGGGGATTGTTTTTCATGAATTCATTCCCATCGGGTTTGTGACGTCGATGGCGGGTGCGGGGCGGATACGGATTCAGATCGATGAGGCGGTGCGCAAAGAGTTCCCCGATGAGCTGCATAAGTTCTTTGTTGAGCGGCTTGAGGCGGAAGGGATGCAATTGGTTCCGCAGGAGTCGATTCGTTCGACCAAGGCATTCAAGCATCTGACCTTGGGCAAGGCCGGGCACGTTGATGTGGGCCATGCGTTCAATGTGGCCGGCACGGACGTGGGCGTGCCGCGATTGTTGGTGATCGAGCCGGCCAAGGGATACGGCATCATTCTTGGAACAAATGACGGACGCCCCGTGGAACAAGTTGAGCAGGAGTTACTCAAGGAGATCGGCGCGGACGCGGCGTTGCGGGTTCGGTTTCGACTGAGCGTGTATCGCCAGGTCGCGTCGATGGAGAAGTGGTCGATCCTGCGCGTGACGAAGAGTGGTTCGTTTGGCTATCACTTCGCCGAGCGGTCGCTGATTTCGGATGAGACCGTGGTGAAGAAGGAAGAGTTCGTGCCGGTCGCGGGAGTCATCAAGCAGATCGACTCAGATCAGTATCGGCAGGCGATCAAAAAGCTGTATCCGCCATTTTTGAGCATGGCGGTGCATACGCTTGCGGAGCAGGCAGTGGCCGTGGAGGCGACGGTTGCAATGAGGGGCACCAACTGACTTTGACGGTGCGCGCCGGTTACGAGCGATTGACCTGCTCGAGCAGTTTGCGTGCGGCCTCGGCCTCGGGGCCGCCGAGTTTGATGACCGCGTTGTATTGGGCCTTGGCGTCGGCGATTCGGCCGGCTTGTTGGTAGAGGAAGCCGAGTTTGAGGTTGGCCTCGGCGTCGTTGGGGAGCTTCTTGACAAGCACTTCGTACTCGATAATCGCGCCGCTTAAGTCGCCGGAGGCCATGAGGGTTGCGCCGAGTTCGGCGTACACACCTACGGCGTCAGGGTGATCGGCGATGACCTCGCGGTAGGTCTTGATCGCATCGGGATAGCGGCCGACTCGAGCAAGACTGTGGGCGAGATTGTGGCGGAAGATCATCCGGTCGGGCCTGTCGGCCAACGCCTTCTCGTAGTCCGACACCGCGGCGGTGAAGTCCTGATCTTCGCGCCCCAGCTTCTCAAGGAGTTCGACCGCCGGTCGATTGTCGGGGCTGCATCGAACGGCGCGAATGAGGGTCGCACGCGCGACATTGAGATCGGCCGCGCCGGCTTGAAAGGAACCCAGCGCGAGCCAGGCAAGGGAGGACGAAGGATCGTATTGGACGGCGGCTTCGAGCGCGGTCTTCGCGGCGGCGAAGTCGCCACGATCAGCAAGGAACAGTCCCCACTCCGTCCAAACGTGTGCGGAGATCGGCAGCGGCTCGGTCGGCAGCTTGGCGCGCATGGCGTCGCGCTCGACCTTTTCGATTTCCAGTGCCTTGGTGAATGCACGGCGTGCGTCGTCGTATCGTTTTTGGAATGTCAGGGCGTTGGCCAGCTTGACCAGAAAACCCGCGTCGTCGGGATGCGTTTCGGCCATGCGCTGGTAGCGGGTCACGGATTGGTCGGCGGATCCGGTCATGAGTTCGAGCCAGGCGAGTTGGATTTCATTGTCGACGGGGTGCATGAGGCCCCAGCGGTCGGCGGTGGCGAGATGGGCGTAACTGGTGCGGGCCAGTTCGACTTGTTGCGCGGTCATGCTTGCAAAGTAATCAGGTGTTCGTTGCCAACCGAGTCCGTCGCCGGGAAGTTCGTACAGGAGACGTTGCCCCTGATAGTCGTGGTAGCGCCAGAAGCCGGAGTGGGCAGTGAAGGCGGTGAGCAGGAGGACGGCGAGGGTGAATGCGATGCCCGAGAGTTGGAGTTTGCCATCGAGTTTGAGGCGGAGTTTCTGGAGCATCACATCTTGTTGGTGGACGAGTTGCATCGCCTTCACGATGAGAAACGCGACCATTCCAGCGACGCCGAGCGACATGAGGAAGGGCACCTTGCCGTAGAGGCCGCGAAATGCGAGGAAGGACGCGCAGAATGCGATGGCTGCCAGGAGTTCTTCGGGGAGCGAGAGGTCGTACTTCGCCGGGCGTGGCGGCTCTGATGCCTTGGCCAGCAGCGACGGCACGCCGACGCCGAGGTACAGCGCGTCGTTGGGGCAGACGCTGACGCAGTCGAGGCACTTCATGCAGCCGGGGTCGACGACCATTTTGTAGAGCTTCACTTCGCGGGCGACGTCGACGTTCGAGGTGCAGACGGCGGTGCAGTGGCCGCATTGGTGGCAGGCGTCGGTGACGCGGATTCGCGTGACGGCGAGTTTGTCGGTGATGCCGAAGAGTGCGCCGTAGGGGCAGGCGTAGGTGCAGAAGCCCTTCGCGCCGAGGAAGTAGATGATGGCCATGCCGCAGGTGAGGACGGTCAGGATGGCGATGCCGTAATCCGGGAAGGTGTCCCAGAAGCCGGTGCTGGAGAGATGCCATGTGAGTTCGGGGTGTGGGATGCTCGCGAATGCGCGATAGACGGCAGGCCAGAAGAACATGTAGAAGGCGGCGAGGGCGGGGACGAAGATGAGCAGGCGCGAGCGGAACGGCCGTGGGCGGAGGTGAAGTTTCTTGAGCACCCAGAGCGTCAGGTCTTGATAGGCGACGAGGTGGCAGGCCCAGCCGCAGACGAAGCGACCAAAGATGAGTGTCAGGAGGATGGCAACGGCGAAGAAGACGAATCCAGCGTTGATCGCTCCGGTGCGGATGGTCTCCATGGACTCGGACGGCTCGACGGGGGTGAGCGTTTTGCCGCTGATGAGCCAGTGGGCGACATGGGCGAGGATGAGGACGTGGACGGCGATGAGGGAGGCAGCCCGCCATTTGCCGGATTTGGACGGGCGGATGCCTTTGCCGTCGGGACCGGTTTCGAGGATGGGGAGCGAGACGGTTGCACGCTTGTCGTCGCAATCGCGCGGGCCGCGTTTGGTGGGTGCTTGAGTGGGGTTGGGGGTACTCATTCAGGATTGCCGGTCAGACAGGCGGATGATTAGGTATTCACATCAAGCACTTGGAGCAGTGCGCGTCGAACGCTCCACTCATTATGATAGCCCCATCCAGCGCATGAACACCACACGCCCCCAGTTGCATGATTCGGTCAGAAGCGTGGCTTCCTCTCGCGCGGGGAGGCTCAGGTTTGCGATGGTGGTCCTTGCAATCGGGGGGTGCGTGCGACCCACGGTGGTGGTGCCGCCGCCGGTGGTGTCCGCGGTGGGGCCTTCGCAGCGCGTCATGGTGGAGGCGCGGGTGAGTGATGAGGCGTTTTTCGATCCGATGACCGGGCGTGTGCGACTTGGCGGGGCGGTCAATTCAGTCGTTGCGTTTCAACTGATGATCTCGGCGTTGAATGCGCCGGCTTCGGGCATTCAACTGGCGGTCGATGACTTCGCGGTCGTCGCGCCGATTGATCGTGCCACGACGCAGGCAGCCGAGGACACGACCGGGAGCGTCACCGCCAGAGATTCCGTGAGGATGTATCGCCAGTGGCCGGTGGTGGTTGAGCGGTATGCGAATTGGTATCTGCGGAGCGTGGGGAGCAGTCGGCGGCGCGAGATTCCGGATGCGCTCGTGCCGATGGATGCGCCTCGGAATGGCCAGCCGATCGATTTGTCGCCGGGGAAAAATGTGGTGATCTGGGTGGAGGTCGGCATCCCTCGCGATGCTCGGCCCGGTGACTATTTGAGCATGGTCACGATTCACTCGGTGGGTTCCACGGATGTGCGGGTGCCGGTGGACTTGAAGGTGCGGGATGTGTTTCTGCCGACGGAGGCGCTGATGCCTGCATTTGCGGGCGTTCAACTCGGGCCGATCATTTCGGCGCACACGGGAGGCGATCCGAAGAATCTGCGCGCCGCGTTGGATGATCCGGTTGCGCGCGAGGCGATGATTGGGGCGTTTCGACTGTTGCATGATCACGGGCTGTCGCCGTTTACCACGGACGTGAAGCCACGGCTCAGTCAGGATGTGAGCGGCAAGTTGAGCGTGGATTGGTCGGAGTACGACGCGTTTTGCGAACCATTGATTGTCGGAACTGCGTATTCCGATGGACGCGCTGCGGCGGGGTGGCCGTTGCCGGTGGATATGCAACAGCCCGACCCGGTGCAATACGACGGAATGCAAACGCCGGGATACGCGGCGGTGATGCGCGACTACGTTCGAGAGTGTTCATTTCATTTTTCGCAGAAGGAGTGGCTGCATCGGGGCTGGGTTTGGGTTGATGTGGCGCGAGGCCCCGAATCGAGCGCCGGCGAGCTGAGCGATTTTCGGCGCATTGCGGAGTTGATTAATCCATCGGAGAGCGGCGCGCCACGGATTCCGTTCGTCTCGACACTCATCCCGCAATCCATGCAGCCGTTCGGGTGGCTCGATTATCGTTTTGACGACCTCTCGACACTTGTGGACGTTTGGGCGACGCCGGCTCGGTATCACCATCGGGCCACATTGGAACGACTTCGCGCGAGCGGCAAGAAGCACTGGCTGCGGCCGGACCAGCCGCCATATTGCGGAAGCCTGGAGGTGGAAGCTTCGCCGGTGCAGGCCCGAAGTCTCGCCATGCAGGCGTTTCTGGAAGGGGCCGATGCGTTGATGATCGAGCATGCGACGGCATGGCCGCCGAAGGTCTTCGACGAGAGTATCTCGGATCGACGAGCGAGGTCGGACACGTGGCTTTTGTATCCGGGGGACTCGTTCGGATTGAAGCAGCCTGTGCCGTCGATGCGACTCAAGCAACTGCAACTTGGTTTGCAGGACGTACAACTGCTTCGTCTGCTCGACTTGCTCGGCCACACGGAGACGGCACGGTTGTTGGCCGGCTCGTTGATCAAGTCGTGGGGCACCGACGCCTATGGTGACAACTATCTCGATGGCGTATTTGGCCGTCGCAGCGACGATCCAATGGTGTGGCATTTGGCACGTGAGCTGTTGCTGGATGAGGTGACGTTCGCGGTCAGCGAGCGCCCGGAGAAGTCGATTGATCGGGCGGCCAATCGGGCGGCGTGGGCCAAGTTTCTCTCGGCGACGCGACGGATTGAAGTGACGCCGGAGTCGTCGCGGCTTTCGCTGGTTCGACGAACAGTGACCGATGCGTTGACCGGCGAGAAGCGGCCCGGTCGAGCGCTTGCCGTGACGCACGAAGTGAGCGTGCGCAACGAGATGCGCACGTCGGTGAATGGCGACTTGAAGCTCTCGGTGCTTCCGCCTGGTGGCAAACCGCGACAGGACATGGTGCGAGTCGGGCCGATTGGTGAGATGGATGTGGTTCGTCGTGCGCTATCGTGGGAGTTGGAAAGCATATTGCCGTGCGATCTGGATGGGCATTATGTGCAGCGGGTTTCGTTTGATTCGGGGCAGGTGGGCGAGATTCAGGCGGATTGTGTGTTGAGCATGGTGCAGGCTCCACTGGTGGAGACGCCGCCGACGGTGGATGGAAACCTTGGGGACTGGGTGCCGAGTGAATACAACTCGGCGGGGGATTTTCGATTGATTACGGGGGCGTCGGACAGAGGGGAAGGAGGTACGAGAAGGGATTCCCATACCAGCGGTGAGGCACGAGACGGGATTCTCGTACCAGCGGATGGGCTGCTGTCCGCCGCAGCCCGTCCACGGGCGACGAGTCAGACGGTGGCGTATTTCTGCCGGGACCAGGAGCATTTGTACATCGGGTTGCACGCAGCTGCGCCGGAGCGCGTGGAGGCGGACGATCTGTCGAAGCGAATCACGAGCGACGTGGAGTATGACGAACTCATGCCGGTGGGCGAGGACTTGATTGAAGTGGTGCTCGACCCGACGAATCGGGGGACGCGGCCGGATGATTTGTATCATGTGGTGTTGAAGTCGAACGGGATCGCGGTGTTTGAGAAGGGCGTGGGAGTGGTGCCGCCGATCTGCCAGCGCGGGCCGTGGCCATCGCCGGAGCCGCCCCATGCGGTGCAGCGAACGTCGTTCGGCTGGTCGGCGGAGATTGCGATCCCGTTGAAGGCGTTTGGGGCGGTGCCGGCGAATGCGGTGTGGGGGTTAAACGTGACGCGACTGGAACCGACGCGCGGAGAGTATTCAGATTGGTCGCGCGTTCCGCGGCATTCGTATGATCCGCGTGTGTTGGGGAATTTGATTTGGTCGGAGTAAGGGCGGAGAGAGGAATTGAAACCGCAGATGGCGCGGATTTCGCAGATTTGAGAAGTGGGGAAGGCCAGGTCAATGGAAAAGGAGAACGAAACCCTATACGCCAGTCACATGACACGGCGCTTCAGTATGTGGGACACGACACCTGGTTCCGTGATTCGCGGGGGCCGGGGCATGTCGATAAACTAATAGTCACCATGAGAGAAGGCAAGGAAAATCATCCTGACACCTTTTCTACCTGACTATGATGCAACTCAAGCAACCGAGAGAACTCACTAGAAGAGTAGATGACTGTTTGGCATTTGGAGAGTTCGAAGGATAAGTAAATGATGCATGGCGCAATTCTAGAAGTGCTGATAGGTTTTGGTGGACTTGTAATTTGGGGGGCGGCATCAGTAACTGCACAATACTTAGGTCGGCCCCGACTAGCCTACTTTTTCGCTCTTCTACTTGTTGTTGATGGTATCGTACTTGGTTGTTTGGATTGGCTAACAGGCGGCACGCCTGATCGCGCTAAGGTAGTAGGCCATCTATTATTCAGCATTCCAGGAGTGATTCTGGCGATTGCTATCTTTTTCAGAGGAAGTCAGTTGCGCTGGGTGGCCTCCGACCCGGCCCGATGTGCCAAATGTAGTTACATTTTAACAAGTAATGCGACCGGGATTTGTCCGGAGTGCGGTGAAGCTGTCTCCACATTCCGTTCAGCCAAGGCGAGTCTATCGCCCCACGAAAAGCGAGGGAGTTTCCCAGTCTCTCCAATTAAGCTAGTCCTTTCGCCAGAATCTCGTCGCAGAAGCCTCATGTTGTTTTTCGGGTTTGTGTCACTGTCCACTGCTATTGCATGTCAACTGTATTTGATGGCAGGTGATCCATCTTCCCAATTAGCTCGAATTATAGGGGTTGCGTGTGGCTCGGTCGGGGTGTTCTTTGCTTGGCGATTTTTTGCAAGCAAAGACTGAGTGATCTTAACCTGCTCCCCTAAATTCGATCCAGAGGATATGAGAGTCTTTACTGGTTGACTGACTATCGATGACCTTCGCGGGCAGATCACGGAGTATTACTACGACGATAATGCGGGACAGCCACCTGATTCCGTGATTCGCGGGGGCCGGGGCATGTCGATAAACTAATAGTCACCATGAGCGAAGGCAAGGAAAATCATCCTGACACCTTTTCTTCTCCCAACAGCGAATCGAAGCCCCCCCCGGCGCATCTTCCCCAGCCTCCAGGAACAATACGAATACCTGCGTGCTGGTCCAGTTTGATGGAGCACAGCCGCCCTCGGCTGTGTTTCAACTTCAAACTGGACCAGTACCCATACCTGCTGGAGTGGCGGGAACAAAGTGGAACTCTGTCCTACCTGACCCGCAAACCAGACTGTGACGGTGGACTACGGCGCAACTCCCAAAGCACCAATGTCATACACGCCGGTGGTTTTGGGTCGGCCGTCGAGGTTGAAGCGGATGGAGCGGCCGAATTGCTGCTCGAAGAGTGCGTACGATTCGTCGTCGACCCCCGCACTGAGGGCCGGGCTGGCCGCCTGCAAGTAGAAGCTTGGAGAGGTCGCGGTTGAGAACATGGGATTGGCGGCGAGGGAGCCGGCACCAAAACCGGTGGCGGTGAGCATGTCGAGGACGGTGTAGTAGTTGCCGGCCTGCAGCCCCGGTTTGCTGATGTTGAAGCGAACGACGCCAACCGATTCGTAGTGGAGGTTATTCTCAATCGTGGTGTACGGATTGATGCTCGATGGAAGGTGAAACAGATGCATGGCGTGCAGGCCGGTCGCCTGGAACACGCGTTCGCTCAGGTCCACAATGGCGTTGTTCCGCACGACCTGGGTGCAGTTGGCCGGCTGGGTCAATGCGGAGAACCCCATTTGGATGCCCTGGTCGCATTTCCAGATCGTGTTGCCAATGATGCGCGACTGGGCCTCCTGTCCCTTTTGAATGGCCCAACCGGTGAGGTTGGGGTTTCCGAGCATGTAGCGAATGTCAAACAGGAGATTCCCGACGAGGTACGAGCGCGACTGCTTTCCGGCCGGCAGCAGGTTGTTGTTTTCGTGATAGATTCCCATTTCGGCGTCATAGATGGTGTTCAGAATAATCCAGACATTGTCGCTTGCGGGCCAGTCCGCCGTTGAATCATC
Source organism: Planctomycetota bacterium (assembly GCA_038042195.1). Classification (GTDB taxonomy): domain Bacteria; phylum Planctomycetota; class Phycisphaerae; order UBA1845; family UTPLA1; genus JACRIM01. The sequence continues at coordinate 15,876 of JBBTET010000013.1, read as the reverse complement.
GTCGTGAATCGTGATGGCATGGCCCTGCGATGAGTTGGAGGCTCGCACCGTGTGACAGACATTTTGCGAGGCGATGCTGGTGACGCCATGCTTGTAGTCGATGCAATTCTCCTTGAAGTGGTGCAGGTAGTTTCGGCCGACATAGACCTGTCGAGCCGGTGTCTGATTGAGGAGGGCGTTGGACCGGCAGACGCTGACGCCATCGCCGCGCAGGTGATGGAAGTGGCAATCCAGGACCCAGGCGTTTCGCAGGTTGGCGGCGAAGAGGCAGCCGCCATAGTCGTTGGTACCGGCGTAGTCGTTCCATTGCGAGAAGTTGCCTATCTCAACGTCGTAGATGACGACGTTTTCAATCAGCATGTTCGGATCGTTCAGTGACACATCGTAGGCGCCGACGCCGGCGACGATTCCAAACGGATTCTCCGTGTCGTTGGTCGGTTGATCGCGGATGATCGTGTGGCGCAGCGCGACGTGATGAAACACCTTGTACGGCGGCAACTGGCTTGCCACCACGACGAACCAGTTGGCACCGACCATGCCCGTCACAAAATCCTGTGCATCGAACTCAATATTTTCGCAGATAACATAATTGCCTTCGACTGAAAACGGGCGGCGAAAGATGGTCTTGTTCGAGGCGCTCGGCCCCCGGATGAAGATGGGCTTCGCCGCCGTGCCATCCCCAGTGATGGTGTAACGCGCACTGGTCGCGACGTTTGTACCGTGCAATTCGACGACGCTGCCAGCCGGGAGGTCGCTGGGGATCGAGCGGCGCGGCAACGCGGCGGTGCCGAACGGATTGCCGGCGTTGGTGCCGTTGTCAAAGTTCACATAGTGGGTGTAGGGGCCGTTGCCCGCGTCCGGGTAGGGCAGCATCTGGCCGCCGAAGTCATAAAGCTGGTTGGCGTACATCTGATGCGACTCGGCGATCCCAAAGGGCGGAGTGGGAATGCCGACAGGAGGGACGAAATCTTTCGCCACTGACAAAGTGATCGCTCGATTCAGGAGGGTCGTGCCGTCGGTGGCGGCATAGGTGAAGGCGTCGAGGCCTTCGTAGTCCGGCGCGGGGTGGTAGGTCAGGTTTGGCGGCGTACCCACGAGGACGCCATGGACCGGTGGGCTGCTGATGGTAATAGTCAGATTGTCGTACTCGACACCTTCAATCCACGCGGGAAGGCCGATCACCTTTTGGCGATTCGTCATGACGAAGACGTCGGGGTACACGGTGGGCGGCGGGGTGGGCGGCGGCGTTTCCGTGGGCTGAGTGGTGGGCGGCTCTTCCGTCGGTGCCGGGACATTGCGGATATTGGAGTCTTCATCGAGTGGAACTCCGGGATCGCCAAGCCCGGGCAATGGGATTTGCGTTTCACACGCCGCGATCGGCATGAGCGTGATGGCCAGGAGCAGGATGGCACGGCACCGAAGAGGCGTATCGAGAAGTGAATGGCTCATGCTCGCGCGTCATTTCTCGTCAAACCCCCTACCGGACACCGCTTCCATCGACATAGAGCGGATGCATCGTGTGAAACTATAGAATATAAAACGTTTGTGTGCTTCCCCAAAAAAAGAGGGGAGAAGTCCATTCGGCCCTGTCGAGACCCCTTCCACCGGTTATCGGGTGTTTCGACCGGGGTAGCCTCATGGTCGGTATTCGCTCATCCACCACCACGGATGCTCCAGCAGGGCCTCCCGGGGCAACACGACTGCATACCACCAACGTGGGCCTTACAATCGCCTCCATGTTCATCGACCTCTCCACCACCGAACACTCATGGCGGGCCATGCACCGTCTGTATCTCTCCTTCGTCCTGCCCCGACCGATCGCCTTCGCATCGACAGTCGATGAGTCGGGTCGACTGAACTTGGCTCCGTTTTCCTTCTACAACATGATGTCCGCGAATCCGCCGGTCGTGGTGTTCAGCCCGGCCCTCAACCGTCACAGCCAACCGAAGGACACGCTCCGCAACATTCAAATGACGAAAGAGTTCGTCATTGCCACGGTGACCGAATCCATCGCAGAGCGGATGAACATTTGCAGCACCGAGTTTGACCACGGCATCAGCGAATTCGAGAAGAGCGGGCTTACGCCAGTGCCGGCGAAAAAGATCAAGGGCTTTCTCGTGAAGGAGAGCCTGGTCAACATCGAGTGTCGGCTGCGGCAGGTCGTCAGCCTCGGCGACCAGCCCGGCGCCGGCCAGGTCGTCTTTGGCGATGTCGTCGCTGTACATGTGGATGACGCGGTCCTCGCGCCGGGCGACATGGTCTGCGACGCGATGAAGCTACGGGCCGTCAGCCGAATGGGCGGCTCTCAGTACGGCCGCACGACGGATATCTTTGAACTCGACTCGATCCGCGACCCGGCGGAGTACGTACAGAAGGGTGCGGCCAAGATGCGCCCGCATCGTCCGATGCCGTGAGGCCGGCCACGGTCCAACTTCTCCTAGCAGACTCCATACCGCATGAGCAACCCCGATCATCAGGAGAACACCGCGACGCCGGCCCGTTGGTTCGCGACCCTGCATGCGCCGATGACATTCCTGCTGCGACCCCGGGCAAAGCTGCGTCCGGTGCTGACCGGCCCGGCCTCGGCGCTCGTGGTGAGTTTCATCCTCGGCGAAATTGTGTTCGTGCTCGTCCTAATCGGCGTCGTGATTTGGATCTATTCACGGTCTCGCGACGCGGTGCAAAGTGGCCATACGGCGCTGTCGGCGAGTTTCTCCTACTTCTTCGGGTCGCCGTCCTACGAACCCGTTGCCTTCTTCGCGGGGCTTGTCCCCGGGTTACTCTTGATCGTCGTTTTGGTCGGGGCGATTCTCATGGCGGCGGAACTGCATCGGGCCGGGCCGTTTCGATTCGCACTGTTCCGCACTCTGCGATTGGCCTCCTGCCTACCCTGGTTGCTGACGTTGTTAGCCCTCGGAGTCACCGGCGTCACCACGCCGCTTCAATTTTGGGGACTCACCCCCGGCTCTTTTATTGGCTCGTTTGATTTGCCACCTCAGGCGATTGGGCTGGTGCCCTCCATCGCCATGTCAATCGCAGCGATGCTCTTCCTCTCGTCGCGCGCGGTAAGGATCGCCGCAAACACGCTTCCCGCGCCGCCGGAAAGGCCGCCGATCTGCGAAGGCTGCGGCTACGACTTGTCGCACATGTCCGAGCGCGGCGTTTGCACGGAGTGTGGTTTGTCGTTGGCGGCTTCGCTGGAGTTGGACGTCGTCCGTCCCGGCAGCCGATGGGAAACGCGGGGCAAGGTGGGCGGTTGGTGGCATTCGAGCATTGCGGTCCTGTTTTCGCCGAGCCGCTTCTATCGCACGGTAAAGTTAAGGACGCCGTCCGAATCCATCGCGCGGTTCTCGCGGATTCACCTTGGCTTGATGGGTGTTGGCGCCGGAGTGTGGATCGGAACCATCCTCTGGTTATTGGAATTCCGCCAAGATCACGCTGTTGATATTTCCGAATGGAGCATTCTATTCTTTGTCTTCACGCTGTGGACGCTTGCAGTTCCCTGCATTGCATGGGTGTTGCACCGGGTTGTATTCGTGGTGTCGACGGCTCCCTGGTTGTATTCCGGCGCAATTCCCGACACGCGATGGGCGGTCAAAGTCCGCGGATATGAGAGAGTGTACCTGTGGGCCTTTTGCTCCTTCAACGGTACGCTCTTCTCGCTCTTGTTCTACGGCCCAGAATGGATGAAAGGCGTCGCCGCGTTCTATCGATCAATCAATCTCCGGATCTTCGGCCTGCCCTGGGAAGCGGTTTTTCTGTTTTCCGGGAATGCGCTTCTCATCATCGCGTGGTTCGTGCGATATCAGCGTATTCTCGGCGCCATCCGCTGGAGCAACTCATAGCGCGGTGGCGTTGTATGATGATTAGCAGCTGCGGCAGACACAGACATGAGCCAACCCGTCGAATCCATCACCAGCGCCGCCAACCCGCGCATCAAGGCCCTCGCCACGCTGCGACGAAAAGGCGCCTCGGCCGATGATTCGCGCATCCTCATCGACGGTCATCGTGAGATCACCCGTGCCGCGCAGGCCGGGCTTGCGATGCAGGAGTTGTACCTCTGCCGGGCGCTTCTTCACGGCGACGATCACGCGACCCTGGTGAACGAACTTCAGACGCGCGGCGTGTGGATCATCGACGTGCCCGAGCATGTCTTCGAGAAAATCCGCTACGGCGACCGCGCCGGTGGACTCGTCGCCGTCGCGCAGCGCCCGCACCGGACACTCGCCGACCTTCGCTTGAGCGCTGCGCCGCTCCTCGCCATCGTTGAACACGTCGGTAAGCCCGGCAACCTCGGTGCGATCCTGCGAAGCGCGGATGGCGCGGGCGTCGAGGCAGTGCTCGTCGTCGATAGCGCGATCGACGTGTACGGCCCGAACGTGATTCGCGCCGGCGTCGCCACGATCTTTCGTATTCCCGTTGTCGAACTCACCGCGGCCGACGCCGCAGCATTCCTTGCTACGAACAGCATTCAGATCGTCGCCGCCAGCCCCGACGGCCGCACCGACTACACCCAACTCGATTACCGCCGCCCGACGGCCTTCGTCTTTGGCGCGGAAGATCGCGGTCTCTCTGCCGCCTGGACCGGCCAAAACATCACAGCCGCGCGAATCCCCATGAAAGGCATCGGTGACAGCCTCAACGTGTCCACCACCGCCGCACTCTTTTTCTACGAAGCCGTCCGCCAACGAGCTGCGCGATAGCGCTGCCGCTACTCGTGAAACACCAACCCCGCATACCCCACCGCGTCGTGCGGTGGCTCGTGGTACCGTTCGCGTAGCACCTCGTAACTCGTCGTGTGTTCCAGCAGTGTCGCTCGCCCCGCCCCAATCGCCTTGCACGCTGCGATGGTCGCCGCGACGGCCCCCGCTCCGCAGGCATTCCAGTTGGCACATGCCTCGTTCACAGCCTCGCCCTCGCGCATCGCCAATATCAGATCGATCATTCGTCGGTCGTTCACGTCCTTCGCCCAGCGCAACCCTTCCGGGCCGACGCCTTGCGGCGCGAACGAGTAGCTCGGCCCATAGTGCGTCAAATCCGTTGATGCCAGGAAGATGGCATCCACGCCGGACTGTTTGCAGACCTGTCCCACGGCCGTCCCCAAAGCAGCGGCTCGCTCGTTCACCGGCACCATGATCGGCACGATCAATGAGTCGGGCAGGAGATGCTGAATGAAAGGCACCTCGACCTCGATGCTGTGCTCGCGGGCATGGGCACCCGCATCCGCTGCCAACAAATCCGTCTGCTTAACAAGTTGATTCGACACGCCTTCATCCACGTGGGCCGGACCCAGCGGCGTCTCCCACACCCCCGATGGATACAAATACGCTTGTGGTCCGTCCAATCCAACGTGAATCGCGCCGAACACCACCACCACGGCCGGCGCACGCTGCACTGCAATACGATCGATCACCCTCGCTGCCACCGCCCCGCTGCACACCCACCCCGCGTGCGGTACCACGCCGCCCACGATGCGCCCTGATACATCGGGACACTCACTGCCTCGCGCACGTTCGACACAGTCCTCCAACTCCGCCGCGCAACGACCCGCCTCGCGCGGATAAAACATACCTGCGACGGCCGGCTTCCGAATCAACATGGCTCAATCTCACAGCAAGACGTGACAATAGATTATAGCGACTCCAACTCCTCCACCGTCCGCGGCCAATCCTGCTTCAAGAGCCGAGACAATGACCGATCTGCCAGCACCTTCCCGCCCGTCTGGCAGCGCGGGCAGTAGTTCGTCTCATTCTCCGCGTATCGAATCCGCTGCACCGTCGTTCCGCATTCCGGGCACGGCTTTCCGTATCGACCATGCACGGCGAAGTCGGGGCGAAACGCGGTGATGTCTCCCGGCCCCGGGAACTTGTCGGCGAACTCCGCAAGCAGTCGCTCCATCCAGAGCCGCAGCGTACGCTGCATCGCCCCGTGCAAACGAGCGATCTCCTCCTCGCGCAACCGACCCGTCAGTTGAACCGGCGACAGTCTCGCAGCGCGGAGAATCTCATCACTGTACGCATTCCCAATCCCCGCAATCAGTCGCGGATCGGTCAACGTGCGCTTCAACGTGTGATTGCCGCGCCGTAGCAATTCAGTAAACGCCTCAATGCTCACACAGAGCGGATCAACTCCGCCGGGATCGTGCCGCGCCAACTCGGCCTCCCCGCGCACGACGTGCAGCGACGCTCGCTTCTTGGTCGACGCCTCGGTGAGCAGCAGCGTCCCAGTAGGAAAATCGAAACACGCCAGCCCGATCTTCCCTGGCTGCCTGGCCCCACGAGCCTTCCACCCGAGCCGCCCGGCGATCATCAGGTGTATGACAACGAACAGATCATCCTCCAACCCCAGCACCAGCCGCTTGCCCAGCCGTCGAACCTCCCGAACCCGCTTCCCCTCAACAGCCCCGATGGGCGGCTCAACTGAGCGGACCACAAACGGGCTGGCCACCCGGACCTTTTCAAGACAGACCCCCACCACACGCTCGGCCACTCCCCGACGATAGACCTCAATGTCCGGCAGTTCCGGCATGAATGCAACTGTAATAGAGGCATGGAGTTGCAAACAGGCGGGTGTTCATTGCCACCCCCAACCCGTCTTGAACCAGCCTCCATCGCTTCGGGCGACCGCCCATTTCCAACTAGGACGTAGAAACGGGGAATGGTGAGGCCGCGTTTTCCGTTGTGTAGACATGAGGAACCGCTGGTTGGCCTCGATTAGGCAGGCCCTGCTTTGACTCGGTTCGACCTCGTATGATGTCCACCCCGGTGATGGATCGGCCACGGTGCCCGCGCTGACGGCTGACCTGATCCATGAAAACATGGTTAACCCATTCAGCTTAAGGAGCACTCGTCCATGAAGATTCGAACACTTGTCATGCTGGCCGTCGGTACGGCTCTGTCTACTTCACCTGCGCTCCGCGCAGATGATCCGGACGCCAAGGAAATCGTCAAGGCCGCCGACGACGCCACCAAAGAGGTTCAGGGAATCAGCTACGACGCCGAGTCTTTCGGCGAAGGCGCGCTTGCGGACCAGTCGCCGCACATCAAGGGCAGCTTCAAATTGAAAAAGCCCAAGAGCAGCATGTTGGGCGCGCTGACCGGCGGCAGCATTCCTCCGATGCGATGCGAAGGCACACTCAAGCGCCCCGGCGGCGAAGAGGTCGTGAAGTTTCGCGTGGCGACGGATGGAAAAATCGCCTATGCCATTGACGACGACAAGAAGACCTTCACCAAGGCCGACATGCCGGAGGGCGCTCAGTCCCTTCGAGCCGGCTTGGCCCTTCTCTTTCAGGAATACGCCCACCCCACGCCGTTCTCCGACGAGTTGAAGGGCGAGCGAAAATACGAGGGCATCAAAAATGTCGGTGATGAAGAGTGCCATGTCATCTACGTTACCTATTCCGGTGGTCAGGGTGAGGCCCGCTGGTACTTCTCCAAAAAGGACAGTCTTCCGCGTCGTGTCGATCGTGTCGTGAAGCGCGATGACGACGTCGGCACCCGCGTCTTGCAAATCACCAATGTCGAAGTCGACCCCGAATTCAAAAAGGGCACCTTCAAGCTCAAGCTGCCCGAAGGCTACAAAGAGCGCGAACTCGAAGGCAACGACGAGCCGGATGAGCCGCAGTTGCTCGCTGTCGGCAGCAAGGCCCCCGACTTTGAACTCTCCACGCCCGACGGCAAGACCGTCAGCCTGAAAGACCTCAAGGGCAGCGTCGTGGTCCTCGACTTCTGGGCCACCTGGTGCGGCCCCTGCAAGGTCGCCATGCCCGGCGTCCAAAAACTGCACGAGCAATTCAAAGGCAAGCCCGTCAAGATTTACGGCGTCAACACCTGGGAGCGCGGCGGCGACCCGGCCAAGTTCATGAAGGACAAGGAGTTCACCTACGGCCTGCTCCTCAAGGGCGACAAGACTGCCGACAAATACAAGGTCACCGGCATCCCGACGTTTTACGTCATCGACCCGAACGGCAAGATCGTCCACGCCTCCAGCGGCATGAAGCCCGGCCACGAGAAGGAACTGGGCAAGATCATTGAGAAAGCCATGAAAGACGCTGACGCGTAAGTCGTCGACGGTTCAATTTAGCATGCACAACGGCCCCGGACGAAACCGTCCGGGGCTTTTTTTTCGTTTCTACTCACCAATGTCCCTTCGACGCCGGCCGTAGAGCGGATAGCGCACCCCTTCCGAAAGATGCGGTAAAAGTCCGGACGCCCCGTCGAAGCTCGCCGCGCACCTGCATGAGAATCTTCCCGAGGCGATTCTCCCCCTGCCCCTGATACACGCCCCACACGCGGTCGCCCCAGGTGTTGCCCTCGATCAACTCGGCCTCGCCTCGGCCACATCAAGCGTCTTCGCTGCCTGATAGGCATGTTCAGCGGATGGATAGGCGATCCCCTCATGCACCACTTCGGCCCGCCAGAAGTTGGAGAGGAAACGGTGTTGGTTTTGGAATTCGGTGATGGGGGCGGGGGGCGGGGCTGTAGCAGGTTGAGCCGCTGGCTGAGCGCAACTCAATGGCACAACGAGTGAGACAAGGACAAGAGCACAAATCGTAGGGTCCGCTGTGCGGACCAAAGTCACGCAGGAAGATCTCCGGTCATTCATCATGGATGGCGTTGGCGTAGGCGACGAAGTTGGTCTGCCAGGCGTTGAACTCGGCATCGGGTGCGGGGATGTAATCGGGCATTTTTGGTTCTCCTTGATTAGCCGAATGAATCGGCATGACGCATCGCGCGTCGACCAGTTTTCGAGTTCCGAACGATCATTCATTTCTTGCGAGGGCCGCCATCGCGGCTGAATGGTCTTTCCCAATTGCTTTCCACATCTCCCGAATCGCGTCTTCCATCCCTTTCGAGGTACCGGCATCAATTTTCAGCTTCCAACTCCTCCCAATATGCTTAATTCTATCAACGGCCTTCACCAAAGACTGGTAGCTGGAAAAGTTCGTCAGACTCGCCTCTCCACCGTTCGCGAGAACGAACTTGTTGTAGTTGAACTGCAAGTCTTGCAATCGCTTCGTGAAATCATCGTAGGTGATCCCGATCTCGACCGCAGACAACAGTTTCAAGATTTCGTCCGCGAGCGATTCTGCTGCCTTCTTGTACGAAGGATACATCTCTTTTGCCTTCGCTCGGACTTGCTGCGATTCTTGGTCTTGCCTTTTCCTTTTTTCCTGTTGCTTACGCTGCTCCGCTGCTGATGCCTCCGCAGTTCGTCGTGCCTCTTCCTGCTCTTGTCGAGCTTGTTCGGCCTCCTTTTCCAGCAGTTCGAGTTTACCAGTCAGCGACGTTCTACCTGCCTCGGCTGTCGACGCCAATTCCTCTTCTTCCCCAACTCTCGATTGTGCGTCTGGTACCAGGGCGAGGACATCTGCATAGGCTCTATCAGCTCGCACAAAGTCCTTTTCATTGAGGGCTGTTGTGGCGTTAGCAATCAGAGTCCGCGCCTTTTCCAAGCGTTCGGAACGCGCCGCTGTCCTCCTATGCGAACCGACCACGAGAACTACGAGATATAGAAGCATCCCAACAAAGACAACGGCGCCGACGGTCACTGCGACGGGTACCAATCGAGATCGGTCCTGGCTTTGCGACGATATTGGCACGGGGGAAGACATGTGAATCATCTCCTTCGGGATTATACGCTCACGGCCCTACCATCTCTTCATAGTTCATCGCGCCACTTGGCTGAAAACCTTCACCGCATTAAAGATTGCGTAACCGATCGATGACTTTTTGAAGCGTCTCTACGCGTTTTTCGATGATCTCTGCGCGCTTGCGTCTTGTTATGGCTTTGTCGTCGACTTGAACCCGCGCGTATCTGACAAGCAAGTTGCAGGTCATATTGAATGATGCGACGCGCTGATGCTTCGAGAGTTTTCGGTACGCCTCTCCGTCCAAGCCATGTGTTCCTACTGCTCGACTTTGCTTTTTCTTCTTGCTCATGGCCAATTCCCTTTCATTGATTATTGAGATTCTCACGCTCCCACCGTCGCACTGGCCGTTTCGCTCCACGGGGTCGCCGCGGCGACCGGCTGAGCCATCTTACCGTGTAGTGGGCCGTCTTTCCCGCCTCGAGGAAGGGAGCGGCGGTTCGCAATCCCGGCCCTCGAAGGGCCGGGCTGGCAGCCCTTCGGGTAAGCCCCGTGAACGGGGCTGGGGGCCTTTGCGAGTATTCGATTGCCGCGAGAGGAACGACAGCTCGTCCAATGTCACGGGTCAACAAAGTTGACCCATGCCACCCCGAGCGGGTGAATCCGGCGGTGGGATGCAACCGGTTTCCTCCTATAGCATGGTTAAAAATGCCTTGGTTACCGCCTCTTGAGCGCTCTTCGGGAGGTCGCCCGGCTGGATGAGGCTGATCATCGATGCACCGGCGACGGAATCTCCCGCGGCCTTTCTCAGCAACTTCGTCAGGCTCTCACAGTTCGATTCGCCGATTTGCTTTGTCAGCGCTGCACAGCCCAATTCGATTCGATCCTTTTTTCCGGCAAAGGCCGGTGCCACAAAGCAAATGCCGACCTCTTTGCCCTTGATGGTTCCACGCAGCCCCACACCGCCCGCGCCCCATTTGAGTGTGCCACCGGCTTTCTCCCACGCCGCCAGAAGTCGCCGAAAGTACGCACCGTTCGCCGCATCGCACTCCGCGTAAAACTGTGCTTCATCCATGGTTCCAACGCGACACTTCTTTTTTTTGTCGTAGAACGACGCCATCGTTAACGCTCCTCGATTCATCGCCTCGTTTAGGTGTCTCTTGCCACGCCCCTCAATCTACCTCGTCGGCGGCGAGAAGCAATTCCATCTTTGGATTGGAATTACATGGACGCGAGAAACGACCGCGATGTCCGATGCCACGGGTCAACAAAGTTGACCCATGCCACCCCTTCAACACATCTGATCCATCTCACACACCATTACGCCTCCACGGTCAGCGTATTGCTGGCCGTGCTTTCGCCGGCGATGTTGACGGCTGTGACATAATACTCCGCCGTGGTGCCGAAGGCCTGTGATGCGAAGGTCTTGCTCGTCGGTGTCTTCACGCCGGTTTCGAACAGCTTGAACGACGAATCGCCGTGGCGCGGATTGTGGGTCTGTTGGAATTCGGTCGAAGCGGATCGAATTGTTTCTCACGCCCCAATCGTCACGCTGGCCGTCTCGCTCCACGGTCCCTTCTGGCCGGTCGGGTTGACCCAGCGCAGCAGGTAGTGGGCGTTCTTTCCACCATCGGCAGCGCCAAAGTCGAGGATGTACGGCGTGCGGGTGTCGAGGGCCACGAAGTTGAACGACTCCGGGTCGGTGGGTGTGGGCGATCCGATGGCGAGGATGTTGACCCAGATCTCCGCGCCCAGCACACCCGCCGGTTTGGCCTTGCGGGTGGGCGTCGCTTCATCGGTGAAGCTGATGGTGTGTTGAAGACGCTGGCCGCACTCGACCGTGACCAGCGGCCGGGAGGTGGGTGGGCCGATGGGGGCGCTGCCGGGGTCGGGGATGGTGATGCCCAATGATCCGCGTTCGGCATCGCTGACCGAGGCGCTGGCCTGCAAGCGCTTGACCAGCGCCCGCAGGACCGAGACGTAGGCGATGCGCGAACCATCCTTGGCAGCGCTGGCGCTTTGGGCGGAGGCCTGTGCGGTGACGTGTGCGGGGAAGGCCGAGGCCCAGGTGGTCTGGGCGGCGGTGATCGGGGTCATGTCCCCGGCGACCAGCCCGAGCCCGGCGAGGTTGGCGTTGGCGTAGGTGACGAAGTTGGTCTGCCAGGCATTGAACTCGGCATCGGGTGCGGGGATGTAGTCGGCCATGAGAGAGACTCCTTTGTGTTGAGGGGCGTTTCGCGTCCCAAACTCAAGAGAAATCGACCGCCGGAATGATATGTCCGGGTCGGCGCAGGGGCAAACGGCAACTTCGGGAGGGCACCTTTATCAGGGTCGATTGTGGTATAATGCCTGGTTGGCCAGGCGGCCCGGTTAGGGCAGCGGCCTTATGAGGAATCTCGATTCGATTGAAGAAAGGTCACGTCGTGAAAACCTCTCCGCATCGCAAATCGTTCCGGCTGATTTGCCGGTTTCTGTTTCCGGCTGGAGCAATGATCTCCTGTGGCTGCGAAATGCCGCCTGGCACCCCGGATTCTACTGCAACGGCAACCTATGTGAAGTCGACCAGCCCCATTAGCAACATCGCTGGATACATTCAGGGACCCGAAGGCAATACCCTATTCGTCATCGTTGACAGGGATGATCAAGGGGAAGCTACACGAGTAACCGGCGGTCACTTCCAGTTTGCGGATGGGTCCTGGTTCTCCGTTTACCTCGACGATCAAGGTCTACCTGGACGGATGGTGGCCGATGAGTATGTGCTTGTGTTTGAGAACTGGACTGATAGCACAGTAGACGTGACCATCGTTACAAAAGATATCAGTCCAGTGACTGCTCGGGGCTTAAGCATTAGCCGCCCAGAAAGAATTCAATTCCTAAAGGAATCGTTCGGCTCGGGCGATTCTGGTCCGTACTCGCGAAGTAAAAACTCAGATTCCATGTCGGCCATCAGCAAGGATAATCCCGAGGGCTGGGTGACATATAAGGTCGTCACTGTCGCAGGAGAACTCGCCACGTGCGGCGCCGCTCTCTTTGCCGGATCCGGGATTGCAGTTGTAGGGACACCAGCAGCACCAGCAGCACCCGCTGCATGGTTGGCTGGCTTTAGCATCGCAACTGCGGGATGCACGAAGCCTTACTTTCGCGTCCTTGCGCAACTCGACGATTTGCCTCTCGATGAGCCGGAAGTTTACGCTGCTGCATGGCAAGCCGCTGTACGCACTGTCTATTGTACATCAGTCATTGTCGTCCCGAACGAGGCCGGAGGCTGTGGTCCTTTTCTAAGTGACGCCTATTTCAACGTATTAGATGGTTGGGCGAGGTCTAACAACATATTGAATCCGCAAGCGCCGCCACCGCCCTGTGATCAAGGCTCGTGCCCGGCTGGCTCCTGCCCCCCGGTCAACTACCCATCTAAATGCTGTCCTGCCTCGTTTCCCTACTATTGGGCGGATGGAAAGTGCCACACGAACGCACCGTGGGAACAAGGAGGGAGTTGTCCCCAACCCGGCGACGTCCCCTGCACGTGCCCCGAAAAACATTATTGCGTGTCTTATCAATGTGGAAATGACGGAACCAACTACCATTCGTCAGGGCTGTTTTGCGACACTACGATTCAGTGCCCTTAGACTGAACGTTGCTCGACACAGGCGGTCTGTCTTCTAAAATGGTAGCGGACACCGTGTCAACCAGTGCGATCGCGGACCCCCCAACGGGACAGGTTAGCCTTTGAAGTCTCGTTAAACCCGTAAAAGACTCCCATCGCTTCGTGGCCCATCTCCTCGAACCCAGCTTCCCCGTGGTCGGCCCGCCACGGACGCCGAGTATTCGGCCATCATTCGGGCTTCTTGGTCACACTCCCACCGTCGCGCTGGCGGTTTCGCTCCAGGGGCCGGGGTCTCCCCGGCGGCTGAGCCATCGTACCATGTAGTGGGCCGTCTTTCCCGCCTCATTGCCTGAATACTCCACAATCGCCGGCGAGCGCGTGGCCAGCAGCAGGAATTTCAAATCGCCCGGACCCGTCGGCAGCGCTTCGCCCGGCGCAGCCAGTTTCACCCAAACCTCCGCCCCAATCACGCCATTGGGTTTTGTCCGCCGCTGCGGCGTGCCCTCATCGGCGAACGAGAGGCGATGGGTCAGCCGCAGCGAGAAGTCCACCTTGACGAGAGGCCGCGTGGTCGGCGCGGGGATGGGTGTGCGCGTGCGGTCGGGGAGGGTGATGCCCAGCTCAGCGCGGGCCGAGTCGGTGGTCGGCCCGAATCCCTGAATCCGCCGCACGGCGGCCCGCATCACCCGCTCGAACTCGCCCCGCGACTCGGCCTTCTCGGCCACCGCCGCCGCCGCCGCCGCCCGGGCCTGCACGTGGGCCAGATGGGCGAGGCGATAGCGAAACAGGGTCGAGTTGATCGCCGTGGCATCGGAGAGCTTCAGCCCGATGGACAGAAAGTTGAGCTGCACAAAGGTATTGAACCGCTCGGCCCAGGCAATGAAGTCGCCATCGGTCCGTGGGAAGAAGTGCTCGTCGGTGGATCGTGGCATGGGGCCTCCCAAACGCGGTTTCGGGCCTCAGACCACCATTTTATAGTTCCTCAAACCATGTTTGCAATGCCGCAGATACTATTTGCAGTACCGCAAATCTAATCTGCGGAACTATAGATTAAACTTTTAGTGCCGCAAATCTATTTTGCAATACCGCAAACCAGATTTGCAGTACCGCATATTCAATTTGCGGAACTATTGGATGCCCCCGGCCAGCCCCGAATCGAGTCTGAATGGGGCGTAAAGCGTTGTTGGCGTGGGCGGAGCGGCCCTGGGAGGCCGAAAACGGTGTTCTGGAGGGCGCTAGCCGAGTCCGGTTGAGACGGAAGTAGGCGGAGGATGGGAAGCCAGTTGGTCAGTCCGTCCTCTGAAATCAACAATTGCCCAAGGGAATCAGCCGGGCAAAATGTGACGCGCTGTATAATGGCTGAATAAGACTCGTTGGCGGGGTGATCCAAGGTCAGTGTTGAAATATCTGATAGGCGAGGAGAGGAATATGTCGCAACGAGTCAGTTCGTTGATGAGGGTCTTAATACCGGGGCTGGTTGCGATTTGTGCGAGCGGAGCCTCGGCGAGCATCATCATCGACACCGTCATGGTCGGCAACGCGGGAAATGCGGGGGAGATTTCGGGGGGGCCGGTGGGGGCGGGACCAAGCGCGATCGTCGGTGGAGTAGCCTACACCTACAACATGGGCAAATACGAGGTGACGGCGTGGCAGTACGCGGCGTTTCTCAATGCTGTGGCGGGGGTTGATACCTACGCGCTCTACAATACGCACATGTCGGATACCGCCCTTGGGAGCGGGATCACGCGGAGCGGCGGCGGGTCCGTAGGCAACCCATACACCTACTCGGTCGCTTCCGCTTTTGTCAATCGGCCGGTGAACTACGTAGGTTGGGGTGACTCGGCGCGGTTCGCCAACTGGATGCATAACAGTCAGCCGACTGGGTCGCAGGGACTGGCGACGACCGAGGACGGCTCCTACTTCCTCAACGGTGCGACGAGTAACGAAGCCCTATTGACCGTGACGCGCAATCAGAATGCGACCTGGGCGATCCCGACCGAGGACGAGTGGTACAAGGCAGCGTATTACAAGAGCGGCTCGACGAACGCGGGGTACTGGGATTTCCCGACCAGCAGCGATGCGATCCCAGGGCGGGATATGGCAGATGTCTCGGGCAATAACGCAAACTACTACAACTTCAGCAGCGGCACATACCCCATCGATTCGGGCAAGTACACGACGGTTAGCGGCGAGTTCCAGAACTCCGCAAGTCCTTACGGCACGTTCGACCAAGCCGGGAATCTGATTGAATGGAATGAAGCAGTGATCAATTCGCTTCGCGGCTACCGGGGTGGGTCGTTCGCAAGCAGCTACGTCATCAGCATGCACGCGATAACCCGTAACAGCAACAGCCCGGCAATGGAGGACTTCGCCATCGGGTTCCGTCTCGCCGAGGTACCTGAGCCGGCTTCGATCGCGCTGCTGGCTCTGGCAAGCATGGGAACTCGTCGAGGAAGACGTCGCCGGTGTAGCCGCGGGCCGGATTGGCGGGCAGGCCGATGATTCGCACGCCGTTGGGGAGGGTGATCTCCAGTTGGCGCAGCGAGGTGTCGTTGAAGAATTCGGTCTCAGTCATTTCGGAATACACCTTCATGGCGTGGCAGTGTTGACGAACCTTTCGCACCACCATCGCGGCTCTGACGCTCGCCGGCCGAGAGGATGATCTGCGTGCGATGCCGCGTGA
>JBBTET010000012.1:0-225125 GCA_038042195.1 Planctomycetota bacterium | reverse complement strand
GTTGCAACCGATGCTTCAGAGGCTCGGTCGCGAGCCGGGCCGCGGAATTCACGTCGATCAAGTGGCGATTTCGAAGGTTGACAAGAAGGGTGTGAAACCGGGGGGCGCTGATCCGTTACCTTCATTGCCAGGAGGCTCGGACATCGAACCGGGGCGCGGCGGTGGGCGCGGCGGCGTGCGCAATCCCAGTGGGGAAACTACGCCTCAGGAGGAGTTGGTCGGTCGCGGCGGAGGTCGTGGCGGCGGGTTTGCACCATCGGCAGATCCGAGCGGCGGAGCTTCCACAGGCGACGACGTGGCTTCATTCCGGCAGTTGTATGCAAGAACAGATCCGCTGACGGGCGAGAGCCTCGTGGATGACAAACGGTTCACGATCTTCATCATCATTCGCAAGGCCGACACGCCGCCAGCAATGATCCCCGATGAATACAAACCCAAAAAAATTGAGCCGGACAAGGGCAAACCGGGGCAGCCCGTGAAGCCGCCAGGAAAGCCATAAGCGCGTGTAACGGAGCCCGACGAGATGGGATTTCTCAAATCAAAATGGCGGCTTTTGGTGTTCATCCTGGTGTGCCTCGGCTCACTGGGCATGGGCGGCTGGGCCTACATGTCCAGCGGCGAGGTGCTGGAGGCCGTCGCGAAGCTGAGCAAACTCAAGACGGATGTTGATCAGGCCGTGAATGTGAAGGCGAATGCACGGATCATCGAGGTGCGCAAGAAGCAGGTCGAACAGGCCAATTCCGACTTTGACAAGGCGATGAATGACGCGCTGGCCCTTCAGAAGCTCAATGCCCTTTTCGATGAGGCCGGCCCGGACGGGAAAGTGACGCACAAACCGCGCGCGTTGCTGATTGACAAGGTATTGCCGAAGCCGTCGAAGGCCCAAGCGATCAATTTCAAGGAAGCCTACGCCAAGTCATTCGACGATATGAAGACCCGGCTCAAGGGGCGCGACAAGCCAACGCAGGAGGAGACGACCAAGGAAAAGGTGATCATACAATCCAGCCGGGGCGGGCCGTCTACTCTTGACCTGGGTCCGTGGGGTCCGGCAGAGTCGACGGCGGTCAAGTCGAAAAAGGACCGGACGTTGCAGGAAGTGTTGAAGGAATCCAGCAGAGCCAAGGCCTCGGACAAGGTGGCCCGCTCGATACAGATGTACGTCAATCCGACGGCACTCGTGCGAAACGCCAAGGTCCTGGCAATGGACGCTCCGACGGAGATTGAGATTTGGCAGGCCCAGATGTCGCTCTGGATCCAGCAGGACTTTGTGGCCATCATCGCCAAGATGAACGAGGAACGCGCCGCGGAATTGGAGAAGGCCGGCAAGACCGATCAGATTTGGGTGGCCTACATGCCGGTGAAGCACCTGCTTCGCATGGGGATCGACTCCAAGCTCGGCAAGGGCGGCGGGTCGAATCCACCGAAGGGGACGTGGCCCACGTCGTTCACCAGCCTCAACAACGACGACAAGATGTTCAAGGTGCCGCTGCAATTGGAATTGGTCATCGAGGAAGCGGTTCTGATGGACTTGCTGGACCGAATCACCAAGGCTGGTTTTTACATCCCCGTTGGGCTGAACTATGACGCGGTTCGACCGAATCCCCTGCTTGAGGACTATGTCTACGGCGAGCGGCCGGTGATTAAGGTGTTGATCGACATAGAAGGATTCTACTTTCGACAGGTGTTCGATCCGTGGATTCCCGAGAAGCTAAAAAAGATTCTGACGACGCCGAACGCGGTTGACAACTCGAAGCCCTGATTCGGCCCGGCATTGAAAAGAGACAGGAATTGCATTCATGGCCAAGAAGAACGTCGGATTCTTCGATCAGCATATCGAGAAGGTGTTCCTTCTACTTTGCGCCGCGGGGGCTGCCGGCGCGGCGGTCATGTCACTGGGCGGCTCACGCTTCGGCGAGGACGGCAAAGGTCCGGCTGAGCTTTCCAAGTCCATCGCGGAAGCGACCGATCGTGCCAAAGCGGTCTTGAACGTCAAGCCACCGGAGGAGAAGGCCTCCAAGCCGGGAGAGTCTTCGCAGGACCCGACGGAGCAACTGCGAAAGTGGTATGGTGAAAAGGCCAGTACTCTAGCGGAGAATACGAGAACGGCGGCCGTGCTTCCGCGGGGGCAGGCCATTCCACCGATTCTTCCGTTCAGCGCGGAGTCGCTCAAAGCGGAGAAACGCAACTTGGCGCGGTTGGTGACGCCGACGGTGGCGATCGTCGTGACCGGCCGAACCACGCTCAATTTCCCGGAGAACAAACCGGTGATCGCCAGCAGCGAGGAGACCATCGTCGACCTGGTCAATCCGAAGGGCGCGACGGTGTCGTGGGTGTCCGTCGGGGCACAACTTGATTTGATTGAACAGGAGGCGAATTTCATTGCCGAGCGATACATCTCGCCTGCGTATCTAACCGTCGTGAAGGTCCATCTCCAACGCAAGGACGAAAACGAGCCAACGCGCGGTTGGCAGGACGTAAACACATATCTGCCATACACGCCGCTGCCGAAGCCGGTGACATCGGATGGTCGGCCGGATTTGCCAGCGTTGCAGAAGATGCGGCGGTCCTATGACAGCGAGAACGAGGCGGTGTGTCGATCGCCGTTGCCCGCCCGCATTGCAGGCGACAAAATTTCGTCGGTGCCGCTCCCATTTGTGGATGAGTCGCCGAAGCCTCCCAAGAGCGATACGGTTCTGAATCCTGAAACGGAAGACGTACGGAACTCGCGACTCGTGAAAAAATGGACGGATCTCGCCAAAGATGCGGCGACCGGCAAGCGCTCGTTCAAAACTCCAGACCTTGATGTGGCGCTGATCATGGCGCGTGCCGCAGTGGGATTGAACGGTGCCAAGGAAAAAGAAATCGCGGCGGCCCGGCTCGTGTATGACGACATTGTGTCGAAAATGCCGAAGGCCAAGAAGGCATGGGCCATGAGTTCAATTCGTTCGCCGGACCGACTCATGCCGCTGGTGGCGCATGATCTTACGGCGTTGGCTGGTCACACCTATACCTATCGTCTTCGCTACGAAGTCTTAAACGTCTTTGCCGGCAATGAAGCGGCGCTGCTCAATCCAGCGGACGCGGCGAAGGTGACGTTGTTTAGTGAGTGGTCGCCGGAGTCGCGGCCGGTGGAGATCCCGAGCGACCTCTACTACTACCTGACCAAAGCGGACAAGGCTGGTGGCAAGGCGACCGTGATCGTTTTGCGCAAGAGCGCGCGGGGCGTGGACAAGCAAGAATACATCGTTCGTGCCGGAGACAAGATTGGTCGCAAAGAGCCGCAAGGTCGTAAGTTGGACTTCACGACCGGCGCGACGTGCGTGGATGTGGATTTCGATCGCGTCGTGGACGGTAAGAAGGACGTGTCGCTGGTGTATTCCGATCCGGCCGACGGGTCGTTGTACGAACGATTCCTGTCGAAGGACAGCCAGGACAAGACGCTGAAGAAGCTGTTGGAGTTCAAGCCCCCCGCGCCGGGCAAGTAAACAGTCCCCCCGATTTCATTGCATATTAGGTCTCACGAAGTCCATACTATAATCTCTTTCGGAAGCCGTAGCCCATCGGTCGCACGGACGGACCCTCGCGACCTTCTCGCACGGAGGCCTTGCATGAAGATTGTCGTTGCCATCGGCGGAAATGCACTCGTCACACCCGGCACTGCGGGTGACATTCAGGATCAATTCGCGCACAGCCGACAGATGGCCCGGCCGCTGGCCGATCTCGTCGAACGCGGCTGGCAGGTCACGATCACCCATGGGAATGGTCCGCAGGTCGGCTCGATCATGCGGCGTGTCGAGATCGCCTCTCGCACGGTGTACCCAATTGATTTGGGCCTTGCCGTCGCCGACACGCAGGCGGGGATGGGGTATATGCTGGCCCAGACCCTACACAACGAGCTGCAACGTCGAGGAATCGAACGAGGGATCGCAGCGATCGTGACCTCGGTGGTCGTCGATGCGAATGACACTGCCTTCACGCATCCGACCAAGCCGATCGGACCATTCCTGAATGCCGAGTCGGCTGAGCGACACCGTGTACATGACGGGTGGGCCATTATTGAGGATTCCGGGCGCGGATTTCGGCGCGTGGTTGCATCGCCGACGCCACGACGGATCGTGGAGTTGGAGGTGATTCGCAAGATGGTGGATGGTGGTGTCTTGCTGCTGGCCGGTGGTGGAGGGGGTATTCCAGTCATTGAGAATGCGCGGGGCGAGTTGCACGGCGTCGAGGCCGTGATCGATAAAGACCTGACCAGCGCGATGATCGCGGCGGAGGTGAGCGCGGATGTGCTCGCGATTATTACCGGGATTGAGTGCGTGTATCTTGATTTCGGTAAGCCGACACAGCGGTCGTTGGCGCAAGTGTCGGTGGTGGAACTTGAGAAGCTCGTCACGGAGAACCACTTCGCCGAAGGCTCGATGCTCCCGAAGATTCAGGCGGCGATGAAGTTTATCCAAGCACGAAATCATCCGTCGGCCCGGGCGATCATCACGGACTGGACCGATCTGCCGGCGGCACTGGAGGGCAAGACCGGCACGACGATCAGCCTCCTGGGACAACCGTCAGATCAACCGGCCAAACCGTTGCTGGTTTAGCTGGACCTCAACGATGTATCGCACTATCGGCGACATCGTCTCATCTGTGACAGCCTCCGATCACCCCGATGTTGCCATCTGTGCGCCCGGCTCGGTCATGTCACGCGGGTCGAGAAGTTTGTCGAGTTGGTCGGCGGGGACCACCTTCTGTTCCAGAGCCATTTCGCGGATGGTCTTACCGGTCTCGTGGGCCTTCTTGGCCAAAGCCGCCGCGTTGTCGTAGCCGATGACCGGGGCGAGTGTGGTACACATGGCCAGGCTCTGTTCGACGAGCGACTCGGCGCGCTTCACGTCGGCCTCCAGCCCCGCGATGCAGCGGTCTGCGAAGATGCGCGAGGCATTCGCAAGGATGCGCACGCCTTCGAGGAAGTTGTGGGCCATGACCGGCATTCCGACGTGTAGGTCGAAGTTGCCAAGCGTGACGGCAGCCTGCGTAATCGTCGCGTCGGCCCCGATCATCTGGGCACAGGCCTGCATGAGCATCTCGCACATGACGGGATTGACCTTGCCCGGCATGATCGAGCTGCCCGGCTGTGTGGCGGGCAGCTTCAGCTCTCCGATTCCGCAGCGCGGGCCGGAGCCGAGGTGGCGAATGTCGTTGGCGATCTTGGTGAGGCTTACGGCGATGGTCTTCACCAACCCCGATGCTTCGACGAATCCGTCCTTGGCGTGCTGAGCCTCGAAGTGATTCGCCGACTCGACGAACTCGATGCCGGTTTTCTTGGCGAGCAAATCAGCGACGGCCTTGCCGAATCCCTTGGGCGTGTTGATGCCGGTGCCGACAGCCGTGCCGCCGATGGGGAGTTCGCGGATCGCCTTGATGGCTTTTTGCGCACGTGTGATGCCGAGCGTGGCCTGGGCCGCGTAGCCGGAGAACTCCTGACCGAGTCGGATCGGCGTGGCATCTTGCAAGTGCGTTCGGCCGATCTTGATGATGGAATCGAAGGCCTTGGCTTTCTCGCCCAGCTTCTTGGCGAGGTGTTCGAGTGCGGGGATGAGGTCTTCCTTCAGCGCCATCGCGGCGGAGACGTGCATGGCCGTGGGGATCACGTCGTTGGAGCTTTGGGATTGGTTGACGTGGTCGTTGGGGTGGACTTTCTCGTTGGGGTTGATCTGCCCGGCTCGGTGGGCAATGACCTCGTTGGCGTTCATGTTGGTCGAGGTTCCAGAGCCGGTCTGAAAGATGTCGACGACGAAGTGGTCGTCGAGCTTGCCTTCAATCACGTCCTGAACAGCCTGGGCGATGAGGTCGGTCTTGGCCTTGGGGACAGTGCCGAAGGAGGCGTTGGCCTCGGCGGCGCAGAGCTTGATGAGGCCCATCGCACGAATGAATCGGCGCGTGAAGCGGTAGCCGGAGACGGGGAAATTCTCAACGGCCCGCTGTGTGGATGCGCCCCAAAGGGCACTGGCAGGGACGGTCATCTGGCCCATAGAGTCTTTTTCGATACGAGTTGCTTCCGGCATTTGACACCTCTCTGAACAGTGAGTATTTGGATGATGTCGGTCAATGGGGAATCATAGTCGGCGAGGCATTCTGTTGCATGGCTGAGGCGGCGCGGGAGAACATGAGCGGGCAACGGCCAACGGTGCCGACGTGGCTCGTGCCTGGCTTCATCCTCTTCTGTCTTGTTTATCCGCGCCACGACTTTGCCTACTACAGCAACGTCAACGAATCGGCCCGGATCTATCTGGTCATGGCGGCCGTTGATCATCGCGTGCTACAAATCGATGAGAGCATCAAGCAGTTTGGCGACGTTCACGACAAGGCTGAGCATGGCGGCCATTTCTATTGCGACAAGCCGATTGGGTTGTCGCTGCTTGCAGTGCCAGTTTATGGCGTGATGAAGGTCGTTGGGGCGGTGATGGGGCACGGGTGGACGCTGGGGGAATTGCGGTACATCTTCACGGTCGTGTGTGTGAGTCTGCCGACGGTGCTGCTTTGCATTGGGCTGCGGCGCTATTGGCGAGAGTTGACGGGTGACGCACTGCTTGTTGAGTTTGCAATTCTTGCCTACGCGCTGGGTACGATTGCCTTCACTTATTCGACGCAATTCATG
The DNA here is from genome assembly GCA_038042195.1 of Planctomycetota bacterium. Lineage (GTDB taxonomy): Bacteria > Planctomycetota > Phycisphaerae > UBA1845 > UTPLA1 > JACRIM01. Next base: position 218,473 of record JBBTET010000012.1, on the reverse strand, counting down.
GGGCATCAACTTGCGGCGGTGCTGGCGGGGGCGCATTTCCTTCTGGCGCGTCGTGTGACGAATCGGACGGGTTGGCGGATCGCCGCGACGATGGGTTTGTTGGCCGGGCTGGGGGCGATCACGGATTACTTCTCCAGCTTCCTGCATCTCTTCATCATTCTCGGTTACGTGCGACGGATGCGGCCGTGGAGTGTGTGGGCCGGGTGGCTCCTTGCCGGTGTTGTTGGCGTAGCGCCGCTACTGATCTACAACACGATCTGCTTTGGCGGGCCGCTAACGATTGCCTATGCGTATGAGTCGCTCGGCGTATTCAAGGAGTCTCACTCGACCGGATTCATGGGCGTGACCTTTCCGAGACTGGAATCGATGTGGGGATTGCTCTTCTCTGCGTCGAAAGGCCTCTTCTATCTGTCGCCGTTTCTGGTTTTCGCGCTCTTGGGGATCGGACCGGGGTTGCGGTCACGCGAGTGGCGCGGTGAATGGATCGTGATACTTCTTGGTGTGGTGACGATTATGTATCTGGCCATGTCGTTGCTGGTGTGGCGGGCGGGGCGCACGATTGGGCCTCGACACATGGTGAGCATGTTGCCGCTCCTGATGACGCTCGTGGTGATGGGCGTGTCGCGCCGACCGATGGTGCGGCCGTGGTTTGTGGGACTGACGATTCTCGGCACTGCGATCATCGGCATTTCGACGATGACGCTCCCCGGCTTTGAGGAGAACTTTGAGAATCCGTTTGCATCGCAGGCGATGTTTCTTCTTGGACGCGGTTGGGTATCGCCAAACTTAGGGCAGGCGATTGGGCTGCGAGGAGTGTGGAGTTTGGTGCCATTGGCGCTGGTGTTCGGCGGGCTCTTAGTCTATCTGACAAGAACGATGAATGATGCGAAACGGAGACTATTCACTTGGAGCCGTGTCGGAGCGATGGCACTGTCCATCGGTTGGTTTGGCTTCGTCGCGCGGCATGAGCCGGATCATCCGGCATTACTGACACTCTTACAGGGCCGCACATTGGGGTTACTTGGCGAGTTCCGCGACTCGTCGGTGTTTCTGGAGCGCGCCATTGATCTGAATCCGAGCCAAGACTTTCTGCAAGAGTCGGTGCCGCAGCTCCTCGTTAATTATCAGCAGCTTGGTGATCAGCGGGCCGTTCAGAGACTGGAAGCAAAGGTCCGCAGGATCGAGTCCGGCGAGGTACAGCCTTCACATTGAGTTTAGGGTGAACGACTGGGTACCGGCGCGGTGGAATGTCGCACAATTAAATTCGCGGGAATCTTGATCTTGATCGGGCCTCGTGGCTGGTCGGGTTTGTCGTCGTGTATCTCGTCGAAGAGCAGATCGAGGGCTGTGTTGACCATTCCGGGGATATCGATGCCGAGGGTCGTGAGCGCCGGGCGAAAGAAGGCCGCCAATTTGATGTCATTGCAGCCGATCACTGAAAGCTTCGTGGGCACGCTGACGTTCATGTCATTTGCGCCGGAGGTGGCGGCGATGGCAATCTCATCGTTTATGCAGATCAGGGCCGTCGTTTGCGGATGTCGCGTAAGGAGTTGTTGGACGGCTGCCGGCGCGGCTGCGGCATTGGCGCACGCTTGCTGGCGAAGTTGATCGGCCGGCGTGTTGTATTCGACCAGGGCGCGCTCAATGCCGCGCCGACGCAGGGCGAACCATCTCGGCTCTTCGTCGGCACGGGGGCCGCCGAGGTAGGCGATGTGGCGATGGCCGAGTTCAAGCAGATGGCACGCCGCGTGATAGTTGAAAGCCGCGATGTCGGGGCTGACCTCGTTGAAGTGGTCCTGCTCGACCGCGCTGTGGATGAGAACGAGCGGGCCGCGACGAATGGGTCGCCCCGAGGATTCGCCGAAGGGGTCTGCATAGAACTCCTCCGGTGGCGCCACGACAGCGGCACCTGCGAGCTTGAAGTTGCGAAGGGCCTGGTGATAGCTGGCCAGCGACTGGCAACTGATGACGCCGAATCCACGGCGCTCGATGTTGCGTGAGACTTCGTCGACCAATTCCGCGAGATAATGATGCGCCGAAATGTGCTCAGCGAACATGACGATGGTGTTGAGCTGCTCACCGCGTAGGCTGCGGGCCATGAGGTTCGGGACGTAACCCAGCTTGGCTGCGGTCTCGCGACAAAGCCTGGCCGTTTCGGGGCTAACGAGGTGAGCCTTTTCCGACAGGGCGCGCGAGACGGTCATGGCGGAAAGGCCGAGATGCTTGGCCACGTCTCGGAGGGTGACGTTTTTCTGACGATGGTCGCTCATGTTGGTCGGACTGGGCGAAGCGTGCCAGCGCGTCGATCCATCATACTCGGCTCAGGGCTTTGATGGGGCCTTGTGGACTGGTGGATTGGGTGTGGGCAGTGAAGTCCCTCCCGCCTGGCGCTCGGCCGCAATCGTCCGCTCAAGTAACTGGAATTGGCGTTTGGCTTCCATATTTTGAGGATTGATTTGCAGACACTTTTGATATGCCTTGAGGGCCGCGTCGCGCTGTCCGAGTTGCTCGTTGCACCAGCCGAATCCAAAAAGAGCTTTGTCGTAATTGGGCGCGGTTTGAACGGCTTGCTGATACTGCGCCAACGCCTCGGGCAATCGACCCAATCGTGCCAGTGTGTTGCCGAGGTTGTAGTGGGCCTTGGCTAGCGTAAAGGGATCGGTGGCCTTGTCGGCGGCTGCGATGGCTGTGCGAAACTGTGCCTCGGCCTTGGCGGTTTGCTCCTGGCTCATGTAGACGTTGCCGAGCATGATGAGCGAGTTCAAGTCCTTGGGGCTTAGTTGCAATGCCACATGGTAGGCTTTTTCGGCGTCCTCCATCGCGCCGATCTTGTGAAAGGCATTGCCGAGGTTGTAGAAGGCGTCGTGCGAGTCCGGCGCAAGTGAGCCCGCCTTGCGATAACAATCAATTGCCTCGGTGATCTTGTTCACGCGTGTCAGCGACTCACCGTAGTTGACCCAAGCGCGGGCGCTGTGGGGCTGCTGATCGACCACATCCTTCCAGAACGATTGCGGAGAGTGATACACCAGATTTCGTTCAATGGTGCGAGCGGACAGTGCCATCGTGACGGCGACCAACAGCACGCCGCCGACCCATCCGGGTGATGCGGGCCAGAATCTGGTAAACGCCCATCGGCCCATCAGGACGACCGCGGCGACAACGGCCGCGAGGGGAAGGTACATCCGATGTTCCATGATGTAATCCTTCACCGGGATGAAACTGGACGAGGGAGCGAGAACGCCGAAGAACCACACGCCAATGAAAGCCCAGGGCTTGCGCCGCACGACGCCGAAGATGGTGAGACCCAGAAGGGCGAGTAAGGGTACTCCGCAAACGACAGCCTCTGCGATTGATTCCGTCGTGGCCCAACTGTAATCCACGCAAAGCGATGAAGGCCAGATGCAAAGGCGCGTGTAGTAAAGAATGACGCCGGCCTGTGTGGCGAGGTAGGTGATGGGGCTTGCGTTCTTGACGCCAAACCCGACCGTGACCTCGTAGCCCGGATTGGGATTGAGGATGCTGTTTAATAGGCCGGTCCAGAAGAGGGCGAACACAATGACGCCAATCAGGGCTGCGTAGAACCAGCCGCGCCGTTTGAAACTGTCTGCCCACGAAGCACTGAGAAATAGAGCGTCGTAGCAAATTACGACCACCGGCGCGGCTACGAGGACGACTTTGGTACCCATGCCGATGGCACAGGCGAGCAGCGACATCGCATACCAGCACCACGGTGATTTCGCCGAATGACCGAGGATGACGCCGTAGAGCGTCAGCAGGAAGCACAGTCCCATGATCGATTCGCTGCGTTGGACAATGTAAGTGACACTTTGAGTTTGAAGTGGGTGAACAGTCCATGGCAACGTGATTGCGAAGGCGATCAGCGAGGCGGAGCGGTGCAGCTCAGCTGCGTTGGGGATGAGCAGCAAAGTGCGTCGGATGATGTCGAAGAGGAAAAACGCCGCGAGGACGTGGACCGCGAGGTTGACGACGTGGTAGCCGATGGGTGGAGACTTCAGGCCGCCGATGGAGTAGTTGAGGGCGAGAGTCAGATCGACAATGGGGCGCGGGTTGTTGATCGCGAAGAACTTCCAGAGGGGCCAGAGGGACTTGATCGCGTCACTGTTGACAATGACACCTTCGTCATCAAAGACAAACACGCCCTTGAAGCTGGTGCTGAACGCGATGCATGCGGCGCATCCCAGACCCACTAGTAGCGCAACGATTAGGACCGGGGATGGTCGCCCACCGACAACTACTTGAGTTCGGGTGCTCTTCTTGCGTTCAGGTTGCGGCACAGCGCGACTCGCTTAGGCGGATGATATGTAAATCGTCAAATCGGCGACGCATCATCGGAGGAAGTATATCAGGGGGCCGCTTCGGATGGCCGAGCCATAATATCCTCGAGCGCCCGCTGTGCCTCCGTGAAATCCGGCTTCACTCGCAGTGCGAAATGCAGCTCTTCGACGGCTTCATTGCTTCTGCCAAGGCGGTTCAGCAACAGCCCAAGGCCGTAGTGGGCCTGGGGGTAGGCTTCATATGACATAATGGCGTTTCGATACTCGGTCTCCGCGTCAGACAGTGAACCGGTCGAGGCCATTGCGTTCGCGAGGTTGAAATGCGCACGGGCCACCACGAGCATATCAGTCGACGGCCAGCGTTGCTCGATCGCGCGTTTGAGCAATTCAACGGCCTCCCCTGTTCGGCCCAGATCCATCAGTGTGGCCGCCAGGTTGACCGCGACGTGCAGGTCGCCGCCGGCAATTCGGTGGGCTTCTTGATACTCCGACACGGCCTCTGTCTTCCGCCCCAGAGCGCGCAGGGCATTGCCATTGTAATAACGAAGCTGCGCGTTATACGGATCAAGACCGATGGCGCGGTGGTAGGCGTCCAGTGCCTGTGGGAACTGGTTCGCTTCGGCTAATGAGTAGCCCAAGCTAACCCACGCACGGAAGTGGCGCGGATACTTGCTGATGACATCCCGCCACAGTCCGTCAGGACTCTTCACCAGGTTGTTTCGATGGTGAGTAATCGGCACGATTGCAGCAAGAACAACGACGCCGAGCGCCACCATGAGTGAAGCGTGATGGCGCCGCCAAAGCCACTCAAGAGCCGCCGCCACAATGCAGGCCGCGCCGGCACCGGGAAGATACATCTTATACTCGACAAGTTGCTCAGACTGCGGAATGAAGAGCCAGGGAATTGCTGAGATGTAAAAAAGGAGTAGACCAAAGGAGAGTAACACACGCCCACGAATCGCGGCAACCACGGCGATGGATACTATACCTGCATGGAGTGCCATGCAGATCAGTACGGCCGGCTCAGTCCATCGTTGAGACGGTTGGAAGACATGATCGAAACACAGGCTCGACGGCAACGGAAGCAGGAGCAACCCCCACGCCGCCGCAAGCGCACGCATCTGCGTGATGAATTGCTTCCACGGTTCCATTGAGGTCGCTGTGCCTACGCCTGAGATCGTGCCGCGTGAAAGGTCCAGCGTGCCGAGCACATATAGCAGGCCGATCGACGCAATCATGAACAGGCACACGATCGGAATCGCCCACTTCAGAATGCGCCGAAGCTCACTTGTATTGGGGGCGCGCAGGCAGAACTCAATCAACACGACGGCGAGCGGCAAGGTCAGGCTCATGTTCTTGGATTTGAGTGCCAGGAAAAAGAAAAGCATGACGCCAATCCACGCGAGCATTCGCCGCACAATCGGGTTGGGTCGCCGTGCGAACAAGTAGCCATGCAACGTCAACAGATAAAAGAGTGTCGCAAGAATGCCCCGGCGTTGTACCACATAGAGGACGCTGGCGGCGTGAACAGGATGAACGGCGAACCACGCGGCCGCGAACAGGGCCGGAAGGATCATGCCCTCGCGACGGGGCGCGAGCCGGAAGATGAACCCATAGAGCAACAGCACGCATGCGCCGTGCAGAGCCACGTTGACGAACACGAAGCTGCTTACATCAAATCCGGGGAGACCCTGGCGAATGTTCCACACATGGTTGGCGGCGAAGGTGAGGTTCGTCAGTTCCTGGTTCGGCCTCAGTCCGGATGACCAAAACCGTTGCAGACTGGCGGGCCAGTCGGTCAGCATGCGGTCGAGAGGGAGTTGGATTGAGTCAAAAAACAACCGTTCGTGGTCGGCGTTGGCATAGGCAATGGCCGTGAGGGTGAGCAGGACGATGCATGCGAGCAGGTGTCGCGGCCAATGCGGTCGACTGCCGGGAAGGGCCTGAGTGTTGTGTGGGGATGAAGGCTCGGTCACGGAAATGAGCATACTCGGACGGTTTGCGTCGAGGCAAACTTGACCAGTACCTGCTGACGGTCACGGCGATTGTTATTGAGACGCTTGTCCCAATGACAAACGGGGTAGAATGAACAGTACGGAATGTGACCAGGCGCGGCCCCCCCCCCGCCGACCTTGTAGATGCCACTGACGATGACGCAAACCGCCACACCATCCGCGACACTCCCCGACGACGTTCGTACTCAGGTGTACGTGGTCATGCCGGCGTTCAACGAGGGAGAATGCCTGCGTGACGTGGTCGCAGGCGTGCTTCGTGAGTATCCAAACGTCGTGGTGGTGGACGACGGGTCGCACGATGACACCTGTCACATCGCACAAAAAGCCGGGGCAACGGTGCTGCGACACGCCATCAATCGTGGTCAAGGCGCGGCGATCCAGACCGGCATCGAGTTTGCCCTGCGGCGCGGCGCGCGATACATCGTGACCTTTGATTCCGACGGGCAGCACCAGGTCTCCGATATCGCCGCGATGGTGACGCCGATCTGGCGCGGCGAGTGCGACGTGACACTCGGCTCGCGCTTCCTCGGCGAGGCGGTGAACCTGCCGACGTCTCGGCGACTCATCCTGCGACTCGGCGTGCTCTTCACGCGGTTCTTCAATAATCTCGAACTGACCGACACGCACAACGGCCTGCGATGTTTCTCCGCCGAGGCTGCCGCGAAGCTGGACATTCATCTCGACGGCATGGCCCACGCCAGCGAGATCATCGACATCATCGGCCGCGAAGGGCTTCGATATCGCGAAGTGCCGGTCCGTATTCATTACACCGAGTATTCCATGGCGAAGGGGCAATCGTCGCGCGGGGCCGTTCGGATCGTGATTCAGTATCTGCTTGGAAAGGCGATGCGATGAACGGATTTCAGATTCTTGTTTTGATCGTGGTGTCGCTGGCGATGATCGTGAGCATTGGGGCGTCGGTGCGCGGCTGGGTGACGCGGCGTGAGTCGCTGATTTGGTCACTTGTGTGCCTGGCGGCCGCAGTGGCAACGGTGTGGCCCGACATCACACGGCGGCTGGCGAATGCCGTGGGCATCGGTCGCGGGGCGGACCTTGTTTTCTATTGCGCGGTCGTACTCATGCTGATCGGATTTTGGATGACGTACATTCGCTTGCAGGGATTGCGACGGCAACTGACGCTCCTCGTGCGCCAACTGGCGATACAGGAGGGCGAGCGGCAGTATCCCATCGACAAGGGCAAGCATTCGTAGCGACGCGCCCCGCTGGTATCATGTTCGCATCATGTCCGCCCACGCCACGCTCATCACCCAGCAGCACGTTGATTACATCGCCGCACATACGACGACCGAGGATGAGTTCCTGCGCAATCTGAAAGAGGCCGCGCGGCGCGAAGGCATCCCAGAGATTTGGATCTGCCCCGAACAGGCCGCGCTCATGCAGATTCTGCTGCGGGCCATCGGGGCGCGGGAGGTCGTCGAGGTCGGCACGCTGGCGGGCTATTCGGCGATTGTCATGGCGCGGGCGCTACCGACGGGCGGGCGCGTGCGAACGATTGAACTCATGGAGAAGCATGCGGCGTTCGCGCGGGAGTGGGCGGCCAAGTCGGACGCCGCGACGAAGGTCGAGGTGATTCAAGGCGCAGGGGCCGACGTGCTGGCCACTTTTGCCGCGAACTCAGCCGAGGCCGCATTTCTTGATGCCGACAAGGCCGGGTATCCGCGCTACCTGGAGGAATGCCTTCGCATTGTTCGACCGGGCGGCCTTATTCTGGTGGACAACGCCTTCGCCTTCGGCCAACTCTTCGACGCGACCCCCACCGACCGCGAGGCCCCGGCGGTGAAGCGATTCAACGAGATCATGGCGAAGGAGTCGCGCTTGCAGAGCGTGATCGTTCCGATGGGGGATGGGTTGTGGGTGGGGGTGAAGCAGTGAGACTGTTCAATGCGGCCAGCGGGCTGAAGTATGCGGAGGCATTCAACTACTAATTGAGGCATTGGTGATCAGTCTGCGGATTTTCTCTACAGATCTTGTGCGATTTCCGAAACAAGTAGACAGCGATCACAGCGGAAATCGTAATGGTACCACGGTTCTGAAAGCAGCCATTTCCCGCCACACCCAGGGCATCTTCGTTTACGATCTTGATTCAAGCTTCGGCCGTGATACCGGTAAAGGTAGTAGTATGTCGGGACGTTTGTGAGTTCTCGGATTTTGTCGCAGATGCCTCGGCCGAGCATTGAAAGTTCACTATTATGATTTGCGAGTTGGCGATAGGCGAATCGCTCTCCGGCACCCGACGCAATCCAAAGTCCATCCAGTGTTTGATAGAGCGATTCCCAATAGCGAATCCCGTTATGGCTTCCATGTCCGTCCGTTTGCGGAATTCGATAAAGTGGGACCATGCCATGACAATCGCCACATTGCAAGGGAGACTCCAGAGTAAGGTGGCTGGTAGTGAGGATGTATGCCTTGCGACGGCGGCACGAGTCAAGGGAAAGAGACTCCAAATCGCGCCCGACCATGCGCACCCTGGGACGTGACAATCCGCATAACTTCAAGTAGCGAAGAGATCGGTGCACCGATTTGTTGTTATGCACAACGGCAAGCGCAGTTCGTTCGGGAACGAGAAGGCGCAAGGTCAAGCATGCAGTACTTACGCCAATGGGCCATTCTGAACCTAATATCTGCCCGTTGTTTCGCCAATCCACGAGAAGCGAATAGAGCCCCTGGTCAGCTTGGCTCTTGTTCCCGGCTGTTTGCTTAAACGTGATCTCGGCAACGTACATTTGCGACCTTTTTCATGATACCCTCGCCGCGATCGGCATCCTGCGCCCCACGCCAAATGCCCGGCTCGTCACCTTCAATCCCGTCGCGGCCTGCTTCCGCTTGTACTCGTTCAGGTCCACCTTGCGGATCACGTCTTTCACCACGGCGGCCTCGAACCCGTCGGCGATGATCTCGTCGGCGCTTTTCTCTTGCTCCACATAACGATTCAGAATCGCGTCGAGCGTGTCGTAGGGTGGGAGCGATTGCTGGTCGTGCTGATCGGGGCGCAGCTCGGCGGAGGGTAGTTTGGTGATGCTGGATTCGGGAATCACCGGTTGAAAACCGGTGCCACATTGTCCCGTTCGTGCGTTGTACCAATTCGACAGTTCATACACGAGCGTCTTGGGCACGTCGCTGATAACCGCGAGGCCGCCGCACATGTCGCCGTAGAGCGTGCAGTAGCCGACGGCGAGTTCGCTCTTGTTGCCCGTGGTGAGCAGCAGCCAGCCGAACTTGTTGGAGAGGCTCATCAGGATGTTGCCGCGAATACGGGCTTGGACGTTTTCCTCGGTGGTGTCCGGCTTGCGACCGGCGAAGAGCGGTTTGAGGCCGGCCTCGAAGGCATCGTGCATCGGGCCGATGGGGGCGATCTTGAAGTCAATGTGGAGATTGGTCGCGAGTGCCTTCGCGTCGGCGACGCTGTGATCGCTGCTGTAGCGGGAGGGCATGGCGATGCCGTGGACGCACTCCGCGCCGAGGGCATCGACCGCGATGCAGGCGGTGATGGCCGAGTCAATTCCGCCGGAGAGGCCGAGGACGATGTGCTTGAAGCCGCATTTGCGCACGTAATCGCCCGTTCCAAGGACGAGGGCCTGCCAGACGGAGGTGAGTCGGTCGGGATAAACTTCACGTTGAGGCGAACTCGGATGATCCAGATCGACGACGAGCAAGTCCTCCTCGAACGCCTTCGCCCGGGCGGAGACCATTCCACTTATGTCGAAGACGCAACTCGCTCCGTCGAAGATCAGTTCGTCGTTCCCGCCGATCTGATTGACATAGACGATGGGCACCTGATGCGCGGCGGCCTGCGCCCCCATGAGTCGCTCACGCAGGGCCTGCTTCTCAACGACAAATGGAGACGCGGAGGCGTTCACGATGAGCTGCGCACCCGCCCGCTTCAACTCCGCCACCGGGTCGCGCTCATACAGCCGACGACCGAGCACTTCCTTGTCGTTCCAGACATCCTCACAGATGGTGACACCGACGCGCACGGGGCCGCTCTTGGTTTGGATCGTCGCCATTCCCGACTGCTTGGCTGGCTCGAAGTAGCGATGCTCGTCGAACACGTCGTAGGTGGGCAGCAGTGACTTGTGATACTCGCCGACGACCTTGCCGCCGGAAAGAAGGGCGAGCGTATTGCGAAGGGGACGGCCCACGGGTTCGTCGTGGCGCGTGACACAGCCGACCAACACCGGCGGTCCGTCGGCGCACTTCAAAGCAAGGGCATTCAATGCGTCACGCATCTGCTGAATGAAGTGCGGCTTCAGCACGAGGTCTTTCGGTGGATAGCCGCAGAGGGTGAGTTCCGGGAACAGCACGAGATCGGGTGCCTGCGATTTGGCGCGGGCCAGACACTCAAGGATGCGCTCGGCGTTGCCGGTGAGGTCGCCGACGATGGGATTGATCTGGGCAAGGGCGATGCGCATGGGGTATTGGAGTATAGCGGCAGGTCGGCGGTTTGAAGGGCGTGCCCCGGAAATGATCGACCGCACAATTTGAGTCCTCGCCGTGTCCGCGATAGGCTTTCGGCCTTATTGGAGGCGGCGATGTGCATGTCAGTATTCGCATGGAGCGGGAAGCACGCCATGCATTACGGCGTCATTGGAATTGCGGTCTCGGCTTTATTCGCAGCCGGCACTCAGGCGCAGGAATCTCGTCTGTCGTCGAGTCCGACGCTTCCGTTGGCAAAGCAAGCACGAGCTATTCGAGACGTTGCCTCGCCAGACTCTGGCGCTTTTCGGGCCTGTCGCTATCCCGTGAAAGAGCTGCTCCCCGCGCCGCCGGTCGCGCAACGATTTGCGAATCTCATCGCATCCTCCGAAACCGAGCCGAACGACACCGTCATGCAGGCCCAGGCGATTCCCCTCGGCAACGGCATGGGCCAGGATGTGGACGTCACCGTGTCGGGCGCGATGGCATCGGCGGGCGACGTTGACCTCTACAAGGCCACACTCACCAAGGGTGACATCATCGGCCTCGCGTGCCATGTCACTTCGCCGGCGGACAGTCTCGTGGGTGTGTTGGATGCCGCGGGCGCGCTCTTTTTCTCAAACGACGATCATGGCGGTGTCGCGTCGTACTATCCTCCCGATTCGCCGTGGCCGCAGGCGACTGGAACGCTCGACGCGGCACTCACGTTCATCGTCCCGGCGGATGGCGACTATCTGTTTCGTGTGACTCCGGCGAACTCGGGCGGCTCCGGGCCGTACGCCTTGGAGATTCACCTTCGCCGCGCCGCGTTTGAAGCGCAGTATCCCACGCCGCTTCGACAGATTCTGTTCATCGACTTCGACGGCGCGACCATCAACGCGCAGGCACTGTTTGGTTCGCCGGGGCGGGCGAACGCCACGCTGTCCCCGCTCGCAGATTTTCTTTCCGGCTGGGGCCTGAATGTCGGCGATGAGAGCGCGGTGATCGACGCCATCCTTGCTGAGATTCAATCGAACTACGACGCCCTGCGCATGATGAGCCTCAATGGCAACTTCCCGACCGACATGGTGCCTGGGCATTTCGACATCGAGATTCGCAACAGCCGCGACCATCCCGACCCCTTCGGACAACTGAACGTTTCGCGCGTCATCGTCGGCGGATCGATCTCCGAACTCGGCATCTCCACCATCGGCATCGCCGAGTGGATCGACCCCGGCAACTACAGCCAACACGACACGGCCGTCGTCCTCTGCGACCTACTGAGCGCCAGCGCCGCAGATCCGAACTCGGTGAACTCCATCCCCCGCGCCGGCGGCACGACCATTATCGACGCCGTCGGCATTGTCGTGGGCAACATCGTCTCGCACGAGGCCGGCCACTTCCTCGGCAACTGGCACACGCGAAACGACAACGCGACCGCCTGCATCATGGACACCGGCGGCGACATTCCCAATCGCGCCGGCGTCGGCAATGACGGCATCCTCGGCACGATGGACGATCAGGACGGCGCGTTTCAGTCCGACACGTTCGATCCCGCTGAAGGCGTCGGCACCGGTATGGAAAAGACCGACGTGAACTGCGCGTTCGCCTTGTCGACCGGCACGTTGGCCGCTGACATGACCGCGCCGATGGTGACGGCACGCGATCCCGCTCCGGCGGCGATGCTCGCGGCGATTCCGACGGTATCGGTGACATTTGACGAGGCGGTTGCGGGATTGGATCCGGCCGATTTGACGGTGAACGGTTCACCGGCGACAAGTCTGACCGGGTCGGGTGCGGGGCCGTTCGTGTTCAGTGGTTTTACTACGCCGGTCGACGGATCGGTGACGATCGTGCTCGGCGCGGGCCTCACCGACCTGAGCGGCATCCCGTCCTCGATGGTGACGTGGAATGTTGATGTCCACGATTGCAATAACAACCTGCTGGCCGATTCGGTCGACATCGCACTAGCAGAGAGCCGCGACTGTCCGGCGAACGGCATCCCCGACGATTGCGAACCCGACACGCTGCGCGCCGGTCCGTTTGTGGATCAAAATCTGACGTTGAGTCAGTCGATTGTCATCCCCGCGCCGACCGCCACGGGCGGTGCACAGCCGTATTCATTCATGTGGACCCTGACCGGTCCCGGCGACACACAGATGTCGAGTGAGGCTGCACCAACTCTGACGCCCAGCGTAATCGGCGATCACACACTGACGGTGGAAGTGACCGATGCGACGCCCTGCGTTGTGACCGGATCCATCACGGTTCATGTGATTGCACCGGTGGATAGCGGGGATGGTGGCGACGGCGGTGACGGGGGCATGACACCGGCGGCATCGACGTGCGGCACCTGCGGCATGGGCATGTCGAGCGTGATGCTATGGATGTTCGTAATGGGTGGGGTTGTGGTGAAGGGGCGCGGACGACGGTGATAGGTTAAACGGTCCGCGCAACGGACCCTACTTCGTCACAAGGATCGCGATAAACGCGGGGATATCGGCTCCGTTGATACTGCCATCGTCATTGGTATCCGCGTTCATCACATCGCATGCGGGAAATGCGGTCATGTAAGCCGCGCCATCGATTAGCGCCAACGCGAACAGCCCGACATCGAGTTCATCCACGGCCCCATCGCAATCCATATCGCCGACCGATGATGGAAACACAAAGACGGATTGCGTGGTGGACAAACAGTCCACATCTTCCACGCGGAGTTGAATCTCGTAGAAAAGCACGCCAAGCCCATGTCCTCCTGAGTCGAGGACGGTGCTGGCGGAGCAACTAAAATCGTACGGCTCGGGGTGCAGGTGATCGTTGTGGTGCAGGATTGTCTGCCAGCGACAGGTGAGTTGGCCGACTGAATGCTCGGCATCGCTGATCGTTGCAGTGAGTGGAACGATTGTGGATTGGCCGGGCGGAAGGATCATCCCGTCGATGGGACTGGTGATCTGCACGACCGGCGGCGTGTTGTTAATTGACACCGTGAAGTTGGCGCTCGCACTGCTGTTGATGGGGTCGGTCACGGTGAGCGACCCTTGAAAGCACCGCGGCCCCGTGAGGTTGGCTGCTGGGCCGAAAACGCGAAGCTCACCGACGCTGATGAAGTTGGCCGAGCCACCCGGATTGCCGTGAAGGCGAATGCCCTGTGCATTGACCTGGTCGAATGTGATGAAGAAGGATTCGTAGGAGGTTCCGTTGTTTCCGGGATACGCCGGCGTGATGACGATGTTGGTGGCGGGCTGCCAGCCTCCGGTGAGAACCTGGACGGTGAGCGAATCAAAAAAACCGCCGTCGAAGAAGTGTTTGCCTTCCTGGAAGAGCATCGCATTGATCGGTCGGATTGTGGGGAAGGTATAACCGATCCAATCCGTGCTGCCCTGATCGCCGCCGTGGTAGGTGTCGAACTGTCGAGCACTGTCCGCATTCCCGACAGGCGGGTAATCCATGTCGCGAATGATTTCGGGGTTCTGGTTGCCGCTGCCGGTAGGACCGGGCGGACTCAGGCTAAGGACGCGGGCGACGATGGTGCCCTGCGATGTGATGTCGTCGAGCATTCGATAGACGTGCGTCGGAGCTGGATCGCTGGACGATGGCGTCCCGTCCCCGAAGTTCCACAGATACGTGAGCGCCTGATTCTCCGCGTCGGACGAGTTGGTCCCGTCGAACTGCACCGTGAGCGGCGCGGGGCCGTAGGAAGGGTCCAGTCGCACGTCGGCCGTCGGCGGAGCATTGTTCACATAGGCGAGTCGTTTGACGACGGCCTGCCCTGCGACGTTGTAATCGACGTAGTACACCGATCCGTCCGTTGGATGCGGCGCAAAGCAGACGATCGCACCGGTGTTGTTTGTGGCGAAGTCGCTGACGGTCGTCAAGTTGTCGGTCGGGTTGACGACGAAGTTGCGAATCCACCCGTTGTCGAAGTCGCCATTGAAGAAGGTGTTCTGATATTGAATTGGGAACATGCTCCCGGTGTACCAAAAGCCTGCGATGGAACACTTGCCGCCGAACTGCGGCCCGGCAACCGGGGAGCCGGGTGCCCCGATGTTAATCTCCGCGGCATTGTTGCCCGCGTAGATACCCGTGCGCGACGGGCCGGTGGAGTGGAACCAGTCGAGGGCGGGGCGGCGGTGGACATAGTGCGGCACGGACGCCGGCACCTGTTGGTTCGGATTGCAAGGATTCGGGAATGAGGGCGCGAGCGTATCCTGAATCAAAAGGTCTTGAAAACGGAAATACGCCAACGTGCAAAGCCCCTGTCCCGGCGGCGTCGTGTTGAAGAGCGGATTCGGCGCGTCAACGTTATTGACCAAGGTCGGTGGATAATTCGGCGAACCAGTCAGCCCTTCGAAGAGCGGCCAGCCGAAGTTCTGTGCAGGCCCGGTGCAAACACTGACTTCCTCAAATCCGTTCCAACCGACATCGCCGATGTAGAGCGATCCGGGGTCGCCGATGGCGGGATTGGGGTTGCCCGAACCAGGTCGCAGACAGAATCGAAACGGATTCCGCAGTCCAAGCGCCCACACGCGCGAACGTGCGGCGCGCGGGCTGAGTCCGTCGAAGTACGGATTTGATGGGACGCCGTCGCCGGTAGCAGGATCGAGCCGCAGTATCTTTCCGCTGAGACAGTTCACCAGTTGAGATCGAAACGCCCCAACATCCATCGCAGGCGTGATGATGCCATCGGTCAGCGCCGTGTTGCTGCTGCCGACCTGATTGCCGCCGACATCCATGGTGACGTAGCTGGCCCCGTCGCCGCAGGAGACGAGAAGCGTGCCGTCTTCGCCGAAGACGAGACTGCCGACGCCGTGCGACTGGTGACAGATTGGAATGCCCGTGGACATGGACTCGCCGAGCAGTATGGCGCGCGACGAATAATCGACGGTATGAAACCCATCCCCGGCGTTGCAGGTGTAGCGCGTGACGCGGCCGATGCTGTCGTGGAAGTCCGTGTTGGTTGTCGGGTTGTATTGCGGTGTGCCGAAGTAGGCGAGGTGGTGATAGTCCACGACGTACATCAGATAGATGCGGCCGTTCGCGAGAAAGTTCGGATCGACGGCGAAGCCGAGCAGCCCATGATCGCGCCAGTTGCCGACTTCCTCGCTGATGTCGATCAGCGGCGTCGCGGCCTTGATGCCGTTCTCCACGAGCCACACACGGCCGGCCTTTTCCCAGACGAAGAGCCGCCCATCGGGAGCAAAGGTCAGGCCCGTGGCCTGATCCCAGGTCGCCGCGAGAGGAGTGCTTGCGAAGTTCGTCGGGAACGCGCCGTACGCCTCGCCCGGCGCTATCCACGGCAAGGCAAACGCGATCACGACGATGACCGGAATGGTCCTGCGCATGACGTGAAACTTTCAATGCAGCGAAACGAAACAGCCGGCCAACCCCGCGTCGGCGCGATTCAGGTGAGTCCCCGTATCATACCATATCGGTCGGTCCTCTTCGCATGCTGACGGAGTTCAAACTGAGGCACTCCGTCCTGTAATCGGATACGCGGGATGCGACGCAAGCGTGTGAAGTTTGTGTGAGACGTCGCCCGTAGCGGGAGTGATGTAGTGAAGGAAGGTCTGGTCCCCGGCACGCAAAAGGAAGTCTCGTACGTCGTCACTCCGGCGATGTGCCCGGCCTTCGGCGGCGAGGTGGTGCATCAGGTCTGTTCGACTTGGGAGATCGTGCATTACATGGAGGTCGCGGGGCGGATGGTGCTGCTCGATTTTCTGGAGCCGCACGAGGAGGGAGTCGGCAGCCATGCGAGCTGCGATCACATGGGACCGGCCCCGGTCGGCTCGACGGTGCGCGTGGTGGCCACGGCGACCGATGTGAGCGAGCGGGAGCTATCCTGCGACTGCGCGGCCTTTCGCGGAGATCGTATGATTGCCGCCGGAAAAACGGTGCAGAAGGTCTTTCCACGCGAGGTGTTGGAGCGGATACTAAAGAAGGCGTGAATCGGGCCGGTGAACCCGACGCGCCATTTAGCCCCCGGTCAATGACCGGTGGGATTCAATGGGAACGCAATCATGGTGGGTGACACCCACCCAGCAATCGGAGATTCATCATGGTCAAGCTCGTTGCCGTCTATCGCACGCCGGAAGACCCGGCCGCCTTCGACAAGCATTACTTCGAGACGCACGTCCCGCTGGCCAAGAAGATGCCGGGGCTGATCAAATGCGAAGTGGAAAAGGTGATCGGCTCTCCGATGCCCAACGCCGAGACGCCGTACCTCGCGGCGCACATGTACTTTTCCAACATGGACGCGCTCAAAGCGGCCATGGCCAGTCCGGAGGGGAAGGCATCAGCGAAAGACTTGATGGGCTTCGCGGGGAAGTACGTGCGGATGCATTTTACAGAGATAGTTGATTGCTAGCAGGAACTCGATTGCAGCGGAGCCTATCTAATGAAGCACCGGGCAGCATTGCGACTAATTATCAAGGGCGTCGGGATTTACGTTGTGGCCGAGCAAGTCCCAGCGTTCTTGTCTACCGTGATCGGTGTATTCTCGGCTTGGGCGGCATTCACGGGTGAATTGCTTTCGGAAGACGATTCGTTCCTTGGATTACTCGTAAAACAGTTTTCACCGCGATTCCTCGGCAGCGCTGCCGGCATCGCGTTGGGAGCATGGTTGGTTTTTCGGTGTGAACGAGTCATTGAAAGAATTATGCCATTAAGTCGTCGCTACTGCCTTGAATGTGGCTATGAGTTGATCGGAGATTCAATCGATCAGTGCCTCGAATGTGGCACTTCCAATCCTCCTATAGAATCGCCGGTCGGCAACCAACCCTAGAGACTGCTACGCAATTGGTATCGGAGCGACCGCTATGTCCACCTACGACGGAATTCACGTCGCCGACTTCGGCTTCAAGAACATCACCTACACCAAGCGCGATCTTCGCGCCACCATCACCTTCAATCGACCCGAGGTGCATAACGCCGTCAATGGCGACATGCTCGTCGAGCTTTGCGCTGCGTTTCAGGATGCCGCGTGGGACGACGACGTGCGCGTCATCATTCTCACCGGGGCCGGCGACAAGGCCTTTTGCACCGGGGCCGACGTGAAGGAGCAGGCCGAGGAGTTCGTCGGCAAGCCCAACAAGTACTGGAAGTGGATGGGCCTGTTCATTGAGGCCCATGAGAAGCTCCGCAACATCGGCAAGCCCACCATCGCCCGGCTCAACGGCATGGTCGTCGGCGGCGGCAACGAGTTCAACATGTCCTGCGACCTCGCCATCGCGGCCGATGACATCATCATCAAACAGGTCGGCGCGGCTCGCGGCAGCGTCGCGGCGGCCGGGGCGACGCAGTTCCTCCCGCTCATCGTCGGCGACCGCCGGGCACGCGAAATCCTCTTTCTCTGTGAAGACATTCCCGCGAAGAAGGCACACGACTGGGGCCTCGTAAATCAGGTCGTGCCGCGCAGCCAACTGGACAAGGCCGTGGACGAGATGGCTGCGAAGCTGATCGACAAACTGCCCGTCTGCCTGCGCTATGCGAAGGAGCAGCTCAACTTCTGGCGCAACATGTCATGGCACATGACCATCGGCCACGCCAAAGAGTTCCTCGCGCTGAACAACCTCTCGCCCGAAGTCGCCGAAGGAATGAAGGCCTTCGTCGAGAAACGCCCCGTGGATTACAAGAAGGCCCGCGAGGCGATAGAATAGACGGGCCATGAAGCAGCTACGGGTTTATATCGATACATCGGTCGTGGGTGGATGCCTCGACATGGAGTATTCGCAGTGGAGCCAGGGGCTTTTTGAACTTGCCAGGCGAGGTGAGGTGGTCCTCATTGCGTCGGCGTTACTACAAAAAGAATTGCTCCTCGCGCCCAAGGACGTGCAATCCATCCTTGCCGCAGTGAATGTCGAGAATGTCGAGAGAGTTGACATCACGGCCGAGGCAGAGGCACTTCGTGACGCTTATCTTGCTGGCGGCATCGTCGGCCCGGCGTCCACGTCGGATGCCCTGCATGTTGCCATCGCCACGGTGAGCCATGCCGACGTCATTGTGAGTTGGAACTTCCGACACATCGTCCATTTTGAGAAGATACGCGGCTTTAACGCGGTAAACATTCGCGAGGGCTACGGTGCGATTGAGATTCGCACACCAAGGGAGTTGATCCCATGAAACCGGTGAAAGAATTCGACTGCGTGAGGATGAAGGACGATATTCAGGCCCGATTGCTAACGGAATGGAAGGGCCTGAGTGCCCGCGAAATTCGCGAGCGGATCCAGGCGGACCTTGAGATTTCACAGGAGCCGATCGCGGTGTGGTGGCGTCGCATCCGGGATGTACAACGACCACCCCAGTTGATGAAATAGGGCCGCGGACTTTTGGTAGATGTCCATTTCTCACGGCGTCTCGCCATCCATTGCCGGACTCGCCGTCATCTTCAACCCCACAATCGACACAATCATCAAGATCAAAAACGCCACGCGCCCGACATTCACCGGCTCATCAAGCAGCCACATGCCGAGGATCGCCGTCCCCGCCGCACCTATGCCCACCCACACCGCATAGGCCGTGCCGATGGGCAGCGTCCGCGCCGCGATGGCGAGCAGATACATACTGATGACAAGGGCCGCGATGGTCAGCACGCTCGGCCACGGGCGTGTGAAGCCGTTGGTGTATTTCAGCCCGATGGCCCACGCGGTCTCAAACAGCCCCGCGACGATAAGAATGATCCATGCCATTTGTGTGTCCCTGTATTGACACCGCCATTTGCCAATTCTGCCAAGACCAAATGTGACGGTGGCCGCGATGACGCTGCGAGCGAACGTAAGCCCGCGTGCCGCCTATGGCAAGCGCCGTTTGGCCAACAAGACGCCGCCGAGTAAGCTATTGACCATCGACCATGGCCCTTGTTCCGCACCAAATCTCGCAACGTTTTTCCGCATCCATTCTCAGAAGGCTCTTTCCGTCCGATCCTTCGCAAGATCTCAGCGATGAAGAAATGGACCGGCTGGGGGACCGTGTACGCAAGTTTGATCGGGTGTTTGCGATCAGCATGCTCGCTTGGTTGGTTTTGTTCATCACTGGTTGCTATTTCGGGTGGTTTGCTTTGCGTACCGCGATTGACCCGCTGGGCAACGATGTGCAATTAGACGAAGGCGTGGAGTTAAGTGCGATCTTCTTTGGGCTGTTTGGCGGACTGGGGTGCGGGATTGTGCCATATCGCCTGCTACTCTTCGTGAAATGGGGATCGGACGAGTCCCTTTATCACCGATACAAGCAGACCAAGACGGGGCGAGACGAACGACGAGGATTGTCATGGGCAGTTGGTCTGATGTTCACAATAGGTGTGATCGGCGGGATCATGGTCTGGTATGATCGCAAGGTCGTCGATTCTCGTGGAATCTTGCACGGTGACGGCGCATTTTCGTCACGGCGTCACTCCTACGCGGACGTCAAAAGAATCGTCCTTTATGACGGTCTGAATGCCCCCATCGGATACCGGCCGGTCTATAACCTTGAAGTGCAATTCCGTGACGGTAGACCCTTTCGGTTGCTTTCAAACAAAGGTCGCCTCAAGCCGGAGTTCCTCGATCAAATCGCGAAGTACATTCACGAACGTACAGACCTGCCAATCGACCGGTCTGAAAGCCGATCATGACAGCACACGAATTGCGATTGATACATCAACAAGGTTTTTTTGTCCGTGCCTGTTTTTGTTCACCAGGTCCAGGTTCGTTGACTTGGGCGGATTCCTGGCCTCCGCTATGATATTCCGCCATGAACACCACACGATTCACACTCACCTCCCTCATTGCGCTCACCGGCTGCACACGTCACTACATGGTGGTCGGAGAATCGGACACGAGCAAGCCGATCGCCGTCAGCATCATGAAATCGTATGGAGACGGCCAGCCCGTCCGGCTCTTCTATACCGAGCTGACCGGCAACGACACCGAGTTCGTCTGGGACCAGCATGTCGATGACGAGGGTGCCCACGTGGAAGCGTGGTTCGAGCTGCGCGACAATCCCGGCCGGCGAACGGTGTATGCCATCCCGCCCGACAAGAAGGTTCGCCTGAAGCTGGACCGCAAGGATGATGGCGTGGTGGTGGAAGAGACACGCATCGATGGGAAGAAGCACGCGAAGTAAGGGAGAGGCAGTTACGGACACGGCCCGCCGAGCAATGCAGTGACGAATGCTGAAATGTCCTTCGCGTTGATGACCACATCGTTGTTGATGTCGGCTCGATTTACGTCGCACCCCTGATACGCTACCGAATACGCTGCGGTATCGAGCAGCGCCAGCACGAACGCCGAAGTGTCATTTACATCCCGATCCCCGTCACAATCCAAATCGCCTGGGCAAACGACGGGCATCCGCTCAAACGCTCCAAGATCGCTCGCCACGCCGGACACCGTTCGCGCCTGACTCGTCTGGTGCTTCACATATTGCCGAACGACCGCCCCACCGGGAAACACGTTCGGATGCAGCGTGATCGCCACATCAACGCATGTCGAACCCGCGATCAACGAAAAATCCTGCCCGACCTCATTCACGAACCCCGGCGACGCCCCCGTAATCGACGTGCCGTCGTTGTTGATCGTCCCCGTCAGCCCGCCAAACGAACTCACATACCCCGGCTTCAGCCAGTTACGTTTGAAATCAAGCACGCCGCTGCTGTCGAGCAACGCCAGCCCGTTCCCCGCCGTGGTGACGTAGATAATGTTGTCCCGCGCGTCGCAATGCTCATCGTTGGTGGACAGCCGCATGAGCGTTGTGCTGTCGGTACGCGTGGAGACGATCGTGTTGTGATAGAGATAGAGCATGCCCTTGCGATAATCGCCGAGCGTCCCGCTGTCGCCGCCATAGTGGATGATCTGCTTGTTCCCCGCGCCGGCCGGCTCAATTAGGATGTTGCCATATACATCCGTACGGGCGTACCCCGGATCATCGCGAATGACCGTGCTGTCCTCAGCGTCAACAAGGTCAAGCTGCCGATTGCCGCCCTCGATCCAGTTATATCGAACGATCATTCCCGCGGAGCGATCCTTGAGGTTGTTGCCGCCTGCACCCGACAGCAACGGGCCGAACCGGTTGTATTGATACACGATGCCAATGGCGGCGGTGTACGTGTTGTGCTCGAAGATGCTTCCCGAGTTCCCATTTGAGTGGATGTAATTGCCTTCGATGGTGATATCACGTGAGACGTCTTCGGCGACGGACGAGACAAAAACCCCATTCCCGCTGTCCCGGATGATGCAGTCGCGGATGATGATGTGCTCGCCCAGTTCAACGTGAATGGCCGCCGCGTTCTGCGAATAGGTGTGAACGAGGTTGTCGTCGCCGGTGTAAGTGTTCGGGAGACGCGCTCCGCGAACGTCGAGTCCCTCGATCACGATCCATTGCGCAACGGTATTGTCCGGCGTATTCGATCCGCCGACCTTGATGACCGAGCGGCCCTCGTTCCAAAAGTTTAGCTGCGGCGGAGTCGTCGCACTCTGCCCGTCGATGATCGGCCGCTCACCGCCCGGCCCCGGCACGCCGCGCACGCTGATCGGCGAACCCGCCGTGCCCTGTCGTCCAATGACCCACTTTTCCCGAAACGGCGTCGTCCGCCAGTGAATCCAAACCGTGTCGCCCGGCATCAGCGACTGCCACGGCACGGCTGAAATCGTCGCGGGCGGCTGCCCATCCCCGACGTGGTAATCGGCGGCTCGAATGATCTCAGTCGTCGTCAAAGTGAACGCAGCTGTTAGAAGTAGGTAACTCCGCAGTCGCGATACGCTCTCCGCTTTCGAATTGTAATGCAGGTTCATTCACGCTCATGTTACTCGCCGTCGGACCTTCCATTGCTTACCATGTTGCCCTTTGGCAACCTCAAAACGGAGCGACCCATGTCCACCGAATTCATCCTCTCCCAACTCGACGGCCCCGTCATGGTCGCTCGGCTAAACCGGCCCGACGCCCTCAACGCGCTGTGTACCCCGCTGATGGACCAACTCATCGGCCTCATGGAGACATGGGACGCTGACCCCGCCGTCCGCTGCATCGTCCTCACCGGCAGCGACAAGGCCTTTGCCGCCGGTGCCGACATCAAGGAAATGGCCGACGCCTCCGTTGTGGACATGTACGAACGCAACAACCTCCAACGCTGGGAGCGCATCAAGCGCGTCCGCAAGCCGATCATCGCGGCCGTCAGCGGCTTCTGCCTCGGCGGCGGATGTGAACTGGCCATGCACTGCGACATCATCATCGCCAGCGAGTCGGCCAAGTTCGGTCAGCCCGAAATCAACCTCGGGGTCATCCCCGGTGCCGGTGGCACACAACGACTGAGCAAGGCGGTTGGAAAGTACCGCGCAATGGAATTGATATTGACCGGTCGTTTCTTCGACGCGCAGGAGGCGCTGCGAATCGGCCTCGTCACGCGCGTCCTGCCGGTGGAGACGTATCTGCAGGAGTCCATCGCCATGGCAAAACAGATCGCCGAAAAAAGCCCGATGGCCGTGCGATTCGCCAAGGAGACGGTGCTTCACGCCTTCGAGACCGGCCTGTCAGAAGGCTTGGACTACGAACGCAAGATGTTCTACATGCTTTTCGCCACGGAGGATCAGAAGGAAGGCATGAAGGCGTTTGTTGAGAAGCGCAAGCCGAACTACAAGGGGAAGTGAAGTCCATTTTTTTTCCGCCGAGCTGGTTCGGTGTGTATGTTCCGGGAAACAGTCATGGCCTATGAAACAATCCAAGTTGAAACAACCGCTTGTGTCCGCACGATCACGCTCAATCGGCCGGACGATCTTAACTCCATCGACGAGCGTGTGACCAGTGAGCTACAGTCGGAACTGCGAAACGTCGCCAAAGACAAGTCCGTTCGCTGCCTTGTTCTCACCGGCGCGGGTCGCGCGTTCTGCGCCGGGCAGGATTTGAAGTCGGTGATGGAACGCAAGGGGCCGTTCGATTTCACCGAGGCTCTTCGCCGACGGTACAACCCGATCATCAGCGCGCTCAAGGCGCTAGAGATTCCGACCCTGGCCAGCATCAACGGCGTTGCAGCCGGCGCGGGGTGGAGCCTGGCCCTGGGTTGCGATCTGCGGATCGCATCGACGAAGGCTAAGTTCGTCAGCGCCTTCAGCAAGATCGGCCTCGTGCCCGACAGCGGCATGACATGGACGCTGCCCCGCGTTGTGGGCCTGTCGAAGGCGTTGGAGATTGCCTGGATGGGCGATCCCCTTTCCGCCGAAACGGCGTTACAATTGGGCCTCGTGAATCGTCTGGCCGAGCCAGAGGAGTTGGCCAAAGCCACCGCTGAGTGGGCGACCGCATTGGCGAAAAGCGCCACGCGCGGATTGGGTTTGACCAAGCGGGCCATGTACGCCGCGATGGGCAATGATCTCGACACTCAACTGGAGTACGAGGCCCAGCTTCAGGGTGTGGCTGGTCGGACGAAGGACTATTCCGAAGGCGTGAAGGCCTTTATTGAGAAACGGGCTGCGGAGTTCATCGGTGATTAGCAATCGCGTGTTGGGTGTGATCGGTTCGGGGACGATGGGCGAGGGTATTGCGCAGTGCGGTGCCGTCGCCGGCTACAAAGTGTTGACATTCGATGTCAAACCCGAGTTGGTGATTCAGGCCAACGCAAAGATTGCCGAGCGGCTCGATGGGGCCGTCGCCAAAGGCAAAATGTCCAAGCTGGAGCGCGATCAGGCCGTCGCCCGGTTGCATGTCGGCAAGAGTTATGACGAGTTGAAGGATGCCGAGGTGGTGATCGAAGCCGCCCCGGAGGAACTCGCGCTCAAGAAAAAGATTTTCGCCGAGTTGGATCGCGTCTGCTCTGCAAAGGTGCTGCGCGGCACAAACACGTCGAGCCTTTCGATTGCGACGATAGCCGAGGGCTTGAAGCACGCCGACCGCCTGCTGGGGATTCATTTTTTTAATCCCGCGCCGGTGATGAAACTGATCGAACTGGTCCAAGGCCCCGCGACCAGCGACCAGACGATGGTCGAGGGTCGAGCCGTCGCCGCTTTTCTGGCCAAGACGCCGGTCAAGGTGAAGGACTCTCCCGGGTTCATCGGCAATCGCGTCAATCGTCCGTTCTATTTGCAGGCGTTGCACCTTCTCGAAAAAGGCGAGGCTGACATTCGCACCATCGACGCCGCGGTCAAGAGCATCGGCGGCTTCAAGATGGGGCCGTTTGAGTTGCTTGACCTGATCGGGCTGGATATCAATCTGAGCGTGACGCAGTCTGTCTACGAAGGCTTCAACAAGCCCGACCGCTTCAGGCCGAGTTCCATTCAACAAAAGCTAGTCGAATCCGGTCATCTCGGTCGCAAGAGTGGTCGAGGCTTCTACGATCATACGAACGGCAACCCCGCGCCGGCCTTTGAGTCGCCGCTACGTGATGCATCGAGTTGGAAGCCGTCGAAGGCCTTGACGGATTTCGCCGCCGCACTCGGTAAGCCAGCCGACCGGGCCATGTGGCTCTACGCCCGCATCATCGTCGCAGTGATCAATGAAGGCGGACTCACCGCCGACACGATCGCGCTGCCGCGCGACGTGGATGTCACGATGGAGCTTGGCTTCAACTATCCGCAGGGGCCGCTGGGTCTGGCCGATTTCGTGGGTCTGCCGATTGTGCAAAAGCTCATGGCCGACTTTCACACCGAGAGCGGGCAGAGCGAATGCTATCGTGCCAACGCCCTGCTCGACCGACTCGTCGCCGATGGCAAATGGGGCGAGCAATCGGCGAAGGGCTTCCTGTATCACGCGTTATAGGCGCAAGGTGCGACCTGTGAACGGAGTCGTTCGTTTGCCTACAAGGGTCGCCGTTCCTATACTCAGTCGCCGACTCCGCCCGGCACGCCCTTCCGCTGAAGGCAACCCTCCGCGAGGTGGATTCACTGGAGACGCACCATGCCCGCCGACCTGACCGGCCGGAACATTTTGATTGCCGACGACGATCCCGAAATCCTGACCACGCTCCGCACCGCCTTCGAGCACAGCGGAGCCAAGGTCACGACGGCCAACGACGGTAACAAGGCCCTCGACTTCGCCAAACGGGTGGATCCCGACCTCATCATTCTCGACATGATGATGCCACGGCGCAGCGGCTTCCTCGTCATGGAGACGCTCAAACCAACCCACGAGTCTGGCAAACGGCCCTTCGTCATCATGATCACGGCCAACGAAGGCAAGCGCCACGAGCTATACGCCAAACACCTCGGCGTCGATGAGTACGTGAGCAAACCGTTCAGCCTGGAACGCTTGATGGAAACTGCCGCCAGGCTCCTGGGCGGCAAGTATGTCGACCCGGATGAGGCACGCGGATAGCGATCGATACTTCCCACACACTTGTTAGCCACTGCAAGTGCCGATGCCCACAACTCTGACGTCGGTCGACGCGGATCCATTCCATTCATCGCATGTGTGTCCCTACCCTTGAGTACAAGCGGACCGGACCGTATCGTGTTCCGCATGAGCCAGCGGGTTGATTCGTCGAACATTCCGCTCTCCGCGATCACCGCTGAGGTCGGCAAGTATTGGGGCTATCACACACTGCGCCCGTTCCAGGAAGAGGCTATTCGCGCGGGGTTGGAGCAGCGCGATTCACTCGTCGTGATGCCGACGGGTGGGGGGAAGTCGCTGTGTTATCAGGTGCCGCCGCTGTTGACCGGGCACATCGGTGTCGTCATTTCTCCACTGATCTCGCTGATGAAGGATCAGGTCGACGGGCTGCGCGAGTGCGGGTATGCAGCGGCAGCCATTTACAGCGGAATGACGACTGTCCAGTATCGCAGGACCGAGGCGGAGATCGTCGAGGGACGGGCGAAGCTGCTCTTCGTCGCGCCTGAGCGACTCATGACGGAGTCGTTTCAACGACTGCTCGGTCGGCTCGACGTGCGCTCCTTCGCCATTGACGAAGCCCATTGCATCAGCCATTGGGGACACGATTTTCGCCCGGAGTATCGGCGGCTCGCCCAGCTCAAGCAGCGTTTTCCCAACGCCAGCGTTCACGCCTACACCGCGACGGCCACGCCGCGCGTCCGCATGGACATCGTCGCGCAGCTCGGCCTAGCGGAGGCGACGGTGCTGGTCGGCGTCTTTGATCGGCCGAACCTGATCTATCGCGTGATTCCGCGCATCGATCCCGACGGTCAGATTCTCGATGCGATTCGGCGGCATCCCAAGCAGGCCGTGATCGTGTATTGCATCAGCCGAAAGGACACGGAGTCGACGGCCGAGTTTCTGCGGGTGGGCGGCATCAAGGCGGCTGCGTATCACGCGGGGATGACGCCCGAGGAACGGCGCACGACACAGGAGGCCTTTGCCGAGGAGCGGCTGGATGTGGTCGTGGCGACGGTGGCGTTCGGCATGGGAATCGATCGGAGCAACGTGCGGTGCGTGATTCACGCCGCAATGCCCAAGAGCATCGAGCATTATCAACAGGAGACCGGCCGTGCGGGGCGCGATGGGCTGGAGGCCGAGTGCGTGCTTTTCTATTCGGGTGGCGACCGGTTTCGCTGGGAGATGCTGATCGAGAAGAGTGCGGAGGAGGCCCACAATCGGGACGAGATCGTGGCTGCGGGAAAGGAGCTGCTGGGCCATGTTCAGCGGTTCTGCAATTCACCGGCGTGTCGACATCGGTTGCTGTCTGAGTATTTCGGGCAGGCCTATGAGAAGGCGACGTGCGGGGCCTGCGATACGTGTCTTGATGAGACGGACGTGCTGCCGGAGTCGACGGTAATGGCGCAGAAGATTTTGTCGTGCGTGGCGCGGGTGGGGGAGCGATTCGGTGGCGGGCACGTGGCGGACGTGTTACTGGGAGCGAACACTGAGATGGTGCGCACCTGCCGACACGAGACCTTGAGCACTTACGGACTTCTCAAAGGGGAGAACCGTAAGACCCTTATGAATCTGATTTCGCAGTTGGTCGATCAGGATATGCTGGATCGCTCGCCGGGTGATCGGCCGATCCTCAAATTGAATCACGCATCCTGGCGTGTGTTGCGAAGCCAGGAGCAGGTGCGGCTCATTCGTCCCGCGGGGGTCAAGAAGACGCGCGTCGATGAGGAATCGTGGGAAGGCGTGGACATGGGGCTGTTCGAGGAATTGCGCGGATTGCGGCATGACCTCGCGACACAGCGGAAGGTGCCCGCGTTCGTCATTTTTGGAGACGCCACGCTTCGCGGATTGGCCCGCGTGCGACCCGGCTCGCAGCGAGCGTTCGCATCGATCCCCGGTGTGGGCGAGAAGAAACTGGCCGAGTTCTCGAACGACTTCCTGTCCAGGATACGATCCTATTGCGAGCGGCACGAGCTTCGCATGGACGAGGCGGACAGACCCGTGGAACACGCCGAGCCGGAAGCGCGCGTGACCAAGGGTAATTCGCGGGCGTTCGACTTGTTCGCCAAGGGGGCGTCGGTGGAGGAGGTTGCGTCTGTCATCGGCAGGGCGCGCAGCACGGTGAGCAACTATCTCGCCGACTACATCCTCTCGGAACGCCCAGCGTCGATGGATCATTGGGTGGATTCACAGACCTACGCCATGGTGTTGGAGAAGATGACGGCGTACGACGGTCAACGGTTGAAGCCACTTTTCGACGCGCTCGACGGGAAGGTCAGCTACGACGTGATCCGGCTGGTCGTGGCGCATCAGCGTGCGATGGCGGCACAGGATCTGCAGCCTGAGGCATAGGTAAGTGTTTTGAAACAGCGAGCAATCACCCCTCGACCCGTCAGTCCGACGGTGGTCGTTAGGGTAGGCTGCCCGGCTCGTTTACCCTCTATCGTGCGAGGGTCGTGGTCCCGCCTTAGTGGGCTGATCGAAGTAGCCTTTTCCCCGAATGGGAGATGACATGTTGCAGTCGTTTTGTCGAGTCGTTGCGGTCTCGTCCTGTCTTGTCGTGAGCATAGCCGCTCGGGCCGATCAGCAGCCCCATGCCGGGATGCTGCGGTACCCGGACGTGGGCAAGGACAGCATTGTTTTTGTGTATGCGAATGACCTCTGGGTCGTCTCGCGGGACGGGGGCGTGGCGACGCCGCTGGCCAGTCCGCCGGGGGCTGAGCAGTTTCCGAAGTTCAGCCCGGATGGCTCGCAGATCGCCTTCGTCGGTAACTACGACGGCAACAAAGACCTGTACGTCATGCCGGTCAACGGCGGCGCTCCGACGCGGGCGACCTATCACCCCGACGTGGAGATGCTCTGCGATTGGACGCCGGACGGGCAGTTGCTCTTCTACTCCAATCGCACGGCCGGATTGCGACGGCAGACGCAGCTCTTCACCATCCCCGCGACCGGTGGCCAAACGACGAAGCTGCCGGTGCCGTATGGCGCAAACGGCGCGATCAGCCCGGATGGAAAATGGCTGGCCTACACGCCGCACACCATCGACTTTCGCACATGGAAGCGGTATCGCGGCGGCATGCAGACGGATATCTGGCTGTTTGGATTGAAGGATCACACGTCGAAGAAGATCACGGACTGGGAGGGCACGGATTCACTGCCCATGTGGCAGGGCAATGTTGTCTTTTACATGTCCGATCAGGGGGCCGAGCATCGCAACAACATCTGGTCGTACGACTCTGTGAGCGGGAAGCGCGAGCAGGTGACGAAGTTCGCCGACTTCGACGTGAAGTGGCCGTCGATCGGGCCGGGGCCGACTGGGTCGGGTGAGATCGTGTTTCAGATGGGGCCGGAGCTGCACCTGTTGGATTGTGCCACGAAGTTGTCGCACGCGGTCAAGGTGACGATCCCCGGTGCCAAGCCGAAGATTCGTCCGCGCGATTTCGACGCGGCCAAGTTCATTCAGGCATGGGACATTTCGCCGACGGGCAAACGGGCCATCGCCGAGGCCCGCGGTGACATCTGGACCCTGCCGGCTGAGAAGGGGTCGGCGAGGATTCTGGCCCGCACCAACGGCGTGGCTGAGCGCGATCCGATGTGGAGTCCGGATGGTCGGTGGATAGCGTATTTTTCGGATGAGACGGGGGAGTACGAGTTGTACATCCGTCCCGCCGACGGCAAGGGTGATCCGAAACTGGATGACAAGAAGCGAGCCGAGCCGATTGCCCCGATTCGCCTGACCACGGACGGGACGTGCTACCGATTCAGCCCCATCTGGTCTCCGGATTCGAAGTGGATTGTCTCGACGGATAAGGCCGGGGACATCTGGCTGACGAACGTGGAGAAGAAAGAGACGAAGAAGATCGACCGCGAGCCGTGGTCAAATCAGCCGCAATTCAACTGGTCGCATGATTCAAATTGGATCACGTACACCAAGACGGGGCCGAACCGCGTGTCGTCAATCTGGCTTTACAACGTGGAGAAGGGCGAGTCGACACAGGTCACGGGCGGTTTCTTCAACGACTCGGTACCGACCTTTGATCGCAAGGGCGAGTATCTCTATTACGCTTGCACGCGAGAGTTCACGAAGCCCATCTATGAGGACGTGGGCACGACGTTTGTCTATGCGAACGCCGACCTGCTGATGGCCGTGCCGCTGCGCAAGGACGTGAAGTCACCACTGGCGCCGAAGAGCGACGAGGAGACGCCGACCACTCAGCCCGCCGACGCAACGAGTCAGCCGGCGTCGCAACCTGCCTCTCAGCCTGCGTCACAGCCCGCGAGCCAGCCGACGTCGAAGCCGGATGAGAAGAAGAAGCTCCTCATCGACCTGGACGGCTTTGAGCAGCGCGCGGTGGTGTTGCCACCGAAGCGCGGGACGTTTGGCTCGCTCGCCGTGACACATGACGGCAAGCTGATCTATGTGCGCGGTGCGGCGCGGGGGAGCGAGGACGACCCCGCCATCAAGATCATGGACCTCTCTGACGACAAGCGCGAGGAGAAGACGGTCCTTGCCGGCATGGGTTCCTTCGTCATCTCCGCCGACGGCAAGAAGATCGCCGTGAAAAAAGACGACAAGATGGCCATCGTCGATGCGGCGGCTGATCAGAAGATGGAGAAAACGATTTCGCTCGATTCGATGAAGGTCGTGATCGACCCGAAAACGGAGTGGCGACAGCTCTTCGTCGAGGTCTGGCGGCTCCAGCGCGATTACTTCTACGTCAAGAACATGCACGGCGTCGACTGGCCCGGCATCCGCAATCGTTACTCCGAAATGCTGGAAGACTGTGGCAGCCGTGAGGACGTGAGTTTTGTGATTGCCGAGATGATCTCGGAGTTGAACATCGGGCACACCTATTACAACGGCGGCGACGTGGAGACGCCTCCGCAGAGCGGCTTCGGCATGCCCGCGGCGGATTTCGAGTTAAAGGAGGGTGCCTATCGCATCGTCCGCATTCGACAGGGCGCAGCCTGGGATGCCGATGCGCGCGGGCCGTTGTCGCAGCCGGGCGTGGATGTGAAGGTCGGGGACTATCTGCTCGCGGTGAATCGTGTGCCGGTGGACACGACGAAGGAGGTGTGGGCGGCCTTCACGGGCATGGGCGGCAAGACGGTGACGCTGACGGTGAGCGCGAATGCGAAGCTGGACAATGATGCACGCGATGTGTTGGTGGAATTGATTTCCGACGAGAGCAGCATCCGCTACCGCGACTGGGTCGAGCACAACCGAAAGTATGTCGAGGACAAGACCGGCGGCAAGGTCGGCTATGTCTATGTGCCGAACACGGGCGTCGAGGGTCAGAATGAACTCGTCCGCCAGTTCTACGGTCAACTCGACAAGCAGGCCCTCATCGTCGACGAACGTTGGAATGGCGGCGGCCAGATCCCGACGCGATTCATCGAGTTGCTCAATCGCCCAGCGACGAACTACTGGGCGCGACGCGACGGCAATGACTGGCCCTGGCCGCCGGATTCACATCAGGGGCCGAAGTGCATGTTGATTAACGGGCTGGCCGGTTCGGGCGGCGATGCATTCCCGGCATACTTCCGACGGGCGAAGCTCGGCAAGTTGATCGGCATGAGGACGTGGGGCGGCCTCGTCGGCATCAGCGGCAATCCAGCACTGATTGACGGCGGCGCGACGACGGTGCCCACGTTTGGGTATTACGACATGGATGGCACCTGGGGCATCGAGGGCCACGGCGTCGATCCCGACGTGCAGGTCGTGGACGACCCCGCGAAGATGGCGGGCGGCGGCGATCCGCAGCTTGATTACGCCATCGAGCACATGCTGACGGAAATCCGCGAACACCCGTACAACCCACCCAAGCGCCCGGCCGACCCGGATCGCCGGGGGATGGGGATTCGCGAGGAAGACAAGTAAGCAGCCTCCAGCGTCAACGGCATCGATTCGCCCTCCGGCGGCGTCGGGGGGGCGAATCGATTGGTCCAGTAAATACCGATCTGCTATCGAATTGTGCCACTGTGTACAGCCCGAATTCCATCGGCGCACGGCACTTTCATGCCATACTTCCTTGAATTAGACCGCCCCGTCGCAGTAAGATTGGGTGCAGGCGGGGTGTTGGAAGTCCGTTAATTCAGTTTAGAGAACTTGCTCGCACGTCCTTCACCCACGGCCTCGACGGTATTCGTCTGGATAAAACTCATGCGTGCCATCTTCGCTAGAGCAATACTGGTCATCATGGTGACGGCCTCGGCTGCCCAGGCGCAGTTGATTTACAGCGCGCCGTTTGAAACTCCAGCGTTTGCGAACGGGAATCTCGTGGGACAGGATGGCTGGGTATCAACGGATTCGCCTGCGACTCCGGGCTTGGCGATGGTACAGAATGCGTTTTTTCAAAGCGGAGCACGAGCGACGCGGATCGACGCGGCCATCGGTTTCGCGTCGCATTGGTGGTGGAAGCCGTTGAACTTTCCCGTCATCGTCGGGTCGGCTCCGATCGTGCAGATTTCATTTGACATGTACCTGGATGCCACGACTCAACCGTTGAGTTCGGCATGGGGCGTAGATGTATATGACACGAGCGTTCCTGTGGCGCGTCGAGTCAGCGCGATCATTGTGAATGACGCCGATCAAGTGTTGGTGTGGGACGGGTTCAGCTTTTTCTCAACGGGCGTGAGCGTGACGCGGAATGCTTGGCACAGTTTTCGCATTGATTTGAATTACGCCGCACCGCGTGAGGCGAACCTGTTCGTGGACGGCCAGATCGTCGCGCAGGAAGTGGCCCTCGAACCTGGGATTACGATGACATTGGCCGACGTGGATTTGTACCATGTCGACGGAAACGGCGCTGACAAAGGCTTCTACGACAACTTGTATGTGGTCGCATTGTCCGACACGGATGGAGACGGCTTTCCCAATGTCGATGATGCATGTCCCGCAACGGGGATCGGCGAACCGGTCGATGGCATGGGATGTTCGCTGGTGGATACCGACGGGGACGGTGTCTTGAACGACCTGGATCTGTGTCCGGCGACCCTGGCGTGTGCCACGGTAAACGGACAGGGATGTCCGAGCGATAGCGACGGCGACACGCTCTTCAATGGTTGCGACAATTGCCCCAACATCGCCAATACGAATCAAGACGACTTCGATCGCGATGGCATTGGCGATTTGTGCGACTTCTGCATCAACCGTGCCGCAGGCGACGCGAACGGTGATGGCGATGTCGATGGGCTAGACATTCCTCGGTTTATTGGCACCATCTTCGGCACGTCGGTGAATCCGGACGATGATTGTGCCTGCGACCTGAACCACGATCTGGCCAATGACGGTTTCGACATTCCCCTCTTTGTGAACATATTGCTCGGGCCATAGTGCGATCAGGGCTCGTTCTCCGTTTTACCGATGAGATAGTGGTGGCACGGTTCTGGGCGGCCTGTCGTACGCTGTTGGATTCGGCGCGGCCGATTGTTCTGCTTCCTGCCCACATTCTGGAATTATTGATGTTCACCTATCGATCGCTCTTGTGTTTGGTTGTCCTGGCTGTGATTCTATGTGGCGGAGGCTGCGCCCAGCCGGAGAAGCGGGTAGAGAAGAAGAAGACCATTCGCGTTCGCGCACCGTACACAAGCGTGGATGTCGAGATTCCAGAAGACAAAAACGAAGACGTGAATGTGGACGTACACGTTCGACCCTGAATCCCATGCGTTTTCATTTCCGTCGCCGCTTTGACCTTCTCGGCATCGCGTTGATACGATGACCGATTTGGTCATGGCTGAAACCGCGCAAAACATGGTCACCGGCGAGACACGGGTCATTTCGATCCGGGGCGCTCGCACGCACAATCTCGCCAACGTCTCACTCGACATCCCCCGAGACCGGCTCATCGTCATCACGGGCTTGTCTGGTTCGGGCAAAAGCAGCCTCGCTTTTGACACCATCTATGCCGAGGGGCAACGCCGCTACGTCGAAAGCCTATCCGCCTATGCAAGGCAATTTCTCGGCCAGATGGTGAAGCCCGATGTTGATCAGATCACCGGTCTGCCGCCGACCATAGCGATTGCTCAACAAAGTGGGCGGAGCAATCCTCGCTCGACCGTGGCGACGACGACGGAACTCTACGACTTCCTGCGCCTGCTTTATGCGCGAGTGGGGACACCGCATTGCCCACAGTGCGGAAAAGTGATCGCTCGGCAGTCGGTGGCCGAGATGGTGGACACCTTGCTTGCACTGCCTGATGGGACCAAGGTGATCCTCCTTGCCCCGTTGGTGCGCAGGCAAAAAGGCGATCACGCCGGGGTGCTGGCGCGCATCCTGCGCGAGGGCTTCGTACGCGCCCGGATTGACGGTGAGATTCATGAGGTCAAAGCCGCACCTGAGTTGAGCACGGCCAAGGCACACACCATCGAGGCCGTCGTGGATCGCATTGTCATTAAGCCCGAACTTCGCATGCGCCTGACGGAATCAGTCGAAGCGAGTTTGCGTGCGGCGGAGGGACTGGTGACGATCTCGTACTCGCGTCCCACGAGTTCCGCAGCATCAAAGGAGACGTGGGAAGCCGCAAACTTCAGCGAGCGCTACGCCTGCATTGACTGTGGGTTAAGCCTCCCTGAGTTGGCGCCGCGCCTGTTCTCGTTCAACTCGCCGCATGGGGCGTGTCCAGCGTGTGACGGGTTGGGCACGGTCCTGGAGTTCGATGCGGAATTGGTTGTGCCCGATCCCTCGCGTTCGTTGAATGACGGAGCGATCGAGCCGTGGCGACGGTCGGGCCAGCGCATGGCAGGCGTTTACAACCGGCTGCTGGACGAGTTCTGTGAGCATTTCAAGGTCTCGCCATCGACGCCGTACAAACTACTCCCTGAGAAGAAACGAAAAATCCTGCTTCACGGGACAAGCGCGACCGACGAGAAGGAGTTTAAGTGTCACTTTGAGGGGGCGTTGCCGAATCTGGTGCGCCGTTGGAAGGAGACGGAGAGCGACTCGGTCAAGGACGCTTTGCACGCTTACATGACCCAGTCGCCGTGCAAAGGCTGCGCCGGGGCGCGGCTGCGGCCGGAGGCGCTCTGTGTGAAGGTTGGTACTTTATCAATCGACCGCGTGACGGCCATGAGCATTGACGCAGCGGCCGGTTATTTCGCGGGGCTTCAATTTAGTGGCGATGCCGGAAAAATCGCAGCGACGATTGTTGAGGAGATCGGGCGGCGACTGACGTTCATGATCGATGTCGGCATCGGGTATCTCACGCTGAATCGCACAACGGCCACGCTCTCCGGAGGCGAGGCGCAACGGATTCGGCTGGCCACGCAGGTCGGCAGCGGCCTGGTCGGCGTGTGCTACGTCCTCGATGAACCGACGACGGGATTGCATCCACGCGACACAGCGAAGTTGCTTCGTACATTGCGCGAACTGACCACAATGGGAAACACCGTGATCGTCGTTGAGCACGATGCTGAGGCGGTCGCGGCGGCGGATTGGATCGTTGACGTAGGCCCGAAGGCAGGTTTGCACGGCGGACAGATTCTCGTGAACGGCCCACGCGAGGCGTTGTGGTCGTCAACAAGCTCCATCACGGCGAAGTATCTCCGTGGTGACCTCGTGATTGAGGCGCCGGCTCAACGGCGCGCCGTTTCGATGAAGAAAACACTGGAGATCAAAGGCGCAGCGGAGAATAATCTCAAGGGTATCGACGTGCGTCTGCCGCTCGGTGTGTTCTGTTGCATCACGGGGGTCAGCGGTTCGGGCAAGTCCACGCTGATCAATCAGATTCTGTTGCCGGCGATGAAGAATCGACTTGCCGACGGTCATGCTCGCGTTGGGAAGCACGACCGCTTTCTCGGTGTGAGCCACGTCGACAAGATCATTGAGATCGATCAGTCTCCCATCGGGCGCACGCCGCGCAGCAACGCGGCAACGTACACCGGAGTTTTTGATCACGTGCGCGAATTATTCGCGAAAACGCGCGAGGCAAAATTGCGCGGCTACAACGCGGCGCGATTCAGCTTCAATGTGAAGGGCGGCCGGTGCGAGGCGTGTCAGGGCCAGGGTGTGAAGCGGATCGAGATGCACTTCCTGCCGGACATTTTCGTGGTGTGCGATCAATGCCGTGGCACGCGATACAGTCGGGAGATGCTGGAGATTCGTTTTCGCGGCAAGACCGTGGCGGATGTGCTGGACATGCGCGTGGAGGAGGCGATGGCATTCTTTGAGAGTTTCAGCGTGATCCGCCAGATGTTGTCCGCCATGAACGATGTGGGCCTTGGATATCTGGCACTAGGTCAGGCGTCGACCACGCTTTCAGGCGGCGAGGCCCAGCGCGTGAAGCTGGCCGCGGAGTTGGGCAAGTCGGCTGCGGGGCACACGCTTTATGTTTTGGACGAACCGACGACCGGTCTCCACTTTGCCGACATTCACCGTCTGGTGGATGTTCTGAATCGGCTCTGCAATCTTGGGCACAGTATCGTCGTGATCGAACACAACCTCGACGTGATTCGCCAGGCCGACTGGATCATTGATCTTGGGCCGGAGGGCGG
The DNA here is from genome assembly GCA_038042195.1 of Planctomycetota bacterium. Taxonomy (GTDB): domain Bacteria; phylum Planctomycetota; class Phycisphaerae; order UBA1845; family UTPLA1; genus JACRIM01. Next base: position 181,974 of record JBBTET010000012.1, on the reverse strand, counting down.
CGAGGCGGGCGGGCGGATCGTGGCGGAGGGGACACCGGCGGTGGTCGCTGCCAGCGAAGCCAGTCACACCGGTCGCTACCTTCGGTAGGTTCCGATATTTTCGGCTACGCGTTTCGTTATGGTCTTACTCTGCTGAGGGGCCGCGTGATACCAAGCGGTATTTGGAACATAACATGTTGCAATATAAGCCGTTATGCAATTACAGAGGCTGGGACAAACGGTCGATTACACCGAGGCGACTCGATTTCTTCAAATGGCCTTCCTGTGAAAAGGCTGTAAACTACATGGTTCGCCGAAGCGTATCGTCACAAGGGATCATTTTCCGGAGCGGATCGACGGCATGAACATCCTCGGTATTTCCGCGTTCTATCACGACAGCGCTGCGTGCCTGGTGCAGGACGGCCGGCTCGTCGCCGCTGCGCAGGAGGAGCGCTTCACACGGATCAAGCACGACTATCGCTTCCCTCAGAATGCTATTGATTACTGTCTGAAGGAAGGCAAGATCACCGCCAAGGATCTGAACTTCGTCGCGTTCTACGACAAGCCGCTGATCAAGTTTGAACGACTCCTGGAAACGTATCTGGCGTTTGCTCCGCGTGGCTTCAAAAGCTTCATGGAGGCCATGCCGCTGTGGATGAAACAGAAGCTCCACCTGCCGCGCGAAATGGATCGCGGGCTGAAGGGGCAATACAAGGGCCGCTACGTCTTTACCGAACATCACGAATCGCACGCCGCGAGTGCTTTTTTCCCGTCGCCGTTTGAAGAGTCGGCAATCCTGACGCTCGACGGCGTCGGTGAATGGGCCACGGCCAGCTATGGCTACGGGCAGGGCAACCAGATTCACATCTCGCACGAGATGCACTTTCCGCATTCGCTCGGCCTGCTGTACACCGCCTTCACTTATTACTGCGGCTTCAAGCCGAACTCGGGCGAGTACAAGCTGATGGGCCTGGCCCCGTATGGCGAGCCGAAGTATCGCGATCTGATCATGAAGGAAGTCATGGACATCAAGCCGGACGGCTCGGTCTGGATGAACATGAAGTACTTCAACTATTGCCAGGGCCTCACCATGACGAGCGAGGCCTTCCATGATTTGTTCGGTGGGCCGCCGCGACCGCCCGAATCCAAGATGACACAGCGCGAGATGGATATCGCCGCGTCGATCCAATGGGTCACGGAAGAGATCATGCTTCGGGCATCGAATCATCTGCACAAGGAAACCGGCAGCAAGAATCTGGTCCTCGCCGGCGGTGTCGCGCTCAATTGCGTCGGTAACGGCCGCATCCTTCGCGAAGGGCCGTTTGAGAATATCTGGATTCAGCCGGCAGCCGGTGATGCCGGCGGTGCCCTGGGCGCGGCCCTCTTCGTCTGGTATCAACTGCTCAACAACAAGCGCACGCCCATGCGCGATCTCGATTCGCAGCAGGGTTCGTTGCTTGGCCCGTCGTTTACGAATGATGAGACGCGCAAGTTCCTCGACCGTGTCGGCGCGAAGTACCACTTCTATGAAAAGGAAGAGGACGTCGTTGACAAGATCGCGGATGCCATCGCCGGCGAAAAGGTGATCGGTCATAGTGCCGGCCGCATGGAGTTCGGCCCGCGTGCCCTCGGCTGTCGCTCCATCATCGGCGACGCCCGGTCGACCAAGATGCAGTCGATCATGAATCTGAAGGTCAAGTTCCGCGAGTCGTTTCGGCCGTTTGCGCCGTGCGTGCTACGCGAGGACGTTCACCATTACTTCGACATGCGACCCAATGAGGACAGCCCTTACATGTTGCTCGTGGCTCCGGTGAAGGAAGACAAGCGCCTGCCGGTGAACGGGGATCAAGGCGTTTTCGGCATCGACAAACTGAAGCAGTTGCGGTCCGTCGTGCCGGCCATCACGCACGTGGACTATTCGGCCCGCGTTCAGACAGTCGATCCCCAGCGCCATCCGCGCATGCACCGCATCATGACGCGCTTCAAGGACAAGACGGGCTGCCCAGTGGTTATCAACACCAGCTTCAACGTGCGTAGCGAGCCGATTGTCTGCACGCCGGAAGACGCCTACCGTTGCTTCATGGCCTGCGACATGGATGTGCTCGTGGTTGAGAACTTTGTTATGTACAAGGAAGAGCAGCCCAAGGTCGACCCCGAGAAGGTGGCCGAATACTTGGCGCAGTTCCAGTTGGATTAACGTCATGGCATTTATCAGCATCGATTACAACCCGCCGCCGCGAACGTTGCGGAACTTCGGCTTCATCGGCTTGGTCGCATTTGGGACACTGGCTGCGCTGATGCACTACAAGATGTTTCCTTTCGGGAAGTTTCCAGTTTCCGCTGCGCCGATGACGACATATGTTTTCGCCGGTTTCGCGGCCTACTGCGGCCTCTTCGCCGTCGCGGCTCCCGCTGCATTGAGGTGGTTGTACATCACGCTGACGGTGGTCAGCTTCCCCATCGGCTTCGTGATGTCCTATGTCGTCGTGTCGATCATGTTCTTCCTGATCATCACGCCCATCGGCATTATCATGCGAATGATGGGGCGCGACGCATTGCGGTTGAAATTCAACGCACAAGCAACGACGCACTGGATTCCGCGGAATCCGCCCGCCAGTGTGAAGCGATATTTCCGGCAGTTCTAATCAGAGGACGAATCGACCATGAGCGCGGCTAACAACTCCGATCCGGATGACAAAAAGAAGAACCTCCCCACTCCGGACGATCATCATGATTTCATGAATGCCGCCGGCGGGCATCGAACCGGGCTGGCCTCCGAATTTCTTGACTTCCTCAAGCACAACAAGAAATGGTGGCTGCTGCCGATCCTGCTCGCGATGGCCGGCATCGGCGTGTTGATCGCGCTAGGCACGACCGGGGCGGCGCCATTCATCTATCCACTGTTTTAGGCTGCGCTCGGCGATCCGTCGCAGGTGGTTCATGTTGCGTCGATCCATGATCGCACGTTCGACTGTCGTTGGCATCCTGTTTGTCGCATGCCCGGTTCAGGGTGGTCTCGTCGCCTTTGAAGACAGCTACCACGTCCTCACGGGTCGTCAGCGATACGTCTCGCTGCGAGCATTCCAGGTCGATGACTCCGACCCATCGCTGATCGCGGATTCGGACCTATTCATTTGGCGTGTGACCAAGGGGCCGCGCAACGGGCGACTGCTCGGCACGGTCCCGAATCTGATGTATGTCCCCAACGAGGGCTATACCGGCGACGATGATTTCACCTATCGTGTGGAGTACAAATCCGACTTCCGCGACGGTGTGATTCGACTGCATGTCGCACACGACTATGTCCCGCCCTACGGCATTCGTCCGCCCGACTTCGGTGTCATCACGTCGCACACTGGCATTGCCAAGGAGGCTCGTTACGACTACGGAAAAGGCCCCGAACCGTATCGTCGGACCAAGGCCGGTCCATACACTCATTTCGTCGATTTTGAGAAGGGTGATGACATCGGTAATTCGCTTGGCACACCGGAAAAGCCGCGACGGTCGATCCCGACACAATTGCTTCAGGCCGGCAGTATCGTTGAGATTCACGGGGCCGCCGCGGATCGGGACGTGGGCAACTCCATTGTCATCCTTGCCGACCTGAATACGACCGAGCAGCGGCCCGTCATTTTGCGAGGGGCCGGGGCGGCGGACAAACCGCTGCTTCGCCGCGGCCTGGTGATTCGCGGGAACTATGTCATTGTGGAAAACATCGACTTCGATTGTTCCCAACCGGGGAATACTCGAGAGTGGATACTCGTGTGTGAGTGGCAGACGAATCGAAAGCCCGCAGCTTGGGCAACCTATCACCACGTTGTGGTGCGGCATTGCTCGTTACGCGGCTTCCCTTCCGGGATGACAGGCGGGGCGAGCGCCATAGGCTTTCGGACCACGCATGAGGAAAATGGACCGGGCACCGCGCCAAATGATGATCGGCATCGGATCGAGCATGTCGTGGTTTATGACGTGAGTGTGCGCGACTTTGGATCGTGGACGGGGCGCGATGACATCAGTGATTACGTCGGTTGCCAGTTCGCAGTGAATTCCCGTTTCGGCTGGTGCCTTGACAGCGTGTTTGATCACATTCAGGGCGACGGAGTGTCCCTGTCCCGGAACAATGGAATGATGGGCCAGGCTCCGTCGCAGGACATCTATGTCGGCGGTAATCATATTCACCATGTAAAAGAAAACTGCATCGACGTGAAGATGACACGGCGGGCGATCCTCTCGCAAAACCACTTTTATCGCCTGCGACTGAGCAACTCGAGCATGGGTCAAGCGATCAGCATTCAGAACGACGACCATTGCGACACTTGGCCGTACAGCGATCAGGTCTGGGTGTTGTTCAATGAGATCTACGACGCCCCCTTTGGCGTGCTCTGCGGGCCGAAGATTCATCGCAGAGCCAACGGGAAGCCGCACTATGCCGAGTCTAGGGTGTTCGTGATCGGCAACGTGATTCACCACATCCAACCCTTCGACGCCACCCCGCCGGGCAATTTCGGAGCCGCTGTCAGCCACTACGCCCAGACTCAAAGTCGTGTCGTTAACAACACGTTTTATTCCTGCGTGACGGGAATTAACATTGGGTGCCTTCAGGAGACAGCGTTTCCGTCGAATGAGAACACGTCGACAGCGATCGTCAACAATCTCTTTCTCGACTCAATTCGTGGCGGTGTTTCGATACGCTCGTGCCGCAAGGGAGTGAGCGAGCCGGTGATTGCCGAGTTTCGTCAGTGCCTCCTCTGGCCACGTGTCGGCCTCGACATCGGGAGTCGTGTCTATACCACCCTGGAGAACTTTGATCGCGATGGCCGTGCGACGAGCAGGGAATTGGGGCTGCTGAATTGCAACCCGGACGTTCGAGGTGTTTTGAAACTCGATTTGCGACCGGTAGCGCCAAGCCCCGCCGCCAATGCCGGGATTTGTGATCGTTCGTTCGGCGACTTTCAAGCGTTGTTTCCCAGAGGGCAGGGATTTCCTACCATTGCTCACGATCTGCACGGCGTTTTCCATGAATCCAAGCCGCCGATCGGCGCGCTGTGTCCGTAGTTGTCGTGGGCTGATCCGTGCGGTTATCCTCCCCTTTTCTCAGCGGAACATCACGGACGCCTTTCCGCCGACTGCAACCCGAGTTTCTTTGCGAGCAGCACGACACGAGCGCGTTCGACATGCCCGACGAAATCGAATCTAAAATCCGTGTCACAGGCCACGACCCCATTCGTCAGCGGCTGCGCCAGTCCGGCGCTGAGTATCTCGGGCGTGTCCTCGAAACCAATCGACTCTTCGACGACTCCAACGGCTCGTTGCTCGACAACGGCTGCGGGCTTCGCGTTCGCGCGTGCGACCTGCTCGACGGCGCAGCGCGATCGGCCACGCTGACCTACAAGGGCCCAATGCGCGAGGGCGTCTTCAAGAAGCGCGTCGAAGTTGAGGTCGCGATCAGTGACGCCGCAGCGATGATGGAAATCCTCGGGTCGCTGGGATTCCACCCACGCATCGTTTTTGAGAAACGCCGCGAGTCGTGGCGATTCAAGGGCTGCGCGGTGGAATTGGACGAGGTGCCGAACTTGGGGTTGTTTGTGGAAGTGGAAGGGCCGGACGAGGAGTCGATTCATTCGGTCCTGTCGGGGCTGGGGCTGGATGCGTTAGCGTCTATTCGTACGAGCTATGTGACGATGTTGGTGAGTGGGGAGAAGCCGGAGGGTGGGATGCCGTTCGAATTCCGGTTCGCCCCTGAGTCCTAGCCGATTACGCGAAAACCCGAATCGTCCACCTTGACTCGCATCGCTTCATGGATGCTCAGGACTTTACACAACGTCCTGGCGCGGCGGGTGAACTGCGCATCGAAACGTCGAAACACCGATGGGGCCGAGAGTCCGAGGGGTTCCGCCACGGCGGATCTTCGACAAGGGGAGGAAGGGGTTGCTTCGCAACGCGAGGTCGTTGCAGGTCAATTTGTAACCGCAGATGGCACAGATTTTCGCGGATTGGAGGAGTGGGAGAGGACGGTGGGGGCTGGGGTCGCGTATTGCGCTGAATGTGTTGACCTTGGGGCGGTGGATCGCAGAATCTGATTGATTGCGACTGCTCCTACGTCAATAAATTAGTGCCTGTCCGTAATATCACGGTGCCGCATTCAGGGCAAATGCCGCTTTGGTTGCCAGTGAGGTCATAACGACAGAATTTGCATAGGCCGGGTCGAATGTAATCAGGGATGACCCATCGCGCAACCCCGGCTAGAATCAGGGCAATTACCATTATAAAAATTAACGGCATTGAAACAGTTGTGTGATATATTGGTCGCTTGAATTTTGGACCGTTGTTAATAAGCCGGTCAATTAGGCCAGGCGGTTTTTGTTTCCAATAAGCCAGTGATGGCCACAGGCGCTCCCACTCAAGAAAGTAAAGGTATTTAATTCCTCTGTACGAACAATAATTGAATCCATAACTGCCGCGTCCATCTTGGGCGTGTACTTTGAGGATGTCTGACTCGTCGCCTTGGATAACATCTAACCACAGAGTAGTTGCGGTCAGACCAATATGTAGGCGCGTTGTTTGGAAAATAAATTCTCTCGAATGGCCTATCAAAATGCCGATGGCGCACGTGAGCGCAAGGCCAATATTTATCAGATAACATAGTCGAATAATCCTCCTTCCTTTAGTTTGCATGCAGTGACCATTAAATCTAAAAAGAAGTTCAAAAAGGGGGGCGTTCAACTTTTCAGGCTCCTGCCTCTGTTGGCCTAACCGATTGAGATTCTCGGTTGATCCGGTTTATCCTTGACGCATTAATTGGCATCAGTCGTGTCAAGGGTTGCCCGGGCCATCATGAGTATACCACGACGTGTTGGCCGGAGAAGTCCCCCAGTTCTGATCATCGGCGTTGATGGTGGTGATCAGCCGGTTGGCCGTGTCGTAGGTGTGGGTCATCTCGGCGGCCAGCTTATGATCCGGTCGTTCAGCTTTGCGTGCGGCATAATTGCGTCGCTGAAGCTGGGGGGAACGCAGATCGCGTTTGGCGCGATGAACGGAACAGCTACGATCTTCATGCGGCTGAACGGGTTGCCCGGTGGCGCGTGCTACTGAGCGATCCTCGTGGCCCACTGGTTTGCACCGTTCTATTTTTCGGCAGTTGGAACGGCAGGCGTATTGGATTGAGAGCGGGTACGCAACCCACCGTCGCCGCATTGCCGCCACCTGATCCAGGGAGATCGCAATGTCAATTCGGAGCGTTCTGTCCGCACTCCTTCTTGTCGTTGTTTCGTTGGCTCCGGCATGTACGCCCATCGGCGTTGGGCGGCGTGATACCGGCCTGTCGCAACAGCGTCCCGTCTCCACGTATTCCATCGTTGCGCGTGATCCAGCGACGGGGCAGATCGGCGTTGCCGTGCAATCGCATTGGTTTAGCGTGGGCAGCGTCGTGCCGTGGGCCGAGGCTGGGGTTGGCGCAGTGGCGACTCAATCGCTCGTAGACCCGTCGTATGGCCCGCTCGGACTGGCAGCAATGCGCGCCGGGCGAAGCGCACCGGACGCCTTAAAGGGATTGATCGCCGGCGATGAAGGTCGAGCGTTGCGCCAAGTGGCCATGATTGATGCGAGCGGCCACGTCATGGGGCATACCGGCGCAAAATGCATCAAGCCTGCCGGACACGTGACGGACTCTGAAGGGCAATTCAGCGTGCAAGCAAACCTGATGTCGAATGATCGCATCTGGGGTGAGATGGCGCGGGCCTATCGCGAGGCGAAGGGAGACTTGGCGGATCGGATGATCGCGGCCCTTGAAGCGGCGGAGGCAGCCGGCGGCGACGTGCGCGGTCGTCAATCGGCCGCGTTGATCGTGGTGAGCGGGAAACCGACGGGACGATCGTGGATTGATCGGGAATTTGATTTGCGCGTGGAAGATCACGCGCAGCCGGTGGAGGAGCTGAAGCGGCTGGTGCGGCTTCAGCGTGCGTATTTGCACATGAACGCGGGCGACCTGGCGATTGAGAAGAAGGACGCCGAGGGTGCGAATCGAGAATATTCCGCTGCGGAAAAGCTGGCACCGCAGATCGTGGAGATTCCGTTTTGGCGTGCCGTCAGCATGACGTCGGCGGGGCAGGTGGAGGCGGCCCTGCCGATTTTCAAGCGGGTGTTCGAGGCCGAACCTATCTGGGTAGGATTGGTGCCGCGACTGGTTGAGTCCGGGCTGTTGCCATCAGACGAGACGACCGTCCGGCGAATCCTGGAGCAGGCCAAGAAAACCCCATGAACGCGTTGGCTCTAACGGAAATATGGGACAAATCGCCGCCGTTTCGCTGGGAGGGCCGGTATAATGGAGTGTAGGGAGTGGGAACGATAGCGCCCGGTGTCTCGACACTTCGGGTGAATTCTCCCGACGAACAATCGATGCCTCGTATCGCCGGTGTGCTCCGGTTGTGTTGGGAGATGCCTCGTGCGCGCCGCAACCATGTATTCCACAGCCATGTTGAAAAGTGTTGTCGTTGCCGCGATGTTGGGGTTGACCATTGCACAGGCGACGCGAGCGCAGGAACCTCCCCTGGTGGGCTGCGGCAAGGCGCGGTCCATGGCGGCGCAGTGTGTTGATGAGTCGGACTGCAGTGAGCCGACACCGCCCGGTTTGCGTGAGGCGCTGGATGGGACGGACGTGTTGCACTATGCCCTCGATCTAGAAATCTCCAATCTCAACACGGGGTCCAACAACTGCACGATCACCGGCACGAATGTGATGACGATACGGAGCAAGATCGACGGCCTGACCGAGTTCACGTTTCGCCTGCACGGTAATTACACCATCACAACGCTGACCGTCATCGACGAGATGAACGTTATTCCCGTGTCGTACACGCAGCCGTCGACCACCACGCGCGTCGTCACGCTGAATCGCCCGTATGGAATGGAAGAAGAGTTTCTGCTGACCGTGGCGTACACCGGGACGTCGGTGTCGATTGACGATTCGATTGATGTGACGACGCAGGGCGGGACTCCGATTGCCTATACGCTCAGCGAACCGTTTGGAGAGTACACTTGGTGGCCCTGCAAGGATGGCGAACCCGGTCAACCCGGCGACAACTCCGACAAGGCGACGATGGAGTTCAACATCACCACCCCGAACAACTATGTCGTGCCGTCCAACGGAGCTTTGCAAGGCGTCGATACACTCAGTGCAAACCGCAAGCAATATCGCTGGGCCACTGGTTACCCGATCACGCCATATCTCGTGAGTTTCGCGGCGACGAACTACAACACGTGGACGCGCACCTATAACTACCCCGCAGGTGTTGGATATCCCGCCGGTTCGATGCCGGTGGAGTTCTACATTTATCCCGGCAGCGACACGCCGACCAATCGAACGAATTGGGAAAAGTGCCTGAACATGCTGGCGACCTATCGCACGGTCTATGGCGAGTACCCTTTTATCAACGAGAAGTACGGCATCTACAACTTTAACTACGGCGGCGGCATGGAGCATCAGACCATCACCGGCCAGGGCAGCTTTAGCGAGAGCCTCACGGCACACGAATTGTCCCACCAGTGGTGGGGTGACATGATTACCTGCAAGGATTGGCACCACATTTGGCTGAACGAAGGCTTTGCCACGTACAGCGAATGCCTGTGGGAGGAGCGAAAGACCGGCAGCGTCAACTCGACGGCCTATTTCAGCGCTATCAATGCCCGACGGCCCAGCAACAACGGTGCGGGCGGGTCGGTGTATCGCTACAACGCGGGAAGCCTGAACACGATTTTTAGTTCGACATATTCCTACAACAAGGGGGCGTGGGTGCTGCACATGCTGCGACATGCGATCGGCGATGCGGCATTCTTCGACACGTTGGCCGAGTACCGATCCCAACACGCCTATGGGGCGGCGACCACCGAGGACTTCCAGTCGGCGGCAGAAGGTGTGTCGGGCATGGACCTGTCGGCGTTCTTTGACGAGTGGGTCTATCAACGCGGCGCGCCGGCGTATCAATATGGATGGCAGTCTGTGACTGTGGTGGGGCAGAATTACCTGCTCGTGCGCCTCGCGCAGACGCAGGCGGCGACGGTCGGATCACCGCCTCAGGTGTTGAATGTGTATGAGATGCCGATCGATCTGAACGTCACGATCGGTGGGCTTCCGCAGACGCTCGTGGTACAGAACGACGCACGCACTGAATGGTTCGTGGTGCCGGTGAGCGGGTCGGTAACGGCGGCTGCGTTTGATTCGTCTTCGTGGATTCTTCGAGGGACGACGACCAATGTGGCCTATCAGCCGGGGCCGCCAAAGGTCGTGGCGACGAGTCCCGCGCCGGGCGACTTGCTACCGGTCGGTCCGTCGCAATTGCAAGTGACGTTTCACACGCCGGTCAATGCGAGCGTGTCTGATTTCTCCCTGGTAGGTGAGGTGACGGGTACACAATCGCTAACGATGCTGTCCAGTCCCGGAGTCAACCCCGTGGTTCTCGGCTTGGCGGGCGCGCTGCCGGGTGATGCCTTCACGCTGACCATTGCATCGACGGTCACGGCCGTGGACAGCGGAATGGCGCTCGATGGAGAGATGGTCAATCCGTCCAGCCCATCGTCGCTGCCAAGTGGCGACGGCTTGGCGGGCGGGAATGCCGTGATCCGATTCGCCGTGACGCCGTGCGTGGTGGTTGCGGATATCGACGCGAATTGCACGCGGAATGAGGTGGACGTGTCATTGTTTGTGCAGACGCTACTGGGCTTCGATGTGGACTGGGATCATATCACTCGTAGCGATGTGGATCAGAGTGGGTTGGTGGATGGCAAGGATATTGCGGCGTTTGTCGGAGCCTTTGCGACTAATTGACAGACATAGGTGGGCTGAAAACCCAAACGACGAAGGGTATTTTGGAATGACGCATTTCGAGATCAAACAAGTTGCGCGGCTGATATGCGTTGCAACATCGCTTTCTGTTGGATTCCTCATCGTGCCGGCGAACGCCACTGCCGATGAGCCAGGCGACTGTCAGGAGCCGATCATCGGTTGCGGCAAGGCCCGGTCGATGGCGGCAGCGTTGCTGCATGGTGCCGACGAGGCACCGACGGTCACGCCGCGCGAGGCGCTGGGCGACACCGACGTGCTAAACGTGGCCTTGGACATTGAAGTATCCAGCCTTAACCCCGGCTCGGACAATTGCACGATGGTCGGATCGAGCGTGATGACCATCAAGAGCAAGTCGGCGGCGCTGACGCAGTTCACATTTCGGCTGCGCGACAATTACACGATCACCAGCCTGAGCGTCACCGACAACACGGGGAATCACGTCGTCACACACACGCTGGTGCCGAATCGCACGCGGATCGTCACGCTGAATCGCACATTTGCGATGGATGAGGTCTTCGACCTAAACGTGTCGTACAACGGCACCTCGTTCGACGCCGGGGCGTTTGGGGCGATCTCGGTCGGGACGCACGGCGGGGCCACGCCGGTGGTGGCGACGTTGAGCGAGCCGTTTTATTCGTATGCGTGGTGGCCTGCCAAGGACGGCGACATCGATCAGCCGGGTGACATGTCAGACAAGTTCACCTTGCAGATGAATGTGACCGCGCCGAACAATTATGTCGTGCCGTCCAACGGGTCGCTTCTGGGGATCGACACGCTATCGGGCAGCCGCAAGCTCTATCACTGGGCGTCGGCGTATCCGATTGCCACTTACCTGGTGAGCTTCGCAGCGACGAACTACACCGCGTGGGACCAGACGTACACGTTTCCTGCGGGCCCGTACAACCCGGCCGGCACCATGCCGGTGAATTTCTATATCTATCCGGGCAACGATTCACCGGGCAATCGGGCGGCGTGGGAGCAAAGTCTTCAAATGATGGCAGTCTATCGCACAATTTACGGTGAGTATCCGTTCGTGAACGAGAAGTACGGCATCTACAACTTCAATTTCGGCGGCGGCATGGAGCATCAGACCATCACGGGCCAGGGCACCTTCAGTGAGAGTGTGACCGCGCACGAGCTGGGGCATCAGTGGTGGGGCGACAACGTTACCTGCGAGACGTGGAGCGACATCTGGCTTAATGAGGGGTTTGCCACATACACCGAGTGTTTGTGGGAGGAGCGCAAGGCAGGCGGCATCAACACTCCCGCGTACTTCGCCGCATTAAACTCCCGTCGGCCGACGAACAATGGCGGCGATGATTCGGTGTATGTCTATAGCACGACGGCGGGCCGAATCTTCAGCGGGACCTATTCGTACAACAAGGGCGCATGGGTGCTTCACATGCTGCGTCACGTCGTCGGCGATGCGACGTTTTTCTCCGTACTCGACGCCTACCGACAGCAGTATGGCGGCAGCGCGGCCACGACCAGCGAATTCGCGACCGTGGCGTCGGCGGTGTCGGGCAAGAACCTTACCAAGTTCTTCGACCAATGGGTCTTTCAGAAGGGCGCGCCGACCTATCAGTATGGGTGGCAGTCGGTGAACGTGGCGGGGCAGAATTATCTGCTCGCGCGGATCAACCAGACGCAGACCGCGACGGCCGGTTCGCCGCCGCAGGTGCAGAGCATCTATGAAATGCCGGTCGATCTGAGCGTCACGATCGGCGGGCTTCCGCAGACGCTGGTGGTGCAGAATGACGCACGGACAGAGTGGTTCGTCGTGCCGGTGAGCGGGACCGTGACGGCGTTGTCGTTCGACCCAGCACCGTGGATCTTGCGCGGCACTGCGACGAGCGTCGCGTATGTGGCCGGGCCGCCGAAGATCGTGGCGACGAGTCCCACACCCGGAGCAATGATTCCGCAGATTTCAAGCCCGAGCCAACTGACGGTCACGTTCCACACGCCGGTGAACTGCGCCGTGGCGAACTTCACGCTCGTCGGGACGGCCACCGGGGTGCAAGCACTTACGCTGGTCAGCGGGGCCAACGTCAATCCGGCCGTGCTGAATCTCGCCGGGCCGCTCCTGTCAGATACATACACACTAACCGTCACCACCGGCGTCACGGCGGTTAACAGCGGCCTCGCCCTGGATGGCGAGATCACCAGTTCCACGTCGCCGACGTCGCTGCCGTCGGGTGACGGCCTGACCGGTGGGAATGCCGTGATTCAGTTCACGGTGGAGCCGTGCGCGGTCGCGGCGGATATCGATCTAAACTGCGTGAAGAACGACCTCGACCTGGACCTCTTCGTGCAGGTGCTGCTCGGCATCGAGACCGATCCGGGACGAATGACGCGCAGCGATATCAACAGCAGCGGTACGCCGGATGGAGATGACGTTGGGCCGTTCATTGCGGCGTATATGGCACCGTGACGTGGTTGTGCAAGCAATGTTGCGAAACAAGAGAGGGGCCGCAAGGGTGTGCAAATGCACGCAAAAGGAGCCCAGCGATGTGATGTCCGCCGCAGCCGATCATCGACTTGCGGAAAAGGCACGGATCGCTAAGTGTTGGGTGGACCGGGGTTGGAGTTGCAGATCGCACTTATTCGCCTTCGATGCGATAGGTGATTAGCCCAACCTGTGCAGACTGCGTTCGACCCTCTGTCCGACGCAGGTGAATCAGTTATTGTAGGTACACGCCTTGAACACGGTTTCTATCCAGGTGGAGCAGAAGGCGACCCCAACGGCCCACATGGTAAGTAATCATTTCGTAGTCGTCCGGGGCTCCGAGTTCTTGGATGATGTCATCGTAGCTCTTGGACGAAAAAAACGCGGGTTGCGAAGAAAGCGTGTGAATCATCCCTGTTCGGTCCTTAGGCGATCTTGCGCGCCACTGATCCGGTGAAAACGGCTCCGCCGGGACTGAGGCGTTTTCTTGTGTCGGAATTCGATCCACGCGATATCGACCCTGTGTAACTAGGTCAATTGAGAGATTGCAGTAGTTTCCCCGATATGACACGTGATGTTCAGTCGGCGGTCCCAATAGTTGCAGGACATGTGATGCTGATTGCCCCATTAAGCAGCCTGATGCGACCAAGTCCTTCGCCATTCGGCCACGATCTTCGGGAGACCTGGCCTTCCAGGATTCCCGTTCAAATGGAATACCACGGTTAGCATAGAATAGGCCTGCGACGGTAAGCAGAACCAGCGCCCCCGCACCACCCCAGAGACGTCGACGATTTCTTTGCCTTGGCCCCTGAATTGCGATCGGGCGAAGTCCAGCGTGCCGCGCTCTGTCAATGAGTGTGAAAAACAAGAAGTAAAACAGAAACTGCAAGAGGCAGAACAAGGCCACGGACTCCAGCCCAGTCATGCCCTGGTGAATTGAGTTTCGGAGCATGATCGGTAGGTAACCAGTGCCGATGTAGAAAAGACTTGTTAATGGGCACAAAATGAAACTAGGGATTCGGAAGAAATCGCCCACATGGGTTGAGAGCGCTCCGCAAACGAATCCTACGACAGAAAGCGGCCCACCGATTGCCAACGTGAGCACGACGTGTCTGCCAAATCCATGACCGCCACGGACTTCGTCGGCTCCAGCCGGTACCTGCAGGCTCTTGAATGCCTCGGAATTGCCCGACCGTGCGGTTGTTCGGATTTTCTCCAACTGCTGAATCGGAATGGCATCCCCACACTCCGGGCATGCTCCAGATTCGTTCCCCAGGAGGAGGTAACCGCACTTTGCACAGCTCAGCCCGACTGCCGTTACTCTGTGGCGTTTGAAGTAGCTTATTCCCAAGATTGAGACTAATCCTGATAAGATGGCGGGGCCGGACCACATCGCTATGTTTATGGCCATAGTTGAATTGGTGCCTGAATACCGATAGGGGGAGGATTGAGCGTAAAGGAAATACCCGGATTGCAGAAGTCCCGAGGCCAATGCCAGCCAAGCCAGAAGTCTCGCGCGCGCTGAAAATCGAAACATTAACACTATGGCGGGGATACCAAAGAGAAGGAATGCTGCCCAGCCGACGAATAGCACAACAATCGACTCAAACATAACTCCGGCAATTTACACAGTTTTAGACGAGATCGCTAGGAAGAAAGGGGTTAGAAACGACCCGCCCTGCTGATAGCTCACTGGCCAATACTGCGTATTACGCATTGACTATTGCGCATTCGTTAAGTGACTCCGTTACCACGAAACCCGCTTACCGACGGGCGCGGCTCTGATGGGGTGAGAGGTTATCGAACGACGACGATGGTGCCGGGTTCGGCGCGGAGGTTTTCGGCGGCGTCGCCCTGGTTGACGGCGACTTCCAACATGCCGGTGGAGCCGAGAAGGGCGACGATTTCGCCGGGGGCGACGTCGCCATAGGTGCGCCGGAGCGGGCCGACGCGGAGGGGGCCGACGTGTACGTTGAGGTGCGGGCCGCCGCCGGTGTGGCGGAGCATTTCTTCCTCGTTGATGTTGGTGATTAGATTCCCGAAATGATCGACGTAGAGCACCTGCCCCTGGAGGCCGCCGTCGGGAAGGCGGTGCGGCAGTTCGAGATTGAGCAGCTCCAGTTGATCGATCATGGGACCGACGTGGTCGAGAGTCATGCCGCGGGCGAGGTGGCCGGCGATGGGGGCGAGGATGTCGCGGCCGTGAAAGGTGGCGCTGATCCGCGAGCGGGTGAGTGATTCGTTTTGGATGACGCGGAGTTCGGCAAGGACGAAGTCGCGGTGGACGAGGCTGACGAGCCCATTGTCGGGGGCAAGAATGACCTGACCACCATAGCGGGCGGCGATGAGTCGGCGCGTGGTGCCGACGCCGGGGTCGACCACGGCGACGTGGATGGTGCCGTCGGGGAAGTGGTCGAAAATTTGCCGGAGGACGAATGCGCCGTGGACCACGTCGTGTGGCCCGATGAGGTGGGTGACGTCGACGAGTTGGGCGGTAGGGGCGAGTTGGAGGACGACGCCCTTTATGCAGGCGATGTAGTGGTCGGACTGGCCGAAGTCGGTGGTGAAGGTGATGATCGCCATTCGGTGCTCAGTCTAAAGCCAAAAAAGTCGCTCGGGTTGGAAATCGATGCCATAAGGTGATTGGGCTTTCATCGACAAATGATGTTTGACACCGACCCCTGGTGAGTTCTGGAAAATGTTTTCGGACGTAATACCACACGTTTTATGATGAGCCCTTGATGAAGCTCTCAGAGCACGAATGGCGTGGCACTTCATGAGTTTGTCCATGATTGGGCTTAGTCACAACTTTATTGTTTTCATCGAGTTAGGAGTCGTGCTGCCAATATGGCATTGCCAGGAACCCTACAGCACGTTCTTTTTGATTACGCGACCACATTGGCCGGGCGATCAATCTACTTGCCGCAACGCGGTCGGCTTATAATCCCTCCGACCGCGACATCATGTGCCGTCAACCGGGTGGAGGATGGCACGTCTGCGGCCGCGAGCGCGCTGTGGCGCGACAGACGTGGCACTAGGACAATCTCGTTTCTTACGTCAGGCTGAGCTACGCAGGAAGCTGTCCGATGGACAGGATTCCTGGCTGGAACGGCTTCGAGTTTTTCTGTGCTGGCCCGTCGTGGTCGGCTTCCTCTTTTGGGCGGGGGCATCGTGGACGGTACTGTCCAGCAGAGCCAGGCTCCCATACACACTAGGCCAATCCATTCGGCAGCCTGTGCTGTCTCGGGTTAATTTCGAACGGGTGAACGAGAACCGCACGGCCGAGTTGCTGACCAAGGCGCAGCAGGACGTTCCCAACTATTTCCGCCTGAATAAGGCTCTGATCGATTCGATCCCCGCGGAGGTGCGCGATTTACACGCCGCCGTGAAGTCGTCGGATGGTTTTGAAAAGTATCAAGGCTCTCATACCGCACGGTGGCCGCTGGATGCCGCTGCGTTCACTGCGATCAAGGCGCTGACGGCGGGGGAAAGGCTCGAACGATTCCAGCGCGACCTGGACCAAGTGGTTCAACGGCTGATCCACGAGGAGATGGTGGAGCGGGCCGACATTGATCGCGAGATACGAAGCACGTCGGGGGACGTGGAGCTTGATCGCGGCGATGCCAAGTTTGAAGCATGGCCGAAAGAAAAGCTGACCTACGCGGTCAACAGCGAGCACGTGGACGCGCTGGCGTCAGGTGTGGTGCGCGACCTTTTCGTCGCGGAGGCGCGGCCTGCATTCATCAACATCATTCGTCGCGCAATCGCACCGTCTGACAAGGTCATGCGTCCGATCTATGCCTACGACGATGACTTGACGAAGGCGAAGCTCAAGGAAGCGTCGAACCTGCCGCCGGTGAAGGATGCGTATCGTGCCGGTGATCGGCTGGCGAAGCCCGGATTTATCGATGGTGAGGGGCTGGCGCTGTTAAAAGCGGAGCATGATGAATACCTGTCACAGCGGGCGTCAAATCCCGAGCTGCGCGGCGGTCTCATCAAGGAACGCATGGGGCTGATCGGCGTGGTGATGCTGATCGTGCTGGGCCTGGCGATCTTCGGGCACCGGACCCACCCGCGGGCGATCATCAAGACGCCACGGGCCGCGGGCATCGCGGCATTGCTGTTAATGATGTTGCTGCTCGATCGCTTTGTGCTGATTGGCATCGGCTCATCGTACTCGTGGAGCATCTCGTGCATCGTGATGACGGCGGCGATATTAACGATCAGCTATTCGCAATTGTTTGCGCTGGGAGCCACCCTGGCCCTGGCGCTTTTGCTCGTGATCTCGAAGGAGGCCCCGTTCGGAGCGATCATGGTGTTCTTTACCGTTACATCGGTGAGCATCCTGTTGCTCAAGGAGATTCGCACGCGCCTCAAAATGGTCGAGGTCGGCGGCATCACGGCGATGGCGGCGGCGCTGAGCACGATGTTGGTCGGGCTGACGATGCAACAGCCGTTTCGCTTGATGGCGAAAGAGGCGGCCTTCGCGGCGCTGGCGGCCCTCACGGGGTTGAGCGTCGTGCTCGTGTTGCTTCCGCTGATTGAGCGGGCGTTTCGCATCACCACAAGCCTCACGTTGCTGGAATGGGCCGACACGAGCAAGCCGTTGTTGCGACAACTCATCGAAACGGCACCCGGCACCTGGCAGCACAGCCACCTGCTCGGTTCGATGGCGGAGGCGGCGGCGGAGGAGATTGGCGCAAACGGCCTGCTCGTGCGCGTCGGGGCGTATTATCATGACGTCGGTAAGACCTCCAAGCCGAACTACTTCATCGAGAATCAGGCGACCAAGACAAGCGCCCATCGCGGCCTCGCGCCGACCATGAGCCTGCTCGTCATTCTTGCCCATGTGAAGGACGGTCTCGCGTTGGCACGTGAACATGGCCTGCCGCCGGCGTTGCATCCGTTCATCGCCGAGCATCACGGGACGACGGTGGTGCGGTATTTCCACTCGATGGCAACGCAGGAGGCGCGGGCGAGCGGGCGCGATGAGCGCGAGGTGAGCGAGACGGAGTTCCGCTATCCGGGGCCGAAGCCGCGCTCGGTGGAGACGGCAATCCTGATGATCTGCGACGGCGTGGAGGGGTCGGTGCGGGCGTTGGCCGAGCCGACGCCGAGCCGGATTGAGGCGGTGGTGCATGATTTGCTCAGCAAGCGACTCATGGACGGCCAGTTCGACGACTGCGACATCACGTTGAAGGAGTTGTCGCGCGTCGAGCAGAGCCTGATTCGCAGCCTGTGTTCGATCCATCACGGTCGCATTGCCTATCCGATAACACAAACCGATGAAGGCAGCCGGACCGGCGAGAGCAAGTCCGGCGTGAAGGTCGGCGCGTGAAGGGGGCCGCCCGAATCCAGATCGAGATTGCGAAGGCACCGCGCGGGCTGGCGACGGTAGCGCGCCGCGCGGCGGAGTTCGCATTGGCATCGCAAGGCGTTGTCGGTGGTGAGTTGTCCATTGCCTTCGTCGGTGTGTCGGAGATGAAACGTCTACACGCCAAGTGGCTTGGTGACGACTCCCCGACCGACGTGATGACGTTCGATCTCGCCGAGTCCCCGTCAAAACGAAAAACGCCGGTGAACGGTGAGATCGTCATTTGTTCAAGTGTGGCCCGGGCGCAGGCGGCGGAGCATCGTGTAAGTCATCGTGAAGAGCTGCTTCGCTATGTCGTTCACGGCTGTTTGCACCTGTGCGGCTATGATGATCGTCGCGCGACCGATGCCAAAAAGATGCATGCCGAGCAAGAGCGCGTGCTGGCCCGTTTCTTGAAAGTGAAGAAATAGCCCCTCGATGTTACATGTCAGCCTATGGTTGCATTGGACGGTCGATACGGTGCGGGCGTGAGCATCGTCCGTGACCAGGCCATTGTTCTGCGCAGGTTGGACTACAGCGAGACCTCGCAGGTGCTTGCCGTCTTCACGCGCGACCACGGCCAACAACGACTCATCGCCAAGGGGATCAAACGTGGCACGAAAACGCGGGCCTCGACGGGGATCGACCTGTTGGAGTTGGGGGCCGTCATGTTCTCACTGCGCCCCGGCAAGGAAGGCGTGCTGGCAACCATGACCGAGTGGCGACAGGAGGAAAACTTCGCCCATCTGCGCCGCGATCTGGTGCGAAGCTACGCGGCGCAATACGCCGCCGAGGCCACTGCCCAGCTCACCGAGGTTCACGATCCACATCCGGGGCTGTTCGATGCGCTGGCTGCGATGTTGCACGCGCTGCGCGAGGGCGAACCGTTGGCGCGGTTGGATCAATTCTTGTGGGCGCTACTCACGGAGATTGGGTTGCGACCCGAACTGGATCACTGCATGAGTTGCGGGCGATCCGTTCACGAGGATCGAGTTGCATATCTCAGTTCGCGCCAGGGAGGGGCTATTTGTCGAGACTGCGAGCCGGCGGTCGTGGAGAAGCGACGGACGAGCGGGGATGTTATTTCCTGGTTGGCAGACGGGGCGGCGGCGGACGCGGGGCCGATGAAGCAGTCATTTGATTTGCTGGACTACTACATCACCGAGACCGTCGGAAAGCCGTTGCGTCTGGCAGAGCCGTTGAGGGCGATGGTCGGGTTGGCGTCGCAACCAAAGCCTCGATAGATCATTTCGGCAGAGGTTCAAAAACAATATTGCGTAACAGCACGGGGTTCTTGCCCGCCGGGGCGAATTGGAAATCGTAGAACGCGCCGCTCGGTGGGACGGTCAGCGTAACTTCGTTCAGACCGTCCACGATCGGATCTCCGCCACCGATGGGTCGGGCGGCGATGAGCATCGGGGCGTCGGCCTCGGCACGAATCCTCCATGTGCCCGGCGGCGGACCGAACTCCTTGAACGACGCTAGTTGCCCCCGAACCGTGTAGACGCCGAGTCGACCATTGTCATCAAGGACGGCGGGCGTTTGCTCAGTGCTCGCTGCGAATAATGCGGGGATGATGATTCGCCCGGCCTCGTTGCGCACACCAATCTTGGGGCTGTCGAAGCGGGCCCAGATGCCGCAGCGAAGGCCATTCGGCGGTGGCGAGCGCAAAAGGACGAAGCGATACGCCTGGTGAAAGGCCGGGTCGGCGTTCATTTGTTGCGCACTGGCAAAGAGGGGAACGCTCATTCCGGTCGGTAGTGTCCAAAGCACGAGGTCGGGTTTTCGGTCGAGGACATACTTGCCGTCGCCGAGTTCATGGCCCAGGACGCCCCTGCCGAATTGTGCGTCGCGGGCGCGGGCGATTGTGTAGTCATTCAGCCCCATCATGTCGATAGCGTCGAGCTTGCTGAAATAGGGAATGCAGCCTGCCGGGTCGCAGGCGATGAGCGGGTGCATCTCGCCGAAGGCCTTTTGCAACATCTCACCGACGACCTTGCCGTCCCACTCCCATCGTTCTTCCTTGGCGCGTTGCACTTCGGGGTCGCGTGCTGTGAGTACGATAGTGACGGCGAACATGCCAGCTACGACTATCCATGCACCGGCGTGTGCTGCACGGCTTTGCGCGATGGCCCATTTCGTGAGATGGGCGATAAGAAGCCCCGCGCAAATGAGGGTCGGCACTACGTGGCGATGTGTCGGAAAGACGTCTCCGCCGATAAGTGTGACGTATGCGATCCAAATGAACAGTGGCACACTGAACAGAAGCGTGTGTCGGCGAATCTCGTGCAGGCCCAATCCAAGGATGCACGTGAAGATCGTGGGAATGAAGATACCTGCGAGATAGGGCAGCGCCTGACGGACGTAGGTCCAACCATCGAGGATACGATCCATCGTGAAGGCCACTTTGACGTGGGCGGGATTAGGGAGCCATTCGTCGTAGTACACGAGACGGAAGATCACCTGTCCACCGCCGAAGAGAATCGGGAAAATCGCCAGAGCGAAAACGAGTTTGAATGTGGTGACATTCAATCCGCGAGCCATCGCAAGACCAAGTGCAACGGCAATGCAGAGGACGCCACCATCGGAGCGTGTAAGGCAAAGGAGTCCGAGCATGAGGCTCGCGGGCAAAGCGTTGCGCCAAGTCGGTAGGGGCACATCAACCAATTTGAAACAAAGCACGAGTGCCCAAGCGAGGAACGCCGCGACGAAGGGTTGTTCGAGTCCGCCGATGGTCCACACCGCGAGCGGCGCGGTCAGTGCGATGCCGACGGCACCTGCGATGGCGGGCAACAATTGTTTCATGTTGTGCGGGCGAAAGGCGAAGATGATGGCTGCGAGAGCCGCGCCCATGCCGATGAATCCCCATGCGCGCGAAGCATCGATCGGATCGACGCCGAGCGCACCCAGCATCGAGCACGCCAATACCCAAAGCAGATTCGTGTAACCCTCGACGCGCGGGCCGCTCGCCCACGTCAGGCCGTAACCATGAAGCAGACGCTCGGAATAGCGCAATGAGATGAGTGCATCGTCGGAGATGAAGGGCAGGTGCTGCCACGCGTGTATAGCGAGTACGGCGAAGGCGGTCAGAAAGATGCCGATGGCAAGCGCAATTGATGGGCGTTGCGCGGACGGGGCTTCATGGATTGTGCGCGGTGTACTCATTCGGTCGATTCGCGCGGACGCACTTGACGATCGGCGATGCGGTTTCTTTATACCATTGACGGCGTTTGTGGACCATTGCCCCATCGTGGTCGGGTCACACTTCGCCCGCTATCCTTTACCCCGTGATGGAGACGTGCCCACTCATTTTCAATCCTATCTTCCGACCCAAGGTTTGGGGCGGACGACGACTTGCCGACCTCCTCGGGAAGAATCTGCCCGGCACAGATGCGATTGGTGAGTCGTGGGAATGTGCGGATTTGACTGGGGGAGTTTCCGTCGTCGCTTGCGGGCCGGCCATCGGTCAGACATTGCATCAACTCGTCACCGATTGGGGGCCGGACCTGCTGGGGCGGACGAAAACGGTGGATGGACGGTTCCCACTGTTGATCAAGTTTCTTGACGCTGCCCAGCCACTCAGTATCCAAGTGCATCCAAGCGACGAGGCCGCCGCGAAAATGGGATTGGCGCACGCGACGAAGCACGAGGCGTGGTTTGTCATCCATGCCGAGCCGGGCGCGACGATCTACCGCGGATTGCGGCCGGGCGTTTCCCTCGCCCAACTGCGAGAATGCCTTGAGCGCGCCCCGCGCGACGTGCCATCGTTGCTCAATCAAATCCCGGTCAAGGCGGGGAACCAATTCTACGTTCCTGGCGGCACGGTTCACGCACTTGGGGCCGGTGTCGTCGTGGCCGAAGTGCAGACACCATCCGATACGACGTTTCGTTTGTATGACTGGGAGCGCACTCGGCCGACGGACGATGCGGGGCTGCATATTGAGAAGTCCCTTGCGTGTGTAGACTCTACGATTGACATCGCTTCGTTTGAGCGCCGGTCGCATGTGTCCAGCATCTTCACGACGGTGACACGGCTGGTGACGTGCCCCAGCTTCATCATTGAGCAGGTTCGCTTCGTCGAGCAGATCGAACAGGACATTCCATATGCAGAGATGGTGTGCTGGATCGTGCTCGAAGGGCGCGGCGAGGTGATTCATGGAGCAGGCCAACGAGAGGCCTTCCAGAGAGGCGACGTGGTCGTGCTGCCGGCGGGCCTGAAGAAGGGGCGGCTCAAGACCCTGACGCCTTGTACATGGCTGGAGGTCACCGTCCCCACTCCTTCGGACCTCTCCGGCTTTCGACGGCCTGAACTGGATGCCCTGCAATCGTCGACGCCTAGTGGGGATTCCTTTGTTCCACTGCGTGTTGAAGCAAAGGAAGGATAGATCTTTCTGAACGACTGCGGATGAACAGTGGTTTGATATACCCGTCTAAAACTCAGTGGGCGATGTTGACATTTGTTCGTTCGTTAGACAAGGCGGCACAGGTGGATGCAGAGGAGGCCGAGGTAGGTGCCGACGACGTAGCCGGCGATGGCGAGGAGGACGCCGACGGGGGCGAGCGCGGGGTGGAAGGCGGCGGCGACAATGGGTGCGGAGATGGGGCCGCCAATGTTTGCTTGCGATGAGACGGCGAGGAAGAAGAGTGGGGCGCGAAGGAGGCGGCCGACGGCGATGAGAATGACAATGTGGATTGCCATCCATGTAAGCCCGAGCGCGAGATAGCCACCGGCATGGCGAAGCGCGGAGAGGTCTGCACCGGATCCGATGCATGCGACAAGGACATAGAGCATGGACATGCCGACGCGAGATGCACCGCGAGATTCGAGTCGCCGGGCCGGGGTGAAGGAGAGGGCCGCGCCGATGGTGGTTGCGAGGATGACGCGCCAAGCGGATTCGTCGAGCAAGAACCGTAAAGCCTGACCAGCGGTGGTTCTCGTCCATGCATCCGCGCCGACTTTGGAACCGATGGCGACGATCATTCCGAATGCTGAAAGCAAGACGACCCAGTGCCAGTGTGTCGACTGACTTGGTGCATCGGTTGCAGAAGCGATACGCGATTCAAGCGCCATTGATTTGGCAGGATCGGCGCGCAGCCAGCGATCCACGCGACGATGCCGCGCGGCGAGAAAGAGCAACACGGCCATCCATGCGTAGGCGATGATGACATCGACGACGATCAAGGGCGCTGCGGCTTGATCGGAGACCTGGAAGCTGCTGGTGAGGGCCACTGCGTTGGCAGTGCCGCCGATCCAACTGCCGGCTAGCCAGGCCATCGCCTTCCACGCGTCGGGTGGGAGCGAGGACTTCCAAACGGCGAGGGCGATGGGACCACCGATCATGATGCTGAGGCTGGATGCGGCGAAGACGGCGGCGGCGGTGCGACCGAGTCGAAGGATGGCGCGGACGTCGAGTGCAAGGGTCAGCAGGCAGAGACTGGCGGCAAGGACATAGGTTTTCACCCAGATGTAGAGCGGGGATTCGCGAGGGAGGAGTCCAACCATGTTTAGACAGGTGGGCAGGAAATAGTAGAAAACAAGGGATGGGATAAACTTAAAGAGGGCGGCAGTTCGCGGGGCGCGCTCGAGCCGGCGGACGAGCAGGAGGACGGCGAGGAGGATGGCAAGTGACGTCGCGGGATGCGCAAGGAGGGGCGAGGATGTTGCGTTTGCGTTCAAGGCAATGGATGCGAGCGAAAGGGCCGGTGGCACCTGACCGATGCTAACTTGATGTGTCGTGTGCCTGCAACCAGCAAGTGGATGGGCGGGGATTATCGGCACGGGGTCTAGTAAAAACCAGTAAAAGGACGTTTGGCTGGAGCGGTGTTTTCTTGACAAAATGACCCTGAAACCGATATACTTATCAGAACCTATAGCCGCGTCCAGCCGACCCAACGGCTTCGTTCAAGGGAGTCAACGGAGCGGGACTTTTTCTACTCCCTTTTTGGAACCGACCAATACTGCACTCGCTCTTTTCGTGAATAGATCCGGGAGCCTTTCATGTCCAAGTCCGTCCGAATCGTGATGTTCGTCCTACTTGCCGTTTCGTGCGGGGCCTTGTTCATGGCCCCGGTCGCGCCAGGTGAACCGCCAGCCCAGTCGGTGGATCGGCCGAATTACCTTCCCATGGCCGAGGCCCCGCGGCTTGATCTTTTTACGACGGACATGACGGCGATGTTTGACTCTCGATCATATGAGCGAGCCACGCATCTACCCCGAGTGCTGCACCCGGACCGTATTGCACCCGCCGTGTGCTTTGGCGAGGGAACCTCTGATGAGCAGATGCGGTCGGTTCTGGAGCAATGGGGTTGGCTGGATGTTCGCTTTAATATCGGCGGCCGATGGCCGGGAACAACCGGCGATCCTTTCGCACTAACGTGGAGCCTGGTGCCGGATGGTCTGTTGATTCCGGGCGGCGGCGTGCCGGGAGAATTGGCCTCGTCCAGTGTGTTGTTCAGCCAGTTGGACGCGCTGTTTGCGGGCCAGGGCGGCCGTGCGACGTGGATTGCACGGATTCAATCATGCTTTGACCGATGGCAGGCATTGACGGGCTTGAGCTACACGCGCGTCACGGCAGCGGGAGTGGATTGGGACAGCGGCGACCCGTGGGGCACGTCGGGCAACGGCACAACCGTGGGCGATGTACGCATTTCGATGCACCTTATCGACGGAAACAGCAACGTGCTCGCGTACAACCAGTTTCCAGGAGGCGGCTCAGGCGGCGATATGGTGCTCGACTCGGCGGAGAACTGGGGTTCGGCAACCAATAACAACGTCTTCTTCCGTGATGTACTTATGCATGAGCATGGACACGGCATCGGCTTGGCTCACGTTTGCCCGGTCATCGGAACTGTGAACGGCAGACTGATGGAACCCATCATCAACACGAACATTGACGGCCCGCGTCATGATGACATGCGCGGCGGGCACTTTAATTACGGTGATGACAAGGAAAACAACGACACGAGCGGCACCGCTACCGCACTTGGAGCGTTGTCAAACGGCGTGCCCGTGACGCTCGGGGCGATACCCGCGCCGGCAGTGCCGAATAGCTCAACGCTCAGCCTCGATGCCGGTAGCGACCTCGACTACTACAGCTTCTCGGTCGGCTTCTCGTCGACGATCAACATCACCGTCACGCCGGTGGGTTTCAGCTATGATTCGAGTCAACAGGCGTGCGGGGGAAACCCCAACAGTTGCTGCAACGGTAACACCATCGACACTCTCTCGATCGCGGATCTCAATTTCCAGGTACTGGCGTCGGACGGTTCGACGCTCATCATCAACGGTTCGGGCGCGGCGGCCGGTTTGCCGGAATCCGTCACGAATGCTCCACTGGGAGGCAGCCCCGGAAACTTTTTCCTGAAAATACTCACGCCGGGCGTTTTCCCTGGGTCGCAAATGTACACCCTTAGTATCACGGCAAATCTGTCGGGCGCGGATTTGTCACCGCCCAACCCCAGCCCAATGACGTTCTCCGTCAATCCGGGGCCGGGAAGCTCGACGTCCGTCTACATGCAGGCAACCGAGGCCGTGGATGGTGGAAGCCCACCGGTGCAGTATTTCTTTGACTTTACATCGGGTACAGGCGTGCCGGCCGGCCATGACAGCGGATGGGTCGCGTCACGCGACTACACGGATGTAGGCTTGCAGCCGAACTCAGTGTATCGATACACCGTGAAAGCTCGCGACAGCGCTCCGGTACCGAACCAGACGATTGTGTCAGCGGAGCAAATCGGCACCACAGGCATACAGACACCAACTGGCGTGAGCACGAGCAGTATCGGGAATACCTCGGTGATGCTGACCGCGACGGGAACTTTTACCAACGTTGGATTCATTGACACGGCGTTCTTCTTTGAAATGACGCCGGCGGGCGGGACCAATGCGAACACATGGGTCGGCACGACCAGCACGACGGTGACGGGGCTGAATCCATGCACACTTTACACGGTGCGGGTAAAGGCGCGAAACCTGTTGGCGATTGAGACTCCGTTTTCGCCATCCACCAATGTGACGACGACGGGAACGTGTTCGTGTGCGTTGCTAGGCGACGTTAATCTGGATGGTGTCGTGAATGGCATGGACATCACGCCATTCCTTCGCGTGAAGACCGGCTTCCCGCTGGGCGGCGATCATCCACCGTGCGCTGATTTCATGACGGGCACGCTGGATGGGGATACGGCGGCGTTCGTGACGGTTCTGACGGGACCGTAACTGCAATTCACCGAGTGACTATTCGGTGGTGTGCGCCTTTTGTCGAATCGCTTTAGTTCATGCAATTCCTCCTCCTCTCGTGAATAATGGAGGCGGAGGTCTCTTGCCTCGCTCGTTCACCTCGATTTTATTGGTCCATTCCGTATCATCCCGTGGCAGATCGGTTCGTTCGGAATCCACTGACGCACCAAAGATTACACAAATGTAATGCGACTTTGGCATAGCCGCTTCGACTTATTGCGGTTACGGTTTTGCGCTGGGCATGAATCCTCCGTTCAATTCTTACGCTGGGGCTAGCAGACCAACTATGCAGAATCGGCTACAAACAGAATTCGTGAGCCTTCAACGGACGATCTGCAGCGGCACTTTGTTGCTCGTGCTATGCATGTTTGTGGGATGCGTACGCGTTGACCCACACGCCGATTTTGCCAAAACGCAGCAGACCTTGTCCGAGAGGACCGGTGTGGTCGAGACCTACGACCCGTCAATCGATGGATTGGTGGTTAAGAAAGTATCCGCACTGATTCGGGATGGCGTGACCGTCGACGAGACGGTCCAGATCGCCTTTCTGAATCATCGCGGATTTCAGTCGTTGTTTCACGTCATCGGTGCCTCGCGTGCCGATGTGGTTCAGTCGGGCCTCATGCGAAGTCCGGCACTGTCACTCAGCGTGCGCTTCCCGGAGGGGGGCGGCCGGTCGAGTTTCAACCTCGGTCTAGCGCAGGAGATCGTGGACCTCTGGCAGATTCCGGTGCGAAAGAAGATCGCGGAGGCCGAGTTGGAGCAGACGATCTCCGCGGTGTTACAACGTGGCATCGAGCTGGCCGCTGAGGTGCAGACCGGCGCGTATCGGTTGCTCGGACTGCGACTGGCGGAACAGATTGCACAGGAGAATCTCGAACTCGCAGAACAATCCTTGAAAGTGGCGCAGGCGCGGCTGGATGCCGGCGACGTGGGGCCGATCGACGTCAATCTGGTGCGCAGCCATGTCTACGAGATTCAACAGGGAATCATTTCCGTCCGACGGGATCGGCGATTGGCGGAGGTGAGCTTGGCCCGATCAATGGGGCTGGTGCTTTGGCCGACAACGTGGGAATTGATCGGCTCGATTGACGAAGGCGGTAGGCCTCCGAGTGCAGTCGATGAACTGCTGACTTTCGCCTACGACGAGCGATTCGACGTGAAGCGCGCCCGACAATTCGCCGATGCCGCTGAGGGGCAGCTTGAACGCGAATGGCTGGACGTATTCCCCAGCATTCAGGTTGGACCACAGTTTGAACGCAATGATCGCCGTGCCCTGCCCGGACGAACTATTCTGGCCGACACGGCACGAGCAAGTGTGGCGGCCGGAGCACCGACCGCTCCGACCATTGAATCCCGGGGGCAGCGGAACCTCGTCCGCCGACAGTTTATCGACACGTTATTGGGGCCAAGCATACAGATCACGCTGCCGCTTTGGGATCAGAATCAGGCCCAGATCGAGCGATCGCGTCGTCTCGTTTTGCAACGACGCAAGGAGCTTGACGATCTTCGAGAGGCGACGGGGCTGGAGGTTCAGCAGGCCTGGATCTCGGCGACGGCGGCGGCGGACTTGGTTGCATTCTTTCGAGATAAGTCGCTGCCACAGGCATCCAACAATCTGGAAACCGTGCGCCAGCAGTACGAAGTCGGCGACCAATCCGTGATCATTCTGATCGAGGCACAGGAGTTCCTGATTCAACAACGCCGGTACTTCGTCGATGCCCAGCGCGACTTGGCTGTGGCAATGACGGGCCTGAGGCGAGCCGTCGGTGGAAAAATGCCGTTGCTAACCACGAGCCAGCCGGCGCACGAGCCGGTCGAGGGGTCCCATCATGCAAACTGATTTCGGAATCTTCACGTTTCTCACAACGCTTCTGTCGTTTATTGGCGATTTTTTTCGACAGCTCCTGGCAGCATTTTTGTTTTGAGAGGTAGTAATGTCGCATCAAACGGTTCGAGTCGCAGTTTGGCTGGGGACGTGTCTCATTGGAGCAGGATGCGCGGCGTTTGTGTGGGCCGACGCTCCGCCGGGCAGTACGACCGCCTCAAAAGTGACGAACCCCGTCACCGAAGTCGCACTTACGCAAGTGACGCTGCGTCCCGACGCGGAGACGCGGCTCGGCATTCAAGTTCAACCGGCTGCTCGCGGAACGATGCAGGAGCGTCGCCTGTTTCCCGGTCATGCCATGGCAGCCATGGGAAATGACGTCACGCTGACCTCGCCGATCATCGGCATCGTTCGCATTCCAGCGGAGGTGGGCAATCTGCGGTCGCCTTGGACATGTGATCGAGGTGTGCAATTGTTGGCCATTATGCCGACGGCATCGGATGGCGGCATGATCACATTGTCATCGGCCGACGGCGAAGCCAAATTGGCGGCGATTGAATTGGAAGCAAGCCGGGTTCGCCTGAAGCGTGCTGAAGTCTTGCGTCAAAACAACGCGTCGGCGCAAAAGGCGCTGGACGATGCGATCGCTGAGTTTCAGAAAGCAGAGGTACGCGCCGCATCAACCCAACTGAATCTTGAAAGCGTGAGATCATCCCTGGGTGGGTTCGAGAAAGGACCACTGCCGGGCGTTGTGATGATGGCACCGGTTAAGGGCGTGGTAGGCGAGTTGCATGTGTCGGATGGTCAGGTGGTCACTGTTGGCGCTCCATTGTTACGGATCACACAGGCCGAGCCTCTTTGGGTTCGTGTGTCGGTGCCCGCTGGTGAACTGGCCCTCGTGGATGAAAAAGCGGCCGCGAGCATTGGTGAACTCGGCGTGATGGACATTGCGAAACGTATCAAGGCGGAGCGAATCTTCGGCCCGCGAACCACAAACGGAGTCAGCGGCGCGGTCGACCTCTACTACGAATTCGCCAATGAGCGCAATTTCCTTCCCGGGCAACGGCTCGCGGCATCCCTTCCAACGAAGCGGCAAATGGAAGGCGTCATCATTCCATCATCGTGCATCGTGACGGACATGCACGGCGGTGATTGGGTGTATCAACGCATCGCCGACCAGACCTATGCCCGACGCCGGGTGGAAGTGACGAATGCAGAGGAGTCGAAGGTACTCGTAAAAGGCTTGGCGTTGGATTCATCCATCGTAGTGATA
The DNA here is from genome assembly GCA_038042195.1 of Planctomycetota bacterium. GTDB lineage: Bacteria > Planctomycetota > Phycisphaerae > UBA1845 > UTPLA1 > JACRIM01. The sequence continues at coordinate 152,022 of JBBTET010000012.1, read as the reverse complement.
GGGGCCGCCGAACTGTTCGGCATCGAGTTCGGCGCTGGTAAGTGACCTAGACAGTCCCGGGAACCCTTCATGCTAAGCTGGCTCGTCACCACGTCCCTACGATTCCGAATACCCGTCGTCGCGCTGGCGGTGGTGCTGGTCATCGCCGGCATTCAGACGGCCCGCGTGACCCCGCTCGACGTGTTCCCCGAATTCGCGCCGCCCCTGGTCGAGATCCAGACCGAAGCGCCGGGACTCTCCACTGAAGAAGTCGAAAGCCTCATCACCGTTCCATTGGAGAACGCCCTCAACGGAACCGCCTGGCTCAAAACGATCCGGTCAAAATCGGTTCTGGGCCTTTCGTCGGTGGTGTTGTGGTTCGAAGAAGGCACGGACCTGCTCCGCGCCCGTCAAATCGTGCAGGAACGACTCGCGGTGGAAGCCGCACGTCTGCCCGCCGTGGCCCACCCTCCGGTGATGCTCTCGCCGCTGTCATCAACCAGTCGCGTACTGAAGATCGGTGTCACGTCGAAGACCTTGAGCCAGATGGACATGACGCTGTTGGCGAAGTGGACGATTCGCCCTCGGCTCATGGCCATTCCCGGTATCGCCAATGTCGCCATCTGGGGCCAGCGCGATCGACAGTTGCAAGTGCTGGTCAATCCGGAGTTGCTCCGTACTCACGGCGTGACGCTGAATGATGTGGTTCGCGCTGCGGGCGATGCGTGCGTCGTCTCGGCTGGTGGCTTTGTCGACACTCCCAACCAGCGGCTGCCGGTCCGCCAGTGGTCACCTGTCCAAACAGCCGATGAGTTGGCACGCGCCGTGGTCGCATTTCGAGGGGGCGTGCCGTTGCGCCTGGGCGACGTGGCGCGTGTGGTCGAAGGATTCCCCGCCCCCATCGGTGATGCCGTGGTCAATGACGGCCCCGGACTCCTGCTCATCGTCGAGAAACAACCATGGGGCAATACGCTCGAAGTAACTCGCAAAGTCGAGGCGGCGATTCAGGCCCTTCGACCCGGCTTGAGCGGTGTGGAGATCGACGCGACCATCTTTCGCCCGGCGACGTTCATCGAACGATCACTGGAAAACCTCTCCCATGCGATGATCGTCGGGTGTGTGCTGGTCACGCTGGTGTTGTGCGCATTCCTGTACGACTGGCGAACAGCGGTCATCAGCCTGGTCGCGATCCCGTTGTCAGTGCTGGGAGCCACGCTGGTACTCTACTATCGCGGCGGCACGCTCAACGTCATGACGCTCGCGGGGCTGGTCATTGCCGTCGGCGAAGTGGTCGACGATGCCATCATCGACGTGGAGAACATCGCCCGCCGCTTGCGATTGAATCGTCTGGCGAGCCTGCCGCGGTCCGCGTTTGACGTGGTGTTGGCTGCATCGTTGGAGGTTCGTAGCGCGGTCGTATACGCAAGCGTGATCGTCGTGCTGGTCTTCGTGCCGGTGTTTTACCTGCCGGGGCTTGCCGGGACGTTCTTTCGGCCGCTCGCGCTGTCGTACATTCTTGCGATTCTTGCGTCGTTGGTTGTGGCGTTAACGGTCACACCCGCGCTCTCGCTGCTTCTGCTCCCCACAGATCGGCATCAGACGGATTCGCCCCTCGCCTCTGCACTGAAGATCAAGTATCGCCGCCTCCTGCTCCCGATCATCGATCGGCCGAAGCGGGCGTTGCAGTTCCTGGCCGGCTGCTTCGTGATCGCCGGCGTTTGCCTTCCGTTCCTGGGTGAGGACTTCCTACCCCACTTTCGCGAGACGGATTTTCTCATGCACTGGGTGGAAAAGCCCGGCACCTCGCTCGATGCGGTGACGCGATTGTCCATCAGTGCAAGCAAGGAACTCCGCGCAATCTCCGGCGTACGCAACTTCGGGGCGCACATTGGCCGAGCCGAGGTGGCCGACGAAGTCGTTGGCCCGAACTTTGCCGAGCTTTGGATCAGCATCGACCCGGAGGTCGACTACGACGCGACCATCAAGAAGATCGAGACCGCAGTGGCGGGCTATCCAGGCCTGTATCGCGACGTGTTGACGTACCTGAAGGAACGTATCAAGGAAGTTCTGGCCGGAGCGAGCGGCTCCATCGTGGTGCGGATCTTCGGCCCGGAACTCGATGTCTTGCGAGCACAAGCGAAGAAAATCGAAAAGGAAATCGCCTCAACGCCCGGCATCATCGATCTCAAAGTGGAGCCGCAGGTGCTGGTCCCGCAGATTGAAGTGCGGCTGCGTATGGAGCAATTGGCCCTGTACGGATTGACGGCGGGCGATGTTCGGCGTGCCGTCGCGACAATTGTGAAAGGGCAGAAGGTAGGTGAAGTCTACGATAGACAAATGGTCTTCGACGTCGCCGTATGGGGGGAGCAAGGGGTGAGAAGCGGCGTGCCGTCGCTCCAGGAGATGCCGCTTGATACCGTCAGTGGAAGCACCGTCACCCTGGGCGAGGTGGCGGATATCTCCATTCGGCCCACGCCAAACGAAATTAAGCGCGAGGGCGCGTCGCGGCGGCTGGACGTGACGTGCAACGTGAAAGGGCGCGATCTGGGGAGCGTCGCCCGAGAGATAGAGACGAAGGTCAAGGCTATGAGCTTTGATCGCGGCTATCACCCGGAGTTTCTGGGAGAGTACGCCGCGCGGTCGGAATCGCAGCGCCGACTGTTGTGGTTGTCCGCCGCTTCATTGATCGGCATATTCCTCCTCCTACACATGGACTTTCAGTCTTTCAAGCTGGCGGGGTTGGTGTTTTTCACGTTGCCCTTCGCACTGATCGGCGGAGTCTTCGGGGCCATCGTCGGCGGAGGCGTGCTGTCGCTCGGCTCGCTCGTCGGATTCGTGACGGTACTTGGCATCGCCGCGCGAAACGCCATTATGCTGGTCAGCCATTATCGCCATCTGTTGTCCGAAGGCAGGCAGATGGACTTGAGTCTTGTCTTGCAAGGCGCCGAGGAGCGACTCTCTCCCATTCTGATGACCGCGCTGTGCGCCGGACTGGGTCTGCTGCCGCTCGTGATCGCAGGGAATCGTCCCGGCCATGAAATCGAGTACCCCATGGCAATTGTCATCATGGGTGGACTGCTTACTTCGACGGTGCTAAACCTGTTTTTGCTTCCATGTCTTTACTGGCTCGTTTTTCAGGATAAACCGCCACGGGCCGCATCGGAGTCATAAACCGGCCGGGTCCGATGCTACGAGACGCCGATGCTCCTCGTCCGTTATGATTTCCGTCGATCTGGCATTGCCAAAACGTTCTTAAATCCGTACGACAATCGATAAAGGACACGACATGAAAGGAACACGAGTTCTCGTCGGGACGAAGAAGGGCGCGTTCATCCTCACATCCGACTCCAAACGCCAAAAGTGGGACATCACCGGCCCGCACTTCGCAGGCTGGGAGATTTATCACATGACAGGCTCACCCGTCGATCCCAATCGGCTTTACGCATCGCAATGCAGCGGCTGGTTCGGCCAGATGATCCAGCGATCCAACGACGGCGGCGCGACGTGGGAGCCGGTCGGCAACGAGTTCAAGTACGACGGCGTCACAGGCACGCACCAATGGTACGACGGCACGCAGCACCCCTGGGAGTTCAAACGCGTCTGGCACCTCGAACCCTCGCTCAGCGATCCTGACACTGTGTACGCTGGGGTGGAAGATGCTGCGATCTTTCGCACGACCGACGGAGGCACATCGTGGCACGAACTCCCCGGCCTGCGCACGCACAGTACCGGCCCGAAGTGGCAGCCCGGCGCGGGCGGCATGGGACTGCATACCATCGTGATCGACCCGAAGAACCCCAAACGCATCTACATCGCCATCTCGGCTGCGGGTGTCTTCCGCACCGATGACGGCGGGACGACGTGGAAGCCGATCAACCAGGGCCTGCATTCGGACTTCATGCCTGATCCCACGGCGGAGGTCGGTCACTGCGTCCATCGCATCGCCATGCACCCATCGCGCCCCGGCATCCTGTTCATGCAAAAGCACTGGCACGTCTGCCGCAGCAACGACGCCGGCGAGTCGTGGCAAAAAGTCAGCGGCAACCTGCCGACCGACTTCGGCTTTCCCATCGCCGTCCACGCCCATGAGCCGGAGACGATTTATGTCGTGCCGATCAAGAGCGACTCGGAACACTATCCACCCGAAGGTAAGCTGCGCGTCTACCGCAGCCGCGCCGGCGGCAATGAGTGGGAAGCCCTGACGAAGGGTCTGCCTCAGAGCGACTGCTATGTGAACGTGCTCCGCGAGGCGATGGCGGTGGACACGCATGAACCCAGTGGCATCTACTTCGGCACCACCGGCGGGCAAGTCTACGCATCAGCCGACAGCGGTGACACATGGAACGCCATCGTCCGCGATCTGCCGGCGGTGCTTTCAGTTGAAGTGCAGACTTTGCGATGATCCGAGTCGTACTCCCTTTTCATCTTCGTACATTGGCTGCCATCGATGGTGAGGTTGAACTTTCCTTTGAGGGGCCGGTAACGCAACGCTCAATCCTCGACGCCCTCGAAGCCCGCTATCCAATGCTACGCGGCACGATCCGTGACCATGCGACTAAGAAGCGCCGGCCGTTCATCCGCTTTTTCGCATGTCAGAAGGACTTGTCCCACGAATCCCCCGACGCCCCGCTCCCCGATGCCGTCGCGACCGGTGCCGCGCCGTTCATGATCGTCGGGGCCATTGCAGGCGGGTAGGTGGTACTTCGGGCGTTACATCAACTACCCTGGACCGTTCTACATTGGGCAAGCCTCAACCCGTCCTGGAGATTCCACAGATGCATCTCACACGTCGACACCTGCTCGCCACGGCATCGGCCGGATTGGCCGCGTTTCATGTACCCGAACTATTTGCCGATGAACCGAAACCTCAATCGTCCAACGACGCCGCGAATGCGAGCTTCCCGGCGCAGGAGCCGGGGGTGGTCAAGGAGATGGTCGGCGTGTCGCACGGAAAAGTGGACCGCGTGCGCGATTTGCTCAAGGAGCGACCGGCGCTGGCCAAGGCCGCGTGGGATTGGGGGTTCGGCGATTGGGAGACGGCCCTCGGTGCGGCCAGTCACGTCGGCAACCACGAGATTGCCGCGTTGCTGATGAAGCATGGCGCACGGCCGGATCTTTTCACGTTGCCATGCTCGGTCATATCGACGTGGTCAAGGCATACATAAAGTGCAACCCGGGTATCCAGCGCACACACGGCCCACACGGCATCACGCTGCTGTCCCATGCGAAGGCGGGCGGTGAAAAGTCGAAGCCCGTCGTTGAGTATCTGATCACGCTCGGCGATGCGGGCATCGGGCAGACGTCGCAGCCGCTCTCAGAGGAATCGAAGCAACTCTGCATCGGCGAATACTCATTCGGCGCTGCGCCAGATGCTCGACTCACCATCGCCAAGTCCCGCTCCGGCGGAATCTCCCTCCAACGCGGGCCGGGCGGTGTGCCGCGCGAATTGTTCCACCAGGGCGATCACAAGTTCCACCCCACCGGTGCGCCGGCCGTCGAGATTGCATTTGAGTTGAAGGGGAATGCTGTCTCCGGCCTGCGAATCGTCGATGGCGGACGGAAGGTGTCGGCGACGCGCGCCAACTCGTAATTCCAAACGATACATGTTCGTATGTTCCGGCATTAACCCCCCGGTCAACGGCCGGGGGGAAACCATGCAAGCCCACCCCCGCGCACTACAATGCCCAACCGACGTGCGATGGGCATGCCGACGATAATCGCAACATCCAAGGAGTCCCCGGTGCAGACCGCTTCCCCCGACCAACTCATCCGCCAACTCAACTGGCGCTACGCCACCAAAAAGTTTGACCCGTCAAAGAAAATCCCCGCCGACACCTGGAAGGCGCTGGAGCAAGCCCTCGTACTCACGCCGTCATCCTACGGCCTGCAACCGTGGCAATTCCTCATCATCACCGATCAGGCAACGAAGGAAAAACTCGTGCCGATCTCCTGGCGACAGACGCAGTCCGCCGATTGCTCGCACTTCGTCGTGTTCACGGCGCGGCGCACCCTGACCGAGGCCGACGTGGACGCCTATGTTCGCCACACAGCCGAGGTGCGCGGCGTGGCCGTCGACACGCTGGCGAAATTCAAGAGCATGATGGTGAGCCAACTCGTGTCGCCGCCGCCGGGCTTCGACATTCATCACTGGGCCTCGCTGCAAGTCTACATCGCGCTGGGCAACTTCATGACAGCCGCCGCGATGCTCGGCGTCGACACCTGCCCGATGGAAGGCATCGAGCGAAAGAACTACGACGATGCACTCGGCCTGACCGGCTCGCCCTTCGCGACCGTCGTCGCCTGCGCTGCCGGCTACCGCGCGGCCGACGACAAATACGCGGCGATTCCCAAGGTTCGATTCCCGGGGGAGATCGTGGTACGCCACATCTAGGGGCCATGCGGCCTCCGCGATAAGCGGAAATTTCAGACGAATTCCATCATATTTTTCGTGACCGGGTTACATGGAGGCAATAGACTGTCCGCGTGTTCGGACATCGGCGTCGACGCGAGTTCTCGCTGGCGACGCAAGACCTCACTAACGGAGAATCATCATGAGCGCTGGACGGATTATCGTCGCCGGCTTGGTCGGCGGAATCGCGATGTTTTCGTGGGGAGCGATCGCACATATGGCGCTGCCCATCGGCGAGATGGGATTCAAGAGCCTGCCGCCCGAAGCAGAGGCGAAGCTGGTGCCGCACATGAAGAGCGAGATCAAAGAGCGCGGGTTCTACTTTTTCCCAGGGGGCGACATGCACACGGCCACCGAGGAACAGACCAAGGCGTGGGAGGAGAAGCTGCGCCAGGGTCCGCAAGGGATTCTGGTTTACCAGCCTGCCGGTGGCGAAGCGATGGGGCCGATGACGTTGGGCACCGAGTTCGCGAGCAATGCCCTCGCATCACTCATGCTCGCGATAGTGTTGTCACGCGTGCGCGGCGGATGGAGCGTGCGACTGATGATCGGCGCGGCCCTCGGCCTTTTTGGCTGGGCATCGCTGTGTGTGTCGTATTGGAATTGGTACAATTTCCCGACGGACTTCACCATCGGCCAGGGGATCGAACAAGTCGTAGGCGGCCTCTTCGCCGCGGCCGGAGTTGCGCTGGTATTGGGACGAGAAAAGACGCTCGCTCACTGACATGGTAGACACAAAACACTCAACGGATCGGCGCAAACTGTATTTCGCCAACATCGACGCCGTGCTCGCGGACGTGGATCGCATCGTGGCGGCCGACAAGGCGGGAACGCTACGATGCACCGGCAATTGGACTGCCGGCCAGGTCATGGGTCATGTAGCCTCATGGATCAACTATGCCTACGACGGATTTCCAATTGGAAAACCGCCGTTCTTTGTACGGTGGATCCTGAAGATGTTGAAGAAAAAGTATCTGCGCGAGGGAATGCCATCGGGAGTGAAGATACCAAAAACAAAGGAAGGCACGTTCGGAATCGAAAAACTCAGCACCGAGGAAGGTGCGACCCAATTGCGAAAGGCCCTGACTCGGTTGAAGAGCAGTGAAGAAGCCAAGCACGACAGCCCGGCGTGGGGACCGATGCCGCGCGACGAGCGAATCGCCATCAATCTACGGCACGCGGAGCTGCATCTGAGTTTTCTGCATTCGTGACGCGATCAGTTCGAATCCGCCTCGGACACGCCCTGCCGCACATCGACGACCTTTTCCGCGAGGCGCTGATACGCCGTCACCAAATCGCGGCAGATCAGATCAACGCGCTGGCGAAGTTCCCGGCGATCCCGAACCAATCGAGAGGTCATCCGGCGAAGGCGCTTGGCGCGTCGAGCCGTCGAGAGAAACGTGCGGTGACCGCCCCCGACGCGCCGCACCGATTCAATAAGCCCATTCATGTCGAGCGGATGGGCGAGCACGTCTGACGCCCCCTGACGAATCAGGTCGAGCACCTGTTCGGATCCCGCCGGTCGATTCAGCATGACGATGACCGACGCCGTCGAATCCGCTTCGGGGCCGGATGCCAACGTAACGCCCTCACCGTCGGACAGCGTGGCCGATGCAAGGACGACGTCGAAGTTGCTCTCGGCCGATATCGTGCGTGCCTCGTCGATCGTGGAAACAATCGACACGCCGGCCTGCATGTCGAGGAGCAGCTCTTTGGCAATCTCCGCGACGATGGGACCGTCTTCGGCAACGATCAAGATGTTCAAATCCCCAGTCCTCATAGGTGCTTCCTTACTCTTCCTTGAGCGTCCGTATCCGCTGCGCCTCGTTCCTTCGAGGCACGTGAAAAAAGGCCTGCGGGCGTTTCAGCCGTGAGAGCGAGGGGAGGAGGGAGAGAGAGGCCTCCACGACCCGCCGGCCCGGATACTGGCTATTACAATGACTGAATACTGATACGAATCCCCCTCAATCGCTTCGTCGCGCCCCACCCCCCGGCGTGGCGCTCTACATGCAACCGCAGACTGAATCATCCAATGTGGGACGGGCGTCTCGCCTGTCCATGCACCGGCGAGACGCCGGTGCCACAGTAAAGATTCCGCAGCTCTACTTAGCTTCTCGCGGCCCGAGTGCGAAACCGAAGTTCCACCGTCGTGCCGTCCCCCGGTCGGCTCTGTATCGAGATCGACCCGCCGCCGTCGGCGAGCCATCGAGCCACGCGGGCAAGCCCCAATCCGCGTCCTCGTCCCGCGGGCCGCCACGAAAAGAACGGGTCTTTCGCGCGACTCAGGATCTCCGGCGTCATGCCGCGACCGTTGTCGACCACCTGCACGACGACGGTTTCTTCGGTCAAATCGCCGACGGCCTTGACGGTCAAACGGCGCTGGCCCGCGACAGTTGCCTCGATGGAGTTATTGAGAACCTCTCGCAATAGGCGTGATAGGTACTCGGCATCGAACCAGATCGGCGGCGTATCGGACTCAACCTGCACAGACAACTCGTCGAATGCCAATAATCCGGTACTCGCCAATTCCGTCCGCAGGGCATCAAGTGCGTCTGGTAAGGCGACGTGTTTCGGCGCTGGTGGGCGCGGCTGGGCGAAGTCCATCAACTCGGTCACGATGTCACTGGCAAGCTGGGCCTGCGTCGATATCTGATCCAACTGCGTCCGCATTTGCTCCGTCGGGGCCCGACCACTGAGCATTTGGGCACGTCCCGATATCACGGCGAGCGGGTTGTTCAACTCATGCGCAGCGCCGGCGGCCAACGCCACGGTCGTCTCCAGGCTACGCATCTGCACCAATTCCGCTTGCAGCGCGGCCTGTCGTCGATTCGCCTCAGCCAGTTCGTCGCTCACGCAAAGCGCCGAAGCCTGAGCCTGGGATTGTGCAATGGCAAGGCCAACGGCCGCACTAAGCACCTCCAGACAGGCCGACTCCGCTCGCATCTGAGCGACCTCCTCCATCGACGCGGAAAAAACGGCCGCGCCTTGCCAGCGTTGGCGGCAAACGATGGGCAGGAGCCACAGATTGGCATCGCCCAGTTTCGCACGACAACGATCCACGAGGACATCGAACGAACGGCCGGGCGGACTGAGCCAGGTTCCAGCCGCGGCCATGTGCATCGCCATCGTCACGTCGGCGTCGATTGAAAGGGGACGCTCGGTGAAATCGATGATCTCGCCCTGCATGTCCCCATCTGCGGCAATGCCGGACTCCACCCAGCGACCGTCCGACTCGACGACGAAAACCGCCGCGCCGGCGACATGGAGCGCCCGGCGAACGGCATCAGCCGCAATCCCGCACACATCCCGCACGGCTGCCTTCGGTGACAGCGTCGCACTCATCCAGCCCAGCGCGGAAAAATAGCCCGCCTCACGTTGAAGCCGACGATTGCGATCCGACAACGCGGCGTTGGAGACCGTCAATTCCTCAGTCGTCTGCAACAAGGCACGCAGGTACACGTCCTGACTGGTGATGTCATCAATGCCGATCCACGTAGCACGGGCCTCGATCTCATCTGCCAGGCATTCCATGATCGCGCGCTGGGCGTCAGGCGTGAGGCCAAGCTCTGCGGCAAGGGACTCGGAGACGAACGATTCGGTGTAGTTCCCGGAGAACCCGATCCGTTGACGACGTACCAACATGTCCGCGAGTTGCACGACCTGCACATGGCGACCCTTCGCCACCGACGCCGGAAGCGACTCCGGCGCTTGGTGATGCAGCCAGATGCACTCGACCAGCGACTGCGGCAGGTTCCAACGTTCGGCGAGCCGATGCCCGACGACGGTGTGATCCACGCCGAGGATCGCACGTTCAATGTCGGCGATGTCACCGTAGGCCTGGCGCGACTGCCGAACGACGCGGGCGTAACTCTTCGGCATGACCGTATCGAGGGCGACCTTGCCAAGATCATGAAGCAAGCCAAGCACAAACGCCTCTTCCGGAGCGACGCCGCACTTCGTGGCGGCTGCGATGCCGCGCGCCGCGCAGGCCACGCCGAGACAATGCTTCCAGAACTCGCGGCGGTCGAGGCCGTCCTCGACTCGCTCCTTCCCAGTGCTTCCGAAGACCTCCATCACCTTCGCTGCCAGCGCTAGTTGACGAATCGTCTGAAAGCCAAGCATTTTGATCGCGTGGTCGAGATTCACGGAGTCGGTGCGGACGCCGTACTGGGCGCTGCCAAGCACCGACAGAACGCGGGCGGTGAGCGAGGGATCACTGCCGACGGCCTCGATGAGTTGCTTTGCATTGGAATGGTCATCGCCCGTGAGCGAGAGAATGCGTGTGGCCACCGGGGCGAGTGCGGGAAGCGAATCAAGCTGGGAGAGAAGGAGTTCGATCTTCTGCGGTTCGATGGGCAGTGCAGTTGTACTCATGCGACTACCGCGCCCCTCATCCAATCCGCCGCCCATCGACGCAAAAATGGCCCGCCCAAGCATCGATCACACGGACATCAATTCCACCATCCGCCCAATCAGCTTGGCGATGTCGAACGGCTTCTTGATGAACTCATCCGCGCCCGCCGCCTTCAGGTTCTCTATCTCCGTGGGCGAGACCGCGCCGGACACCATGATAATCTTTGTGTGCGACAACTCAGGATCGCTCCGAATGCGCTGGCAGACGATGTTGCCGTTGATGTCGGGCAGCATGAAATCCAGCAGCAGAACATCGGGCCGAAACTCCTTCGTGGCCGCGCCGGCGTCGAAGCCGTTGGACGCCGAACGAACCTCGAATCGTCCGTCCCTCGATAGCAGGTCCGTAAGCATTTCAACAATCGCTGCATCGTCATCGACGATCAGCACGCGCTTCTTCCCGCTCTCAAGTTGCTCAAGCGGGATGTTGTTGGTCTTCATGAACATGATCAGGGCGTCGCGCGGGATGCGCCGAAACTTGGAGCCCGGCACGCGAAAGCCCTTGATACGACCGTTATCAAAGCAGCGGATGACGGTCTGCTGACTGATGCGGCAGATGTCCGCGACTTCGCCGGTGGTGAAGATGGTCTTCATGGGCCAGGTGGTTTTGGCAGCGTCGAGCGCGTCGGCCACTGCCTGTGCATGATCGCCGTTAATTCTAGGACTGTCGCTCATCTTACCTAAACCCCCCAGTTTGACAACAAGGAGGCTATCGAGCCGGTGGGAGATTGACTTGAAAAAGGGGAGGAGGGCCGAGAATGAGGGTATCGCAATCCTAGACGGCCCGACGCCTGCGTGCTTCAAGGTAGACAACGAGCGACGCGATGTCCGACGGGGTGATTCCCGCGATGCGTTGTGCCTGTCCGATACTTCGCGGCGCAACGGCAGTGAGCTTCTCGCGGGCCTCAATACGAAGCTGCGTCATCTCCGTGAAGTCCACGTCGCGCGGAATGCCGCGGGCTTCCATTCGTTTGAAACGCTCCACCTCGCGCGATTGCCGCTCGATGTAGCCGCCGTACTTGCCCTCAATGCGCGCCGCGGTCACGGCTTCGTTCAGCAAATCGTCGCCACAGGAAAGCACTGCGGCGGGGATAGCGGACTTCCACTGATGCCAGTCGACCTGCGCCGACCAATCTGTATCTGTGCGAGCAAACCATTTGTCGAGCGACGTGCCGTCAATGCGATGATTGGCCGCCCACGCGCCAAACGCCCGTACGGCCTCCTGCTTCCGCATGTATCGAGACCAACGGGCATCATCGACAAGCCCGATCTCCCGACCGAGCGGCGTGAGGCGAACATCCGCGTTGTCACTGCGAAGGAGCAGCCGATACTCCGCACGCGACGTGAACATGCGATACGGCTCGATGGTGCCCTGCGTCACCAGATCATCAATCATGACGGCGATGTAACTCTGATCGCGCCGAAGCACGAACGGCTCACGACCTGCAATCGCCAACGCCGCATTGATCCCCGCGACCAGCCCCTGGCCCGCGGCCTCTTCGTAACCGCTCGTGCCGTTAATCTGCCCCGCGAGATACAGACCGCCCACGCGCTTTGTTTCCAGCGTATCGAGCGTCTGATGCGGCGGGACAAAGTCATACTCGACGGCATAGCCCCATTGCAGAATGCGGGCGTCATGCAAGCCGGGGATGGAGCGAACCATCGGCTCCTGCACGTCCTGCGGCAGCGACGTGCTGATCCCGTTGCAATAGATGCGCTCGTTGTCGTAGCCTTCGGGTTCGAGAAATAACTGGTGCCGATCCTTGTCGGCGAAGCGAACGACCTTGTCCTCGATGCTCGGGCAATAGCGCGGGCCACGCGATTGAATCTGCCCGGTGTACATCGGGGCGCGGTGCAGATTCGCGCGGATCAAGTCGTGCGCCTCGTTCCCGGTGTAGGTGATCCAGCAATTCACCTGTCGCTGCGATATGCGATCATTCATAAAGGAGAACGGCACCGGGGCCTCGTCGCCGGGCTGCGTTTCAAGTACTGCGTAGTCAATGCTGTCGCGATGAATGCGCGGCGGTGTCCCCGTCTTCAGGCGACCCAGCTCGAAGCCCATCGCAAGAAGATTGGCGCTCAGGCCATCCGCGCTGGGTTCACCAATGCGCCCGCCCTGAGCCTTGTGCTCACCCGTGTGCATCAACGAATGTAGGAACGTGCCTGTCGTAATGATGACAGCGCTGCACGAAAGTCGGCGACCGTCATGCAATCGCAACCCACGCACCCGACCGTCCTCCACGTCGATGGCCTCCACCGTCCCCTCGACGATGGTGAGATTCGGAGTCTCCTCCAGAAAGCTCTGCACAGCGGCCGCATAGAGGTCGCGGTCACACTGCGCCCGTGGTGCCCAAACAGCCGGCCCCTTGCGACGATTGAGAATGCGAAACTGAATACCCGCGCGATCCGTGGCCAGCCCCATCAGACCACCGAGGGCATCGATCTCGCGGACCATCTGCCCCTTGCCGATGCCGCCAATGGCCGGGTTGCAACTCATGCGACCGATGGCGAGCCGATCCATCGTCACCATCGCCGTGGTGATACCTAAGCGCGCAGCCGCCCACGCCGCCTCGGCCCCGGCATGCCCCCCCCCAATCACCACGATTTGATACGCATCAGACATCGAACCCCCCATGATATCACAGGCCGAGCCAACCCCGCTGAACCGCGCACACAACAAAAAAACGGCCGACCCCGAAGGGCCGGCCGTTCTAAAGAGCTAAGTACGTCAAGCAACGCGACTTATCGTCGGCGTCGATTGGCTCGGCGAACGAAGATGCCGAGGCTTAGCAGGGTCGCCGGGATCATTAGACCACCGCCGCCGCCGCACATGATGCCGCACGGTCCAGCAGCCGGAGGAGCCGGTGCCTCGCAGGCATCACCGATGCCGTCGGCATCGCTATCCGCCTGGTCAGCATTGGCCACTGCCGAGCAGTTGTCGGTGCAATCAATGACACCGTCGCCATCGGCATCGGCCGTCGGTGTGAGCTGGATGCAGGAGCAACCCGTCGCATCAACCGCTGCACCCGCAGCCGTCTCGGAGCAGACATCGTCGCAGTTCGACACGCCGTCACCGTCGGCATCAGGTGCCGCGGCCGCAACCGGGTCGGCATCGACGTAGCCGGAATTGGTCGCCGCGCCACCGTAGAACGAATTCTCTGCATTGATGTCGTGCGAGGCATCACCGGCCGTGTTGTTTACGCCGTTCGTGACGACACCGTCGAAGTCGTTGCCCGTCGCGGTCAGGATCGCCGTATCGAGGATGTCGATCAGGCGAATACCGTCGGTGACGCCCGTGAAACAGTTGTCATTCACGGAGACCTCGGCAGCCGAACTGATGCTGTCAAAGAAGTTGACACCGCTTGTCGCGGTGGCACCTCTAAATCGATTGCCGGTGATCGCCATCCTCGCACCGTAGATTTCGCCGCCGATGTAGAAGCCGTCCACCGTGAAATCAGCGAACAGATTGCCCGTGAAGTTCACGATGGTCCCTGCTTCGATGTCGTAGGCCGCATCCCAGTAGCAGGAGGAATCGCCGCCGGTGATGGAGTTGCCGTCCACGTCGAGCCGGCCGCCGTTGGAGATGTCGTCGTTGAAGTACATGCCCACATAATTGTGGCCGGTCAGCGTGTTGTCGCAGACCGTCAACGTCGAGCCATAGTCAGCCACATAGTTGAAGTAAATGCCATAGGTGTCGCTGTCGGCATCGGTCAGACAGGTGATCGTGTTTCCGCAAATGGTCATGTCCGAACCGTCGTTCACATGGTCGCCGTTAAGGGGGTACATGCCGTAGCCGTCGGTGGCAGCCGGTCCCATGATGTTGGTGAATGAGTTGTTCGTGATGTTGCAGATGGACCCGTAATCGACGCTGTCGTCGTTGTAGTAGCCGTACTCGCAGCCCGTCGTCGCACCAGTGAACGTGTTCCCGGTGATATTGACCGTGCTGCCGTCGTCGATCTCGTAGATCCACAGGCCGCAGTCCTGCGCGCCTGTCACGGTGTTACCAACGATGGTCAGTCGGCTGCCGTAATCAACGCCGTCGTCGAAGTACATGCCGTTATCGCAACCAGCTGCAATAGCCGTGAAGGTGTTGTTGGCGATGGTGACGAAGCTGCCGTCCTCACAGTAGTAACTGTAGAGGCAGTCGCCGAGGACACCGGTGACCGTGTTGCTCGAGATATTTGAATTGCAGCCATAGTCGAATCCGTCATCCAGGTAGATGCCGTACTGACTGCCGGCCGAGTGGGCCGTGAAGGTGTTGCCCGTCATGTTCAGATCGCTTCCATCGGTGATGTAGTCATCATTCCAGAAGCCCGCCTCGTCGCCGGCCGTGTTGCCGTAGCCGGTGGCGGTGTTGTTGACGACGTTTAGGACGCCGCCTTCATAGATCTCATAGGTGTAGATGCCATAGTAGGCGCCGGCCGTGTCGGCAGTCATGGTGTTGTTCGACAAGGTCGTCAGGAATCCGTAGTACATGTAGTCGATGTAGATACCGGCATCATCCCAATCGCCGATCGTATTCGTATCGACGAGGCAGGTACCGCCGTAACTGATCTCGTAGATGTAGATGCCGTCGCTTCCGCCGGTGATGGTGTTATTGGTGACCGTCAGGAGGCCCCCGTCGTAGACATAATCGAAATACATGCCATACGACGCAGCCGCCACCGTGGTAATGAACGAGTTGTTCATGACGGTGCAGCTTGAGAAATCGTCGTTGTAGTAATTCTCCAGACCGATGTCGAAGTTCGTGACGGTGTTGCCGTTGATGGTTCCGAATGCGTAGTAGTACGTTCCACCGCTGTAGATGCCATAATCAGCGCCTGCAGTCACACCCGTCAGCGTGTTGTTGTTACACGTCCACGAGGAGTTGTCATAGATGTCCCCGGTGTACACACCGGCATAGTCGAAGCCCGTGGCCGTGTTGTTGTTGATGGTCACGGTGCAGCCGTAGTACCAATCACTGTCCAACAGGATTCCGTAGTCGGGCGCTGTCGTGGCATAGCCGGTTAAGGTGTTGTTGGTGATGGTCAGGATCGAGCCGTCGTCTCCGCCGTTGTTGTAGATGCCGCAGTAATTGAAATCCCTGGCTGTGTTATTGTGGATCGTGGCGGTGCAGCCATACTCGGGGTAATCCACCCAGATGCCGTAGTCCGAGCCGGTGGCATCCAAAGCATCGAGCGTGTTGTTTTCGCAAAGATACGTGCAACCGGCATAGGGATACCCCTCATAGATGCCGCAGTAGTCGTAGTTCGTCACCGTGTTGCCTGTGACGACGGTGTGGGATTCGTACTCGGTATACGTGTAGATGCCGTACCCGCTGCCGGCGTTGGCGATCATGGTGATGTTGTTATTAGTGCAGGTGTAGGTCGCGCCGCTATACGGATACGACTCGTAGATGCCGTAGTCCTGCACGCTGCTGATGGTGTTGCCGGTGACGGTGGTCGATGCGCCGTACTCGGTGTCGGTATCAATGCCCTCGTCGCCAGTTGCGTTGCCGGTGAAGGTGTTGCCGGAGATCATCAGCGTGGAGCCGTATTCCGTGTAATTCACGACGCCATTGTCCTCGAATCCCGTGGCAGTGTTGCCCGACACGGTCACGTTCGACATGTTGGAGATGTCGAAGTCGAACGCGTCGTCAAAATTGGTGATCGTGTTCCCGCTCATCGTCACGGTCGAGAAATCATCAATGTAATCAAAGAGCACGCCGCCCCCACCGGTGGCCGTGGACGTGATGTTGTTGTTGCTGATGGTAATCGCGCTCTTGTAGGTGTCCTGGTGGAACTGGATGCCTTCATCCTCGATCAGAGTCATCGTGTTCCCGGTAATTGCGATGGTCGCCTCGTAGGCCGAGATGCTCTCGCTGAGCGGGGCCGGGTACGTGTGGAAGTGGAAGTGGATGCCGTCCTTGAAGCCGAACGTGCCCGTGTTCCTGCCAAACGTGTTGTTTAGGATGTTCAACGTCGCGCCGCCATTCTGCACGTCGGCCGGGGTCAGGTCGGGGTTGATCAGAATGCCTTCATCCGAATCGTAGCCGGTGATGATGCAGTTCTGAATGGTGGTGGTGCTGTTGCCGGTGGTATCGCCCCGGATGCGAATACCGCAGTTGCCGGAATGAGCCACGGCAGCCGGACCCTGGTCCTTCTGATTGATCGTAAAGCCCTGCCCGCCGGCCGCACCAATGGTGATGCCGGAGGAGGCGATGTCGACGATGGGAACATCCGCAGCGTCATTGTCCTCGATGATCGTCGTGGCCGCGCCGGCGACAGAGATGATGATCAGATTGGCCTTGTTGACGATGATGTTTTCCGTCCAAGTACCGGCCGACACGAGAATGGTGTCGCCTGTCACCGCCAGGTCGATCGCACCTTGAATCGTTGCAGCACTACCCGGCACGGTGAGGGTCGCGCCCATGACTTCGCCACCGGCGAAACCGAGGACCGCCAAAACCAGACAAAGTCCGGTGAGTATTCGAGCAGATTTGTTCTTCATGGAAGCTTCCTTTCGCCCTCGGCGAATGCGGCGTCGGCCGAGCAGGCCGATGCCGAGAAGTGTTGCGGGGATCATCAAACCGCCGCCGCCACCGCACATGATGCCGCAGGGGCCGGTCACGGGTGCCGGTGCCTCGCAGGCATCACCAATGCCGTCGCCGTCGGTGTCTGCCTGGTCGGCGTTGGCCACGGCGGAACAGTTGTCATTGCAATCGAGGACGGCATCGCCATCGGCGTCGCCCGCCGGATTGTTTTGCAAGCAGGAGCAACCCGTCGCATCAGCGACCTGGCCGGCCACTGTGTTCGGGCAGGTGTCATCGCAATCGCCAACGCCGTCGGCATCGGCATCGGTGGCCGAGGCCGAAACCGGATCGGCATCGACCTGGCCGATGTTGACCGGTGCGCCGTTCCAGAAGGAATTCTCGGCGTTGATCAGGTGACTGGCATCGCCGGCGGTGTTGATGATGCCGGTGGTCACGCCGAAGAAGTCGTTCTCCGAGGCATTGACGAACGCGGTGTCCAGAATGTCGATCAACCGGATGCCGGTGTCCGGACCCTGGAAGCAGTTGTTGTGGATGTTGACCTCGGCGCCGGAGCTGATGGAGTACTCCAGAATATTGATTCCGTTGGTGGCGCTCTCGGTCTTGAAACGGTTGTTGGAAATGGTCAGTTTGCAGCCGAAGATTTCGCTGTGGAGGAACAGGCCCTCAATGCTGAAGCCGTTGAAGTCGTTGTTGATGATGTTGCAGACGGTGCCGTTTTCGATGTCATAGTCATCCCACCACATGCCATACTTACCGCCGGTGAAGCTGTTGCCATAGATGTCAAGCAGCGCACCCTCATAGAGATCGTCATCAATAACAATCGAGGCTGTTGCGAAGCCGCTGATGGTGTTGTCGCAGATGACAATGACCGATCCATACTCGGCCGGGTAGTACAGGATGATGCCGCCGTTGTCGCCGCCGCCGATGCCGGTGAACGTGTTGCCGCAAATCGTCATCTGGCTGCCGTCGGTGATCGATGAATTGCTAAAGAGGCCCGCGCCGTCATCACCATCATATGGATCGTCATTGCCCACACCGTCGGGATCGTAGATGTTGGTGAAGGTGTTGTTGGTGACGAAAAGCATCGAGCCGTAATCAGCGCCGTCATCATTCCACAGGCCGTACTGGCAGCCGTCGGCATTGCCATTGAACGTGTTGCCGCTAAAGGAGGCCGTGCTGCCGTCGTCGAGTTCATCGAGGTAAACGCCATACATCCGCTGGCCCGTGAACGTATTGCCGGCCACCGTCAGTATGGAGCCGTAGTCCACACCGCTGTCGGAATCCAAGCCGTAGTTGCAACCGCTCGGATGGGCCGTAAAGGTGTTGCCGGTGATGGTGCTGGTCGACCCGTCGTAGGTGTAATACCAGTAGCAAGCCTCGCCGGTGAAACCGGTGACGGTGTTGTTCGCCAATACGCCGATGCTGCCGTCCTGAACGCCGTCATCCAGGTAAACGCCGTACTCGGAGCCGTTGGCGTGGGCCGTGAACGTATTACCGGTGACCACGCAGGAGGCCCCGTAATAGCAATAGTCGTTGTAGAAGCCGGCCTCGCCGCCGCCGTTGTTGCCATAGCCGGTGGCGGTGTTGTTGTTCACAATGAGGTTTCCGCCCTCATAGATTTCATAGACATAGATGCCGGCCCAGCCCCAGTTTTCGTCGGCCGTGAGGGTGTTGTTGGTGATCGTGGTGATCGCGCCGTATTCGCAATATTCGTGATAGATGCCCGCATCCCACCAGCCGGTGATGGTGTTGCCATCGACGAGCATCGTGCTGCCGTAGTCAACTTCGTAGCAATAGAGACCCTCCTCGAAACCGTCAATCGTGTTACCGGTGATGCTCAAGCCAGCGCCGTCGTAGGCTTCGTACACATAGATGCCGTAGTCCGCGTCGAAGTAGTTGGCGTGAATCTGGTTGCCGGAGATCTCGCAGGTGGCGAAGTCGCCCAGGTAATACTGCTCGATGCCCTCGTCTACCCCTGAAATCGTATTGTTGTTGATCGTGGCCCAGGAGTAGTAGTACGGGTTGTAGAGATACACGCCGTAATCCGCGCCGCCCGAGCCGGAGGTAAACGTGTTGTTGTCGATGTGGATCGTGGAGTTGTCGTACACGTCGTCGCAATAGAAGCCGGCATAGTCGTGATTGGTGAAAGTGTTGCCGGTGACCGTCGCCGTGCTGTGTTCAGACACGTCACCGCTGAGGTAGCAGCCGTAGTCGGGCAGGTTGCCCAGATAGCCGGTGAAGGTGTTGTTGGTGACCGTTAGTGTGCTGTTGTATTCGGTGTCGCTACTCGTATAGAAGCCGGCGTAATTGAAATCCTTGACGGTGTTGTTGTTGATCAGCGCCGTGGAGCCATAGCTGGGCGCGTAAACGTAGATGCCGTAGTCGCCGCCGCTTTCATCTCGGGCGTCCACGATATTATTCTCGCAAATAAACGAGCTGCCGTACTCGGGATAGTCTTCATAGATGCCGGCGTAGTCCCAACCCTTCACCGTATTGTTGCTCACCGTGGTATGGGAGCCGTAATCGGTGTCGGAATAGATGCCGTAGCTGCTGCCGCCGCCATCGGCCATCATGATGGTGTTGTTCATGATGATGACGGTGGAGCCGCCATAAGGATATGATTCGTAGATGCCATAGTCGTCGAAACCAACGATGTTGTTCGCGGTGATCGTGGTGGTGGAGCCGTACTCGGTATCCGTTTCGATTCCGTAACCGCCACTATTGGTGTCGGTGCTGATGTCATTCGTGGTGACGTTGAGGGTGCTGCCGCTCTCGACGTAGACATACACGCCCTCGTCATCGATGTTGGTCAACGTATTCATCGTGACCGTCATCGTGGAGTTTTCATAAATCCCACTGCTGGCCTCCACGCCGTCATTCCAGTCATCAATCAGGTTCGCTGAGATGGTGATCGAGGAGAAGGCTTCGATGTCCCTGTCAAACTCGATGGCCTGATCGGCGGTGTTGTAGCCGGTCATGGTGTTGCCGGAGATGGTGATCTGGCTGTGGTACACCTGGTCGTCAAAGAGGATGCCGTCGTTCTCGATGTGGTTGATGTGGTTGCCGGTGATGTTGATGGTGTTGTCGAAGGCGCTGATGTTTGTACTCAGCGGCGCGGGGTACATGTGGTAGTAGAAATAGACGCCGTAGCGGAAGCCGTAGGTGCCGCCGACCGACGTGGTGATCGTGTTGTCGGTAATGTTCAGCGTCGGGAAGCCGCCCTGCACATTTGCCGGGGTCAGGTCGGGATTGATCAGGATGCCGCAGTCGGCGTTGTTGCCTTCCAGCGAATTATTGCGGATCGTTGTCGTGCTGTTGCCGGTGATGCTGCCGTCGATCTTGATGGCGCAATTGCCGGTCGTGGGCGTGTTCGCTCCCAGGTCATTCTGTCGAATCGTCAACCCCTGGCCGGGACCGCCGATGGTGATGCCCGACGAGGCAATGGTGATCACCGGCGTGTTGTCCGTATTCGTCGCGTACACAACAATGGCCGTCAGATTCCCCGCGCCGCGGAGCGTCAGGTTCGCCTTGTTCACGTTGATGGTCGCCGTCACCGTGTGCGTTCCGGCACCAAGCTCGATGATGTCGCCGATCGCGGCCCCATTAATCGCGGTTTGAATGTCGCCGCCCGCGGCCACCGGAATGGTCGCCGCCTGCGCCGAGGTGAAACCGATGGCGAGGGTCAGGGTACAAACAACGAGAGACAAAATGTTTTTGGACACGCGATACATACAAACTCCTAAGCCGTATTGGCTGTTTTCCTGCGGACGATCATTCCGCAGCGAGGGTAAAATCCCATTGTCGATGTGCGAGGTACAAATACGCGCAGCGCCAGTTGCGCGAATTGAACAAACGTGATGAGAACTCGACCGCTTCCTTGCTATGCCGGGCTCCTCAATCCTGCGAGGACATTTAACGATTGCCAGCCGACCCCGATGTCGGCCACCAATCCCGAACCTGCAACGACGAGTAGCATACGATGCCCACTACCGGTTGCAAGTGCCTGTGGAAGGAAATAGTACGCTCCAACGACCCGGCTTGTAAAGTGGGCCGATCCTCCAATTCGTGGTGCCCCCTGCATCCTGCTCCTTTTTCAGTGTGCGTCCATGCCCAGTCCTGAGGCTGTTTCTGGAGCAAACCGTCACTATTCACAGTTGTCGGCAATAAGGCTCAAACAGGAATAATTGATTCGACTCGCGTTTGTCAATACTGTAAGGTAAGGTATTCACTAGGGGAACGTTTCAAAGAGGCCTCGCGCTTTTAGGATGAACTCGATTGATTTGAGCAAATCGGCCATTCCCTAACCACTTACCCAATGCGGTTTACAATCGTTATTCGCGTCTCCCCGTGAGTTAACGTTATGAAAAATATGAAGATAGAGATTTCGCGTCGCGGTGTCGCGTTGACTTTCTCCCTGACCACACTCCTCGTGGCTAATCCAGTGAAGGCAACCTTCCACCTCATGCAGATCGAGCAGATCACGGTTTGTGTGGATAATGGAATGGGCTGTGATGACAGCCGCCAAGCGATCCAGCTCCGGATGCGGACCACCGGCCAGGGCATAGTTTCCCAGGGCAGAATCCGCGCTTGGGATCCGACTGGTATGAATCCAATTGTCATCATCGACTTCGCCACGAATGTCACCAACGACAGCCAAGGGGATCGAATCTTCATTGTGAGTACGAACATGGGCGAGGTGGTCGTGCCGCCCCTCTCCACGACCGGGGCGACCGATTTCACCATGACCAATCTGATCCCACCAACGTACTTCGCGGCCGGGTCACTGACCTTTGAAGATGACAGCGGCCTTGTCTATTGGCGGGTTAGCTGGGGCGGCGGTGGTTACACCGGCTCCACCACCGGATCCACCACCAACGATGCCGACGGCAATTTTGGTGTATTCCCCAATGCGCTGCCTACGACTGGAGCGCAATCCCTGAAGTTTACCGGCGCCTCATCCGCTCAGAGCACCACCAACGCCGCCGACTACCAACTCATCACCACCGGCGTGGTCTACACAAATAACCGACGCTGCGATTTCGACGTGGACCCCACGGCAACCTGCGGCGCGACTGACCTCGACATGGACACCATCATGGATGATTGCGACATTTGCGTTGATCCCGATGGCGACGGCTTCGGCAACCCCGGTTTCATGCGAACCTGTTGCACAATTGACAACTGTCCCGCCGTCGCCAACGCAGATCAGTCCAATGCAGACGGCGACGGCACCGGCGACGCCTGCGACACATGCACCGACACCGACGGCGACGGATTCGGTGACCCCGGCTTCGCAGCGAACACCTGCTCACTGGACAACTGCCCGCATACGGCCAACCCCACTCAGACTGACACCGACGGCGACAGCCTCGGCGATGCCTGTGACAACTGCCCGAACAATTCCAACATCCTTCAAACCGATGCGGATGTAGATGGCATCGGCGACTCCTGTGACACCTGCAACGACTCTGATAACGATGGCTTCGGCGATCCCGGCGTGGCGACGAACACCTGTACGACCGACAACTGCCCGAGTGTCGCCAACGCTACCCAGACCGACACCGACGCAGACGGGCTTGGCGACGCCTGTGACATCTGCCCGAATGCCGCCGACGCCAATCAGACCGATGGCGACGCGGATGGTGATGGCGATGCCTGCGACAATTGCCCGGCCCTGGCTAACGCCGACCAGTCCGACGCAGATGCGGATGGAGTCGGCGATGCCTGCGAAGAGTCGGGCGGCGGACCCGGCGGCTCGGCGGCCTGCGGTGCATCGGGAAACTGCGGTATGGGCACCATGACCCTCGCCCCACTGGTCCTCGGCGGAATCGGCTTGATCCGACGCGGCCGCCGTGCGAAGCTATGATCTTGAATTACTGGAGAAACCCATGATGACAAAAGCGTTGAGATTTAGTGCGTGCGTATTATTCCTGACGGTCGGCATCTGCCTTGCCCAGGAGAAGCCTGATAGGCCCGACAAGCGCGAAGGCCGACGCCAACGCGAAGATCGACCGCAGCGCCTCAATCAAGCCGGCATCCGCAATCCCGATAAGCTGCTCGAGCAGATGAAGGAAGAGCTGAAGCTCACGGACTCGCAGCAGTCCGACGCCAAGCGACTGGTCGACGAATACTCCGCTGAGGTGAAAAGCCTCCGCGACACCATCAAGCCGCCGGCCGACATGGGCGCGAAGTACGCCGAGATTCGCAAACAACTCGACGAGGCCCGCGCCGCCAAGGATCAGCCGCGGATGCAGCAGTTGCTCGACCAGATGAAGGAAGACCGCAAGCAACGCGACGCCCAAGAAGCCCCGGTCCGGGAGGCCATCGAGCGATCCACCAAGAACCTTCATGACCGCATGGCCGCGATGCTCGGCGAGAAACAGAAAGTCGGCTTTGAAGGATTGTGGCAGGACGCCGTACAGGGACGACCCTCCTCCAACATGCGCGTCAACCCAGCGCAACTTAAAAGCGTCGTGATGAAGCTACCCGACCTCACCGACGACCAGAAGAAGCTGGTCGAGGACGCCTTCAAGAACCACGAGAAAGAATCCGCCGACGCCAAGACCGCCCCCGACAAAATGCGCATGAGCAAGAAACTTTACGACGACGTCATCGCCCTGCTCACGCCGCCCCAGCAGGAAAAGGTCAAGGCCGAAGTGAACTCACGCGGCCCCCGCAATCGCGGCGGCGAAGACAAGCCCGACGCCAAGCCGGAAGCCAAAGGCGGGTAGACCACCGTCACAACCTGATAAAAACCAAGCGGGCGGCGCGATGCTTCACATCGCGCCGCCTGTTTTCTTGCGCCTATCCCGTTTTGCAATCGTTTCCGTAACTCATCGTCGCCGCGTTGGACGCACCCAGCGCAACATCAAGAACATCATCGGCAACAGTCCGGCCATTCCCATCCCGCACGTCGAACCTTGTTGCCCGCACGCCGGATTCGTTTGCGAACCCGGCGCGTTGACGCAGAGGTCACCCACACCATTGTTGTCTGCGTCGGCTTGGTCGGCATTAGCCACGGTCGGGCAGTTGTCCACGCAATCGGAAAGACCGTCTGCATCGGTGTCGGTGTCGGTATCGGCGACGCCGCATCCGCAAACACCCGGAGCGATCTTGCTCGCATCGTTCGGGCAGTCGTCGTCGCAGTTGCGCGTCCCGTCGCCGTCGCTGTCGAGGCAGCAGAGATCAAAGACCAATGCCGAACCGGCGGCGATTCCGCCTGCGAGGTTGTCGTCGTACGCTCCAACCACCGCCGTGTCGCCCAAGACCGCAACTGAGTTGCCGAAGTTGTCATTCGCCGCCGCGTCGGAGGCGATGAGCTTGGTCCGCTGAATCCATTCCACGCCAGTGCGGGTGAATACATAGGCCGAACCGGCTCTGAGCCCCGCCGCGTGGCCATCGCTGTCTGCCCCGGCCACAACAGTGTCGCCCGATACCGCGACCGAGGTACCGAAGTTGTCAAATTCCGCCGCGTCGGAGGCGGTCAGCTTGGTCTGCTGCGTCCACAAGACCCCCGCGCGGACGAAGACGTAGGCAGAGCCGGCGTTGGACTTGACCGGGATCGAGTGGTCGTCGTTCGGCGCCCCGACCACCGCTGTGTCGCCGGAGACCGCGACCGAGGTGCCGAAGTAGTCATTCGCCGCTGCGTCGGAGGCGAGCAGCTTGGTTTGCTCAACCCAAAAGGTGCCAGTTCGGACGAAAACGTAGGCCGAGCCTGCGTAGGTCCCGCCCGCGTGGTCGTCGTAGTACGCCCCGACCACCGCCGTGTCGCCGGAGAGGGCCACCGAGATGCCGAAGTAGTCTTCCACCGCCGCGTCGGAGGCGGTCAGCTTAGCCTGCTGAGTCCACAGCACGCCGGATCGAACAAAGACGTAGGCCGAGCCGGCGTCGGACCCGCCCGCATGGGTGTCGTAGTACGATCCAACCACCGCTGTGTCGCCGGAGACCGCGACCGAGTTGCCGAAGTAGTCACTCCCCGCCGCATCAGAGGCGATGAGCTTGGCCTGCTCGGACCACACGCCGCCGGTGCGGGTGAAGACATAGGCCGAACCGGCGTAAGACACACCGACGTGACTGTCATAGCGTGCCCCGACCACAATCGTTTCGCCCGAAATCGCGACTGAGTAGCCGAACTGGTCGCTCGCCGCCGCATCAGAGGCGGTCAGCTTGGTCTGCTGGGTCCACACGCCGCCCGCGCGGACAAAGACGTAGGCCGAGCCAGCGTCGGTCAGGCCTGAGTGGACGTCGTAGTAATTTCCAACAACCGCCGTGTCGCCGGAGGCCGCGACCGAACAGCCGAAGATGTCGCCCGCCGCTGGGTCAGAGGCGATGAGCTTGGCCAATTCCTGTGGGCTGCATTGTGCCTGTGTCGGCGCGGCTACAGCCGAGAGGGCGAGCAATCCGCACATCGCCGCTAGGCCGCGGCGCGACGCCATTCGATCCGATCGAGTTAATGAGAGATTCATCGCTAGCCTTCCTGCTTCAATCTATTGAGAAGTCCCACAATGACCTTGTCGATTGTGCTGTTGGAACCAATTCAGCCCTAGTTCAGTGCCACCACTGCCCCAATTATTTCTGGGCGTTTCAGTATCTCCGTCGCTGGCGGGCGAGCCGCTACGGGCAGGCGCCGCCGCCAAGTACCTTCGCGACAAATCCAGCCGTGTCAGCGCCGTTGACCACTCCGTCGGCATTGAAATCGCCCGGGCACGTCGCGGGCGGGGCGGGGCATGCGCCGGCCAGCTGCGCAGCGACAAAGTCGGGTATGTCGGCGTTGGTGACCATGTTGTCGCCGTTGAAGTCTCCGGCACAGAACGCGGCAACGCATCCAAGGTCAAAGATGTAAGCCGCGCCGGCGTCGGCCCCGGCCGCGTTGTCGTCGCTATATGTCCCAACCACCGCCGTATCGCCCGAGACCCCCACCGACCAGCCGAATTGGTCAACGGCTGCCGCGTCAGAGGCGATCAGCTTGGCCTGCTGGGTCCATGCCGCGCTCGCGCGGGCGAAGACGTAGGCTGAGCCGGCGTTGGACACGCCTGGGTGGTCGTCGCCGACTGCTCCAATCACCGCCGTGTCGCCCGACAAAGCAACCGAGTGGCCGAAAAAGTCCGCACCCTCCGCGTCAGAGGCGATCAGCTTGGCCTGTTGGGTCCACACCACGCCGCTGCGAGCGAAAACGTAGGCCGAGCCTCGACCGTTAAACGGACTGCCCGGACCACCCGCGTGGACGTCAAACCACGCTCCGACCAACGCGGTGTCCCCCGACACCACGACCGATTTGCCGAAGTTGTCGCCATCCGCCGTGTCGAAGCCGATGAGTTTTGTCTGTTGGGTCCAAACGGTGCCGGTGCGGACGAAGACGTAGGCTGAGCCTGCGTCGCTCCCGCCGGCGTGGTCATCGGTGTACGCTCCGACCACAATCGTGTTGCTCGAGAGTGCGAGCGACCTGCCGAAATCTTCATTTGCCGTTGCGTCGGAAGCGGTCAGCTTCGCCTGTTGGGTCCATATGCCGCCGGAGCGGACGAAGACGTATAGCGCGCCTGCGTTGGGCGCGCCAGGGGCATCGCCAAAGGCCGCCCCCGCCGCCGCCGTGTCGCCCGAGACCGCGACCGTGGTTCCGAATTGGTCAGACGGATTCGCGTCAGCGACCGCCAGCCTAGCCTGTTGGGTCCATATGCCGCTGGACCGAACGAAGACGTAGACCGAGCCGCTGATGAAAGGATCGCCTGGTGCGTTGTAGTGGAGAGGTGCCCCAACCACAACCGTATCGCCCGAGATCGTAATCGAGCTGCCAAACGCTGCGCCCGCCCTCGCGTCGGAGGCGATGAGCTTGGCCTGCTGGGTCCACACGCCTCCGATGCTGACAAAGACGTAGGCCGAGCCGGCGTTTTCTGCGCCAGAGTGGGTGTCCCTTATCGATCCGACGACCGCAGTATCACCCGAAACCGCGACCGAGAAGCCAAGCTGGTCCGCCGACGCCGCATCGGAGGCGATCAACTTGGCCAGTTGCTGCGGGCTGCACTGCCCCAGCGCGGGCGCCGATGCGGCCGCGATTGCCAATAGTCCGCACGCCGCCGCAAGTCCGCAGCGCAACGCACAACGATTCAAACACGTTGATAACAGGTTCATCTTTCGTCTTTCTGTAGCAGTCGACATGGCTGATGTGGCCGTGGACCACTGTGCCGCCGAGCGTGTTCAGCCATGGGTCAGCGCCCTCCGTCGCGCTCACCCATGCTCATGTGCGGTTTTTGATCGCCGGGATACACCACAAAACCAACGAGACAGCTGCGCCAAAGGTATTGCTCAAGCCCATTGTTGACTCTAAGTACGTGTAACATATCAACTTATAGTTTTTTTCTGGCAAACTACTGATTTTGCGCGGGGGGGGGGGAACAATGATGGCGCAAAACGAGTCACATGAGGGTGTTTGACGTTTGAGTGAATGGAGGCTGCGAGAATTTGTGTCAGCATTAGGCGCATTGCCGTGTCGGGCGCATCCAGCGGAACAACATAAACACGATCGGCAACGGTCCAGCGGTCCCCCTAACGATGGAAAACCCACAATGGAGGGCCGCTGTGATCCATTTGCGGCCCTGGTACTACGGGAAGTTCCGCATGGCTCGAGTGACTCCGACGCTGTTCGTGGGAAATTACTGGGCGACGATTTCGTGCGATCCACCAGTCGGCAGTGCGGCCCGTTGCTAGTGCGCGACCCTCGCAAAACTTACCCGTACCATGGAGGGGAAACGAGGCTATAATAACTTCTTTATTACTACGTTAATAGTGTTGTAGTATTAATCGAGTTGCTTGCGGAACCGCGTCAGGCTCAGCCCCAGAATCACGATGCAGCACGCCGCAAGCCCGCAGACCGCCGGCAACACGTCCACCGCATCAGCCGCACGCAGAATCACCGCCCGAAGTATCTCAATGTAATACGTCACCGGCAGAAGAAATCCGACAAGGTACAGAATCGTCGGCATCTCCTCGCGCGGAAACATAAACCCCGACAAGAGCACCGACGGCAGCATCACCAGAAACGAAAACTGCATCGCCTGTAACTGACTCTTCGCAATCGTCGAGATAAACAAGCCCAGCCCCAACGCCGTCACGATGAATAGCGACGACCATGCCAGTAACAACGCGAGGCTCCCGTGGATCGGCACATCGAACACCACCATCATCATGGTCAGCACGATGAGCAATTCCCCGAAGGCCATCAACGCATACGGGACCAACTTCCCGAACATCAATCCCGCGCGCCCCACCGGAGTCACGAACAGTTGCTCCAGCGTCCCATGTTCGCGCTCCTTCACAATCGAAAAGCTCGTCAGGAAAACAAGCACCAGTTGCAAAATGATCGCAATCAGTCCCGGCACGAAGAAATGCGAACTCTCCAAATCAGGATTGAACAACAACCGCACCCGCGCATCGATCGGCGTCGCAATCTCGCCATGCTCGTCTCGCGCCGGGCCGAATTGCGCTGCCTCGCCCACCACCCGCGCCCGGCCCAGCGACATCCGCGACACCACCAGGCTCGTCGTGTTCAGCGCCGTCGTCGCCACCTGTGAATCGCTCCCATCAATCAGCATCTGCACCTGGGCCTGCTCCCGGCGAAGCAGCCGCTCCGAATAATCCGCCGGAATCAGCAACCCCGCCTTCGCCCGGCCGCTGGTGATCGCCCGACGAAACGTGTCCGCGTCATACACACGCTCACTCACACGAAACGACCGCGACGCCTCCAGCGCTTCCACAATCCGCCGACTATCCTGCTTGCCGTTGAGATCAAACACGACCAGTGGAATGTGCTCGATGGTCGTCTTGATCGCGAAACCAAAGATGGTGAGTTGCAACGACGGCACGACCAGTGCAAAGAAAATCGTCGAACGATCCCGCCGGATGTGAGAGAACTCCTTGAGCAATATGGCGAGGAATCCGTTCATGCCGCGTCCCGCTCATGGCTTCGGCTGAGAATCACAAACGCATCCTCCAGCGTCGGCGCGATCGGCCGAGTACCCGCCGTCATATCGCCCGGCGCAATGTCAGCGAGCAAGGCATCGGCAGTCAGCTTGTCATCCACCAACACATGCAGCGCATCGCCGAACAATGTCGCATCCCGCACCAGCGCGTGCCGCCGAGCACGGGCCAACGACTCCGTCGGCGCTGAACACGTCACCTCATACCGCCGTGTCCCCGCCGGCGTCACCTCCGGCGCGGCCTTCAACTCCGCCGGCTTCCCCAACGCAATCAGCCGCGACATGTAGATGTACCCGACGTGCGTACACCGCTCGGCCTCATCCATGTAATGTGTCGTGACGAACATGGTCACACCGCGATGCGACAGTTCGAAAAGCAAATCCCACAAGTCTCGCCGCGCCACCGGGTCAATGCCCGCCGTCGGCTCGTCGAGAAAAATCACCTCCGGCTCATGAATGAACGCGCAAGCCAGAGCAAGCCGCTGCTTCCACCCGCCCGACAATTGCCCCGCCAGTCGCTCCGCAAACGGCCCCACGCCGGTCAGTTGCATCACCGCCGCCTCGCGCTCCGCCTGCCGCGCCGGCGACAGGCCGTAGATGCGACCGTAAAAGCGAAGGTTCTCAATCACCGATAAATCGGCATACAGGCTAAACTTCTGCGACATGTACCCAATGCGCCGCTTCACCGCCTCGGGGTCTTTACAAATATCAACCCCCAGCACCGACCCGCCGCCGGCGCTCGGCCGCAACACGCCGCACAACATCCGAATCAGCGTGGACTTCCCCGACCCATTCGGCCCCAACAACCCAAAAATACTCCCCCGCTCCACGGACAACGTCACCTCGCGCACGGCCACGAACGAGCCGAATCGCTTGGTGATGCGGTCGGTGTAAATGACCGAGGTCGTCATGGCTTGTGCTTTTCGTCCAGCATCACATCCGCCGCCATCCCCACCCGAAGCTGATCCAGCCCCTCCTCCAGCGTCGCCTTGATCCGAAACACCTGCTTGCTCCGCTCCTCCGGCGTCTGCACGTTTTTCGGGGTGAACTCCGCCTCGCGCGAGATGAAGCTGACCCGCGACGCGAAGACCTTCTCCGGAAAATTGTCAACCCGAATCGGCACGCGCTGGTCCAGCCGCACCTCGCCCAACCGCGACTCCGGCACATACGCACGAACCCACATCTTCGACAAGTCGAGCAGCGACAGCGCCGGCGCATTCGGCGCGACCAAGTCCCCCGGTCGCAAGTCAATCGTCTCCACCACGCACTCCCCCGGCGACAGGACCACCAGTTCCTTCAACTGCTTCTCCATCGCCGCGACGCGCGCCGCCGCCGCATCCTCCTCCGCCCCGGCCTGGGCGATGTCCTCCTTGCGATAGCCCTGCTCCTGCACCTTCACCACCTGCTCCGCCTCGGCCAACGCTGCCCGCGCCTGAGCGATCTCCTCCTTGCGAGTGCCCTCCACCAGGAGCGCAAGCTGCTTTTGCGACGCGGCCACGTTCGCCCGGCCAGTTTTCAGAGACCGCACCGCCTCATCGAACTCCTTCGGCGCAGCCTGCGATTCCTGCTTCAGTCGCTCCAGTCGCGCATACTCCGATTCCGCCAACTCCAAACTCGCCTCCGCGACCTTTAATAGCTCGCGGGCAATCTCAATCTCCTGCGGACGCGGACCGGCCGTGAGCCGTTCAAGTGTCGAGCGAATCTGATCGCGCTTGGCCCGGGCCTGCTCTATCTCCTCAGGGCGATACCCCGCCTTCAACCGCTCATGCTGCGCCCGCGACGCCGCCAGCGTCGCCCGAGCCTGCGCCGCCTGCTCCTGCAAATCAAACGGATCGATCCGAAACAACGGCTGCCCGGACTTCACCCGCTGCCCCTCCACCACCAACACCTCCGCCACGCGCCCACCGACGCGCGACCCAACGCGGATCTCATCCGCCTCAATGAAGCCCGACACCACGAACGGCACCGTGCGCCCCTGTTTGTAATAGATGAACGAGATCAGCCCGGCAGCGACAAGAATAAAAACGGTAATCGTGCGACGCATAGGAGTTCCACTGAATAATAAGCGACTCCCCCAACCTCGGCTAACCGCGAAGCTGCCGATCGTGGAGCCGACTCAATGCGATGAGTGAAACGATGGCCCCGATCAACGCAAGCATCATGTCCCACTGCGTATCCCACACGTCGCCCTGAGTCCCGAGAAACGCCTGCGCTGACTCGCCGGTCAGCAGCGCCGTCCACCATTCAATCAGTTCGTAAACAGCACTGATCGCGAGGCAGATGCACGTCGCGATAAAAAACAACCACTTCCCCGGCTGCAACGGACTCTTGCGCAACAGGATTTCCCGCACCACAACGGCCGGGAAGAACCCTTGCGCGAAATGACCAAGACGGTCGTAGTGATTCCGAGCGAGATAAAGCGCATCACGCACCCAATCGCCCAACGGAACCTCGGCGTACGTGTATTTGCCGCCGACGAGCAAGATCATCGCGTGCATCCACATGGCGACATAAGCCAGCGTCGTGAAAGGAAATCTCCGGCGCGTGATAAGTAGAACACCTGCCGCTACCACGGCCGGCGCAACCTCAAGCACCCAAGTGAATCGATCCTTCGGCTGGATGCCGGACCACACCAACACAACCAAGAACAAAGCCAGAAGTGCCACAAGAAGTCGACGATGGTGCATGACGCATTGCATTCTATCGCTACACCAACGCAAGTATCGCTTATTAACCGACCGTCTTCACACTATCCGCCCCCAACCGTTCAAAAAAAACCGCGCCGGTCAGAATAATAATGGAACCCCGGATGACACTCGTGACTTCTAATGGTTAAGCCCCGGCCTTTTTGGCCCACCAAGTATTAACTCGGAGTCGACTATGAATACGCCCCGGTCACTTTCGCGCCGTTGGGCGTGCCTGCCCATCTGCCTTCTGCTCTTCACGGCCCTAATTGCTTGCCCGGTGGTCACCGCGAATGAGCCGCCCGATGTTGTTGACCTCAAGCCGGTCCTGCGCCCCATTCAAAAGCGATCAAAATCCCCTGCCGCCGCTGCCGCCGTGTACCGCAATGGTGCCCTCGTCGCCATGGGGCAGTGCGGCGTGCGCTCGATTGAGACAAACGAACCTGTTACCCCGGCCGATCGCTGGCCCATCGGCTCTTGCAGCAAGCCGATGGCCCGCATGGTCATGGCGCGATTGATGGAGCGAGGAATCATCCACTCAGATGCGAAACTGTCTCAGTTGCTTAAGGGCGTCAAGATGCGAGACGCCTATCGCGATGTCACCCTCGCCGACCTCATGTCCCATCGTGCCGGAATCCAGCCCTACACCGAAATCGGCCCACGAGTCACCCCCATCATTTTTCAGCTTAAAGGCCCGGCTCGCGAGCAACGTGAAAAGTTCACCGCCCATGTCCTCAATGAGGATCCGTCAGCGCCTCCCAAGAAACGGTTTGTGTATTCCAACGCGGGGTTCTGCATTCTGGCCGCCGCCGCCGAGCGAGCCACCGGCAAAGCCTGGGAAACTCTCGTTGCGGATGAAGTATTCACCCCCTTGAATCTCGAATCAGCAACCGAAGGCGGAGACAAAGTACAACTATCCGGTCACATGCAAACGCCGAGTGGCCTGAAAGTCGCACGCCCGTACCCACGACTCGCTGTCATGATTCCCGCCGGCGGCGTAAGCTTGAGCATCGCCGACTTCGCGGCATTCGCATCGGCCGAGGCGGAGTTGGAAGCGGGCCACTCCATCATCGGTCTGACCGAAAAGACATTGAAAACCATGCCCGACCTTCGCCCTGCGGACATGGGGCCGACCAATCAACCCGGCTCGATGATCTTCGGGGGCGACGGTCACTACACAGCGACCTTCGTGGTCTGGCCGAAAAGCGGCGTGGCCATCGCAGTGGCTTGCAACGTGGGCGATGCCGACGACTTCTGCACCGAGATGGCCGGCGCGGTGCGAGCAGCCGTAACCCCCGAACTCGAACCCGGCGACACAAGCGGTCCTCGTGGACCTCGAATGATCAAGCGTTCACCCCCACCCGCAAACGATTAGCCAGTCGAGAGATTCTTGCGATAGGCCCCAATCGAAACTTATCGCTCGACCATTGCGATGAACTCTCTTTCACTCAACGTCTTCACCCCCAGCGCCTTCGCCTTCTCCAACTTGCTCCCCGCATCCTCACCGACGACAACATAGTCCGTCTTTTTGCTCACGCTCCCCGACACCTTGCCACCAAGACTCTCAACTGTTAATCGGCCTAGACGCGACAGTATCTAATCTGCACTGCATTTGCCAAGTAACGCACCGAATCAAGCCAATCCAACCATTCGCCGAAAGTCCCTTTCGGCCAGCACGCGAATCGGCTGCCCCTTGTCAATGAGCTGCTCGGCTTTCCGGTGCTTCGAACTCTTCTCGTGACCAGCGAGCCTTGTTACGTCTTGGTCGCCAACAACAAGCAATGTTGTACTCGTCGTTATTGAATCTGATACTTCGCACCCGGCAATACTCGCAAGCCCGGCGGCTTCGTGCCGCGGAATGGAAAGTGTGCCTGTGAATACGACAACCTCTCCGTACAGATTGCCCTCTGGATTGCCTTGCGTTGCGCATCGATTATTTGTAGTTGATCGAGATTGACTACGTGTATGAATCGATTGCCTTGCTCGTACGAGCCAGTCATGCACCGATAAGCCTGTCTCGCGAATTGCTCTGATCAGTATCTCGCCTGCGGCACGGGCGTCTTCATGTGCCTTATGGTGTTCAAAATCAATACCGAATGCTCTGGCCACATTTGAGAGTCCATACCCTTTTTTTGAAAACTCGGGCCAAGCCCGACGAACAACTCTTGCTGAATCCAACCAATTACTACCAATAGGCGGGAGATCGTATTTTTCGCAAACCCTTGCGATGGAGACCCGGTCAAAGCTTGTATGACTTACAATAATTCTACTACTCAAACGTGCCGCCACTTCCTTATGAATTGTCGTAAAGTTTGGCGAATCCTTTACAGTCTCTTCGGTAATGTTGTGCACGCCAACATTTCTTGGGTCAAAGTAGTCCTCGGGATTCACGTTGGTCTGCCATGTCTCACTAACTCGGCCATCCTCAAATGTCACGATCCCGACCTGGCAAATGCTCGCGAGATCGGGATTCGCCGTTTCGACGTCAAACGCGACAAAGTCCATACGCCACCCACGTTAATTGCTGGCCTAAAAAAAGTACCGTCATTTTCCTATGAGTTCAAGGAAGTCAGTCTCGTTTATCACCTTGACTCCCAATTCTCTTGCTTTGTCGAGTTTGCTTCCGGCCTCCTTGCCGACCACTAAATAATCAGTCTTCTTGCTAACGCTGTCCGAAGTCCTTCCGCCAAGTTCTTTGATCAACTTGTCAATATCCCCACGGCTGAACTTCTCCAGCGTGCCGGTCACGACCAGCGTCTTCCCCGCCAACGGCTGATGTCCGCTTTTCTTAGATTTCGGCTGCCTCATGTTCACGCCGGCGTCGCGGAGTGACTGCCAAGTCCTCGCCCCGGCCGCGCTGGTAAAGAAATGCTGGATCGACTTCGCCACCTCCGGGCCGATGCCCTCGACCTCCTGTAAGTGTTCCTCGCTCGTCTCGGCAATTCGTTCCATCGTCTCGAACTGGTCCGCGACTAACTCCGCTGTGGTGCCCCCTACATGCCGAATGTTCAACGCAGTGAGCACTCTTGCTAATGGTCGCTCTTTGCTGTCTTCAACACTCTTAAGAATTGTATTTGCACGCGTTTCACCCAATTGAACGGTACGCGGAATCAATTCAAGTTTTTCACGTAGCCTATGCAGGCCAAACAAGTCTGCATACTTCTTTACTAACCCTGAATTGACCAGTTCCTTAATTAATGCCGGTCCGAGGCCAGCGACACCAATCGCCTCCACGTCTCCCTTTTTGCCCAATCGCTTTTGCATCCCGACCATGTTACTTATGAGTATCTCGTCGTTGTCAGGACAGAAATAGGAATACAGTGCTTTGGCCCCTGTCATGGAGGCGAACGTAACGAAACTTAATTGATCCTGCGTTGCAGAGGATACCTGTCCAATCGTGAGAAAAGCATTGAAGAGTGCCAAGATGTCCTGTTCACACAGAAATGGCAGCTTCAGCCTCTTCAAAACTTTATCCGTCGGCTGATTTCGGTGGACATCGATGTTTTGCAAGAGTTTTTCTGCGTTCTCCCTCCCGTAAGTTGAAGTAAACGAAATGCTAGCGAGCCTTTCGCGAAAGGCGTGAAGATTGTAAATGTCGGAGTACGTTCTCACTAACGAGTCTTCAACTAATCGCTCGATTACAGATTCCTCGAGACCGGATATATCCATCTGATCCCGCCCGCAGAAAAACCGCAGTCGCTCCTTCAATTGCGCCGGGCACGAAGGATCGATGCATCGGATGTACACGCCCCCTTCGTCCTTTTCGACCTCGCCGCTGCATACTGGACACTTCGTCGGCGGCGCGATCTTCCGCGCACCCGTCGGCCGCTTCTCGATCACTACGCGCACGACCTGCGGAATAATCTCCCCAGCCTTCTCCACTACCACCGTGTCGCCGATATGCACGTCGAGCCGCTCGACCTGATCGAAGTTGTGCAGGCTCGCGTGGCGCACGATCGTGCCCGACAACTGCGTCGGCTCCATCACTGCCCGTGGCGTGATTGTCCCCAGCTTGCCGACCTGAAAGTCCACGTCCCGCAGCACCGTCTCGGCCTGCTCCGCCGCATACTTGTACGCAATGCACCATCGCGGATACCGGCTCGTCGCCCCAAGAATGTCGCGCTGGTCCAGGCGATTCACCTTCACGACCAACCCATCCGTCTCATACCCCAGGCTGCGACGCTTCGTATCCCACTCCGCGACAAAACGAACCACGTCCTCAATCCCCGAAAGCATCCGCTGATGTCCACTGACCGGCACGCCCCAACGCTTCATCGCCGCGAACAACTCCACCGCCGTTTCAAACGACGCCCCCTCGATCTGTCCAAACCCATGCGCCATGAACGCCAGCCCGCGATCCGCCACCGCCTTCGAGTCCAGCGACTTCAATGTCCCCGTCGTCGCGTTGCGCGGATTGGCAAAAGGCTCTTCGCCTTCCTTCTCGCGCTTCGCATTGTGCTTCTCAAACGCCTCACGCGGCCAATACACCTCCCCGCGCACCTCCAACACTGCCGGCCACCCCGAGCCGTGCAATGCAAGTGGCACCGAACGGATCGCCCGGACATTCGCCGTGATGTCATCGCCGACGCGCCCATCGCCCCGCGTCGCCCCCAGCACCAGTCGCCCCTTTTCATACCGCAGTGACGCCGACACGCCGTCAATCTTCGGATCGACCAGATACTCATACGCCGCGCCGTCCAACCCCTTCGCCACGCGCCCATCCCACTCGCGTAGCTGCCCCTCGGTGTACGTGTTATCAATGGACATCATCGCCACGGAATGCGTGACGTGTACAAACCCCTCCAACGGCGTCTCCGACACCCGCTGCGTCGGCGAATTGGGCGAAATCAAATGCGGATGCGCGGCCTCCAAGTCCTTGAGCCGTTGGAAAAGCGCGTCGTACTCCCGGTCGGAAAGTACCGGCGCGCCCTCGACGTAATAGGCGTGATCGTGCCGCCCAATCTCCTCGCGCAGCCTCGTGATTTCCTGCTCAGGTGTCATGTGACCTCAATAATACAGCAGGCTCGAACTGGGCGAGAATGCAGTGGCCACTCCAACAAGCGCTGCATAGAATCCACCGACTGCTTTCACCCCCCTCGCCTTGGGTGTACCCTAACCCCGCCATGATTCGCCGCTACATTTCGCGCACCGTCTTACTCCTCTTTGTCCTGGACCAACTCGTCCTGCCGGCGGCCCTCTACATCTCGCTCTGGATCAAGCAACACTGGCTGCTCACCGACCCCGGCCTCCCCACCCAATTGCACCTCGACCTCTTCCTCCGCCTCTGGCCCTTCCTCGCCCTCGCCCTCATCCTCACCGGTGCCTACGACTTGCACGTCGCCGTCGGCCGACTCTGGCCGCTCGTGCGCCGCACCATCGTCGCCGCCGCAGCGATGGGGGCCGTCTGGGTCGCGGGGACATTCTTCCTGAAGATGAGCGACCTCATCAGCTACTCTCGCGCTGTCTTCAGCCTCTTCCTCGGCCTCTCACTGTTCGGACTCATCGGCGTCCGCCTCGGCGTCGCCGAGTTGCTTGCCCTCTGGCAACAGAAATCAGGTCACGCCCGCCGCGTCCTCATCATCGGCGGCGAGGCCCACGGGCGCAAGCTCATCAAGAATCTCTCCCGACAGATGTTCACCGCCATTCGCATTGTCGGCGCAACCGGCGAGTGCGACGTCGACGACGTGCCGCGACTGAGCGAAGAGGACGCCCTCAACATGATCCGCCAGGGCCAGGTCGACCACGTCATCGTCGACCTGCCGCCCAAGCGCATCCGCCTCCTCCTCCGCGTCGCCGAACTCGCCGAGCTTGAAGGCGTCCCACTCCAACTCACCCCCGCCGTCTTCCCCGGCATCCACCTCACGCCGCGCGTCGATCAGATCGGTCGCATCCCCATGATCGAACTTTGCGGCGGCGAACTGCCGCTCTCCGGCGTCATCACCAAACGCGCCCTCGATCTCACCCTCTCCTCGCTCGGCCTCATCGTCCTCTCCCCGGCCATGCTCGTGGTGGCCACGTTGATAAAGCTCTCCTCACCGGGACCGGTGTTGTATGTGCAGGAGCGAATCGGCCTCGACGGTCGCCGCTTTCGCATGTTCAAGTTCCGCAG
The DNA here is from genome assembly GCA_038042195.1 of Planctomycetota bacterium. Lineage (GTDB taxonomy): Bacteria > Planctomycetota > Phycisphaerae > UBA1845 > UTPLA1 > JACRIM01. Next base: position 113,930 of record JBBTET010000012.1, on the reverse strand, counting down.
CATGAAGCTCGACGCCGAAACGCGAACCGGCCCCGTGTGGGCCGTGCAAAACGACAAACGCTGCACCGCCCTCGGCACGATTCTGCGTCGCACCAACCTTGACGAACTGCCGCAACTCTTCAACGTCCTGATAGGCAACATGAGCCTCGTCGGCCCGCGCCCCGAACGACCCGAGTTCGTCGAGCAATTCAAACCCGTCATCGAACGCTACAGCCACAAACACTGGGTCAAACCCGGCATCACCGGCTGGGCCCAAGTCAACGGCTGGCGCGGTCAAACCGACTTGCAAACCCGCATCCAACACGACATTTACTACATTGAGCAGTGGTCCCTCTGGTTCGACCTCAAGATCATCTTCCTCACTCTGGTCGGCGGCTACAAGAACGCGCATTGACTTACCCTACTCCCATCCTCCAGTCCGCGGCTTGCTTAGCGCTTTGAGTATGCAAACACGCCTGAGGTGCGACTCGGCACCACATCCGGTGTGAGAATACACCACTCAGTATGTCGGATTTTGCTTGATCCTCTGCGGTCCACTTTGGTACATTTACGATGGGTGGAGATCAGCATGGGATGCTGATCGTAGGAAACAGAAGGAGTTGTCATGCCGAATTCGCCTCGTGTGTCACGGTCTCTTTACAGCCTCGCCTCTCTCGTTGCGGCTTCCATCGTAGTGGCCGCAAGTACGACGAAATCCATGGCTCAGCCCCCGCCGGGGTACTACGACACCGTGAATCCCGCAACCAGTGCCACGCTTCGCGCCACGTTGCACCCCGTGATCGACGATCACACTCGTTTCCCTTACACCTCAACCTCGACCGACACGTGGAATATCCTCGAACAAGCCGACGAGGACTCCGCCAATACTGCAAACGTGCTCGACATTTACATGAACGCGAGTTACGTCAAGGTCGGCGCTGGAAACACGAATTACAATCGCGAACACTCCTGGCCCAACTCCTACGGATATCCAAACGACGGCTCCACGAATTATCCCTACACCGATTGCCATGCCCTTTTCATCGCTAGTGACTCGTACAACTCGTCGCGCGGTAACAAGCCCTATCGTTTCTGCAGCGCCCTCTGCTCCGAGCAAATCACACTACTCACCAACGGACAAGGCGGCGGCAGCGGCGTCTATCCCGGAAACTCCAACTGGACCACCGGCTTACTCACCACCGGCACCTGGGAAACCTGGATCGGCCGACGCGGCGACGTGGCCCGCGCCCAGTTCTACATGGACATGCGCTACGAAGGCGGTACCCACGGCATCACCGGCGTCGCCGAACCGGACCTGATCCTCACCGACAACGAGGCCCTCATCGACGCCTCCAACACGGGTGCGAATTTATCCGTTGCCTACATGGGCATCCTGACGAATCTGCTCCAATGGCATCAGCAGGACCCAGTCGATGCGAAAGAAATCGCTCGGAACAACGTCGTCTTCAGCTACCAAGGCAATCGCAATCCCTTTATCGATCATCCCGAGTGGGTTGAGTGCATCTTTAACAACACGTGCGGCGGTGACATCACGCCACCCACCGCCCCGACGGGCCTCGTAGCCACCGGCGGCAATGCCGTCGTGAACCTCGATTGGAACGACAACACAGACACCGACCTGGCCGGGTACAACGTCCACCGCTCCACCACGACCGGCGGCCCTTACACCAAACTGAATGCCTCACTCCTCGCCGCCAGCGCTTACAGCGATACAACGGTCACGAACGGCACGACTTATTACTACGTCGTCACCGCCGTGGACATCTCCAACAACGAATCGGCCAATAGCAATCAAGCCAGCGCCACCCCATCCGGCGGCGGCGGTGGCCCGGTCACGCCCTGGATCAACGAGTTTCACTACGACAACGACGGCACCGACACTGGTGAATTCGTCGAGGTAGCAGGTCCATCCGGCACCAACCTGACCGGCTGGAAGGTCATTGGTTACAACGGCAGCGGCGGCGCCATGTACGCGACAGTGAACCTCTCCGGCACCATCCCCGATCAGCAGAGTTGCATCGGCACCCTAAGCTTCAACTTCGCCGCCATGCAAAACGGTTCACCCGACGGCCTCGCGCTCGTCGATGCGGCGAACGTTGTCGTGCAGTTTCTCAGCTATGAAGGCGGCATGACCGCTACCGACGGACCCGCTATCGGATTGGTGTCAGTCGACATCGGGGTCAGCGAAATCACCACCACACCGGTTGGGCAATCGCTGCAACTCGCCGGATCCGGCAAGCAGTACTCCGACTTCACGTGGCAGGTGCCTGCAGCCTCGACGGTCGGCCTGAAGAACACCGGCCAAACCTTCAGCGACCCGGCCTGTGTCGACGTGACGCCTCCTGCTGCGCCGACCGGGCTCTCCGCCACGGCCGGAAATGCAGTCGTCAATCTGAACTGGAATGACAATTCCGAAGTCGACCTCGGCGGCTACAACGTCTATCGCGCCACGACCACCGGCGGTCCCTACACAAAGATCAACGGCACACTCGTCGCCCCAAGCGATTATGCCGACACGTCGGTCACCAACAACACCACCTATTTCTACGTCGTCCGCGCAGTGGATACCTCGAATAACGAGAGTGGCAACAGCAACGAAGCCACCGCAACCCCCACCGCCGGCGTGACCGTCCTGATGACGTTCCTGGCCAACACAAGCGTCCCCGGTGTCGGCACCGTCGCCAACGAAGACATCGTCGCCTACAACACCGGCACCGGCCTCTGGTCGCTCTACTTCGACGGCAGCGACGTCGGCCTCTCCTCGTTTGCGATCGATGCCCTGGCCGTGCTCCCCAGCGGACAGTTGCTGATCAGCGTCGATATTGACAGCACGCTGGCCGGCCTCACCGGCGGTCCGAGCGGCACCTCCGTCGATGACTCCGACATCGTGCAATTCACCCCCAGCTCGCTCGGTGCCACTACCGCCGGCACATGGACCTTTTACTTCGACGGCAGCGATGTCGGCCTGACCACCACCGGCGAGGACATCGACGCCCTCTCCATTACCTCCAGCGGTCAACTGGTCATCTCCACCCTGGATGCCCCAACCGTCACCGGCCCAACGAGCCTGCAAGATGAAGATCTGATCGCCTTCCTCCCCGGCACGCTCGGCTCGGTCACCACCGGCACATGGAGCTACTACTTCGATGGCAGCGATGTCGACCTGGCCACCAACAACAATGAAGACGTCGACGCCGCCTGCATCACCTCCACAGGCCACCTCCTGCTCTCGACGCTCGGAGCCTTCAGCGTCACCGGTGTCGCCGGTAGCGACGAGGATGTGTTTGACTTCACGCCGACCGCACTGGGCACAGCCACGTCCGGCACCTACGCGGCCTTCCTGGATTTAAGCACCCTGGGAATTGCCACGAGTGCCAATGTGAACGCCGTGGAACTTCTTCCATAGCCGCCTGTGGCACGGCCGTCTCGGCTGTGCGACGGTCGGTCCTCGTGAAATCAAGCAGGCCCGGTGCATCGCTCGGATGCGCCGGGCCTGCCTTCTGAGGAGGAGAAATGACTACAGATTCGGTTGCTCCGCCATCGTCTTCAACCGCGCCCACCGACGATCCACTTCGTCCTGCACTTCCTTCGCCGCCTCGGCATACTCCGGCCTTGCCAGGTGAGAGAATGCCCCGCCCATCAACTTGAACGCATCTGTCACCGGCACCTTCTTGCCCGCCTTCTCCGGGTCGACCGTGATGTGCGTGATGCCGTGCTCAATCTCATACAACGGATGCATGCAGGCGTTCACCGCCGCCTCGACCGCCGCCGGCCCGACATGCTCTTCCATGCCCCAATTCAACGGGCACACTGAAAGCGCCTTCACAAACGCGAAGCCTCCCGCCCGCGTCGTCGCCTGCGCCTTTCGCGCCTTGCGGATCATGTCCTGTGCGTGCGACTCGCAACACGTGGCGATGTACGGCGCAAACGTCCCGCGAAGAATCTCCACGATCTCCTTGTGATGCGTGCGCTTGCCGGTCTGCTGCGGGCCAAGGTGCGCGTTGCTCGCCTTCTGCCCCTTGTACCCGCTAAAGCAAAGCTGCGCCCCGGTGTTCATGTAGCCCTTGTTGTCATATTCAAACAAGATGAACGGATCATTTCGCAGGGCCGCGCCAATCACCTGGTCCATGCCGATGTCGTCGCCCCCGTCCCCACTCACAGCAATCACCGTGATGTCCTCCGGCAAGTCACCGCGCGCCTTGAACCGTTTGATCATCTCCACCACACCCGTCGCCGTGCTCGTCGCGTTGTGAAACAGATTGTGGAAATACGGCACCTTGAAGCTGGTCAACGGATAGCCCGTCGTCACCACCATGCCGCAGCCGGTGTTGAACAACAGGCACACATGCCCGTCGATCCCGCGTAGTAACAGATTCAAACTCGTAAAGATGCCGCACCCCGGACACGCCGCGTGTTTGTCGAACCGCGTCGGCATCTTCGACAAATCCTTGAGATTCACCTTCGTCCCGGCCGGAGCATTGAGCGAACACTCCTCGACCGTGATCGGCACCAACGTCTGTTCCGGTGCATACCCCTCATCCCCCGGCCATGCCCCGTGATAATACTTCGACTCGGCGAACGAGAACCCACCGGGCGCAGCCGACTTGGCATCGGTGTGATGCGTCGGCTTTAAGACCTGCGCCGCCTCCGCATACATCTCCAGTGCATCGTCCTTCGTATAGTTCAAACCACCCACGCCATAGGTCCGCTGAATGATCCGCGCCGGATTGCCGTGTCGCTGCAATGCCGCTCCGATCTCATTCGCCAGATAGTTGCTCGCCCCATACTGACTGCCGCGCTCCGCGACGACGATGGCCTCCGCCTCGCCGATGGCCGCAAGAATCTCTTTCTCCGGCCACGGTCGCAGCACCGTCGGAACCACGAGATTCACCCACTCATCGCTCGCCGCCAGCGTATCCACCGCATCCTTCGCCGCCTCGCCCGCTGAATTGAGCGCGAAGAGGCATCGATCCGCCGAGCGATCCCCGTGCTGCTGCACAAAGCCGTACTGCCGACCCGTCATCCGCGCGAACTCCGCAAACAGGCGCGGCAACATTTGATACGCCCGCTCAAACTTGGTCTCCATCTGCACCTTGGCATTAATCAGATCGTCATTCATGTACGGACCAAACGTCCGTGGATGCTTCACATCGATGAAACTAAATCGCCCGTTCTGCGCCTCCAGCGTCCCCTTGAACGGCGGCGGCCCTACAAATCGTCGCACTTCTTCCCTATTCGCGAACACACTGATCCGTCGATTCGCGTGTGACGTGTGGAATCCGTCATACGCCACGATCGCCGGCAGATTCACCCGCTCCGCCACCTTTATTGCGATGATGTTCATGTCATACGCCGCTTGAACGTCCGGCGCTAGAAAAATCAGCCAGCCCCACCCCAGCGTCGCGTACAAATCGGAATGCCCGTTCTTGATGTTTAACGGCGCCGACACGTCCCGCGTCGACAAGTTGAGCACCATCGGCAGCCCCAACCCCGAGATCGCCGGCATCTGCTCGGCCTTGAGCAACAACCCATTCGCACTCGTCACATCCACGACCCGCGCCCCCGCGACCGCCGCCCCCGTGCAAATCCCCAGCGCCGCCAACTCGCTCGTGCCCACGATGAATGAAATATCCGTCTCACCCTCGGCATACGCCTTGGAGATCACCTCGCCCACATCCGACGACGGCGTGATCGGGTAATACCCCTCGCAGTCATATCCAATGTCCAAGATCGCCCGCGCCACCGCCTCGTTGCCATTGCCGATCCACGGCTTCTGCAAACACGTCGGCTTGGGTTCCGCCAATTCGCCAACCTTAAACGGCGTCATCGTGGTCATCGTTGCCATGATCCTCAAGCTCCTTGGTTAAATGTTCCCGAACTTCCAGACAGCGCAATCAAAAAGAACACCACGATCGTCACCCAGATAATCATTTTCAGATGCGGTTTCATCACATCACCTTCGTGCCTACGCACCTCTGTGCCTTCGTGCCTCTATGAATAATCAAACGTCAACGCCTTGCCCTTCTTCGTATCCGGACACACCTCGACGCACCGCATACATCCCTTGCAAAACGCGTCGTCAATGCCTTCCATCCGCCCATCACGCCACAGCAGCCCGCCCGGATCGGAACACACCGTCATGCAAAGGCCGCACGACGTACACGCCCCCTCCGCGAACTTCGGCACCCGCCCGCGCCCTGCGATGCGGTTGTCCCGATTCAGCGTGCAGTGCGTCATCGCATCAATCGTGCCGCCGTTCAACATGTTGCGCCAGCCGATCGGTCCGCGCGACATCTTCGGCGACAGCCGCGGATAGCCATCCACGCCGAACGTCTCGCTCGTGCAACTGACCAGCGCTGCATTGAACGCCGCCATGTTTGATTCCACTGCCTTCGGCCACTGCTTCTGAATGACCGACGTCACCTCGACATCGGGGAATCCCACCTCATGGCACAGCACGGCCACCAACGGCATGTTCAACCGACTCTTCGACTGATACGCGATCTTCGTCGCATCCACGCAGACGATCTTCCCGCTGTGCATCGCCAGCAGATGCCGAATCTCCGCCGGCGGCTTGATGGTGTTCACAATGCACACCGCCCCCGGCTGCAACCCGCGCCCCAGCTCCAACGGCGCGACCAGATCGTCATGAAACGCCACCAGAAAATGCGGCGTCGCCGTCGGCCCCGATTGCCGCACGGGCGTCCCCACGTCGCAGAAGCGCACCGACACATCCGTCGCCGTGCCCTTCTTCTCCGAGCCGTAGCGGGCGTCATATCCCCCATCCAGCCCGAAGTGCGTGCAGCCAATCTTGAAGAGCAGCTTGCCGCCCATGTTGGCCCCATCGCCGCCCAGCGCGGAGAGAAAGATGTTGCAAAAGCCAAGCTCATCCCGGGCGGGCAACGTAAACACAGACATGCCAAGGCTCCTCTCTTCACAATCCCGTCGGATCGAACCAAACCCTGTCCGCCAAACTGAATTGCAACGAGCGTACCACCGGCAACCCCTGTTTTTCGAGGACTATGAGGCTTTTGACGACAGCACAAACAGACATGTGCGGATTTTCGCCCAATGACCCAGAAGAATCCGCCTACCGACGGTTCGAGAGTCCCTGCTCGCACCCACCCCCAACGAGAATCATTTCTCGCGCAATCACGGCGGTGGAGAGGTCGTGTCTTACACTCGCTCGTATCAACGTGAATTGTGGAATGGGAGTCGGAGGACTTGGTACACGGACGCCACGAACGCAAGCGCCGACGCATCGCCAGTAGTTCAGTTGGCTGGGGCGACCCCAACCCACCTCTCGCCTCCATCCAAACTCACGATACCCGCCGTCGTCGCCGAAAAAAGTACAAAGAGATAAGAGCCAAATAACCGGAAACATACGGCTCCGGGACGACTTCGACGATGCCACAGTTGTTCACACTACCGTCGTTCCACTCACCTGCGTGGAGAGCGTTATAGTCTCTGACGAACATTTCACCCCAGTCTTCATTGCCGAAACTGTTCGGCTCGCCGGGCCCCCAATGAAGGTAAGATGTTGCTTCCCCACTGGACCAAACCCACGAGCCTTCCGTCACAATATCGTTCAACCCGATATGAACTCCAACTCGATTGGTCATCGGTGAGAACGTGGCAAGAAGCCAGTCGTCCTCTGCCGAACTACGGATGGTTGCCAAATGTCCGCCAAGTGCGATTGCTTCCGCTTCCGCCTGCGGCCAGGTCAACTCCGATGTGAAGTAGTAGGAGTGGCCGTTGATGGGGCTGGTAATCGGTCCCGCGATGATGCTACCCAAAACAGTGGAGGCTTGGATGGCCAACCCGAGGGTCAACACGCTTGAGGTCATTTTCAGTAGATGCATTGTATTCTCCTGACAATTTGCCTGCTCGTCACAGAATGTAAGGTGAGCACTTCCCGAACCCACCTGCTAGGCATTCACATGAACCCACGAATATGAATCATCGCAAAGCCCGCGCGATAAATCCCTTGTCGACTGAGAATCGACAACACCGGACTTGCTCAAGACTAATTTTGGGGGGGCGAGTTCTCTATTGCTTGATGCTCCACGTGTTCATATGCGGATTTGGCGTCCACTTCTTGGATTTGTCCTCCCCCTTTGAATGCCCAAATAACCGCAACGATCCAGAGGGGCGGAGCAAAGAACCCGACGATTCCGCATACTCGAATCGCCGTTGTATTGGGATGTCTGCGACGAGAAGCAATTGACCCAGGCCAAAAGCATAATAAGAGCCAGATGAACAAGACCAGCCATTCATCAAAGCCAAGAAACGTGATCATGTCCAAACCTCCGGCAAGTCGAAATGTGTGGGTGCTTCACAAACCCACCGCCGCAGCATCTCACGACACAAACACAACCGTCTCACCGTCGCCGCGTACCTCGACCACTTCGCCGGCTTCATCGAATTCCACTTCACGCCATGCATCAGGACCGCTGGCGGCAAGCGGCCCATACCATTCAGAATAACCCTGCTGGAGTCGAACGATGGTCCTGTGTTTAGCGGTCAGTGGATCTGTCCCGACGAGCTTATCTATGATATGTGCCGTGTAACTCAAATAGAAGCGGGTAGTTCCCCGGTTCGCCGATGTTTGAAATGTGAGTATACGATTCGCATAATACGCCAAGTCCTCCGATGTCACGGCGTCTGCAATCAAGAACGCGGGATTGCCGTCGGCGTCCGCGAGGCCAGGCGTTTGGGTCGTGCTCACCCACGTTGGCCCGACGGTCGATGCAAGATCCTCCGCCCTTTGGATCAATTCGCGCTCTGCGTCACTGTTAAAGGTCCGAACAATCGACACTTCAAAACAACCGGTGAACGCCTGATCGGGCACCTTAGGGATTGCTGCCTCGTCCACTTGGGCAAGTGTGGTGCCTACATCGCAAGGTGGAACGAAGCAACCAGTGATAATGCAATAGCTAGCCAGCACGTCGAGGAGCGACGGTCCGCCGCCAAATCCAACGCACCCAGTCGTTAAACACGGAATGGATGCCACAAGGGCGATGAAGAAACCTGAACGGCCTTTCATGTGATCCCTCTTACGATGAGGATTCTACATAAGCGTCCCGGAACGTACTGCCTGCGACACTCCCAGCAACCCAATGGAGTCGTATCCCACAGCCTCCGCGCAACGCCCCATTTTTATGCTGGGCGAACTCTCCAATCAATCAAGCACGTTGGCAACGATACCGACGGCCGCAAAACCCTACCCCCGAATGAACCGTCGAAGCAGTGGTAGGCCGAGCATCAGAATGATCAGACTTGTCGGCTCCGGAACCGGATTGCCGCCCAGCGTAAAGGCCGTGTCATGCAACGCCGCCGATTCTGACCAGAATGGCGTGAAGAACAGGTCGTACCCACTGTGCGGGCGACCCAGTTGAGTCAGGTTCGTCATCTCCACGCCCCAGAGCGGTGGAAAGTTCACATTGGCCTGTATCTCAATCCAATATCGCACGCCGTCGGCCGCCTCGAACGCATCGGGAAGCGTCGCCGAATACTCGAAACTTGTGGAACCGCCCCCGCCCGGCCCCGAGCTGGCCGGCACGTTGCTGTAGATCGCTAGCGCCTCGGAATACTTCGGCGGCAGACCGGCCGCATCGCTGCCGGCCGGATGCCCGCTGTTGTCGTCGGGCCAGAAAATAATGTTAAACGTCGGAATCGGCGTCGGTGTGCCGGTGATGAATCGACCGATCCAATTTACCTGATTAATCCGCCAATCGCCGGAATCATCGGGGCTGGAAGGCAACACGAAATCATCCGCCACGCCGGCATCAAACCCGAATCCCGAGTCCTTCTGCGACGCCTGAATGTCCCCGGAGGTAAACAGCGGCCCGCCGTTCGGCGTGATGTTGTCGAAGATGACGGGAAAGGCCGACGCAGTGGATGCAAGGACCAGAACTACAATGAGAGCGATAGCCCGAATCATGGCAAGCGTCCTTTCACCCTCTCATTCCCGATGCTTGGATTATATCAAAATCAAGGGCGGAATGCACGCTCAGGAGAGCATATTTCGGGCCTATTTCAGCTCGACAGACCAATACGCATTATCCAAAAAGGCCTTCCAACTCGCATAGCGCCCGTCCGCCAACTTCAGGCTCAGCACGGGGTTGCGCTTCGGCTTCTTCGGCGGCGTGATCAAATGCATCCCCGCTTGCACCGGCGTGCGCCCGCCCTTGCGGATGTTGCACTTGAGGCAGGCGCAGACGATGTTCTCCCAGGAGGTCTTGCCGCCGTGGCTGCGCGGCACGACATGGTCGAGCGACAACTCGCTCGTCGGGTACTTCTTGTTGCAATACTGGCAGCGAGCGCCGTCGCGGGCATAGATGTTTCGCCGGTTGAACTTCACCGACTGTTGCGGCAGCTTGTCGTAGATCGCCAGGCGAATGATCCGCGGCACGGCAATGTCAAAGCGAACGGTGCGAATCCAATCATGCCCATCCGGCTCGAACTCGCGGGCCAGATCGGAAAGTTCGCACCACTCGGAATAGTCATAGGAGATGTACTTGCCGTCCTCGACGTTGACGACCTCGGCCAGATCACGAAACAGGAGACTAAAGGCCCGCTTCACGCCCACCACGCGCACGGCCAGATAGTGCCGGTTCAGCACCAGCACGTTGCAACTCATGCCTCTGGTATGCGCCATCGCCGGCGACATGGCCATTCACTCCGAGCCGTGTGGATGGAATCTCCCCGGAACCCCAACGCCGGGGACCCTTGCCAAGGCAGGAAGACCAACCGACACATTGCGAACAGGCCGCAATCTCTACCTAATAGTATGGAAACCAACCCGAAATCGCAAGGGGCCGGTAATAAAACAACGGCGGAATGAGCCGCGCCTTATTGCGTCGGCATCAACGCCGGGTCACTGAGTGGCGTTCTCGGCCAGCTTCGCCCGCTCCCATTTCTTCACCCAGGAAGAGATCAGAAGCAGAAGAATGCCCGCGATGATGCTGCCGATCATGAGGCGATAGAAAAGCTTCCCAAAGCCCCACTCGGTCTGCATGCTGGCGAGCTTTCCGGCGACGACGTGGCCGAAGCTGGTCGTCAGGAACCAGAAACCCATCATAAACGCCCCGAGTCGTTGTGGTGCCATTTTCGTGATCATCGAAAGTCCGACCGGCGAAACGCACAACTCTCCCATGGTGTGAATAAAATAGGTCGCCAGCAACAACCCCACGGCGGCCTTGCCGCCCGAGTCCGCCTGCTTGGCTGCCCATACGAGGAAGATGTAGCCTGCTCCGACTTGAAGCAAGCCGAGAACAAATTTGATGACGGACGAGGGATTGAGATTCTTCTTGCCGAGGCCGGCCCACAGCATGGAAAAAACGGGTGCGAGCAAGACGATGAAGATCGCGTTAACTGATTGGAAGTTTGACGCGGGCCGCTCCGATCCTAGCATGGTTCGATCCACGTGGCGATCAGTGAACACGTTGATTGTGCTACCGGCCTGTTCGAACGCGCCCCAGAAGGCGAGCGATGAGATGGAAAGGATGATCGCGACGAAAATGCCGTGCCGTTCGACGGTCGTACACTTGGCGGCTTCGTAGGCGATGTACACAAAGAACGCGACGGCGGCGGCGGGGGCAGCCCACTTGGCCACCATGTCCGGCATGGACACGAGCAACGCCGCGACCGGGACAAGCACCACCGCACCGAAAAACGTGGCCATGTCCATCGACGTAAACCGCTTCTTGCCGAAGTCGTTCGCCTCGTTTTTCGGCGGGAGGCCCTTGTCGCCGAGCAGGTGGCCGAAGAAAGTGAAGCACAGCAGGCCGATGATCATGCCGATGCCGGCAAGGAGGAAACCATAATGGAAACCGTAGGTTTCACCGATGGTCCCGCACACCAACGGAGCAATCGTGGCGCCGATGTTGATGCCCATGTAAAAGATCGTGAACGCGCTGTCACGGCGGGCGTCACTGGGCGAATAAAGGCTGCCGACCATCGTGGAAATGTTGGGTTTGAAGAAACCGTTTCCAATAATGATCAAACCCAGTGCGATATACAGAGCAGTATTTGATTGCTCCACAAACTTCAGCCCGGGGAGCGCAAGCCCAAACTCGCCGAAGGCCATCAGAATGCCGCCCAGTATGACGGCTCGTCTGTAGCCTAGTACACGGTCCGCCAGCCAGCCGCCAAGCAACGGTGTTGCGTAAAGCAGGCCGTTGAAGGCGCCATAGAGGAGATAGCTAAACTTGTCATCGAAGAGATAGACCTTGGTAAGAAAAAGAATTAGAAGCGCCCGCATGCCGTAAAAGTTGAAACGCTCCCACAACTCAGCGAAGAAGAGCACGAACAGACCGACCGGGTGGCCCAGGAACTCGCGCTGACTCGCGGGCGATGATCCGAATCCGGGGGCGGGCATGGAGGCGGTGTTGGACATGGAGCGATCCTCTCCTCACGGCGCGGGCGGCACCCCGCGCGGCTCGACGTGGCAGGTAAGGTAACGACGTGACGTGAAAAAGGGGAGCCTATTTCTGGGCGTTTGTTCTCGACCGACGTGAATCGCCCGATAACGTTAACACGGCTCGGACCGAAAAGTACCTAAGGTCCGACTTCCCTTCGGCGGATACATCGTGTGATGAACCCGAACACACTCACCAATGAAACCACCCCAGCGCCGCGATCCTGGCGCACCATCGTCGTCATGGCCGGCCTGATCGTCCTCGGCGTCACGCCGTGGGCCAGCGCTCAGTTGCCGACGCCGGACTTGCCCGCCATTTGCGCACCGCTCACTGCCTTTGCGCAGCCGACGCTCTTCAATCTGATCTGGGGCACCACGCCGATCAAGTTCCCGTATGCGTAAGTGGGCTTGTTGAGCACCGGCATCGGCCACCAGTATTGCTCCGGATTTGTCCGAATCGCACCCTCCAACCGCGCCATGACTTCGCGCATCGTCATCTCGTCATCACTCTGTGCATCGTGACGTACCACGCCGTGCAATCGCATGTCGAATCGGAACGCCTCAGGCTCCCGGCAACAGGTGACCACGGCAACGGGCACATCAAACCATCGCGCGAGTCTCGGCAACGTCGGATAGCACCGCAGCGTGCGCCCGAGAAACTCCACCGCCACCGCCGGCCCGCGCGGTCGTTCATTCTCCGCGATGAGCAGCACCGCGCCGCCTTGCTCAAGCACCGCAGGCACAAGCCGCGCAGCCTCACGTCGCTCGATTATGCGCACGTTGGGTTGGGAATACAGATCACGCTGCCACGCTCGCAAGGCAGGATGGTCAAACCGATCCGCAACGACGTGCACCGGCCGAAACAACTGACCCAGTGACCATGCCAAAACCCCGACACTCCCGTAGTAAGCCGTCGTAACCAAACAGCCCTTCGGCGACTCCGCCAATTTTCGCAAATCCTGCTCGCCGGTGACCGACACATACGAGCGCCACGATGCCTCGCGTAGCCGCCTCGACGCAAACAAAGTCTCCACGCAGAACCGCCCGGCGTGCTCGTACATGTCACCAACAATGGCCGCCCCCGCGCTCGCATCCCCAAGCCACTCCGCGGCCCGAGCCTCCGCACCCTGCCGCGCCGGCGACCCCAGCGAATGAACCATCCTCCCCAGCCTGCGAGCAAGCCGATCCGCCAATCGCACACCAAGCAATGAAATCGCCGGGCCGACCACGCGGCGCAAGTACAGATATCGAAGGGCTTCGAGGTTCACCCTATTGGATCGGCAACGGAACAGACTCGGCGTGAAATCGAAAGGGACTGTCGTAGAAACCAGATAAGGCGCTACGCCACCATGGCCGTATCGCCAATCCCCTCGCCCGGCGCACGAGAGGCAAGCACATTCTCATAGAGCCGCTGATAATTCTCCGCAAAAGCACGAACGCTGAAGACCTCGTAGGCCTGCCCCCGAGCCGTATCCGTCACGCGACGGCGCAGCTCGACATCTTCAATCGCCGTCAGAATCCGCCCCGCAAGAATGCGAGGATCGCCGGACTTGCAGAGCAGCCCGTTGTGCTTATCCGCAATGATCTCCGCAATGGAACGCACCGCCGACCCAACCACCACCACGCCCGACGCCATCGCACACGCCAACGGTTCCGAACTGATCTCCTCAATCGCCGGCGCACAGAAGACATCAGCACACGCCAACAGCCTCGGCCACGTCCAACTTCGATCCGGCACCATCGTCGCGTCGCCCATCTTGATGCTGCTCGCGAAGCGCTGCACCCGCCTTGACTCCGCCGACTCGTACGGCAACACAATGCGAAGGCCGTGATGAATCTGCGCCACGATGCCCGCCGCCCAAACGCCAAAGTACTGTCCCCCGCCGACGCTGGCCGGACCGTGCATGAGCACGACCGGGCTGCCGTCGCCGACGAGTTCCTTTCGTTCGTTCAACCTTCGCGCATTATTGATCGCGGAGAAGTCCACGCCGGCGCGAATCACAACGACCTGCTCCGACGGCAAACCCGCCGTCACAAGCCGCGAGCGAATGATCTGACTCCCCGCGACCACCGTGGTTCCCACCGCCAACGCCCGCACCCATTTCGCCGCCTCGCGCGTCTGCGACGGATCAAGGATCGACAGCACCATCGGCACGCCCTTCAACCGCGCGCCGGCGGCCCTGGCAGCATCAATCCCCCACGCATGAACCAGGCCGGGGTTGCACTCGCTCGCCATTCGCCCGAGATTCGGTGCCCAATTCATCGCATGGAGCAGCCGGCGCGGCACGAACTGCGGCGTCTCACCCAGCAGGCTCGCGGCAGTCTCGCGGTCCACGCCATCCATCGCGCAAACACTCGACGACCCCTCCATCGTGGCCATCTTGCCGCGCAACAACGCCACGGTCTGAAGCTGCGTCTCATCGGTGGCTGCGTCGATCAAGTGCAGGACGTGCGTCACTTTTCCAATTCCCGGTGGCCGTAGAACATCATGGAGACTTCCTTGCCGAGCTTGATGCCGAGTTCATTGGCGATGTCCGAGGCGGACTTTTCGCTGTCAATCGGAACCGGCGCGGAACTGACGCTGACGCGCTTGCCGGATTCCTCACTCGGCCACAGGCGAATGTCCTTTTCCCGATTCGTGGACATGATCTTCACGCGAACCGTGAACTCGCCCTTGAACACCGGCGCGCCCGGCTCGCCATGCAACGTGAATCGCTCGACATTGATGTACAGCACCTGCTCCGCGCCAAGTTTCTCACCGACCTGCCGAATGCTGTACCGGTTGTACTTCTTGTCCGTCTGGGCCAGCCGTTGCCACTCTTCGAACGGGATCACGTTATGATTCACCTTAAATTCTGCAAAGTTCACGGCGATGGTCTTGTGCGCCTCGCGAATCGCCTTCGGCTCCGTCACCGTCGATCCGCGATCATCGATGAGGATGAGCAACGGTTCCTTGGTCAACGTGAATTGAGCCGGAATCCAATCGCCGCCGGTCATGTTGGTCCATAGGGCCGCCATCTGAACGCAGCCCGATGTGAGAGTCACCATGCAACCCAAAAACAGCGCAACGATGTGCGCCCTACCAGTCCCGCGAGCGAGTCTTTGGTTGGAATGTATGAGTCGTCGCAGCGCCATTTAGCGACTCCCCGGCCCACGATAAGAAACTTCGTGATCGTAAAACTTATGGGCCACCTCCTGCCCAAACTCCACCACCGTCTCACGAATCAGATCACCGTCACTCATCTCATTGACCGGCTTGTCCGTCGCCTTCGGATAGGTGCAGGCGATGTCCGTGTGATAGGAGGCATCATCCCCGCTACCGACGCCGCACTCATAGACATTGATCGTCCCGCGCACCCGCCCCTTGCGCAGCTCCTGGGCCACTGACCCCCGCGCCGTATACTCCAACAGGTCCACCCGAATCACCACCTCGCACTTCAACTTCTTGCCGATCTCCGCGTTGGTCATCTGCTCCCAGTCCAGGCCCGACTTCTCCTGCAACGTCTCCACGTCGCGCCCCGAAACAAACGTCGCCTTCTCCAGGTTCTTCTTCATGTGATACACAATCGCGTCGCAAATCCGCCGACGGGCTTGAGGGTCCACGTCCAGCGTCTGCCGGTCGGCCCACACCACCACCGCGACCTTCTGCGTCCCGATCTTCGTGTACTCCGCCTTCACCGGCTTACCCTTCTCCGGCGTCAGAAAATACATCGCCTGACAACCAGAAAGCACCGGCAGCACGACCGTCGCAACTAGGAGTACTCGTCTCATAAGTTGTCCCGTCATCACGCGCATGGGCGAATCACCTGTAGGGCAGTATCCCCGTGGCCAACCCATGAGCAATCTTAAACCCCCAACCGCCAAGCAACAGCAGGCCGAACCCCAGCATGAACCGCACCGGCCCGACCCGATCCCAATTCGGTGCCATCATGTATCCGCGCGCCGCAGTTCGTAAGGAGGCGATCATCACCACCACCGTCAACACACACAACACCGCCCCCGCCGGCTGCGCCATCATCGCCCTCCACGGATGCCCATGCATCAACTCCGCATACGCCGTCGTCATTCCACACGTCGGGCAGGGCAACCGGCTCGTGAGCACAAAACTGCAAGGCGGCAGCCCCAGCGCCTCATGCGTGCCATGCCCTCGTGCATCAGGTTTAATGAGCGCGGCGATAATCAGTACACTCGCACAAACAACCCCCACGCCGAGCCACGCCGCCCGCGCCTGCAACGATAGATACTCGTGCGGCCCGAACCACGATCGATTCCACGCGCGCGATGCGATAGTCTTAAGCGGTCGAGCAGTAATCACAGGATGCCATTGTGGCCGCAATCGGTAGGAAGGCAAAGCCGTTACGAGATAATAGGCGGATTGCTGCACGAAAGTATCATGTGGGACCGGTTTCCCAACCGGTCATGGTGTGGCACCAGTTTCTAACCACTGCGATCAGTGCCTCGATGAACATTGTGTGCGGTTTTGTATGCGATGGTGAGACGATGGAGGGTGGCAGCGGTGGCGGTTTCGTCGTCGAGCAGAATGGCGAGGAGTCGGCGACCGAGGAATTGCGGCAGGAAGGCGGACACGTTGGGGTCGCCAGGTTTGAATCGGGCGGCTGCCTCGTTGAGGTCGATTCGGTCGCGGAGTTTATGGGCGTAGCGATGAAGGGCGCGGATACTTACGCCATAGGTGGTGAGTTGGAAATCTTTGTGACAACGGGCGAGGCTGGCGGGTTGGCGGTTGAGGATGGCGTCGTCGAGTTTCATGCGCAGGTCGGGAGGTACCTTGTCCAGGATGGATGATTGGTTTCCGCCGTTGTAGGTTGGGATATGGGACATGGTCGATTCCATTTCTTAAAAACAGCCGGCATTTGCTGGCGTTTGCTGGCGTAGGGTTTCTGAACCAGCGATACGGTCACGATGACTTCGGCGTATGTACGCGTTCGCGACCCCACCCTTGCCCTCCCTTTTTGAAGGGGAGGGGATAGGCGCGGGGTACACCGGGCGAATCACTTCCCTAACACACACCTAATTAATCTTGCTCACTGTTTCAGTGGGTGTGAGTTGTTGCGTAAGTGGTTGCGAGGGAAGGGTTTGGGGTCGCGGATGACGCGGAGTTTCGTGGAGTAAGGTTCGGCGCGGGTCGTTATGACGGATCACTCGGTGAATTCACAGCGAATTGGCGTTTATTCAAATCGCGAGTTATCGTGATTGTCGAAGGAGGTGGGTTCAGGAAGAACCCACCCTACGAATCTGGCGGGACTATAGGCGGGGGGGGTTTCGTCGCTCGTTGCGCCGCAAGGGTTTACGTTCGATAGCAGCGGTTTTGTAAACCGCAGGTCATCGGTTCGAGTTCGATCGGCGGCTGTTTCTAGAACATCTTTTTGACGAGTGCGCCGGGATAGTAAGTCTGTAGGATCTGCTTGTAGTCCAAGCCACGCTTGGCCTTGGCGTCCATGCCGTATTGGCAGAGGCCCATGCCGTGGCCGAAGCCGCGACCGTTCTTGAAGGCGAATCCGTCCTTGGTTGGCTCGATCTTAAAGTTTGTCGACTTCACGACGCGGCCGCCCATGGCGAGACGGAAGTCCTCTCCCGGGAGGGTTTCTTTCGTGCCGCCGGAGCCGATGATCTCCAGTCGCACGATGCGGCCGTCGGAGGTTAGCTGCTTGGGGACGAGGTCGGTGATGGTGCCGAGTTTCTTGAGGGTGGGGTAGCGGGCCAGCAGTTTCTTGGTGATCTCGGCGCGGGAGAATTTGACGGGATCCCAGCGATAGAATTTCGCATTGGTGCAGTCGTTGCAGGCGACACCGCCGCGCAGGGGTGGGACGTCGGGGTCGTTGGGCTTCACGTTTCGCACCGGTTGCGAAAGGCCGCCGCAGGCTGACGAATAATAGGTGCAGAAGATGTTAGATGCAGTGCCGTTGAACCAGGTACAGACTTCGCCGGCGGTGTCCTTCACTGCGCGATCGGCGACGGTGTCTTCGCCGCGCACGCCGACGTACATCTGGCTTCCTTCATCATCGTAGACGTCGAAGAGTTTGCTTTCGGGGGCATTTTGTTTTTGGTACAGGGCATAGGTTCTGGCGGCGACGCATTGGGCCTTGAAGGATTCGAGGTGGAAGCTGCGCGGAATCTCGCCGCGCAGGACGCCGCGCAGGTAGGCCTCGATGTCGAGTTGGTTTACGACCATGAGGCTTCCGTTCTGACGAAGGATGCGCAATCGGCCGCGATAGGTTTGACCGTTGATGACGATGGAGGCATCACGGACGGGGGTGATGAGGATGTCTCCGGCGGGGATGGTCTTCGCGCCGAGTTGGATGCCCTGAGCAGCGGTGGGCCGGACGGCGGCATTTTCGACGGCGGCATTCTCCGGCAGGATCGTCGCGCCGGTGGCCGTGTTGGCGATGGCGAACGGCGAGGTGACGGAGAGGTCGAAGCTCTCACGTGGTTGTCGGCCGAGGAGTCGGACGCGGATTTGGCGGTCGATCTGTGTCGTGGGCGGGGCGGTTTCGATGGGGCGCGGTCCCCAGCGCGAACCCTCGCCCCACTGGATGCAGCCGAAGAAGGCGACATTGACGAGGGCGAGCGCGACGGTGAGGCTGCCGACGGGGCCGGTGCGTCGGAGCCAACGGACCATCGCGTGCGTAGCTTTCATTCGTCTGAACCGTCGAGTCATGTTGTTTGGAACGGCAATGCCGCCGTTGCTTTTCTAAATCGCGTACGACTGGAGGATTCTATCGTCAGGCGGATTTGCGGCGCGGTCGTCGTGCCGCGAGTGCCATGCCGAACAATCCGGCGAAGGCAGGCTCTGGGGCGGGCGGGTCGAAGGCGACGGTCAGCACTTCGTTGGGCACGTCTTGGTTGGCATAGGCAATGGCGGGCCAGGTGGTGCCATAATCGTCGAATGCGAGGGAGGGCGCGCGCGGGAGGCCGCTCGGGGCATCCATCACGATGGTGGTGTCGACGGGCGCCGATTGCCACGAGCTGGAGGCGTTTAGAAAGGTGTACCAGAGTTCCTGTGTAGAGGGCGTTCGACGTTCATAGGCAATGGCGGGTCGGCTGTCGAAGCCGTCGAAGGCGAGGGACATGTCTTCGTATCGATCGACGCCGCTGGTTTGGATGGTGGTTGTGGCTACCGAAGCACCGTTGAACTTGGAGTATTGCAGGCGCGACGTACCGGCGGTGTAGGTGGTGTATGCGATGGCGAGGCGACCGTCGGAGGGATCGACGGCGATGTCGATGCCGTCGATGGAGTCGGCGGTGGTGAAGGTGCCGGATGACCAAAAACCGCCGGGCGATTCGGAAGCGAGTACGACGCCTTGGCCGCCGACGGAGAGGGCCGCGCGGGAGGCAACGTGTCGCAGTCCGCGGTTGTCCACGATCATTTGCGAATCGAGAACCGCGGTGACGCCAGAGAGATTCATGAGCGAACTCGTATTGAAGGTGGAGCCTGCGTATCCGATGGAGGACACCGCGCCGGGAGCGGCTCCACTGTACATACCGCGAAGAGTGCCCGCGAGATCGGTGCAGAGCGAAACGATGGGGCGAGCGTTGTTGGCACCGGAGGCGGTGATCGTTTGATTGATTCCATAGTTGAATTGGCCGGAGACGGAGCCGTTGTCATTGACCCAGGCGATGGAGGGGCGTTCGGAGCGATCGAAAGAAATGGAGGTTCGCAGGCCGAGGCCCGGCCCGTTGGCGAGTTCGCGGTGGTTCCAGAGGCCGAGCGGGGAGAATTGGGAATGACGGACGGAGTTGTTGCCTGCTGCTGTCGAGACAGCGGCCCAGCTCAGCGATGCTGAGCCATAGTGATCAAAGGCGAGATCGGGTGAGGAGGCTACATAGCCGGGGTCGATTGTGCTGACTGTTGAGAAGGTCCATGAAGGGGTGCCGTTGGTGGCGTGTGAATGTGTCGAGAATGAGATGGTGAGGATAGCAGTTGCTAACACGAGACGAGCTTGACGAGTGACGCGATTCATGATTTCACCTCCGTGTGAATACCGTAAGTCGCCGTCGCTCAAAATTCAATCGCACCCGGCAGGACTCGAACCTGCGACCGTCGGATTAGAAATCCGATGCTCTATCCAACTGAGCTACGGGTGCATGTATACTTGATCCTACCGGGCTGAACGCAGCAGACAATGGGATGGCGGGACGGGCAGTTTGAGTCGGGGGCCGGTCTTGGAGACCTCGGCTATCGGTAGTCTCCGCCCCGAATCCGGGCTGCACCGAATCCCGCTAAGCGATTTTCGGACGCCGGGCTTGGAAGTGTCTATTGTGTAGAGCGTATAATTGATCGATCTAAGAGGGGTAGTGTGGCCGCGGAGACCGATGATGGGCGTGATGCGCCCGGTCGGTGACACGCGGTCGTTTGTCGGGAGGTGGGACGTTGTCACGTCGTTTTCTGTTTGTCGTTGCATCGCTACTCTCACTTCCTGGCGTGGCACAGGCGGTCGGACCGGATGTGTCCGTCGCGCTCATTTATGACATTCGTCGTTGGTCGCGAGTGGGGGACATTACCTCGTATTCGATCGCGACCACGTCGTGCAATATGGGCGATGCGGCGCTGTTGTGGGTGGCCAACACCAGTCAACACCCCGTGATTGCCCAGAACATGTATCGCCTCAAGAGCGGCCGCTTCGAACAGATCGGGATGTCCTGGCTCAAGCACGGATTTGCCTCGACCAACGAGAGTGCGTGTGCACTGTGCTCAAATCCCAGTGGGGACTCGGGTTTTCTATTTCCGGGCTGTTCCGATCCATACTCGGCGGGCTTGAACGGTCAGCAAAACCTCCTTGGTCCTCGGTCGCAGATTAATGCCGCGACGGGCGTGTTTCCTTATCCATTTACAGCCCCGCCCTGGAGCGGCGACATTCAGCGACGGTTGCAAGTGCATGATGCCGACCTTAGTCCGAGTTTGAACGCGGGCGCGCTGTATTTCGCCGAGGCGCAGTACATGACGGCTGACGACACAGCCGCGGGCAACGGGACCAACAACAACTCGTACGCTCGCGTGGTGATTGGAGAATCCCCCGCTGGGAGCAACATTTTCCTGGCGGGCTTGGTGGGCGGTACCTTCTGGCAATCAACGGGCATCAAAGCGTGGCAGGACAACGATCCGTCGGTAGTGCTCGTGAATGTCGACGTGCCGAGCGACGGCCGGTTTATCATCGGCGCGAAAGTCACAGTACTCGGTAACGGATTCTGGCGATATGAGTACGCCGTGGAGAACATCACTTCCGACCGCTCGGGCGGGACGTTTGGCATTCCCTTGGATTCTCACACGCCGCGGCAGAACGTGGGATTTCATGACGTGGACTATCACAGCGGCGAGCCGTACTCGCTGACGGATTGGTCGTCGTCTTATGCAGCGGGCACCTTCACATGGGCGACGGATGCTCACGGGGTCAATGCCGACGCGAACGCGCTGCGATGGAGCACACTTTACAACTTCCGCGTCGACGTGAATTCGCCGCCGATTGCCAACGCCCAGATCGACCTTGGATTGTTCAAGCCGGGCGCGCCGACGAACATGACGGTGTCGATCCTTGGACCGTCGCCGGCCGCACCGGACTGCAACGGCAACATGATCCCCGACTGGCAGGAAATACAGGGCAACCCGGCCCTTGATTGTGACAACAATGGTAATCTCGATTCATGCGACTTCGATTGCAACGGAAATGCCGTCCCCGATGCCTGCGAGATCACAGCCGACCCGACCAGGGACTGCAATGGAAACGGGTTGCTCGACGTGTGCGAGTTGCCGGTCGGTAATCCGGCACCGGGGGGGCCGTTCTTCTGCGTGAGCAATTGTCTTCTCGACTGCAATCTCAACGGCAAGCCGGACGGATGCGACATGGCGTCGGGATTCGATCCTGATTGCAACGGAAACGGCATCCCCGACAGTTGCGATCTCGTGTCAGGGTTTAGTGTGGATTGCGACGGGAATCTGATTCCCGACACATGCGACATCATCGGAAACCCCGCGCTCGATTGCAATACAAACGGCGTGATCGACAGTTGCGGCGAGGTCGACTGCAACGGCAACATGATCCCCGATGATTGCGAAGGCCCGGCCTGCCCCGGCATTCTTGCGGGCGACATTGATTGCAACGGCACGATTCAGACCGTCGACATTCCGGGCTTTGTCGCGCTCGTCCTCACGGGCAAGCCGACCTGCCGCGCGGACATGAACCATGACGGCCTGGTTAACGGCTTGGACGTAGTGGCGTTCACGCATACGCTGGTGCCGTAGCGATTTGTTGTTCACGCATTTCAAATCAGTGGCCGCGCATCCCATCCTATATTTCGGCTCGGCGGTATGATGCATCGCCCGTGTGAGCTCGAAAGTCTATTGAATGAAATCGCTCCGCTGCACCTCGCTATTGATCATTCTCACGGGCTGCGCGGCGCGCAGCGATTTCAAGTTTGCGAGGACATCCACCCCCAAACCAGCCGCTATCTCTCGAAGCCTATCTGACGATTTTTGGTGGGGCGTGTCGTCTTCTTCCTATCAAACTGAAGACGCCGGACCTGATGAAGAGAACCTCGGTTTCAAAACGGACTGGGACCTCGCCTACGAGTCCGGCTTCATCAAGTACCCTCGCGCCAATGGCGTTGGGAGCTATTCCCAATTCGGGCGCGACCTCGCCGCGATGAAGGGCCTGGGGGTGACGCATTACCGATTCAGCGTCGAATGGGCCCGCGTCGAACCAACCCCGGGCCGGTTTAACGAGGCGGCCATCGGGCACTATGTGCAAATGTGCAAGGCGTTTCGCGAGGCCGGCATCACGCCGATCGTCGCGTTGTGGCATTTCACATTCCCAGCGTGGCTCTCCGCGAAGACGCCCGAAGACCACGGCTGGCTGCATCGCGATTTTCAGTCGCACTGGGAGCCGTACGTCGCGCGGATGGTGGAATCGCTCGCGCCTTACGTCGACCTCTGGGCACCTGAGAACGAGCCGAACACCTATGCACTCGGGGCCTTGGTCGGCGCGTTGCCTCCCGGTGGCGGAAGGGCGAGCTATTCACGATATCTGAAGACCCTCAACATCGAAGCGGATGCCTTTCACCGTGCGGCGGCGCTCATCCGAAAGAAGCAACCGAGCGCCCGGATCGTGGCCATCGAGAATATCATTCACTGGAAGCCGGATGCCTTCGACTTCGGCCGATTCTGGTACACCAAGGGCGTGGAGTACAACTATTATCATCTCGACAAGATCGTCGATGCTTGCGACTTGATCGGAATCAACTATTACTTCAGCGAGGTGGCGTCCCCTCTGGCCCGGCTCGCGCAGTCGCTCCGATCCGGCCCAAAGGTGAGCGACCTGGGGTGGATCATTGACCCGGCGGGGCTGGAGGCAGAGATCGTCGCCGTGTCCAATCGATACGGCAAGCCCATGCTCATCACCGAGAACGGCATCGCTGATCAAACGGACCAGAAACGACAGAGCTACATTGCCGATCATCTCCATGCCATCGAGCGGACGCGCTGCGCCGGCTATGACGTCCGCGGCTATTTTCACTGGACGCTCGTTGATAACTTCGAGTGGGCCGAGGGCTACACCGCCAAGTTCGGGCTTTTCTCGCTCGATCCCAACACCCGCGAATTGGTGCCCAAGCCCTCGTGCGAGACGTATCGCTCGTTCATCGGTTCAAAGAGCATTGCGACGCCCAGCACTCAGCGAACCAACGTCGCGCGATCTGGCGACTGAACCAACTGTCATTTGAATAAGCAATCGTTCACTCGCCACGACACGTGGGATGGTCGGCCGGATCTATTTTCTCTTCGTTGCTCGAAAAAAGGGTGAATCAGCGAGGGTGAAGATCACGATTTCTTCGCCGGTGACGGTGCTGATGTCGTGGTGCAGACTCAACACCTTCACGCCGGTGACGTTCTGAATCATCGTTTCCAGGATCGGCCGAGCCGTTTCAACCAACTGCGTCCGCACTTGCTTGAGCAGGTCGCGTCCTTTGTCGGCTTGGCGCGTCCGGACGAGGCTTTGCTCGGCGGCCGTCAGAACGCCCTTCAGTCGAACCACGAGGAGATCACCGATCAGGCAGGTGCTCACGTCCTTGGGGCCGCGGCCCATGTGCTCCTGTTCAAAGCGGGACATCGCCTGACTGATCGCAGCTTCGATTTCTCCCTGTGTTTTCATCAGAACCATTGATGCTATCCAGTTCGTTGTGACGGGCCAGTATGAGCAACGACCCGATCCGAAACGACCCTCATGTCGTCGTCGATTATCGCGATGGCGGTCGTGGTTTGTCGGAGGAACTCCGACGGACAGATTTCCGGGATTTCTTTATCGGTGCCCTCTTTCGCACTGTCGGCTTAGCCCTGCCTTTTGAGGGCCTACCGCCCATTGAGCCGGTATCGCGTTGCTGTTGCTCTGCTTGTTTGCGATCCGAAATGTCCTCTATCATGACCATGATGCTGACCATGAGGCCGGCATCATCCCGCAGGGCGGTCCCGTTGACACAGACCCAAATGACGCTTCCGTCCTTGCGTACGAGGTGTCGCTCCACGGACCATGAGTCGGCCTTGCCGCGGAGCACCCGCGCGATTTTCTTCATGACTGTGGAGCGATCCTCAGGACCGACGAGACTCAAATAAGACTTGGTGAGCAATTCTTCGGATGTATACCCTGTCATTTTACAAAACTTTGGGTTGACCCGGGTGATGCACAAGGCGGGAGCATCGGCCTGGATCATGCCGATGCCGCCCAGGTTGAACATGGCGGAAAATTCCGCACTGCTTGCCAGCCACGCCTTCTCGACCTTGCGGAGCAGCAGGAACGCGATCTTCTCCTCGCCAACGATCGCATCCACCTCTTGGCGTTTCAACGCCTCGATGATCGGCTCCGCGGCGGCCAGGCGTTTTTCGAGCTGTGCATAGCTCGGTTTGGCCTTACTCATGACTCGCTCCCCGACAGGCGGAGTGCAGCGAGAACCTTGGGTAGATCACTCAGGTTTCCCAGGATCGTCACCTTCGGATGCGGCGCGACCAGAATCAACGCCGGGGTGACCAAGATGTTGTCCCGGACCGCTGCTTGAAAGTCCTTCACCACATCAATTGTTTCAATGGTGTAGCGGTCCTTGAGATACTTCTCGCAAAGGGAACGAAGATTGGCCAGGGCCTTTTCGGAATTCGGTCCGTTGCCCGCCATGAACAGCCGGAGCTGGTAATGGCCGCGCTGTCCATTCCTTGAACGGTGCGTTGCTTTGGGCGACTTGCTCATTTGCTACCGCCCTTCCGACTGACCTTCCTCGCCAGAGCCGATGGGGGTTGTGGTGTGTCGGGGAACTCGATGCCCCGGTCCGTTATGACGTACCTCTGGCGGCGATTGGAGTGCGCCGAGCCTCTGGACTTTACGATGAAGATCTGGCGGTTGACCTCCTCCTCAGTCTCGACAAAACGCAGTTGGACGACCGCGTCCACTACGGAGGAGAAGCCAATGCCGCTGAGTTCTTCATCGCCCCCTCTCTCGTCGTTGACCTGGTTGGTCAGGATGCTGGTAATACCTCGTTCCTTGACCACGCTGATCAGCCGCATCATGAAATCAAAGGCTGCTTGTTCGGACCCCATGCGGAGGCAGGCGGAGACGGCGTCGAGGATCAGGTGATCCGGTTTGAAGCTGTCGAGGGCAAGAATGGTGCGCCCCAGGTGACCATCCGAGCCAATACTCTCCGGCATGGCGGTTTGGACCAGCAGCTTTCGGGACCGAATGGATGGACGAAGGTCGATCCCGGCGCTCAGCATTCCGCTGATCAACGCCTCCTTGGATTCCTCGAAATTCAGGCTTAACACCCGCTCGCCGCGACGGCAGGCGGCATGGGCGAACGTGCTCGCCAGCGTGGTCTTGCCCGCGCCGCTATTGCCCGAAATAAGTATGCAGGAGGCGCGGCGGAAGCCTCCATCCAACATAAGGTCCAGCCCCTTCAATCCCGTGGAGACCTTTTTCCCCAGCGGCTGATGGGTCAGTTCCGCCGTGGTCAACGGAAACAGGACGATCCCACGCTCGCCAAAGACGTAGGGATACTCGTTGGTCCCAAAGCCGGAGCCACGATACTTGATCACCCGTAATCGGCGTGTCGCCACCTGTCCCACCACTCGATGGTCGAGGCGGATCACGCAATCCGCCATGAAGTCCAGGAACTCATATTGATTCTCGCGATTGGAGTCGTCGCGGTGAGACTTCACGGAAAGGATGCTGGTCATCCGCCGGTCAACCAACCAATCGTGGAGCCTGAACAATTCGTCGCGTTCGCGCTTCGCGTCGTCGTAAACCCGCAGCAACACGTCCAACGCATCCATCACGATTCGCTTGGCACCGATCCTTTTGGCATGTCCGCCCACGATCGCCAGCATTCCCTGAATATCGAAATCACCGGAACGGATTTCTTCTCCAGGCATCCGAGCCTCAATGATGGCGATCTTGCCGGCCTTCTCCAGGCTCGCCAGGTTCCACCCCATCGACTGCGCGTTCATGCGGAGGGCCTCGGTTCGTTCCTCAAAGGTCACGAACACGCCGGGTTCCCCCGCCATCGCCCCACGACAAAGGAACTCCAGACCCAGCACCGTCTTTCCGGAACCCGGTCCACCACAGACCAACGTGGTCCGCCCCCGGGGAAGTCCGCCCTCCAGGATTTGATCCAGCCCGGCGATTTGGGTGGCCACTTTGGGGATGGGTCGACGTTTTCCGTGCATGATCTCTGCTCCTGTTCGCGACTTCACTTCGCACCGCCCAAGCGCGCAAACGCGTTGGGTTCGCTCGCGCCGATGCGCCCGTAGACGAAAAAAGCCGACGTGGTCGGACACCCGGAGGCATTCGATCACGTCGGCTTACTCGTTGACAGGCTTCCCGCCGCAGCGAAAAGCCCTTCATCTCATCTTCCGACTCGGAGGCGATTTCTCAGAAATCGCACTCCAGTAGCCCCCCATTGTAACATCGGCAGAGGACAAAGTAAACTGACATTTTCCTTTGTCTGATTGCCCGGCCGAGCCGAAACGCCAACAGGCGATAATAAGAAATTCAGCGTCCCCGATTCCAGGCATTTCGCGAGCATTCTGTCGTTTTCGGCGCTGGTTTGAGCGTCGTGGAGGCCCGATTCGATGCTCCGGGGACATCCAATCGATCCTTCCAGAGTCTGCTTGGCGCAACTCGACCTTCGCCTGCCCGCCATTTGTCTTTGTCGATTCCCGATTGAAATAGCTACATCCCATTCGGGTCGATCAGCCGCCTTCTGACTTGCTTTGAAAAATCAGGGGCGTGGTCCGCCACCACCGCCAAGTCATTGATGCGACTACGTCGTTCCAATTGGTCGAATGGCATGCTGTGGTCAATCAGGCCGATCCGATAGGCATACTCGGGCGTGTATCCGCTCAGAATCATGCTCGGGGAGAGCGGCGGATCCGGCGGCGTGCATCGCAAATGTTCCCACATGGCGGTCGTGCAATTGCTGGTTAGCGTGTTGAAAAACTCGGGTTTATTCCGCAGTGCGTTTAACTTCCACGCATAATCAAGAAAGACGCGGCGCATTTTGTCGCGCGACATGCGGAGCCGGTAGAGATAGACCTGTTCACCGCGACTATTGGTGCGGGCGCCTATCGCGTCTCGTTCATCGGCCGTTACGTAAATCAAATCATACCGTCGAAAAAAGCCCTGGACCGATGAATAGCTCTCGGTTTTCTCTTTGCGCGTCTCAATGGAGATGGCCACATAGCGATCCTCATCAAATCCGAAGCTCAGCAGCGTGTGGGCGATCAGCGGACTCGACCAGAATGAGACGACCAAATCGATTGACCTCAGCCTGCTCAAATCAAACGTCGCATCGTAATACGCGGGGGAATAGTCCTGCTCGGATCGATACTCGAAGTTACGGATATGTCTCAAGGTGACGCGGTTATCTTCAATGATGGCCTCCGGCAAAACCGCCACATCCTCGCTCCAGTCGCGCTGATTCGAAGGCTGCAGACAGGCGAACCATATCAACACGCCTGCAAAAAGCAGGGCAAATAGGGCCAGCGCGATCCGACGAGGCCGCACAAGAATCAGGACACAGCATGCGACCAGGCCGACGAGCAGGGCGCGACCGGTTCGCGGAGTTGGGGCGTGAACGTCAGCATAACAAACCGCCAGCCCCATCCAAATCGTCAGACCTGCCAGCACCATTAGGATCAGGACAAAAAGCGCCGCTCGAAGTAATTTCCGAGGCTTTGGTCGTGGCGAAGGCGTCGCTGAATCGGGCAACGCTTCCGCCTCCATGGTCAATGCTTCCTCTTGGCCGTTGGGAAGCCGGGCTTCAAGTAATTTTCTCGAATTTCCCAAAACCCGTCTTCGCGATGAATCAAAGGACGACCATTTTCGGATCCCGGTGAACGGTCGTCGCGCAGAATCCTGATCAGGTCGGAACTCACCGCGGGGTCGGTGTGAAAGTAGGAATGGCCCATGCCGACGCGTGGGAGGCGTAAGTCGATGACCTGGGTCTGGTCGGATTCGGTGAGCACGCGCCACTGGCCGTGGTCCATGTCTTTGGCGCGGGCCGCGCCCAACCGCCGGCTTTGAAACATCCAGGTGACCAAGCTCAGCGCGATATCCTGCGTGGAGACATAGACGGTCGTTCGCTTGAAAACGGAAAAGAGACCTTCGGCGGCGATCCGTTGACCTGCGACGCCCAAGTCGAGGTCCGGGGCTGCGAGGATGAGGTTTTCCAGCTTGAGTTGCGAGCGCGTATTCTCTCCCGCGGCACGCGATTCAATATTGAGTTCACGAATTGCGGACAGGACGGTGTCACAGCCTCGGCTGTGTGCGACGATATTTATCTTTTCAAGGTCGGGGCACGACGCCAACGCGCGGAGAAACTGCTTCAAGTGATAGACGGTAAACTCTCCGGATTCGCGGTCATAATCGTATTTCTGCCCGCTGGGCCAACTGTACGCGATCGGTACGCCGCGACGGCCTGAAAAATGCCAGAGATCGGCACTGACAAAGGCAGCCTCATTGAGGGAATAGTCGTATCCGTGCACGAACACCGTGGCTTCTTTGTGGGCAGGATACTGCGCCACACGCCGGCTGACTTCATTTACCAGGGCGTTTCGGGCATCATCGAGTTGCTGTACATACTTTGGATCCAGCTTGCCGGAGCCTTGCCCGGCGATGTGGGGCGGGGGCGTCTCGGGAAATTGGCCTTGACGCCGAGGCGGCCCCCCCGATAACGGCAACGCCAAGTGCCTGTTTTGTGTACGGCTTTCGCGGGTCAGCCGGTCCCACGATAGATTGCTGTCGATCTCAACGATGAGTGACCCGAACGAAAGCGATCGGCATCGCTCGAAGCCGTATTGTAACTTTCCTTTTTTATCATCCTCCCCAAGGCGGTCGGTCACGTACAAAACATCGACGCGATTGGTCTGCAGCGCCGAAGGTACGCCGGCGAATGGGTCGTCGGGGCTTCCGATGAATAAATTGGGTGTGGGCATCAATTGATGGGCGCAGCCACAGAGCACCGCGACGGCGACGAGCCAATGGGTGCGCCAGCGCAGATGAAGTGTCGTCGAGTATGCGGGCTTAATCATGCTGACAACGCCTGTATCCGGTCATTCGAGCGGTCCCATTCGATCTGACGAGAAAACTAACTGTGATACGCTTTGCTGCCTTCGGCGTACTCATCGTATGAACCATACCCGGGAGGATTCACTGGTGGAGAACGCCCGCCGCAATCTGGACTAAACGAAAAAAAGCCGACGTGGTCGAACACCCGGAGGCATTCGATCACGTCGGCTTACTCGTTGACAGGCTTCCCGCCGCAGCGAAAAGCCCTTCATCTCATCTTCCGACTTGGAGGCGATTTCTCAGTAATCGCACTCCACAACACCTATTGTAACGCCGGCGGCGGAAAAAGTAAACCGAGGCCAAATGAGGGGTTCTGCAAGCGATTGGAGCCGGTGGCTCGTTGAGGTATCGACAAAGGCAGGCAGGGACGCCTCCCTCACTCAAGCGATCCCTGGACCCTATGGGCCGAACCTTCGTGCGCCGGAGCCGAAAAAATAAATAAATATCTGACTTTTTCCATTCGAGCGCTACAATCTGCCGCGAGCAGAGTCGTCGGACGACTAAATACAGAGCAACCCGCTTTAGCGGGAGGCTCGATAGAGAGTAAGCCGACGTGATCGAATGCCTCCGGGTGTTCGACCACGTCGGCTTTTTTTTTGGAATTGAAGGCTACGTTTTGAACGCTCCATGCGTTCCCAGTACGAGGAGATGATCAGATGGAGAATCGAAATCAACTTTGGAATTCCGTGCCAGGTACACGAGCTCTATGCGGATTTGCCGTCATGGGCTTGGTGGCCGTCGTTGGCTGCCAGGATTTCCTGAAACTCAACGGTGCGACCAAGCCGACCGTCATTGCTACGGCGGATCTGACCGTTGAGTGCGACGGAGCCGGGAACCAAGCGGCGCTGAATGCCTGGCTCAGCTTGAGCGCGACCGTCGCCGATGGATGCGGTGGGGCGACGCTCAGCAGCGACTTCCAGGCTCTCGTTCCGATTTGCGGTGCGGCGGGGGCCGTGACGGTGACGTGGACGGCGACGGACCAATGCGGCAGCTCGGGGAGCGACTCCGCCACGTTTACAATCGTCGACACCACCGACCCGACGCTGACCGAACAGCAACCGATTAGCGTGACGTGCGGCGATCCGGGCGCGGCTGCTGCGCTGGCGGCATGGCTCGCCAGTGCAACGGCGACGGATCTCTGCGGCGATCCGACCATTACAACGCAGCGTTCCGCGACGCCGGGCAATTGCACGGCGACGATCGAATGGACGGCGACAGACGCATGCGG
This sequence comes from Planctomycetota bacterium, assembly GCA_038042195.1. Lineage (GTDB taxonomy): Bacteria > Planctomycetota > Phycisphaerae > UBA1845 > UTPLA1 > JACRIM01. The sequence continues at coordinate 82,669 of JBBTET010000012.1, read as the reverse complement.
CAATGCGGCAAGCACGTCGTCCACCTACACGACGAACGGCGACACGACGCCCCCGACCATGACTCTCAACGGCAGCCCGGGGATCACGGTCGAATGCGGCACGGAGTGGCAGGAATCCGCCGTGACCATTGGCGACGATTGTGATGCGCTGATCCAGCCGACGGTGACGGGCGAATTGGATCTGCACACGCCGGGCGTGTATGTCCTGAATTACTCAGCCATAGACGCGTGCGGCAACGCGGGCCCGAGCTTGGCCCGGACCATCACGGTGGTGGACACAACGCCGCCGGTGGTGGAAGTATACACGGCAAGAGAACTGTGGCCGCCGAATCACCAGATGCAGACGTTGACGCTGGCCGATCTCGCGTCCGTGGTCGACGCTTGCCAAGGTGTACTGAATGCGAACGACGTCGGGATCATCCTCGATATCTACAGCGATGAGCCGGACAACGGCACGGGCGACGGCGACACGACCGGGGACATCGTGATCGTGGACGATTTTACGTTTTCGATCCGGGTCGAGCGCAAGGGCAATGGGAACGGTCGCGTCTATGGCATTCGATTCGAGGTTTCGGATTCGTCCGGGAACACCGTCGAGGCAACGGCATTCGTTCATGTGCCGCACGATCAGTCCGGTGACACGGCGGTGGATGACGGGGCGGCCGGCGGACACACGGTGACTCGCTAGCCCCGGCCCGCTCGCCGATTACTAGCGCCCGGAAGCGCCTTATTTCTTCTTCGCATCCCGGCCACTAGGAATCGAGAGTGCATGGATATTAGGTGTCTATGAACCCGGATGGCAACAAAGGCGTTGGCGAAGTATTTGCGATAGCGGAGTTCGTGGCGGCACGGCGCGACGTCGTGATGTGGTGGAATAAGCAGGGCCCTGTGTTGCAGGGCTTGCAGGTGACAACGATGAAACGGATAAGCAGCCTCCTCGTAATGTTGATGATCGCCGCTGTCCTGATTGCCCAGACGGGGTGTGCGCTACTGACAACGCGCAGAGTGGCGATGGCAGCCGGCAAAGTAGTCGGCAAGAAGGTGTACGAAAACGTGAAGGATGATAAGGCCAAGAACGAGCAGCCTAAGCAGGAGTGACCATCACGAGACGCTCGTGCCGCCGTTTTTCAAGGAGCAAGCAATGAGACGTCGTTTTCTAATCGTCAACTTGGTCGCGTACGGGCTGATCGCTTCTTTCGCGCTCACCACGGGCTGCGGCGAGCGCCGAGGAAGAGTCCGCGATCACACGGTGATCGTTGAGCGCGACAGAGGCCCGTACCGTCGGGATGTCATCGTCGAGGAACGTTGCCACGATGACCATCGTCGCGATGAACGTCGTGACGACCGCCGTCACGACCGCCATTAGGCCTAGTGGTGTGTCACGGGCTGGATTGCGGGTAGTGCAAAGCTCTCGCTTTGCACTTGAACGGGAACAAAGTGGAACTTTGTTCTACCCAACCCGCAGAATAAAACGTGACCGAACGCTAGGGAGGCTGGCCTCGGACCTATTTCTTCTTCGCATCGCGGACCAGCGGCGATTCGGCCAGGGTGAAGACCACGAGTTCTTCGCCGGTGACGGTGCTGATGTCGTGGTGAAGACTCACTACCTTGACGCCGGTGATCTCGTGGATCATCGCGACCATGACCGGCCGCGCGGCTTCAACCAATTGGGAGCGCACCTGCTTGAGCAAGTCCCGCCCACTCGCGGTCGGAAGCGATTGGACCAGATGCTGTTCGGCTGCGGTCAAGACGCCGTGGAGGCGGACGACGAGGAGATCACCGATGAGGTGGGTGTGGATGTCCTTAGGCCCCCGGCCCATGTATTCCTGCTCGAAGCGGCTGATTCCCAAGCAAATGGCGGATTCGATTTCACCTTGTGTTTTCATGGTGACACCCACTTTGCCCCGCTTCCCGATTTAGGCTCCACGCGGGGGATGACTGTTTGAACAGACAACACACGGATCATCGTCGTCTCGTTGTTTCCAATAAATCGCTGAAACTATACCCCCCCCCCCGGTGGGGCAAGCAGTTCAAGGAATCTACTTGCCTTCCACGCGCCTTGCACTATAATGCAAGCACAGAGCGTAATCCCCGCCAACCATTCGCGGGCTTCGCTATGAGATTGAATTCAGGTCGTCGGACGACTAAATAGAGAGCAATCCGCAGCAGCGGGAGGCTCGTTGATGAGTAAGCCGACGTGGTCGAATGCCTATGGGCGTTCGGCCACGTCGGCTTTTTTTTGCGCGCGGTGGCAGATGACAACAGAACCTATATGAATCGAATAAGACTCATGCTATCAGCCGCTTTTATCCTGGTCTCAGGATGTGAACTCTGGCGTCCGCCCATGGCCACGCCTGAGGAACTGAATAAAGGGTTGGTGGTCATGTACCCCGGCGCTCTGAACACCACGACGGAGATGGTGGGTGTCCATGAAGGATTGCGCGAGGCGGGGATTGATTATGCCATCGAGGTGGTGCAGTGGGGAATGCCGCTAGCCAATTTCCTGATTCCCACGACATTTCTGGCAGCACAACGCCCGTGGGCCACGATCGAGGCGAATCGGATCGCCCGCTATTCCGCCGAACACCCCGGCAGCCCGGTGACTCTGTTGGGATTCTCCGGTGGCGCCATGATGTGTATTCTTGTTGCCGAAGCAATGCCTGAGAATACCTCGGTGGACTGGGTCATCATGTTGGGGCCGGGCGTGTCGCCGGCCTATGATTTAGACCCGATGCTGAAGTGTACGACGCGAGGGGCCGTCGTCTATTGGTCGCCGATCGACTTCCTTTCGAGCCAAGTTACCGTTGCTTTGGGAACGCTTGACGGCGTTTTTGGGCCGTCAGCAGCCACGTTCGGTTTTACCACCAGGAATGAGAAACTGACGCAAATCGAATGGTCGTCGGCCAATTTACAGAATGGAAACGATGGTGGGCACACCGGTTACATCAGTTCGGCGTCCTGGATACGCGATTTTGTTGCCCCCGGGATCGTAAATAAGCAATAGACGAGTTACGGTGTCTCCAATTGAGCGTGATGCAAAACGACTACTTGAAAATGACGAGCACAGTCGCTATGATGAATTAACTCGCAGTGCCAGATGATTCAGGACGCTGCGAAGAAGACATCGGAATTGAGTTGTCGGACGACTAAATAAAGGGCAACCCGCCGCGGCGGGCGGCCCGTTGATGAGTAAGCCGACGTGATCGAATGCCTCCGGGCGTTTGATCACGTCGGCTTTTTTTTTGCCCCATTTTTTGGTCCAACGGGGCGGTTGGAAACAGGAGATAAACATGACGAGCATGATAATAAACAAGAGCGGATCGACCCTGGCGGCGTGGATTTCTCGGCGCGGACCCAGGCTGTTCGTTGGCTTGTTGCTGATGACCATCCTCTGTGTGCAGTACCAGTTGAACGCCGGGCCGGATGCGCCGGTTGTCTTACAGGAATCGGTTGTGATGGCAAGAGAGGCGGTCAACGCCGATCCATTCGAGGCGTTGATACGGCACGATCCGCTGGCGGCGTTGATCGTGGCGCGGGCGGAGCATCTGCGCGATGTGATCGACTATGAATGCGTCATGATGAAGCAGGAGCTTTTGCCTGCCGGCATGAGTAAAGAGCAGGAGATCAAGGTCAAGTTCAGGCACGCCCCCTACAGCGTCTATATGGAATGGCAGCGAAATCCGGGCCTTGCCACACGCGCGATCTACGTGAAGGGGCGATGGACTGATTTGACAGCCACGAACCCCGATGATCGCGAACTGGCGGTTGCCCAGCCCGGAATCCTTGCTCGGCTATTTGTGAAGAGCCTTAAGCAACCCATCCATGGGCGGTTGGCGAGAAAGGCATCGCGACGATGCATCGACGACTTTGGATTTCAGAAGACCCTCGACCGGCTCATCACGGTTTGTGAGACAGGCAAGTCCAGAGGCGAGCTTACGCTTGATTTCCGTGGCGAGAGCCAATTCGACGACCGGCCGGTGTGGGTGATCCGGCGGCATCTTCCTTACACCGTCGAAGGCGGCCTCTATCCTGATCGCACAGTGGAGATGTTCATCGACAAGGAATATCGCGTGCCGGTCGCCGTCTATTGCTACTCCGACGTCGATCGACATCCCAGCCACCTGATTGCCAAGTACGAATATCGCAGCATCCGAATGCAGGCGGGGCTGACGGAGAAGGACTTCGACCCGCTCACCTACGGAATGTAATTCCATCTTCGAAAGCGCGGACCAAGAATGAGCACGAAACAACTGTCGCTATTTGTATTTCTCGGCCTCGTGGTGCCCACAGGCTGCGCCATCCCCCAACCGCGCGGCCTGGGAACCTACGCACGCATTCAGGAGCCGAGCACACAGGCTTGGTATCACCTCTACCTGCCGGTCGACTATGTGAAAAGCAACGGGCGGCGTCCCGTCTCGCCATTCAAGAAATGGCCGCTGGTCATGACCTTTCACGGTATGAAGCCTTACGACAACGCACATCCACAAGAGCGCGAGTGGGAGGCACAGGCCGACATGTACGGCTACATCGTCTGTGCTCCGGAGCTTCACACCTGCGACTCGTTCATGGAGTTTCCGCTGACGAAGGAGCATGACTACGTGTTGGAGGACAAACGAAATGTCCTCGCCATCATGGATCACATTTTCTCCACCACAGCCGCCGACCCGACGAAAGTACTTTCGACGAGCTGGTCGTCCGGCGGCTACTTGGCGCACTATTTCGTGAATCGTTTTCCCGACCGATTCTTTTGTGTAGCGACGCGACTCTCCAACTTCTCCGCGAAACTCATGGTGGAGGACAACGTGCCTCTTTACCGCGACCGCATTCCCGTGGCCGTTTTCATTGGGGACGGCGACTTTGCGGCATGCAAGCGTGAATCGCAGGAGGCCGTGGCGTGGTATCAGGCTCGCGAGTTCCGTGTGGTTCGCTCCATGATGATCGAGCACATGGGTCACGGGCGCATTCCACAGACGGCCGCAGCCTTTTTTGCGGATCAATTGGGCATCCAACCGTTGCATCCCGTCGCTGCGGCCAAGACTGTGGCGCCGCTATTGATGACGGAATACGACCCGCCGAAGGAAATGATCGCCAGGTTCTCACCAGTCATGAGCGTTGCGTCGTCATTGCCCCGAGGCCAAAAGCAAATTGTTCAGTCTTTGACAAGCCACGAATGATGCAAAACCTCGATGTTTATTGTCCGATTAGGATGCCGGTGATGTCCAATGAACCGCGTGAACACATCCGCCCCCTCACACTCGCACTTGATGTGTTTACGATATGTACTGACCGAATTCATGCCAATACCGCCATATTCGTGTCAGAAACGGCGTTTTTATCTTTAGAAAAGATTTTGCAAGATTTCCCTTGTATTCCAAACGATACACACTATGATCCCACCGTACAGCGTAGCCCTCGTGAACCAATCGCGGGTGCTGCAAGAGAATGAAAACAAGTCGTCGGACGACTAAATAAAGGGCAGCCCGCTTCGGCGGGAGGCTCGTTGATGAGTAAACCGACGTGATCGAATACCTCCGGGTGTTCGGTCACGTCGGTTTTTTTTGTTTTACAGGTTTCCGGATTGTCCGGGCAAGTCAGGGACGCGGATAACGCGAGTGATCAACATGATAAACGAGTCTCATTCAAGGATGGCTGAGGAGATCGCCCGTGCGGCCAGCGCGTTTGAATTGCAGGCCACGGGCCATGCTCCCAAGTCGGTGACCGTGGTCATTAGCGATCAGACGCTGGTGATCACGTTGCATGGAGCCTTGTCACCGGCAGAGCAGGCCTTAATCCAAAGTCCGGCTGGCGCCGCTCAGGTGCAGGCCTTCCACCAACAATTGATCGCCAATGCAACTGGCCCTTTCCGGCGGGAGATCACAAGGATCACCGGGGCGGAGGTGCTCCGGGCGACCACCGATGTCGCAGCAACGACCTCCGTGGTGGTGAAGTTGTCCGAACAGGGAACCAAAGTCCATGTATTCCTCCTCGCCGGCAGCGTGCCAGTATGCACCTGGAGCGGCAATGGACAGATCCAGGCAGCATAAACAGGGAGTTTCAGCCATGTTTGTAGTATCAAGACGGCACGCGGAATCAGTGATCGTTGACGGGTTCAACACCCCTGAGCGATCGCTCAAGGTCACGGTACTCGAGGTCAAAGATGGACGAGTCCGGCTGGGCTTTGAGGTCAATAAAGATGTTTCCCTCCAACGGGCGGAAGAATGGGAACACGTCCGCGGCGAATACAACATTGACCGCTCGAACGGAGGTGCATGACGGCGTCATGAGCAATTGGCCTGTGGTGACAGCGGTTTGAAAACGTACGACTAGGTAATCGGCGCGGTCGTCAACGACTCCGCCAACGAAACAAACAGAAAGAAATGTATGAAACAGACAAGCAAATTTTGGACGGCCGCGTGTGTCCTCGGGACCATCGCCGCCACTGCACAGAGTGTCAAAGCAACTGACCTCTATCCCATTGTAAATGATGGCAAGAGCGGCTTCATCGACAAGACGGGCATGCTCAAGATCCCCGCCACATACAAGGCCGTACATCGCTTCTCCGAGGGCCTCGCGGCCGCACAGCAGGATGACGTCTGGGGCTACATCGACACAGAAGGCCGATGGGCGATCAAGGCACAGTACGAGGCAGTGGAGGATTTCTCCGACGGCCTCGCCAAGGTCAGCAAGAAAAAAGGCGCGATGGGAATCGGCGGCACGACCTGTGGGTTCATTGATCCCAAGGGACGCCTGGTGATTGATTACACGTTCAGCGACGCCGGTTGCTTCAAGAATGGGCTGGCCCGCGTTGAGAAGGACAAGAAGTGGGGATTCATTGACAAGACTGGGAAGATCGTGATCGACCCGCAGTTCAATGAAGCGGCCGACTTCTCTGACGGTCTGGCATGCGTCAAGGCCGGCGGAGAGTGGAAGGGCAAGTACGGCTTCATTGACACCAAGGGTGACATGAAGATCAACCCAACGTATGAGGCCTCGGAAACCTTCAACGAGGGTCTCGCTTCCTTCAAGCGCGACGGCAAATGCGGCTACATCGATGCGAAGGGCATTGTGGTCATCGAGCCGCAATTCGACGGCGCGTGGGGCTTCTCACACGGTCGCGCGTGCGTAAAGGTCGGCGGCAAACTCGGGTTTATCGACAAGGCCGGGAAGATGACGGTCAACCCGGTGTACGAAAACGCTATGGCGTTCAATGAAGGACTCGCTGCCGTTCAGCGCGACGGCAAGTGGGGCTACATCTGTACCGATGGAACGACCATGATCCCACTTACCTATGAGCATGCGGACGATTTCCATCAGGGCTTGGCTCAGGTCAAGACCCATGGCGATCTGTGCTGGATCGGTAAAGACGGTCAAGTCGTCTGGAGCCCGACCACGAAGTCCGCCTCGATTGGCGGTTGATATTGAGCTGATCTGGTGCGGGAGGGCATCGCCCTTATCTGCCTTCCCGCACTGGCAGCCACTGATTCGGAAGCTACGCATCGCGTTTCATGTACGAATTGAACAACGCACAACCGGGAACTCACGAAGAAAGCCCGGCATCGAATGAAGGAGACTTGGCCATGTTGCGGTTAGCTGTCATTTTTTTGGTGGTCGCGCTGATTGCAGCCTTCCTGGGCTACGGGGGGGTTGCGAGCTATTCCTATGAAGGCGCGAAGATTTTTGTCTTTGTCTTCCTCGTTCTTGCCGTGCTGTCTTTCCTGGGTGGAAGGTATAGACGGCCCGCCTCCTGAGGGCGAGACGCCCGCCGATGATGCCTCGGCGATTTGCGCGGTCGCGTGGAATTCAGTCGGACTCGGTCACCGGCCCCCGGAGGGGGGTTGGTGGCGCGAGTTCCCTGGTGGTCGAAGAAAGGTGACTAACTCGTTTCAGGGATTGTTTGTCCCGCGAGGATGAGTCAGATGAACAAAATGTTGCTGAAGTTGAGGACTCGCGGAGTCTGTCGCTTGAGAGTGCCCTGAATTCAGCACCCTTCAGTCTGTGAAACAGACGCAGAAGAAAAGAGAAAACCAATGTTTGCCGGACGCTTGAATACACACACCACGATAACAACAGCGCTTATGACATTGCTGCCTCTGGCGTTGACCGCCGGCTGCGGACCGACCATTAAGACCATCACGCCCACCGGCAAAATGCCGCTGGAATCCGTGCTGGTCGAAGGGACCAAGCCGGGTGGTGGGCTGGACGGACTGGACCATGCCGCCATCTCCGTTGACGGCGGACCGGTCGGTACGCCTCAGTTCTCATATCCCCGGCCCGAAGTTTTTATCCCTGTGCGCCGCGTGGATGGTAAGACGACAACCGGCACCGTTGAGATCTCGGCTCGGAACGCGGCCGGTGTCGGCAATGTGGTTGCTTACGCTGCGGCCAATGTGCCCGTGAACGCGCCGGCAGTGAGCATTGACGCCATCTCGCCGCCGACTCGTCTGCAATTCTCCAACGAAATTACGATGACGATCCTCGGTGGAGGAATCTTCCCAGGTGCTCGAAATGCGAGCCTTGATCATCCACATGCCGGGCCGCCGGAAGTGCAGGCCGTGCCGGTGGGTGGTGGAGCGAATGTGACCTCGTCGAAAGTGATTTGTCTAACAGCCAACTCAATCCAGGTGTTCTTCCCCGACACGCTTCCGCACGGGAATTACAAGATTTATCTCAAGAACGACGACCGTTTCGGTGGTGTAAGTGGAACGTCGACTGTGATGTTCGAGTGGAAATAACCCTCCAGTAGAGGGCTGAAACAAAGGCGGCATCAAGCATAGCCACCAGGACAATACCGATGAAGATGACAAACGCAGAACAACTCAAACAGGCATGGTTCGCCTTGACGGATGCGGAGTCGTGTCGGCTGCTCTCGTGCAGCCTGACCCGGCGGGGCAAGTATCACATTGAAGAATATGACACGTTCGCGATGGCGTTGCCCGAGCAGGAGCACCTGCGGCCAAAGACCGGGGCCGGAGGGACGCACGACGTTGAGGAAAAGGAGCGTCGTTTCGCCGGCGAGATTGTCGCATGGCTTCAGAAAAAAGCAGGTCAGTACGAGATCGATCAATTGGTCATCTTCGCACCCCCTCGCATGCTCGGTGTCCTCCGGATGGTTCCGCTCGGATCGTTGAAAGGACACGTTCAAGAACTCAAGGGCGATCTCATGCGGTTAAACACCAGCCAGTTGGCTGACCATCCGATGGTTCGTGAATTGTTGACGCCACCTCCGAGCGGTCAAGGAACGGGTTCTGACGCTGCGGCGTCCGCTGCTTGATTGAGCCATGAGTTCGGTCCGCCTCCGGTCTTGAAAAGAGATACAGAAGAAAAGAGAAAAAATGTTCGCCAGACGATTGAAGACAAGTAGCACGATTACGTTTTTGCTCATTGCATTTCTGCCCCTGATTTCTACGGCCGGCTGTGGATTAATCATGCTCGCGGGACTCGCGGACTTATTCTGCGGAACTCCAAATACCACTGCGCCCACCGTGATTTTCACCAGCCCCGCCAACGCGGCCACGGGCGTGGCAATCAACCAGAAAATCGCCGCCACGTTTAGCGAGGGGATGAATCCGTCAAGCCTCGACGCGGCCTTCACCGTGACGGGGCCGGGCGCATCCTCCGTAACCGGAACGGTTGCATACGACGTCCCAAGCAGGATCGCAATCTTTACCCCCGCAGCCAATCTTGCAACCAATACGGCATTCACAGCCACGTTGACCACGGGGGCAAGCGACCTGGATGGCAATGGCCTGGCGAGCGATTTCACCTGGAGCTTTACAACGGGTGCGACTGCGGACACGACGGCACCAACCGTTGTATCCACAAACCCGGCCGATACAGCGACCGGCGTGCCGATCAACAAGAAAGTCACGGCGACCTTTAGCGAGGCGATGGATTCATCGACGATCTCCGCAGCAAGTCTGACTGTGGTCGGTCCCGGCGCAACTCCCGTCTCCGGCACCGTGACCTACGCCGCGGTCGGCACGACTGCGACCTTTACACCCGTGAGCAATCTTGCAGCGAATACGGCGTACACGGCCACGATCACCACTGCGGTTCGGGATCTGGCCAGCAATGCGCTGGCATCTAACACAGTATGGACGTTTACAACGGGTGCGACTGCGGACACGACGGTGCCTACGGTGGTTTTCACAAACCCTGCCAATGTGGCGACAGATGTACCGATTAACAAGAAAATCAATGCGACCTTTAGTGAGGCGATGGACCCCTTGACCATTTCCATCGCAAACTACTCGGTGACAGGGCCGGGCGCGATGTCCATCACAGGCACGGTCTCCTATGATTCGGCCAGCAACATCGCGACATTTATGCCGTTGACCGATCTTGCACCAAATACCAGCTATACAGCCAGAATAACGACCGGCGTCACTGACCTCACTGGTAATGCACTGGCCAGCGCCTTTGTTTGGAGCTTCACAACAGGTACGACGCTGATTCAAGCGCCTGTTGATCTTCGATCGCTCTCCACCTTTGCAGCAGTGGCAGGTGCCGGGCTTACCAATTCCAATTCCGCCGGACAGACCACGATCAACGGGGATGTTGGGCTAAGCCCCACCGCAACATGTTTGGGTGACGGTTCTCCTTGTTCCGCCCTGAACCCGTTGATTAATGGGACGCTCTATGCGAACGATCCAGGGGGAGTGGCCGCCGCGGCAAAGGCCGACCTGGTCCTCGCCTATGTTGATGCCGCCGGGCGACCGCCGGGCACAACGGTGAACGACATAACCGGAATGGTTCTCGCACCCGGCGTCTATACGTCCGGGTCCACAATGAGCATCGCCGTCGGTGGAACGCTCACGCTCGACGCCCAGGGCGACGCCAATGGCGTGTGGATTTTCCAGATTGGATCGTCACTCACGGTAAACAACAGCGCCCAGGTTTTGCTCATCAACGGTGCCAAGGCGTCCTACGTGTATTGGGCGATCTTCGCCTCCTCGACGCTGGGAACGAATGTTTCTTTTAAGGGAAACGTGCTGGCGGGAGCATCGAATTCGCTGGGGACGGGCTCCACGGTCGAGGGCAGATTGTTGTGTACCACGGGCCAGATCACATTGCTGTCCAACACGGTGACAACACCTGCACCCTAAGTCACGAGACTTTCGACACTGATTAAGTGTTCTGCCACGAGATGTAGAAGAAAAGAGAAAAGACAATGTCCGCCAAAAGTATGAAGCCATCAACCACGATCACGGTCTTGCTTATTACATTGCTGCCGTTGGTCTCAACAACCGGCTGTGGATTGCTTTCGTTCCTGGGAATCCCAGACACCACCGCTCCCACGGTGAATTCGGCAATTCCTTCCGATGCAGCGACAGATGTAAAGCTGAATCAGAATATCAAACCAACATTCAGCGAGGCGATGGACCCATCCACCATCACGACAGTCAACTTTACTGTGACGGCAGCATCCATACCAGTTCTAGGCACAGTGACCTACCTGGGCAACATCGCGACCTTTACGCCGACGATTCCGCTTGCCCCTGGCACGACATTTACCGCCACGATCCTGACCGGATCCACGGACATGGCGGGCAACCCGTTGGCCCAGAACTTCGTTTGGAGCTTTACGACGGGAACATCCGTGGCTCCCGACCCGACAACGCCAGCCCAAGCATCCGTAGACCTCCGGTCGGCGGCCGGTTTCGCGGTTTTGGCCGGCTCCGCGGTATCCAACAACGCGGGCGCGACCATACTTAATGGAGACTTGGGAGTCAGTCCAAGTGCCACGGTAAACGGATTTCCTCCCGGAGCAGTGAACGGGACGATCCACGCGGCTAACCCAACCGCAGCACAGGCCAAACTCGACTTGACCGCCGCATTTCTTGACGCCCAGGGACGATCCACAGATTCCCAAACTCTACCCGGGAATCTGGGAGGGCTTACCTTCGCCCCGGGCCTCTATACAAACTCGACGTCCGTCTTGATGTCTGGAGCGGGACCGGGAAACAACGTCACGCTAGACGCCCAGGGCGACGCGAACGCAGTCTTCATCTTCCAAATGGGATCAACGCTTACCACGGGCCCCGGCAGCCAGGTAATCCTGAGCGGCGGCGCAAAAGCCTCAAACATTTATTGGCAGATTGGCACATCAGCGACCCTTGACACAACCTGCATCTTCAAGGGAAACCTGCTGGCTCTAACGTCCATTACGTTGAAGACCGGCGCAACGCTCGACGGCAGAGCGTTGGCTCGAAACGGTGCGGTCACGTTGGACAGCAATACGATAACAACGCCTTCACCCTAAATCACGAGGCAATCGGAAATAGTTAACAACAGAGTCGTTGAAACGAAAGAAAATAATCATGGACAAGAACTGGCTCGGCGTCATCGGCACCATTTTGGTGGTTATTGTCTTACTGTGGCTGCTCGGCGGAAACAAGATTACCTGCCGCGAGAGCTTCTGGGACAAAGATAAGCAGGTTATCGAGATCAAGAAGGACTGATCGCCTCGCTGACGGCGGCGGATCTTAGTCCGATGATCTGAACGACATGAACAAGTGCACGAGGCAGACAAATGCTGTTTGTCTATCGGGAGAATGAACATGAAGACCTGTCAGGTTACCAAATGGTGGATGATCGCCTCTCTGGCATCCATGGCTGTCGGGTTCCATACGAACACCACACGCGCTCAATCAGGCGGCCCGGCGGATGGCCAGCCGGGCGTGGAAGTCTTGACGCGCGGACCCGTGCATGAGGCCTTTGCTGAGACAATTACATTCAATCCTGAGCCGGGCATCGTGGTTCCGAATGCGCCACGAGACATCATCGAGGAAGTGCCGCCTGACCAAAGACCGGACGGGGCCAATGTCACGTGGATCCCCGGCTATTGGGCATGGGATGACGATCGCAATGATTTCCTCTGGGTCAGCGGAGTTTGGCGCGCTTTGCCGCCGGGACGACAGTGGATGCCGGGATATTGGGGGCAAACCAGTCAAGGCTATCAGTGGACATCCGGATACTGGGCCGATGCCTTGGTCAATGAAACGGAATACCTGCCGGAGCCGCCCGAATCAATCGAAGTGGGGCCGAACATCGCCGCGCCTTCGCCTGATTTTGTCTGGGTGCCAGGCTGTTGGATCCGGTATCACGGCCGCTACGCATGGAGGCCGGGCTACTGGGAGGTGGGGCGAGCGGATTGGGATTGGATTCCCGCCCATTACGTTTGCGCACCCCGCGGCTACGTCTTTTCCGCAGGCTACTGGGACTATCCGGTGGAGCGCCGCGGCGTCATCTTCGCCCCGGTTTATTTTGAGACAAGCGTCTACACACGCCGGGACTTTCACTATTCACCATCGTTCGTGATCAACCTTGCCGTATTCAGTGATCAACTCTTCGTGCGACCGCATTATCATCATTATTACTTCGGCGACTATTACGACAATCGTTACCGAGACACGGGATTCTTTGCGTCGTTTTCCTATCATTCAAGCAGTTATGGATACGACCCCATCTATTCACATCGGCGATGGGTGCATCGCCAGGATCGCGATTGGGATCGCCGTGACAGGGATGATTTTACACACCGCCGCGATGTTGTAGACGCGAGGCCGCCGCGCACATTACTGGCGCAACGCGAACGCGGTACGCGCGTGTCCAGGCCGGGAGAAATTCGAATTGAAGTTGCCGCGTCCTTTGACGTGTTGGCAAAACGCAAGGACGGTCCGATCAAATTCAAGACCGTCGATGCGACCGAAAGACTCCAGCTTGCTCAGCGGGGACGCGAGGTCCAAAAATCGCGCGAAGATAGGCGGAAGGTGGACGGCGATGCGACCGGACTATCTCGAGAGAACGCCTCTAAACAATCCGAGCCGGTCAAATTGAAACTGCCCAAGTCGTCGATTGTGGGGAGGCCGGTCAATGAACTAACAGAGGATCAGGCTCCACCAAAAACGCGCGAGGCCCCTCAGCCCGATCCCAAGATCGAGCCGACGCAGAGAAAGTCTGGCGGTAAAACCGAAACAACCAGAGGCGAGAAGACACCGAGAAAAGAAGACCAGAGGCCCGAACAGCCCAAGGCAAGGATTGGCGAGTCGAAACCAGCCTCCCCGCCCAAGACCGAACCGCAGAAGCCGGCTGTGAAGCCAAAGTCGGAGCCAACCAAGCAGGAGCCGAAATCGGAACCTGCCAAGGCAACAAAAAAACCGCCGGCCGATCCCCCGAAGCCGGCACCCAAGCCGAATCCGAAACCTCCAAAGCCGGAGCCAAGACCTGATCCGCCGAAAGCAGAGCCGAAGGAGAAGCCCAAAGCGGAATCCAAGGACAAGCCGAAGAGTGAGTCCAAAGAAAAACCCAAGGGCGAATCGAAAGAGAAGCCAAAGGAAAAACCCTAGGGAGCGAAAGCCGGCGAATCGGATGGTGAACTGATGCGATAGAGGAGTTGATCGGAATGCGAAGAGCGGGAACATTTTTTCTAGTGCTGATGCTCTGCATCTCCGTGGTTGGGTTTTACAGAGGCTGGTTCACGTTCACAGTGGACCCGGACAAAGTCAAAAAAGATGCGGAGACCGTGAAGGAAAAGACAACGGACCTTGGCAATCAGGCCAGGGACAAAGTGAAGTCGATTGATAACTAGAGTACGCGACACGATGTCGCACATGTACTTGCAAAAGGCAGATTATGGCAACCGGAAATGGAGCAATCCACACAAAACGAACACCTGCGGGCAATCGCGCCAGCGCTCATCGGTCCGTGAGTGATCGGCTGGGAAGACAAACGAAGGAAGTGACTAAAGACCTTCGGGAATTGGGCGAAATCGCCAAGGACGCCGCCGAAGAGAAGCTCGGACAGCTGCGAGAAAATGCCGCTGAGTATTGTGAAGAGGGACAAGACACCTTGAAGCACGTACAGCGAAGCGTCGAGCAATACATCGGTGAACGGCCGCTCAAGTCCATCTTGATCGCGGCAGGCGTCGGGTTGCTGCTGGGCCGCTTTTGGATGCGTCGCTGAGCGGCGTTTTCTGGACGGGCATTGTCATGATAGATGACCGAGACTCACACGCGCACGCCGAAGAAAAGCGGACGCCGAAAGAAACTGATGACCCGGAACATCGGGAGGGAACAGAGCTTGACGCACTGAAACTTCTGCTAAAGCAGTTTCGCGAGTTGCGAGAATACTTTCTGTACTACGTGACCGCCAAATCCGACGGGGTCAAGCTCTCTCTACGAAATGCCGTGCTTTGGACTGTGCTGGCCTCACTGGGCATGGTGGCGGTCGCTGGGCTCATCGTGACCGCGAACTGGTTCATGCTCAGTGGAACAGCAGAAGGATTGGGTCAGCTCTACGGCGGTCGATTGTGGGCAGGCAAGATCACGGCCGGATTTCTGTCGTTGGCCTGCCTCGGAATTGGTGTGTGCTACCTGGTGGCCAGGCGAAAGAGTGCTTCACGGGAAAGGACGGTTCAAAAATATGAGAAACGTCAAGCTGGAGAGCAAGCAGAATTTGGACGCAATGTATATGACCAAGCGTCCGCTGCATCAGAGAATAACTGAACGCAACTTCCTTGCGAATGAGGCCGTGAATGCCAAGGCTGCCATGAACCAAACCCTGCATGATATGAAAGCAACGCTGAGTGGAATGATAAGTATGCGCACTTGCGTAAAACAGCATCCATGGTGCGTCGCCGGCTCGGCTGTCGCAGTTGGGTTTGTCGCGGGCACTGCGTTGACCCCCTCGCGGGGAACGAATCCCAAGAAATCACGGCCAAGCTTACAGGCAGAATCGCAACCGACCCAGCCGGGACACGACACGGCGAAGCCAAGAAAGTCCTTCTTGGTCTCAACCCTGGGAACCGTGCTGACGGGCATTCTACAAATCTGGGTACAGGGTTTGCTGGCCGCGACCGTCGTTGCCAAGGACCGAGATGAATCGCCTTTGCCACACGCCTCGGCGGATATTTCCGCGTGTGAGAACGGAACAGTTTAAGGAAACAGGGCGTCAGTTGTCTTTTCAACGCAGACGCCAATTAAGGAGCGAAACCATGTTATGGACCCTTTTCATGATCCTCGTGATTCTCTGGCTGCTGGGACTAGTGACTTCCTACACGCTTGGCGGATTCATTCACATCCTGCTGGTGGTCGCTCTCATCGTCATGTTGCTCAGGGTCATTCAAGGACGGCGGCCTGTATAGGCGAGGCGATTCAAAGGAATCGCCGGAGATGATCGCATGACTTCCCTTAACCACTTCGCCAAATCAACCTGGATGTTGACGTTGGTTTCCCTTGCCGTGGCCATTTCAGTTCTTTACCTGGCCAAGGGTGTGCTGGTGCCATTGATACTGGCACTACTGCTCAGCTTCCTAATGGCCCCCATTTGTGATTGGTTGGAGCGGTGGAGGCTGGGCCGTATTCCGTCCGTGCTGGTCACCGCCGTTCTCGCCTTCACGGTGCTGGGGATCGCGGCTTGGACGGCGTCGGTTCAAATGATCAATCTGGCCCCCAAGCTTCCTGAGTATCAGAGCAACATTCATGCGAAACTACATTCGATGAATGAATACCTGAGTAGTGCGATGAATCGGGCGAGAAAAACCACACTCGATCTCGGCCAGAATCTCTCGCAATTAGATTCGGCAGTGGAATCGCAAGGGGGCGACGAGCAACCCCAGTCGGTTCGCGTGATTCCAACACCGGCGAGCGCGCTGCAAGTAATGGGTGGAATGTTCGGCTCCCTGCTTGAGGTGTTTGGTTCTGCCGGCATTATCGTGGTTCTGGTGGTGTTCTTCCTGCTCCAACGCGATGACTTGCGCGATCGCTTCATTCGCCTGGTGGGGGGAGGCCGAGTGACCGTCACCACACAGGCGCTGGAAGACGTCTCCTCGCGGGTGAGCCGCTACCTCCTGGTGCAACTATTCATCAATGTTACGTTTGGAGTTCTCGTCGGAGTCGGCCTTTACTTCATCGGCCTGCCGAACACGATCCTGTGGGGATTCCTGGCCACCATCTTGAGGTTCATTCCATACATCGGTCCTTGGATTGCCGCTACGGCGCCGATCAGCTTGTCGTTGGCCATTTCGACGGGCTGGGTTGCCCCGATCCTGACGGTTGGACTTTTTGTGATTCTAGAACTCTTCAGCAATAACGTCATGGAACCATGGTTTTATGGCAAGAACACCGGTGTGTCGTCGGTGGCCGTTCTATTGGCCGCCGTCTTCTGGACATGGCTTTGGGGACCGGTTGGGCTGCTCCTCGCAATGCCGCTGACCGTTTGTCTCCTGGTGATTGGAAAACATGTTCCGGAACTATCCTTCTTGGAAACGCTCTTGGGAAATGAACCTGTCTTTGAGCCAAAGACACGTCTGTATCAACGTCTACTCGCCGGCGACCAGGAAGAAGCGACCGAATTGCTCGTGCATGATGTTGAACAACGTCCCCTCGTCGAAGTCTATGACACTGTGCTCATACCAGCGCTGGCGCTCACCGGGATGCATTGGAATCGTGGTGACCTTGAGGAGAACCGGCACAAATTCATGTTCGAGAGCCTGCGGGCGTCGATCGAGGAACTGGGCGAACGTCAACTGGCAATGCAGACGAAAGAGACCGCCGCGGGAACGGGACCGGTCGATGCAAATCCCAGTTTCGCAACATCGACGGATTCGTCGAAGCTTTCCATCCTATGCATACCTGCACACGACGAGGCGGATGAAATCGCTGGGACGATGTTGGCGCAATTGCTGGAGGCGCAAGGGTGCATGGTGCATGTCGCTTCAATTGCGGCGCTGGTAAGCGAGCGGGTTGACCTGAACGAACAACGCAACGCCGACATCGTTTGCATCTCCGCCGTGTCTCCCGCCGCCGCAACGCATGCGCGTTACCTGTGCAAGCGACTGCGAGGTCGGATTGAGGATGCGAATCTAGTCGTCGGATTGTGGGGCGCCAAAGGCGACCTCGGCAAGGCGGTGGAACGTATCGGTTGCAGCGCAGCGACCCATGTGGTGGGAACGCTGGCAGACGCTCAAGAACATATCCAGCGACTTAGTAAAACAATCATCGGGCGGCCTGAAAAACGCCAGCGGTCGGCTCGTGAGCCTACTGTCGCTGAGGGGGCGTACCCCGTAATGACACCCGACACCGCCTTTCTTAAAGGAGACTTGCAATGCTCGGCACCATTTTGATCGTTATTCTGATTCTGATGCTTTTGGGTGCGGCGCCGTCGTGGCCGCATAGCCGAAGCTGGGGTTATGGCCCCAGCGGCGGATTGGGATTGGTCTTGTTGATTGTGATTCTCCTGCTGTTTACGGGACGCATCTGATTCTCAATTTGAGAATCGAATGCACCGGAAACGACAGTGAAGTCGAATGCATCACGCTTGGATCGTGATACGCGAAGGAGAGTGCTCATGCGAAAATTTACGACAGGGATGGTTCTCACTCTGCCGGCAATGCTGATCGCCGGCTGCGGGATCACGATTAATGGCGACGACATTGCCGCACTGTTGGCCGACGCGATCAGTTTAATTCAGACGAGACCACAGGAATTGCCGCCCGTGTTGGTGAATCAGGGAGATACGATTCACATTGACGCCAGCGCAACGATCATCATCAACCCCGCGGCGGACATCGTTGTTGAAGAACTGCCCAACCTGATCTTGCTCGGCTTCGAAAACGACACCGATTGGGACATTTACATCAAATACTACGCCGACGGCGATCTACAGGGCATTTACGTATATCACGGCGAAGCCCTGCTCATCGAGTATCCGTGTCTCGATGCAGTCGAATTGATCAGTGAAGACGATATCGATCCGGCAACCGGCGAGTTGGTCGATTCGTTTGATCTGACGGGGACGGACTTCTTCAATCCCGACGATTTCTTCTGCGGCGACGCCCTTATTCTGAATTTTGATCCGTTCTCAGTCAGCGCCCATGCGGATGTCATCGATCTCTCGCCGTGAGCGGTCATCCACATGGCGTGAAAAAATATTAGACAAAATCTGAAAGAAATGTTATGATGAACAAACAATCACTTTTCATCGCCGGAATCCTGCTTGCCGTACTCGGGGCGGCGGCACTGGGCTGGCAGAAAATCAGCTACATCTCGCGCGAGACGGTGGTGGATATCGGTTCGGTCAAACTGACGGCTGATACAACAAAGGACCTGCCATTGTCACCGATCCTGGGAGGCATTGCGTTGACCGGAGGAATCGTATTGATCGTCATGGCGGTCAAAAGCCCAAACACCGATGCGCTCAAATGAAAATCGATTTTGCGATCGCAGAGAGACCAACAATGAAAACCGTTCGACCACTCTTTGTATCAACCTATCCACCGGAGGAATGCGGCCTGGCCACGTTCACCAGGGACTCAGCCGACGCCTTGGATTTGGCTGCGCGGGCACCGGTATCTTCATTGGCCGCGATCCAAAAGTCTCAATCGCACGACTATGACGATCCTCGCGTCGTCCACATCATCGACAACAGCCGTCCCAATGCCTATCGCCAGGCCGCGGAAGCAGTGAACGATGGCCCGTGTGACGTGGTCAGTTTGCAACACGAATTCGGACTCTTCCCCGGCGAGTGGGGTGCCGGCGTCTTGGACTTCGTGCTCGCGTGCCGCAAGCCGATCGTGCTCACGTTGCATACGTTGATGACCGAACCGGCCCCGCTGCCGAGACGAATCATTCGACACCTGGCCGCACACAGTCAGGGGATTGTGGTCATGACCCACATCGCCGCGAAATTGTTGGCCGGTGTGTATGGGGTGCCCAATCCGAAAGTACGAGTCATCCCACACGGCGTCCCGTCGGTCGAACAAGGTCACGACGAGGATTACAAGAGTCGTCTGGGGCTGACTGGCCGCCGAGTCATTTGCACCTTTGGTCTCATCAACCGGGGCAAGGGTTTGGAACACATGATCCAAGCCATGCCGCAAATCGTTGCGAACTTTCCCAACGCCATGTATCTGATTGTCGGCGTCACTCACCCGCAGGTTAAACGACACGAGGGCGAGGTCTACCGCGAATCCCTTGCCGATATGGCCAAGTCGCTGGGCGTTGCTGCTAATGTACGATTCGTAAACAAGTATCTGAGCCTGCCCGACCTTCTCGAGTACCTACAGGCGTGTGACGTCTATGTCACTCCCTATGCCGGAAAAGATCAGATCGCGAGTGGCACGCTGGCGTATGCGATGGCCGCAGGTCGGCCGATCGTGAGCACGCCCTATCTGTACGCCGAAGAAGTGTTGGCCGACGGACGAGGCCTTCTCGTGCCGTTTGCGAAGAGCGCTGCGCTCGCCGATGCGACCCTGCGATTCTTGGGTGACGATGTGCTCCGGATCGAAACGCGTCGGCGCGCCTACGAATACGCCAAGCCGATGCGGTGGCCCAACGTGGGCCGCGCGTATTTGAAGTTCTTCAGCGAGGTTGCATCGTCCAATTCCGTCAGGTCAGACCTCCCATTCCTTGCGATGCCGGCAACTCTTGGTCGCAAGAGCACTTCAGCCGCGGTTTTTCACGGAGGCCTGTGATGGAATTACCGCACCCGATCGCGCTGGATCACCTTGATCGAATGACGGACTCGACCGGACTTATTCAGCACGCCATTTATTGCGTACCTCGCCGCGACAGCGGATATACGATTGACGATAACGCCCGAGCCTTGCGGCTCTGCACCCAATTATGGTGTCAATGTCCCGAGGATCGCATGTTAAGCCGGGTGACGAATTACCTGAGCTTGTTGGAGTATGCCCGTCGCCCCGGCAGCGGATTTCACAATCTTTTAAGTTATCAGCGACATTGGTTGGATACGGACAGCGACGGCGACTGTCAGGGCCAAGCGGTCCGCGCCCTGGCCGAAGTGCTAGGCAGCAGTCTACCGGACGACTTCCGGGTGTTGGCTAAGGAGCTGATCGAGGCCGTTCTGCCCACGCTCTCCGAATTGAGAAGCATCCGGGCGCAGGCCTATGTCATTCTGGCTTGGGGTCATCTTTGGACGGCGGGAGCCAAGAACCTCGAACCCCTTGAATGCGTGGCCCACACGGCCGCACAACACCTGATGGAGTGTTTTCAGCGTTCTCAACGAGCGGCTTGGCAGTGGTTCGAGTCGCGAATGACCTATGCAAACGCCGTGTTGCCGCACGCACTGTTTGTCGCAGCGCAATGCTGGCCGAATGAGTCGTTTCTCGATGTCGCAGAGGCATCGTTCGCCTTCCTCGACCGACAAACGACCGCGAAGAATCTCTTTTGGCCGGTGGGGAACAGCGGTTGGTATTCCCATGGAGAAGCAAAATCGCTTTACGATCAACAACCGGTGGAAGCCGCTACAATGGCCGACGCCGCACTGGCCGCGTTTACACTGCTCGGCAACGAGAACTATCTGGCCACCTTCCATCGGGCGCGCGGTTGGTTTCATGGTCG
The DNA here is from genome assembly GCA_038042195.1 of Planctomycetota bacterium. Lineage (GTDB taxonomy): Bacteria > Planctomycetota > Phycisphaerae > UBA1845 > UTPLA1 > JACRIM01. The sequence continues at coordinate 61,307 of JBBTET010000012.1, read as the reverse complement.
CAATAGCCTGGGGCTGCTGATCGCAGATGTCGATGCAGGGGCAAGCTACGACGGACTCCAGGTATCCGGCGTCAATCGAAATCAGGGAGCGGAATCGACGCTGGCATACCTGCTTACTGAAGTACAGTACGCCGAGGTCCAAGCCAAACTGACCAAGTTGCATGGCGGTTCGACTGCCGAACGGCAACACATCACAAATCCACACGAGTACTTGGCACCCAAGGAAAGCGAAAATGTATCGTGAATCGAAGCGTCCGAGTTTGTACCCAGTTCTTTTTAATCGTCATGCCGAGAATCCGATCCTTTGCGCAGACGACTGGCCCTATCCGGCCCACACGGTGTTCAATGCGGGTGCCTGTCAGATAGGCGATGAAACCGTATTGCTCGTGCGCGTCGAAGACCGCCGGGGTCATTCACACCTAACCGTCGCACGCAGCAACAACGGCGTGACTAATTGGCAGATTGATTCCAAACCGAGCTTTGCCCCCGACCTCGAGCATCATTCCGAGGAGGCGTGGGGCGTGGAGGATCCCCGCCTGACCTGGGTTGAAGATCGTCAGGAATGGATCATCGCATACACCGCATTCTCGCCGAGTGGCCCGCTGGTATCACTCGCGCGAACTAAAGGCTTCACCTCCTTTACCCGTTTGGGCCCGGTCATGCCGCCCGAGGACAAGGATGCCGCGGTGTTCCCACGTCGATTCGGAGGTCGGTATGCGATGATCCATCGACCGGTCTCCGCGGGCAGCTCAGGTGCCCACATCTGGCTTTCCTACTCACCAGATCTGATTCATTGGGGAGACCACCAAATCCTGCTTCACGCTCGGCGTGGCGCATGGTGGGACGCCAACAAGATTGGTCTCTCCCCTCCACCACTGGAAACACCGGAAGGTTGGCTCATCCTTTACCACGGCGTGCGGCATACCGCCGGTGGCTGTCTGTATCGTCTGGGGCTGGCGTTGCTGGACCTGGAAAACCCGTGCCGTGTTCTTCGTCGTAGCGACGATTGGATCTTCGCTCCGGAGGCGCCCTATGAGCGCCAAGGTGATGTGGGCGACGTGGTCTTTCCCTGTGGTTGGATCCTCGACAAGGTGAGCGGCACAATTCGTATGTACTACGGCGGTGCCGATTCATGTCTGGCTCTGGCGACGGCCCAGGTCTCAGTGCTCCTTGACTATTTGCGAAAGTGCCCCGAGCCAATGGAGGGACGGGCCTGAGCTTCATAGAAGGTCCAGCAGGAATTCGGGACATCATGGCAGTAATAAACGTAGCGCCCTTGCCTCACCAACACACAACATCTCCCCTTAGTCGAACATCAAACATATGCAGCCGCTCCGGCATCGAAGGCGAGGCGGCTCGTCTATCAACGCAAGAGAACTCCACAGGGCATGAAGATGAAACTCAATTCAAATGATTACCGTGTGTCCACGCGGAAAAGGGTCCACCTCCAAGCGTGGCCGACACGTGTGAAGCCAACTTATCAGACAAGGAAGCAATACCGCAAACTCCTCGAAGCGAAGATCGAGGAACTGACCTCGCTGCAACGACTTCACTACGCGACCAACAGCTATGCCGTACTGCTGATTTTTCAGGGGATGGATGCCGCCGGCAAGGACGGAGCCATCCGACACGTAATGTCGGGCATCAGTCCGCAAGGCTGTCAGGTTTTTAGTTTCAAGCAGCCCAGCGCCGAGGAGCTGGATCACGATTTTCTTTGGCGCACCACCCGATCTCTCCCTGAACGTGGCCGCATCGGCATCTTCAACCGTTCCTATTACGAGGAAGTGCTGATCGTTCGGGTGCATCCGGAGATCCTGCGCTCCCAAGGTCTGCCCGACAAGTTGGCCGACAAGAAAACGGTCTGGCAGGAACGGTATCACTCCATCGTAAACTTGGAAGATCATCTCTACCGAAACGGAACGCGAATCATCAAGTTTTTCCTTCACCTTTCGAAGGAAGAACAGCGAAAGCGCTTCCTTCAACGCATTGATGAGCCGGACAAGAACTGGAAAGTCAATCTTGCCGACGTTGAGGAGAGAAAGTACTGGAAGCACTACATGAAGGCTTATGAGGAGTGCCTGAGTGCAACGAGCACAAAGGCTGCACCCTGGTATGTTGTTCCAGCAGACGATAAAGAAAACGCTCGGCTGATCATTTCGGGGATCATCCTCGACGTTTTCAATGGGCTACAAATGACTTACCCCAAGCCAAACGCCAAACGTCGGCAGGAACTACGAATGATACGCAAGAGGCTTGTGTAGTGCTTATCCCGAAGCCTTATCGAGTTCCGCGTATGTGAATATCGTCTCCAGTCAACCAAACCACACTTCTTTCCAAAGGAACTTCAGTTGGTCGATCACCCGCGATTTCGGCCGAACAGAAATGGTCGAGGTGACCTGCTCATCCGAACATGCCCCTATTCATACAACGGATTATTCTGTCCGACCGGTCGTCGGCGGGCTCGGACGGCCCGTATTGACTTACGAAGAAACATGACACACATTCACGCGATGGGCATAGAGCGATACCTGCCCAACGCGGGATCTTCTGCGTCGCTTAAGAAGCGTATGAGTTATCACGTGGATAACGTCCGGCGCACAAAGCATGCACCATCTATGCACCGGAAGGATCGGACGAAGAGATCGAAAGTTGAGCCAACTGACGGCCAAATCTGCACTTACCGAACTGCGTCGGGAATGAGAAACGGAGAGGGAGGGATTCGAACCCCCGCTGCAGTTTCCCGCAGACCGCATTTCGAATGCGGCTCCTTCAGCCACTCGGACACCTCTCCAACAGGGGTGGGCATCTTATTCCAAGCGGGGCGGTGTCTCAAGATGATGCGGGGCGCGTGGTCGTCGGCGTTGACGGTGCCAGCAAGTCGCGCCATGGCTTGGCCTCTGATTCCCGGTGGATTCTTTCGAGTAGGTCGACGAGGCTCTGCATGTTTTGCCGTGTGCGCGGGTCGTTGATGCCCAAAGCCTTTCGCAGATTCTCGCAGCCGATAAGGAGGTCTCCGGCTGCGGCGGCTGTTTGTCCGAGGGCTGATTCACATCGACCGAGGTTGCCGCGAAAAAGCCCGACTACGAAATGATCCGGCGTGAGGCTCTTCTCCGCCGTGATGACCGCCTCTCGAAATCGGTCGGCTGCTTCGGTGAGTTTCCCCAGCTTTTGCAACATTATCGCGTAATTGTTCATGGAGATGATCGTGTCGAAGTGGCCGTCGCCGAGCGTGCGGCGACGGGCTTCGAGGACTTGGAGGTGCAGGTCGGCGGCCTCTTGTAGGCGGCCTTGCAACGCGAGTACGGAGGCGAGGTTACCGGCGGTGAGAAGTGTGCCGCCATGTTCGGGGCCGAGGACTCGTTTTCTTGCGTCAAGTGCATCGCGAAATAGTTTCTCGGCGTCGGGGAGGCGACCGACGTCCTGGACGGCCTTGGCGAGATTGTTGAGGGCCGTGAGGGTGGCGGGGTTCTCTGCACCAAGTGTTCGTGTGTAGGCTTCGGCGACGCGTCGCAGCGTCTTTTCGGCTTCGTCCGGCTTTCTGCGTTCAATGAGCAGCGTGGCAAAGTTGGACATGGTCGTGAGGGTGTCAGGATGGTCTTCGCCGAGCACCGCGATTTGCGCCTGGAGTGTTTTTCGCTGGATGGCCTCGGCCTCGTCGAGTTTGCCCTGGGATTGCAGGGCCAGCGCGAAGTTACCTTGCAGTGTCAGCGTGCCGGGATCGTCAGTTCCTTTTGACTTGATCTGATGATCCAACGCCTCGCGGAAGAGTGCTTCAGATTCCTGAAAACGGCCGGCTCGCTTCAAGAGCACGGCGAGTTCGTCCATGGTGGTCAGGGTGCGGTCGTCAGCGTCGCCCTGAATGCGGCGTTGTCCGGCCAGCGCGGATCGGAGATGTTCCTCCGCCTCTTTCGACTCGCCGCGTTCGTTAAGGACATGACCAAGTTGTTGACGGGCAAGCAGCGTGAGTGGGTCGTCGTTACCAAGCAGCCGCTGGAACTCCGCGAGTGTCGTTCGGGCGAGTTTTTCCGCCTCTTCGTGGCGACCGAGCGCGGCGATGACGCCTGAGAGCGGCGAGAGCAGTTCGAGCGTCTCTCGCATTTCGGTTCCGGTTTGATTTCGGATGAGTTCGTATCCCGCGCGCAGTTGCTTCTCGGCGGATTCGTATTTACCGAGCGAGGCATACGTCGAGCCAAGCGTGCGGTGAATCTGGGCCGCAACACGGGGTTGATCCTTGAGCGTGGTCGGCATCTCCGCCGCGGCGCGATCGATGACGTGCAGGAGACGCACCTCCCGGCCGTCGCGGTTGGGATCGACCGAGGTGAGCATTCGTTGCAGGAAGGTGTCGATGGCGGCGCGTTGCGACGCTTCAGTTCGGGCTTCATCGCGAGCGCGGGTTGCGTCGCGCCACGACCAGAGCGAAACCGCAAGCGCAAAGGTCAGGCCGACGGCGGCGATGGCGGCGATGGTCGCGACAGCCTGATATCGGCGCACGGTTTTTCGCAGCGTGTACCACGCGCTGTCGCGCTTGGCCTGGATCGGCTCACCGGCGAGATAGTGGCGAATGTCGTCGGCCAATTCCGCCGCGCTTTGATAGCGACGAGCGGTGTCTTTCGCGAGGGCCTTCATCACGATCGTGTCGATCTCATTGTTAAGGCCTTTGGCATAGTCGCTCGGTGGGAGCGGCTCGACATTAGCAATCTGATCGAAAAGATGTCGGATGCCTGCACTGGTTTCGTGCGGCAGTCGTCCGGCTAGGGTTTGGAACATCACGACACCGAGCGAGTAGACATCGCTGCGCACGTCGATTCGCGATTGGCTTCCCTCAATTTGTTCGGGGCTGGCCCAGGGGAGCGACCCCATGAATTGGCCGGTGACGCTCATGGTGAAGTCACTGGGCTGATCCATCGCAGAGCCGGTCATGGCCTTGGCGAGACCAAAGTCGCAGACGTGCGGCGAGCCGGTCGCGTCGACGAGAATGTTGCCGGGCTTGAGGTCGCGGTGGATGACGCCGCGCTGGTGGGCGTAATGAATTGCATCACAGACGCAGGCCATGAGACGCAGCAGATTTGGCAGATCGGCAATTGCCGAGTTGGACGACTTTGCACTGACGACGTATTGATCGAGCGGCAGGCCATCAACGTATTCCATCACGAAATACAACCGGCCGTCAGAAGTGACGCCGCTGTCGTGGACGTTGACGATATTGGGATGGCGCAGGCCGGCGACAAGGTCGATTTCGCGCTCGAAGCGTCGTCGCCCAGTCACCGATGCGAACGCGCCTTCGAGCAGAACCTTAATGGCGACACGGCGTTTGGTGGATCGTTGGATGGCTGAGAAGACGATGCCCTGGCCGCCCCGACGGATTTCTCGGATGTCATCGAAGCCGGGAATCTTCGGAAGCTCGGCGGGGCCATAGCCGCCACGACGAAGTTCGCCGACGAGCGAATCGGTGTTGCGATACCAGTCGACTCCGATGGATGACATGGGCGTTGACTCTGATCAGCCTTCTTCTTGCACTTGCAATTCGATCACCTCACCGAGCCGTCGGAGGATGCGCGACTTGGCCTGATAGACCTGATCGACGCTCAGGCCCAGCGACTCAGCCGTCACTTTCACGTCCTCGCCGGCCAATCCGTATTTCTCGAAGGCCTGCATGTCGGTCCGGTTGAACTCCGCGCTGACTGTCTTCATGGCGAGTCGAAGGTGATATTGCCGCCACTCAGCTTCCCACTGCGACTCGACAGCCTCGTCGACAGCGCCGGCCGAGGTCAGCGCCTCCACATTCTCTAGCGAGACCGCGCCCTTGTTCTGACACGATCTTCGATAAATCACGCGAAGGGTGGCCGTCTTGAGATAGGAGCGAAACTTGCCCTTTGCCGGGTCATAGACGAAACCGGGCATGGCGCTGGAGAGGGCGACAAGGACGTCTTGCAGCACGTCGTCGCACTCGGCGGCCTGGACCCCTTGCCGGCGGGCAAAGCTGCGAATCAATTCAGCATAGCGGTCGAAGAACTCGGCCCACGCGCCTTTATCGGCTCCGACCGAGAGGCGCGCCAGCAGCGAGGCATGGGTTGTTGTCTGGCCCAACATGCCGTCCATCTTATCACGTTGGGGGAGGCCGGTGAAAAATCGCTGCACCGCACGGATTCTGTCAGAAGATGCAAAACGCCATCTATGGGTTGTGGCGGAGTGATTCGCGCCGAGTGCCAATAAAGCGGAATTGTCGCACGCAACGCCTCGCCATTCATGAACCAGGAGATCGCTTTATGACTTCAATGATGAAACGAAAATGGGGATCGACACTGGTGGTACTCGCGCTGCCCTTCTTCATGGGAATGACCGGCATGACGGGGATGTCGGGCTGCCCGACCACGCCGACCGGCGACACGGGTAGCGACCAAGGCGATCGCAAGGGGATCTACGTCTCCAACTTCGGCGGCAAGTCGATCACGGTCTATTCGCTCGACGCATCCGGTGACGCGGCCCCTATCCGCACCATCTCCGGCGAAGCGACCGGCATCGGTGGCCCGCTCGGTATTGCCCGCGATAGCGAAGGTAAATTGTATGTTTGCAATCGCAGTGCCGGCACCGTCACGGTTTATCCGCTCACTGGTAACGGCAACATCACCCCCACTCGCATCCTCGCCGACGCTGACATGGGCTCGCCCGAGGGTATCGTCATCGCCAACACCGATGAAGTCTTCGTGTCGAACTGTCCCACGCTGGGCGGACTCGGCGGCACAGCCGGCGTGTTCCACTTCGGCAACGACGCCACCGCGCCGGATTACAAGATCGCCGGCGCGAACACAGGCATCACCGTGCCGGTCGGACTTGCTCTCGACGAGGCCCGCGATCTGTTCGTGGCGAACGCGTTCGGCGGAACGGTCGCGCTCTTTGCTCCAGGTCAAACTGGCGATCAGTTCCCGACGCGCTCGTTCAACCCCGGCGGCAACACACAGTCGATCGCATACGGCAGCGCGTCGATCCTGCTGGGCATGCCATCGGGCATCAATACTTACCATTCCGCCGCCTCGGGCGACACGGCATGGGTCGGCCAGATCAATGACCCGATCTCCTACACCGGTGGGATCTACTTCGACACCGACGTGACGCCGCCGGTCATTTATGTCGCTGACTTCGGCAGCAACTCGGTCCACGTCATCCAAACCGTCGGCGTGCCGCCATTCTTATCGATCCAATCCGTGACGACGATCAACGGACCCAACACGAAACTCGAATCACCGTATGGGATTGTGGTGGTGAAGGTCTGACAGCGAGGCTTGTCATTTGCCGGTCATCGGTACCGTTGGTATAAAATGGAGGCTGTGGGCAGGGGCTTCGCCCGATCAACCATCGTCGAGTTCGACCAGGCCGGCTGCAACCCACGAGGAGGAGGCTGCATGTCGCTGTCCGTCACCATACGTCGTTCGATTCTCACGGCTTTCGTGTTGCTGTTGCCCGCGCCCCAGCTCGCGGCCGAGCCGACCGACCTCGCCGCGCTGTTTCCTGAGACGACACTGCTCTATGTCGCACTAAACGGAAACGACCAAACGGCGGAGGCGCGCAAATCCACGGCATACGGAAAATTGGTCTCCGACCCACAAGTGCAACGATTCGTCGAGGGTGTTGCCAAAGCAGTCAACGACGCCATACAGAAGCACTCAGGTTCGGACGAACAGGCGGAAACTAATGCAGCGATCAAGCGCGTCCTGAACGCATTGTGGCAGCATTCGACCGCGCTCGCCGTATTGGACGCGGGAATGGACGACAACGGTCCCTTCGCCCAAGCGGCAATCGTGTGCAAGGCCGGCTCAGACGCCGAGAAGCTCGCCCATGATGTCGAAGCGTTGGCGACTGTGGCGGGGCTGCCTGCCGGAACAGAAGCGACCGTAGCCGGTAAGGCGTTTCGCCAAGTACCACTTCCATTGCCGGGTGGATTGTATTACGGCACGGTAAGTGGACATTTCATCATCGCCTTGGGTGACAAGACGATTGAGGCCATCGTCAATCGAATTGAGGGAGCGGAGAAGGACAGCCTTGCCAAATGTGCCGGCCTGACGGACGCGCGCAAGAAGATCGGTGGTCGCAGCGAGGGGCGTATCGTCACTCTCTATCTCGATGCTACCGGCGCACTTGCCCGCGCTCGAATGGTCATGGAGCGCATGCTCGGCAAGAACACGGAAACGAGGGACCAGTTTGAACAATTCGCAGCCGCCGCGCAACTTAGCCGTCTGCATTTCATCTGTTACGAGTCGTATTACCACAAGGAGGGCATTCTGAGTGGCTGGGTGGTTCAACGCGCGCCGGCGGAGGGCGAATCAACCTCCGGTGCAGTCGCGTCGATCACGGAAAATGACTTGGCGATCATTCCGCGAAGTGCGTCGTGGGCATGGGCGGCCAATGTGGACCTGTCGAACGCCCTCGCTGCATATCAATCAAGCATGGACCTCCTGGAGGATGAAGTCCGCGGCAACGTCACGAATTGGATCACGGACTTTGAGGCCGACATCGGCTTTAGTTTGAATGACGGCATGGTTCAACTCATCGGCGATACCGTCGTTCTTTATGATGCGCCGGAGGCCGGCGGCTTATGGTTCACCGGCACCACCGCGATGTTAGAGTCGTCGAGCGCCGAGAAGTTGCAGACGAATCTTCGGAGGCTGGTCAAAGGCATTGCCAAGCGAGTCGGTAAAGAGAATCTCAACATAAAAACCATGGAGCATCTCGGGCATAAGATTGAGTTCGCCAACGTGACCGGCATTCCATTTCCCGTTGCACCGGCGTGGACACGCCACGAAAACTGGGTGGTCATCGGCTTGTATCCCCAATGCGTGATGGCGGCGTTGGATCGGCTGTCAGCGTCCAGCCCGCGCGAGTCGTCAATTCTGAATCATCCCGACTTCATCGCTGCCCGCAAGGTGCTTGGCCCGCTGGGATCGCAGGTCTCGTATGTTGATTCCAAGTCCGGTTTCGAGTCGCTCTATCCGTTTGTGTTGCTGTTTGCGCAGATGGGTGCGTCCGCTGCGCAGGGCGAGGGACTGAAACTCGATATTTCCATGTTCCCGTCACGCGACGCCATCACGCGGCATCTGTTTGGAGAGGTGTCCACGACACACAGCGACGCAAATTGCGACGTGCAACTGTCATACGGAGCACTGCCCGTGAACCCCAGCGCGTTCGTGGGCGTGAGCTCCGTTCCGCTGGTTGTGTCTATCGCCCTGCCTGCGCTGTCGCGGGCCAGGGAATTGTCGAAGCGGACGGTCTGCGCATCGAACCTGCGAGGAATCGGACAGGGAATGTACATCTATGCCATTGACCACAATGATGCGTTTCCGCCGAATTTTAAGGCAATGCTCGACATGCAGGTATGCACCGAGCAACAATTCGTGTGCCTGAGCACCGGATCAACGGTTGGGAACTTAAACGCCGACTACGAATACATACCCGGTCAAAAAACGTCCGACGAAGGGCTGCATGTGTTGGTGTATGAAAAACTGGGCAACCACCAAGGCGAAGGCATCAACATTTTGTTCACCGATGCGCATGTGGAGTTTGTCACGCCCATGTCGCGAGCGGAAAAGTGCATCAAGGAAACTACAGAGTGGCTGGCAAAAAAGAGCAACACAAAGGCCAAGAAGCCTAAGGCCGTTGAAAAAAGCGACGAGGATGAGTAGGCCGTCGCAGCAGCTACATTCCTGCACCCACGTCCAGCGCCATAATCTTCTTCATGTCGCGGACGTAGAGCTTGCCCTTCACCAGCGTGGGGACGGTCCATGCGACCTTCTCCAATAGCTGCACCTTCGAAATGATCTCGCACTTGTCGGGTGAGACCTTTGCCAGAGCGAGTTGGCCGTCTTCGTCGAGGATGATCAGCTTGCCGTCGGCATGAATGACGTTGCCCTTGGGGAAGCCGCGCTCTTTCCACTTTGTTTCGCCGGTCAGGATGTTCACTGCTGCAAGGAAGGTCGGCGGCTGATCACCCAGGCTGCCATAGACGGTGTCGCCGACGAGGACGCCGGTGGAGTGGAAGATTTTTGTTTTCTTCTCGTACCAGACCTCGTCGGCCTTCCAGGCGTCCTTGTTCTTGCCGATCTTCAATACTCTCGTGCCGCCGTCGGTGTGGGATGTGACGAAGAGCAGCTTGCGGCCGGCATCCCAGAGGGGCATGAAGCAGTTGTTCTTGTATTGGTTGGCGTGCTCGTGCTTCCAGCGAAACGTCCCATCCTTCGCGGAGATGCCGACCACCTCGGTGGAGGTCATGAAGATGATCTGATCCTCGCCATCGACGGTAATCTGGATCGGCGAAGCATAGCTGATGTCGAAGGGCGGACTTTTCCATTCCACCTTACCGCTGCCCGCATTGAAGGCAACGACGCCGGTCTCCGTGCCGCCGATGAGCACGATGATGTTCTTGCCGTATTGAATCGGCGCGGCCGAGTAACCAAACTCCTGCACCTTCGCCCCATATTCACCGACGAGGTCTTTCATCCAGCCCGACTGACCGGAGGCGCGGTTGATCTGGAACATCTTGCCGGTAAAGCTGATGGTGTAAATGCTTTTGCCGATGATGAGCGGCGTGGCGTTTGGGCCTTTGCCGAAGTCGAGCACCTGGCCCTTCTGCGGGATGTTCTCGTAGTCATATTCCCACTTCGTCTTGCCGTCCTCCGCCTTCATCGCGATCACAAAGTCACGGTCGCCCTTGTGATACATGGTGTAGAGCAGGCCTTCGTCAGCGAGGATCGCCGAGTAGCCTTCGCCCAACTCGCGGCTCCAAAGTTTCTTCGGCCCACCCTCGGGCCATTTGTCAGCGAGCTTAACGCCATCGGCCTTGAAGTCGCGGGTCGGTCCGCCCCATTGAGTCCATTGGGCGAAGGCGGCGGTTGGCAATGCAATCACCCCGATGATTCCAAATACGAGTCGCATGGCGATGAACCGATGGCATGGCAGGCTATTCAGCACGGGGAAACTCCTCGTTTGTGGGTGGCCTTGCGAATGATTACGAGCGTGAATCGCTCGAAGGCGAACTCGACGACGTGGGCTTCCCCAATTTACTACGCAGCACGTTCAAAATGTCGGTCTCCAGTCGGCGGTCCCTGGGCATGTCGGTCCACACCTGATCCTGCTCAGCGGTGATGCCGGCGTCGCGGTCGATGGGCGTCTCGTTGGGGTAGTCCACGAATTGGTTGGTATCGCGGTAGATGCGATGGTCGGCCGTGTCGAGGCGTTGCACGCGGACGATACAGCGGGCGATGCAGTCGGTGCCTTGCTCCTGAACATAGAGGCTAGCCGAGCGGCGCATACGATTTTTCGTTTTGACGGCGTCGCGGATGCGCTCGGTGCCGCCGCGTTGGTCGTATTCGGCCATGGCGCTGCGAATCTGGCCGTCCACGGGGGAGACCTGTTCAATGCGGAACCACTGTTTCATGGCATACTGGCCGGCCTCGAAGGCGTCGGCGCGGGAGGTGTTCGGCAGGCGGATGGTCGCCCAGCCTTCGTTGCGGGCACGGGAGGGCGACGGCTCTTCAAGGCCCGAACAGCCGCCGATGGTCAGGAGCGAACACGCAATGAGTACGATCTTTTTCATGGAATCGGCGACTCTGGATACCACACTGACTGAGGAAATATGTCTGACGCGAAGGCTACCCGCGTAGTATAGCCCGGTCAACGCGAGCACGTTCTGATAGACTCCCTGCGTCCCATGGCCCAAACCAGCGCGCGTTATCTCGAACTCGTCTCCGGAAAAAAGCGGAGTCCGCTGCACGGACTCGCGCGGGCGATCTTGACTCCCCCATCATGGGCCTATCAATCCATCATCGCGGCTCGAAATGCGTGGTACGACACGGTCGGTTTCGCAGCGCATCGGGTGGACCGACCCGTGATCTCGATCGGCAACATCACCGTGGGCGGCACCGGCAAGACGCCGATGACGGCCAAAGTGGCATCGCATCTCGTGAAGTGTGGACATCGCGTGGCCATTCTCGCGCGGGGGTACAAGGGTGGGTCGATCCCGTTTGACGAGGAGAGCCGTGACGCAGCCGTGGCCCAGCTCAGCGCGAGCAGCGATGAGGCTCGCGTCCTAAAGCGGCGTTGCCCCAAGGCACAGGTGTACCTGAACGCGAATCGCTCTGCATCCGCCGACAAGGCTATTGAGGATGGCGCGGACTGCCTACTACTCGATGATGGCTTTCAGCATCGGCGCGTCGCGCGAGATTTGGACATCGTGCTGATCGATGCGACGAATCCGTTTGGGCATGGGCATCTGCTGCCACGCGGGTTGTTGCGAGAGCCGCTGTCGTCGCTTCGGCGCGCAGGGATGATCGTGATCACGCGCAGCGATGAGGTGAGCGAGGCGGCACTGGCGGAGGTGCGACGTGTCGTGACGAGTGCGTCGGGCGGCAAGCCGGTGGTCGACGCGACGCAGCAGATCACCGGGTATCTCGACGTGAAGGGGCGGCCAGTGGATGGGGCCGACACGTCGTCCATGCAGGCCGTGATCTTCGCGGGGATCGGGAACTTCGCCAGCTTCCGCCGATGCGTCGAGCGGCTGGGCGTTCGCGTGCTCGCGGCCTATGAGTTTCCGGATCATCACTATTACACATCGGAGGAGATCGAAGGGTTGACCGATACGGCACAATCGCTGGAAGCCAATGCCCTGCTGACGACGGAGAAGGACGCGGTGAAGCTCGTCGGGCGATGGAAGGATGAACGGGCCAAGCTGCTCGTGCTGAATCTGGAGATTCAATTGAAGGGCGATGGGGAGGCGGTGCTGGGCGAGGCGGTTGAGCGGGCGCTCAGTGCCAAAGCAACTACACCTGCACCTCCGCCGTGACGATTTCCAACTCAATCAGCGCGTTGTAGGCAGCCTTTTGCTCCGCCTCTTTTTTGCTCGGACCCCATGCGCTGGGGAATCGCCGACCATCGATGCGCACGGCGATCTCAAAGCACTTGCTGTGATCGGGGCCTTTTTCGTCGAGCATTTCATAGACCGGCGTGACTCCGCGCGTCTGCTGGGCGTGTTGTTGCAGTTGCGATTTGAAGTTCTGCTGGTGCTCGCTGGCCACGGCCTCCTCAATGAAAGGCGTGACGTGCTTCAAGATGAACTCCGACGTCCGCTCAAGCCCGGCGTCAATTGCCAGGGCCGCGATGAGCGACTCAAGAACGGCGGCGGCGAGAGAGGTCGGCAACTTGTTGCGACTGGTGATGCCGTTACCGAGGAAGAGAAACGACGGCAAGTCGATCTTCTCGGCCATGTCGGCGCAGGTCTTCCGCGAGACGACGGCCGACTTGATCTTCGTCAGCGGGCCTTCGAGATAGTCGGGGTAGTTATCATAGAGATAGCGACAGACCACCATGCCGAGGATGGCGTCGCCGAGGAACTCCATGCGCTCGTTGCTGGCCAGGCGATTCGGCGCAACGGAGGCGTGGGTCAGGGCCGCCGCGAGGATCGACGGATCCTTGAATTGGTACCCGATTGCTTTTTGGCAACGATCCAGCAGATCGCTTGGCGTCTCAGCCATGAGATGGACCTGACTCGCAAGAACCTAAATCAGGCCGATGGCGAAAGCCGCTCACGAGAGTGGCGAGGGCGATTTTCGTCATAAGCCCAGCCAGTCGGAGCGACCGGAATCGGTCTGACAGCCTCCGACGGACAATTTCATTATACTATCGGTCGCATCCCAACTCAACTGAACATCCCATCGGAGCAACTTATCAATACCGCCAATCCGCTACCACAGTCACCGGAACCGACTCCCACAGCCGACACCGCCCCGTTGCCATTGGATGATCTGCCATATCTGACGGGCGACGTGGCCCCGGTGCCCGCGGCCATCAAGCGTCGTTATGAGGACTTTGCCGTCGAGGAGATTCCGGCCTACGAGCCGGCCGGTGACGGGGATCATGTTTATTTCAAGATTGAAAAACAGGGGCTGTCGACAATGCGGGCGATCCAAGACATTGCTCGAAAGCTGGGCGTCGCGTCGCATGAGATCGGCCTGGCCGGGTTGAAGGATGCCCGAGCGATCACGGTGCAGATGCTAAGCCTGGAGCACGTCGATCCGCAACGCATCGCGGAGTTGAACATTCCGCGCATCAAAATCCTGAGTGTCTCGCGCCACCGCAATAAATTGAAGATCGGCCACCTGCGCGGCAATCGTTTCCGAATTCGGCTGCGCAACGTGGATATGAAGCGAAGCGAGGATGTGCGCGCCGTGTGTGACGTGTTGCTGCGGCGCGGCGTGCCGAACTATTTTGGCCAGCAGCGGTTTGGTCATCGTGGGGACACCTGGGCCATTGGTCGGGCGGTGCTGCAACGCGACCATGTCACGGCGATTGATCTGATGCTGGGGCGACCCGGTCCGCATGACACCGGTGAGGTGTTAAAGGCGCGACAGCTCTATGACGCCGGGAACTTCGAGGCGGCGGCGAAGGCGTGGCCCTATGGGTTTCGGGATTGTGCGCGGGCGACGAAGGCCATGGCGAAGTCCAAGGGCAAGCACATGCGGGCGATCTACGCTGTCGATCTGCGGCTTAAGAAGTTCTTCGTGAATGCCTACCAGTCGCACCTGTTCAACCTCGTGCTTGCGAAGCGCATTCAGGAGTTCGATCGGGCACTCGTTGGCGATCTGGCCTACAAGCACGAAAACGGCGCGGTGTTTCGAGTCGAGGATGAAACGGCTGAGGCCCCCCGCGCCGCGGCCTTCGACATTTCGCCGACCGGCCCGCTATTCGGATATCGCATGACCGAACCGGAGGGCGTACCCGGCGAGATGGAGCGGACTGTGTTGGCCGAGCAAGGGCTGACTCCGGAATCATTTCGCCCCGGCAAGGACATGCGGTTCCAGGGCACCCGTCGTCCGCTGCGGTTCCGCCCCGAGGGGCTGGAGACCGAGGCCTCGGAGGATCACTACGGCCCGTTTCTGGAATTGCGGTTCACCCTCTCGTCGGGCTGCTACGCGACGATGCTGCTTCGGGAAATCTGCAAATCGAGTCTGGTGGAGGGGTTGGAAGAGGATCCGGACTAGGCCGTACATGCACGCCGGGGCTTGTTCCGACATGTGATTTCTTACGAGAGATGCGTTGACCATTCAATGAGCCACGTTGGCCAAAGTGAATTGCATACGGCCCACCGGCAATTTTTGCCGATCTATGGTTGATCGGCACGGGGAAAACTCGCATAATCCGGCTTGTTGGAAGATATGAACCTGCGCGGTTCCCCACAGTATACAACTTGCAGTTGCAGGGAGGATCACATGAGTACGGTACGGAAACTGGTTTTATTGGGTGGATTCTGTTGTCTCTTCGCCACGACCACCGGCTGCGTCTCGCGGGATGAGTTCCTGCGAACGGAGTATGCTCGGCGCAAGGCCGCCGAGCGAGCCGATGCGTTGGAGCGCGATCTGGCCGACGAGCGAAACAAGGTCATGGCCCTCGAATCCGAGCGCGAGTCGCTGAAGCGCGAGTTGGATTCCAAGACAGCGCTCTATGAGACTGCGAAGGCCGAGAACGATCGGCTCACGGCGTTCGCCGACAAGCTCCAACGGCAGATGGACGAAATCCTGAAGAAGGGCGTCGGCAACATCGAGGTCGTGCAGCTTCCGCCGGAGTTGGACAAGGCCCTCAAGGAGTTCGCCGCGAAGTATCCCGACATGGTCGAGTATGACGCCAAGCATGGCGCGGTCCGTTGGAAGAGCGATCTGACCTTCGGCAAGGGTAGCGACGAAGTGAAGGAGGAGGCCAAGAAGAGTCTGGCCGCCTTCGCCCAGATCGTCGGCTCCTCGGCCGCGAGCAACTTTGACGTGGTCGTCGTCGGTCACACCGACAATCTGCCGATCGGCCCGATCACCGGCAAGAAGCATCCGACGAACTGGCACCTCTCGACGCACCGCTCCATCGCCGTCATGTACACCCTCAAGCAGGGCGGCGTCGACTATCAGCGAATGGGTTGCATGGGCTACGGCGAGTTCCGCCCGCGCGTGCCGAATCCCTCCAAGGGCGGCTCGGATGAGAATCGTCGCGTCGAGATTTTCCTCGTCTCCGGCAAGGACCACGTCCCCGGCATGGACACATCGATGTATCAGAACCCCGGCAACGGCGGCATCTACGCCAAAATGGCGGACACGGAGAAGGCCGACGGCGCGAACACCAAGACCGCGAGCCACGAAGATGAGCCGGTAAATCCGTAACACGTATTGACGGCTTCACAAAGAATATCGACGCCCGGTGACGCGATGTCGCCGGGCGTTTTTTTGTTGCGCCGAATTGACTGGTTGCGACTCCAAGCGTGTCGGCTTGAGGTGGATCCAGTCTGGTTCTACGCTTGACTCTCATGGGTCGTCTGGTGACATTGTCGGTTGTGGTTTTTGTGACTGGCTGCGGCGTGCGTGCCGGTGTGCCCCGTAGCGTGGAGCGCCTTCGGCAAGCCCCGATTTATACGTTTACTGAGCGAGAGTTGGATGCGTACCTCCGGCATCTGGCGACGCAGCCGTTGAGCATGCAGGGTCGGGTTCGGCTGATCGCCCGGCAGTCGATTGGGCAGCCGTATGAACTTGGCGTGCTGGGGGAGTTTCCGTTTGAGGTCATTGACCCTGATCCGATGGTGTGCCTCGCGGCGAGCGATTGTGTAACGTTTGTCGAGCAGACGTATGCGATGGCAAAGGCTAATGACTGGGAGTCGTTCATTAAGTACCTCGTGCAGATTCGGTATCAAAACAGCATCATCGGATTTGAAACGCGGAACCACTTTGTCGAGACGGATTGGAATTGGAACAACACCTGGCTGTTTGATGAAGTGTCTCGCTCGATTTCCGATGGGAACACCACGGACATGTTGACGCAAGTGGACTACACGGCTTTTTTCGCCAAGCATAAGGTTCGCAGGGATATGCCCGTCAATCGGTATAAAGGCATCTACATTCCGCGCGAGCACATCTCCAAGACAGCACCTCAGATACGGGATGGCGACGTGGTGCAGCTCGTGAAAGGCGACGAGCAACTGCAATACGTCTCGCACATGGGGCTGCTTTTTCATGATGA
Source organism: Planctomycetota bacterium (assembly GCA_038042195.1). Classification (GTDB taxonomy): domain Bacteria; phylum Planctomycetota; class Phycisphaerae; order UBA1845; family UTPLA1; genus JACRIM01. Next base: position 44,273 of record JBBTET010000012.1, on the reverse strand, counting down.
GGCCGGTCGCGTCACGATGCTGCACTCGGGGAAACCGGCGGTGAGAGAGGTCGTGTTGGAATCGTATTTGCAGTCGCATCCGACGGTTCTTGGAATCAAGGTGCTTCGTCCGCGATAGATGTTTCCGTGAGGGTTGCCGTACCGTTGGGCGGGGAGAAAAAAGGTGATAATGGTTCCGAGATGACCAGTCCCGACGAGCCGGCCTATTGGCCCTTCGGGGAGGGTCGATGACCCGAAATGGCGTTTCTCGCGTTAATGCACGACTTCGACATCTCCCCGACAGTGCAGACTGCGAGGTCGTCGCCGGCCTCGCGAAGTTGTTCCACTTCGTTTTCAAAAACGTCGAGGTAGTGCGCCAGCCGTGACTGCGGGTCATCAAGGATGCCGCCGAAGTGGCGGGTCGGGTCGATGTAGATCAGAGGCACGGCCAACTCGCATATCCGCGTACACGTTGCCACGGCCTGGACCCAGAACTGCATGGGGAACGCATACCCCACGACCGACAGACTCATCCGTGCGACAGCGTCGACGCGATAGGCCTTGAAGCCGCAGAAGGTGTCGGTAAGGTGCAGCCCAAGACGCTCATTGATGACGGCAGTAATCGTTTGGTTGATCTCGCGGCGGTCGGTGGGTGCGTCGGTGTTGCCGGGCAGGACCGTCAAATAGCGCGAGCCGGAGATGATGTCGGCGTTGTCCAGCGTGGCCCGGGCAATGAACTCGGGGATCTGTCGTGGCTCGTGCTGCTCGTCGCAGTCGATGGTGATGACCCAGTCGTAGCCGCATTGATGGGCGTAGGTGAAGGCGTCGATCAGGCTCTGACCGTAGCCACGATTTTCGGGGTGGCGGATGACGACGACGCCGTCGATGCCGGCAAGAATCTCCGCCGTTCGGTCGGTGGAGCCGTCGTCAATGACGAGGACGTCGTCGCAATACTGCCGGACCTCTCGGATCACGTCGGCGACGTACTGCTCCTCATTGAAAACAGGTACGGCCACGAGGACGCGCATGAAATGCTTCCTTCGGCAATCCCCCTAAGAACCTATCCGGTTAACCCCTGTGGTACAGGCGTCCCGCCTGTGTCTGCACCGCCAAGACGGCGGTGCCACATGGTATTCGGATAGGCTCTAAGTCGGCAAATCCTGCGGATTTACTCACGGCATCTTAGACCGGCAGGAGTGAAAGTCAATCCGAGGAGCTACGCGGGACACGCTCGACACGGTGACATGCCGATATATTCGGCAGCGCGCGGAGGCGTGCTTCGACAACAAAACATCCGTCTGTACCGAGGATCGGTGCGCGGGCCGTGATTATTCGGACGTACCGATCCATGCTAAAAAGCACCCTCTCCATCGTGAATTCGGATCGACTGATTGCGCGGGTCTTCTTCGCGCTCTGCCTCGGCATCACCCTGTTGCTCGCAGCCACGGGGTGTCAGAGCAATGGCACGTTGACAGTGAGTCGGCCGACCATCGATGACCAGTTGCGCCAAGGTGACCGACTCTTCGCCGAGCAGAAAGAGGACGAGGCGCGGGCGGTCTACGAATCGATTCTCGTCAAGAGTCCCGCGCACGCCGGCGTGAACGCACGGCTGGGTCGGATGGCGTTTCACGCCGGTCGCTATGACGAGGCCGTGCAGCGATTCCGCGAGGCGATGAAGGCCGAGCCGAACCAGTTCCACTATGCCCTGTGTTTGGCCCAGACGCTCAGCCGACTGGCGACGACGGCGATGGATCGGCCCAAGGCGATGGATGCCGCTGCGCGGGCCTATCGTTATGCCCAGTCGCTCGACCCGACGAACTTCACGGCCACGATCCAATTGGCCATGTGTTATCGCGAGCAGGGCGAGTTCGACAAGGCGATTGATACGCTCAACGAAGCGGCGAAGCGGTATCCGAACGCGGCACCGATCCACGTGCAGTTGGGCGAGATCTATCACTCACAGAATGACTTCGCCCATGCGACGGAGGAGTACAACCTGGCTTTGAAGAATGATCCGAACAGCCTCGCCGCCCACAACGGCTGCGGTGTGGTGAACACGTCCATCTCGTCGAACGGTGGGGCGAAGGGATCGATCGCGCGAGAGCGAGCAGTGGCCCACTTCCGCCGATCACTGGCGCTCAATGGCAATCAACCGCAGATTCGCAACATGCTGAACCAACTCGAGCCATACCAATGGAAGGCCGTCACGGTGGTGGAAGAGTCGCCGGAGTAATTGGCAACCCCATGTGAATCGGCCCCAGAGTCAGTTCGCCATCCCAGATCGCGTAAAGATCGCAAGTTTGCCGCGCAACCTCGTCGCTCGCACGGAGTTTCACCATCACGTCGCAAAATCGAACTCCGCGGCTACTCCGGGGAATAGCTGGCACCTCCGCCCACCGAAACTCCGACCGGACCTTTGAATCACCATTGCCAGCCGCAATCCAGCCAATTGGGTAGGATTGCGTCGGAGTGTAAATCTCGACATCGAATGCCACCGGAACCGGTAGAAACTCGGTCAGGTCGAATTCGAGAATATTCTCCGGATCGGACATAGCGACCTTGCCGAGCGCATCATCACTCTCGATAAGCCAATCTCCCCCTCTCACAGAAAGTATTCCTTGGAGCCTGTTTAACTCCTCCGCAGTCGGCGGAATTCGAACCACATCGTCCGCGTCGTCCCACTCCACGCGAATCTCTCGCTTAAACTGAACCTCCTTCGACCAAACAACCATCGCAGTCTTTACGGTCTGAAATTCGAGAGTCGCCGAATAGGCGAGCGTGTATTTCCCCGCAGGGACATCAATTTCACCACATCTTGAGGAACTCCACTCACCCCATCCAACCCACGGCAGTCGATGTTCCTTCTTGCCAGGCCACGAAGATACAAACAGATAATCACGTACTTGCCCTGACAATACGTGATGAAGGCGAATTCGTTCGTTGGAAACGTCAAACCTCAGTTTCGGGTCTTCGAATTCGGAAGCGGCCCAAATGCCGCTGGTCAGACGAACGGACAATCGCAATGGAAGCGGTCCGCCCGCCCTGACCTTCAGTCGAACATTGAATCCCACATCCGAAATCGACTGATCAAAGTAGCACTGTGTTTGTGTATCCGAAAGGTGCTTTAGGCCATATAGACCTTGAAGCAAGGCAAGCCACTCTGTCGCTACCCCAGTTTCCCGCATCGTCACGCGAAGTTGCTTGCTTAGGCAGAGGTCGCCGAGATGCTTGTATTGCCCGGCGGTCAGCTTGTCCGCCACCACGCGTTTGCGAATCTCCGCGAGTGAATCCTTGTTACCAGCCTCAGCGAGATAGGCCAGCACTTGGTAGGGTGCGATCGGATACCAATCCGCCTCAGTGATAGGTACTGTCAAAATCAGGATGGAGGTGAGAAACCAAATGGCCCCATTCAACAACGCAATCCAGCGGACACGCAACGTGCCAGACTCCACTTGTTTTTCGTTAATGAACCATCCGCATTCCGGGCAGTTGCGAGATGCGAGGTCGGTCAAGTCGTACTCGCACTCCGGGCATCGAGGCTCATTGCCGACACGACGACCGCGAACACCACGAAAGCCGAGAAAGATGCTCAGCCCCAGTAGAAGCACACCAAGCCAGATTTGAACCACTTGTCACCCTCGACGACGGTCGCAGCCCTTAAGCTGCCTTCGACGAGAAACCCTCAGCCAGTCCTTACGAACCGGACTGGGAATGTGTTTATATGATAGGGTCGAGGAGGGGTCATTGCGCCAGAAAACCACTACGATTCCGGGTTTTCAAGCCAAATCACTGTGTCCGTGGCCGAGGTCGTGCCTTGCAGCGGGGCGGCGATGTCGGGGCGGGTGTCGAGGTCGATGTCGCCGAGGGCGAAGCGGCCGGGGGTGAGATTCGTGAAGTCGATCAGGGCATTCTCGATCCACTGAGCGCTTTGCCCCGAACTTGTCGGCGTGAACCAGCGGAACATTGCCGGCGATCGCGCGGCCACGACGATGTCGACCTGACCGTTGCCATCAAGGTCGGCGGCCTTCACATCGACCGGCGTCGCGGTTGAGAATTGTGCCAATACGAAACCGCTCCACGCCGTTGTTGCATCGGAGGGACGTTGATACCACCCGATCTGCCGACCTGTGGCGTTCAGCGCGATCACATCGCTGCGCCCGTCGGCGTTTAAGTCGGCGACGATGACGCGCGAGGCCGAAGGCAGATTCCCCACGCGGAACTTGGTCCAGTCCGCGGCGTTGGTCGGAGTGGTTGGATTGCGATACCACGCGATGCGCGGGTCGAGGTTCGCATCCGTGGATGTGCAGATCACGTCGAGCTTGTTGTCGGAGTTGAAATCGGCCAGGGCGATGCCCGCTGCACCGGAGCGATTGGCGTTGTCCACGTCGGTGCGCGTCCAGCCGGCCCCGGTGGCGATGTCGGCGGCCGGGCTTTGGAACCAGCACCAGCGCGAGAAGTTCTGATTGCACCCGATGACATCCGCTCCGTTAGCGCCATCGATGTCGCCGATGGCCACATCGACCCAGACGCCGGAGGTTGCGCCGTTGCTGTTGTCCAGCGTGCTGCGCGTCCAGTCGCCGGCCGTGCGCGACGCGGCGGGGTTTCTCAGGTACACGATGGCGTTGTCACACCCCGCGATCACGTCGCGCCGACCGTCGCCATTCAGATCGCCAATCGCCAACGCCGCGACGCCTGCCAAGTCCGTGCCCGCTCCAATTGTCACGGCCGTGTAGCTCTCGGTCGTATCCTGAAAAAATATGGCCACGGTGGGGGCCGAACCGCTCTCGCCGACATAGGCAGCGATCACGTCGAGCTTGCTGTCGCCATCCATGTCGGCCAGCGCAGTGAATACGGGTCGCAAGGCCGCGTCGGTGTTCACGGCTCGCTGCGTCCAGATCGTCGTCCGGGGGAAGCCGGTGCCGTCGCCGGGCGTGAGATCAATGGGGCAACTCGTCCCCAGAGAAGCCACGAGCAGCAGAGATAGTGTGGTCCACTTGGCCAAACGATGCGACATCAGGGTGCTCCGGGGGAATCTTCCTTGGGGCGAGGCCTACGCATACCAGTATACTCGGCCAAACGCGAGAGGTTGCTGTGGACCGGCGGCCCATGTCGTATCATGCCCCACGCCCGATTGCCGGCGGCCGACAAGGCACCAAATCGGCACTCACGCGACGCAGGAACACAGCCCGGAGCACGACTGGATGATCGATATCAAGCTGATCCGTGACGACACCGAGAAGGTCCGAAAGGCCATTCGCGACAAGAACATCGCCTGCGACCTTGACCGCCTGATTGTCGTGGATGACCGCCGTCGCGCGATCCAACAGGAGGCCGACCAACTCCGCCAGCAGAGCAACGAGCTCTCCAGTCAAATCGGCCTATACAAAAACCCCAAGGGCAAGTGGTATCAGGACGCCCTTGCCAAAGGCACAACGATTGAGCAACTCAAGGCCGAGGGTGACAAGATTCAGGCCGACACGGCGCGATTCAAATTGCGCCTCAAAGAACTAGAGGAAGAAGAGAAGACGGTCGCCGACGAGTTTCGGGCCCTCATGCTCACTGTGCCGCAGATTCCATCGGCCAAGACGCCGATCGGCAAGAATGACACGCAAAACGTCGAGGTCCGGCGCGTCGGTGAGCCGCGCGCGTTTGACTTTGAGCTGAAGGACCATGTCCAACTCGGCAAGGACCTAAACATCATCGACATTGAGCGCGGCGTGAAACTGGCTGGCTCGCGCAACTATCTTCTGCGCGGCGCGGGCACGATGTTGCATCAGGCCGTGCTACGCCTGGCGATGGACCTCATCATTGAGCGCGGCTTCGAGCCGATGACCGTGCCCGTCGTCGTCCGTGATGAAATGATGTTTGGCACCGGCTACTTCCCCGGCGGCGAGGAGCAGGCCTATCGCTGCGAACGCGACGGCAAGACGCTCGTCGGCACGGCGGAGGTCTCACTGACCGCGATGTATGGCGACGAGATTCTTGATGAAGCGCAGCTACCCATTCGTCTCGCGGCCGTGTCGACGTGCTTCCGTCGCGAGGCCGGCGCGGCCGGCAAGGATACCTATGGGATTTATCGCATCCACTATTTCGATAAGGTGGAGCAGGTCGTGCTATGCAAGGCCGACGAGGTCGAGAGCGAGTCGCAGCACCACGCCATCATCGCCAACGCTGAGGCCGTGTTGCAAAAGCTCAAGCTGCCGTACCGCGTGATGATGGTCTGCACGGGGGACATGGGGCAGGGTAAGGTGGAGATGTACGACATCGAGACGTGGATGCCGTCGCGAAAGGCTTATGGCGAGACGCATAGCGCGTCTCGGCTGGGAGAGTTTCAGGCGCGACGGCTGAATCTCAGGTATCGCGGGGCGGATAAGAAGACGTACTTCTGCCACACACTGAACAACACCGTCATTGCCAGCCCGCGCATTCTCATTCCGATTCTGGAGCAATATCAAAACGCCGACGGCAGCGTCACCGTCCCCGAAGCCCTGCGACCCTACATGGGTGGAATGGAGCGGATCGCGGCAAGCTGATTTCACCGGTGGGTCGCTCGATGCTATTGATCCTGATCCGGCTTCACGGCAGAGATCTCAAATCGCACGGAGACGCTGGCCTTTATGCTAACGCAACCCAGTGCGAGGGTACCCTGGCCGGTCTCGGCTTCCTCGCCGGAATCCTCCGCGGCAGATCGGACCATGTTGCTCTGTTGGCTGTAGCCCATGTGATTCGATATGCGATTCTCAATGATGGAGAGAGGCTTTCCAATGCTGCATTCGAGTGTCGCGGCCATTTTCTCCGCTTTTGTTCGGGCCGCTAACAACGCAAGGCGTCGTGCTTCCTCGCGATGTTTTCGCGCTTCGCTTGAGCGGAAATCGACACTGTGCAGTCGATTGGCGCCGGCGGTGAGCGCCTTAGCGACAAGTTCGTCATACTTCGAAGTATCGCGTAGCAGTATCTGGATCGACATAGTGACTTCATAACCTTTGAATACTGACTTGGAGTACTCGTGATCAAACTCAGGGGAGATCCTAACATAATCCGTCTGGATGTCCTTTGACTCGATCTTCAGTTCTTTGGCCGCCGATAGGATTTTGCGAGTGCGGGTATCGTTCTCTGCCTTGGCCTTGTCAAGACTCAGATCCTGTGTCTCCACACCGAACGTCAAGACGACCTCGTCCGGCACGACCTTCAATTCTCCAGTGCCGCTCACCTCGATGCAGGGAGTATTCTCAATGTCGCGATGTGGCTCATTGGCGGCCTGAACACAGAACACGCTGGCAATCACAATCGCCTGAAGAACTTGAACCATGTGTTCGTTCCTTCCTACGAATCGAAGTTGGCGCGCCTCATTTGATGCCGAATTATCTCGCCGGTCGGCGTCGCGGCGACTTTTTCTGTCGCGGAAACGCCGGTGACTTGTCTTCGATCCGACGCATGGCCTCGCGATCGAAGACACGCTCTCCACAGGCAGGACACTCATGGAACGCCACTCGGCTGGCGACGTAAGGCTTACCCCGGACCTCGCCCTTCACGTCCTTGCAAACCCGACGGATTCTGGAGCTGCCGCAGGTCGGACATTGCTTAAGATGGAGTGTCATCTTCATATTGCGTGCTTTGCTGACACAAGGAAATAGAACGATTCAGCGTCGCCATCCTTCGCGAGCTTACCCTTGGAGTATATCGGAGTACCCGCCAAATTGGTACTCTGAATCACATAGAGGTATTCACGCCTCCCCGGGTGCAATGGGCTGGTTGAGCGCAAGGTCTTGTAAATCCGTCGTGCATTGGATATCGATTCGACAACATCCAATTCCGTCAGGGACTCCGACTCCATTTCGACACGAGCCTTTTCGCTGAACCCATAGCGGCCAGCCAAAACGGTTCTCTTGATTCGGATCAGCGGGTCAGCCATCGCTCCACCCTTCAGATTTCAAGATTCAGCCAGTTCGGTTGCTCGTCCACTACTTCTTATGCTCCACCTCCGATAGCGCCTCATCAATCACCGCCACCATGAAGTCGGCATCGTCTTTTGTGATGCACATCGGGGGCTTGATTCGCAATGTGTTCCCGTGCAAGCCGCCCTTGCCGAGCAGTAGGCCGCGTTCGCGGGCTAGTTCGAGAACCTGCGCTGCCTCGGTGTTGGCCGGCTCCTTCGTCTGGCGGTCGCGTACCAGTTCCACGCCGAGCATCAGGCCCATGCCGCGCACTTCGCCGATGAGCTTGTGTTTGTCCACCAGCGCCGTCAGACCGTTCTTCAGTTGTGTACCGACCTTCAGCGCGTTTGCTTGAATCCCCTCCTCGTCGATCACGTCCAACGTCGCCATGCCATAGGTCGCCTGCACCGGGTTGCCGCCGAAGGTGTTGAAGTGCAGCTTGCCCATCATGCTCTTCGCAATCGCCGGCGTCGTGGTCACCGCGCCGAGTGCCGTGCCGTTGCCGATGCCCTTGGCCATGCAGACCATGTCCGGCATGACGCCCCAATTCTGGAAGCCCCAGAAGTGCGTGCCCGTTCGCCCGAAGCCGGTCTGCACTTCATCGGCAATGCAAAGTCCGCCCGCCTTTCGCACTTCCTCATACGCAATCTGGAAATACTCCTTCGGCGGTGTCACCGCGCCACCCACGCCCATGATCGGCTCGGCGATAAACGCGGCGACCTTTCCCGGCGTCGTGTACTTGATGAGTTCGCCGATGTCGCGGGCGCACTTCACGTCGCAACTCGGATACGTCAGCCCAAGCGGGCAACGGTAACAATACCCCGGCATCCCGTGATGCACGCCGAAGGAGTGCGGCGTCGTGTACTTCCACGTGCTGTGCGCCGTGAGGCCCATTGTAGACTGCGATCCGCCATGATAGGCATTGCGAAGGGCGATCACGTCAAACGCGCCGGTGTGCTGACGGGCGGTGAGGATGGCGAGGTCGTTGGTCTCGCTGCCGCTGTTGGTGAAGTACGTCACCTTCAGATCGCCGGGCATGTGGTCGGCGAGTTTCTTCGCGTATTGGCCGACTGTCGGATGGAGATAAATCGTCGTGGTGTGTTGCAGCACGCCGACCTGCTCGCGGACGCGCTCGACGACCGTCGGATGACAATGCCCGACCGACACGGTCACGATCCCGGCAAACGCATCGAGATACCGACGCCCGGTCTCGTCGAAGAGATACTGCATGTGCCCCTCGACGGCCATAAACGGCTCTTTGTAATAGGTGATGAGCGCGGGCGTGAGATACTGCTGCCGCAGGGCCAGCGTCACAGCCTTCGACGGGCCGGTGTAGGGGCGCGGTTTGTGATTACAGACGGGCAGGCTGATTTCTCGGGGCATGTGCGACATCCTCTCTTGCGAATCGGATCGGCCGCGGGCATGGAGCCAATGGCGGCGCAAACCAGCATCATAAGATACCATGACTCCGTTGGTCACACACGGCTGGGAATGAGGACACCCTGTAGGTCATTGCCCGGCGGTTTCAATCGCTCTTACGGTCCGCTGTACAGACCATGACTTGTGCTGTCATGCGAATACTGCAAATGGTTCGAACGTGGAGAACCTGTTGTATCATTCTGGCCCACACAGGGGACCCTACAATTCGTGCTATTGTACTTGTCTCACTCGTACTGCCACTGAGCTGTGCTCAGCCCTCGACTCAAACCGCGTCAACTCAACCCGCTGCCAGGATAGCCGAGTTCCAAGGCCAATACCGCTTTCTCTCCAATTTCTGGCCCGCCGAGGTCGTGCATGAGGGGATCACCTATCCATCCGCTGAACATGCCTATCAGGCGGCGAAGACGCTCGACATGGCCGAGCGGCGGCGGATTGCATCCATTCCCGATCCCGGTGATGCCAAGCGCGAGGGGCGGAAGCTCACGCTGCGGCCCGATTGGGAGACGGCGAAGTTTCGGGCGATGGAGGAGTGCGTGCGCGACAAGTTCACGCGGCACTCCGACCTGGCCCGCAAACTCCTCGACACCGGCGAGGCCGAGTTGATCGAGGGCAACACCTGGGGCGACCGCGTGTGGGGCGTGTATCAGGGGCAGGGAGAGAATCGGCTCGGGAAGATTCTCATGAAGGTGCGAGGGGAGCTTCGACGAAGCGCGAGGTGAGAGGCTACACTTCCGCGTGGGTCGTAAGGACGTATACATATGAGTGAAACGCGTGGGATGAACTCGCACCGACGGATTGACGGGGCAGCACAAGGGCAAACTCCTTCGCCCCTTCGGGGCTTTGTGATTTGCTCTCACTCTTTCCACGGGCTCGCGCCCGTGGCTACGGTCCGTCGTCCCTTCGGGACTGCGCTATCCTTTTACGTTTTACTATTTGTTCTTGCGTTCACCAGCGAATTGTTTGCTGAAGCGCCCGCCAATGCCGCCAAGCTGCCGCCCGAGCTTCGGGCTGAGGCTCAGAAGGCCATCGATCAGGGGCTGGCGTTTCTCGTGCGCAATCAGGATAAGGATGGCGGGTGGACGAGCAACTATGGGCCGGCCGTGACGGCGATTGTGGGGCAGGCGTTCGTGCAGGACGCAGCACATGGCCCTGAGCATGTGGTGGTGCAGCGCGCCTTCTCCGGTATCTTGCGGCATGAGCATTCCGATGGCGGGATTTATGATCGCAAGCAGAACCTTGCGAACTATCAGACGTCCGTGGTGCTGATGTTCCTCTCGTCGCTGCCGAAGGATGCGAACCAATTGCGCGTCGCCAAGGCGCAGTCTTTTCTGACGAAGCTGCAATACGACGACGCCGAAAAGATTAAGACGAGCGACGCATGGTACGGCGGCGCGGGCTACAACAGCAAGAAACGCCCCGACCTCTCCAACACGCAGATGATGCTGGAGGCGTTGCACCAGAGCGGCTTGTCGAAGGACGACCCGGTGTATCAGAAGGCCCTGGTCTTCGTCTCGCGCTCGCAGATGTTGGAGAAGACGAACGATCAGAAGTTTGCCCGTGGCGCGACGGACGGCGGATTCATCTACACGCCCTGCGACGGTGGGCAGTCGAAGGCGAGCGAGGGGCTGTTTGAGTCGGCCGGTCCGCCGCGGTCGTATGGGTCGATGACGTATGCCGGCTTCAAGAGCATGTTGTATGCGGGGCTGACGAAGGATGACCCGCGCATCGTGGGGTGCCTGGAGTGGATCAAGCAGCACTACACGCTGAATGAGAATCCGAACCTGCCCGGCAAGCGAAGCCACGAGGGGCTGTACTACTACTACCACGTCTTCGCGCGGGCCTTGTCGGCGTGGGGGCAGCTGGTGATCACCGATGGTGGTGGCACGCCGCACAATTGGCGGATGGAGCTGTGTCGCAAGATCATCTCGCTGCAACGGCCCGACGGCAGTTGGCTGAACGAGAAGGATCGCTGGTTGGAGGGGGATGCGAATTATGTGACGGGGTTGACGATTCTGACGTTGCAGACGGCGATGGGGGAGAAGTGATGGAACATCGCGCTGCGCTATGAGCTGCGGGCGTCCTCTTCAAGGATGCGGTGTAATGGCGATAATTGTGACTTGGCCCTTGTCCGGTCCATAACACCAGAACACGCGGTAGGCATCGGGTGTTTTGTTCTGAACATAGGCCTCGAAGACCTTGTCGCTTTTTTTGTAAGGATGCTCGATCGAGGTGAACTCGTGGGTCTTGAGACCGGGGTGTCGGGGGTTGGCTTCCAGTAGACTGAGGCACTTAACGACCTGCTTGAAAAGCCCCTCTTGTTTCGAGGATTTCTTTTTGTCGGTCTTGCGTCGGGTCGTTTGGCCTTGAATGGCGGCTTGTTGCAAGTCATGAAACGTCGCGGTTGCTTCATGAGTCCAAACCAGTGTAAAGCGTTGACTCATATTGGAGCAGTGTACCTAATCATCCTTGCCCATTCGCTCGGCAAGTCGGCGAGCCTCCGCGAGCGACGGGGCCTTCACGAATTGGCCCGCTCTTGCCTGTGCCAGCCCCTTACGCACGCGCGAGAGGGCTGTTTGGTTTTCATAGAGCCACGCCTCACGCTCGGGGATCACCCGGGCCGGATGGATGATGATCGTGCCGCCGTCGTTTTCGACGAGGAACGTGCAATGGGCGAATTCGGCACCTAGCGAGATTCGCCCACGTTCATCAGCCTGTTTGGTTTCGGGGGTCGTGGCCATCTCAACAGTATAGCCCATGATCCCTATGTGGGCAAATGGGTAATAGGGTAATTATGGAAGGCCCCGTAATAGTGCCACCGGGAGGCATTATGAGAGGCGTCGATGTCGTAAGGGCACAAAAAAAACCGCCGAGTTTCCCCGGCGGGCTTGGGGTTGTGGGTCATTTGAAACCGGCGAGCCGTCACTCACCCATGACGAACTTGAGGGCCTTGCCTAGTTCGACGTCGGCGTTGTCGGGGTAGGCGTGGCCGAGGTCGCGTATCACGGTGACTCCGACCTTCGCACCCTTCTTCTCCAATTTCTTGGCGGCGCTTTTTGCGGATTCGTTCAGCGCCTCGTTGTCGTCTTCACCGAGGATCAGATAGGCCTTCAGTTTTGCCAGGTCGGTGTCGCTGAATGCCGACTCTGATTTCGCATCGCAGCGCCCGGCGACCGGGATGATACCGCAGAAGGTGTCGGGGTTTCGCAGGGCCAGACCCCAGGTCATCATTGCGCCCTGGCTGAAGCCGGCGAGGACGATCTTCGACTTGTCGATCTTGTGTTCTCCGGCGACTTTGTCGATGGCCATCAACACGTTTTCTTCGACGGTGTCCGTGTCCTGGCCCCAGTTGAAGCCCACGCCCTGCTCAATGGTTCCTTGTGGTGTCAGTAGAATGGCATTGGCTTTGTCGGCGACTTTCTTCCACGTCGCGGAGGTCTCCTTCATGTTGCCGCCCGCACCATGGAGCACGACGAGCAGTGGGGTTTTCTCATCCGCATCGTGCTTGCTGGGCAGCGTGACCTTCCATTTGAACTCGGCTTTTTGCGTATCACCACCGGTGCGGCGGTTGCCGCCCTTGGCCTTGCCGCCTTTGGCCATGTCTTCCATTTTGGCATAGCGGGGGTCTTTTCGGATGTTGTCGAGGTCGGAGTCACCTTCCATCTGAGCGATGATGTCGTTGGGGAAGTCGCCCTTCTTGTAGGCGCGTTCGAGGTACTCAAAGGCCTTGTCTTTGTTGCCCTTGAGCGAGTACATGCAGGCGACGTTGTAGTTGGTGAGGCCGACGTCGGCGAGTTTTTGGGCCTTGAGGGCGATCTTGAGGGCCTTGTCGTAGTCCTTGGCCTCGGCGGCGGCGATGAGCTGCTGGGTCAGTTCCTGGACCTGCTCGCTCTTGTCGGCGGCATCGTCGTCGTCATCCTCATCGTCGTCCTTGGCCTCCTTCTTGGTGGGCGATTTCTTTTCGACCTTGGCGGGTTTCTTGTCGGCGTGATCCTCGTCGTCTTCGTCGTCGTCATCATCCGCGTCGTCGTCGCTCTTCGCGGGCTTTTTCTTGTCGGCCTTCTTTTCACCCTTCTTGGGGGCGTCGGCATCACGGAGCTTGCGGACGATGGTGCGGAAGCGATCTTCGCCGCGAATGGTTTTGAAGTCGTCGTCGTCGCTGAGCTTACTGGCGTCTTTCCAACCCGCATCAACGGCCTTGTCGAGCCAGTCGTAGGCCTTGTCCTTCTTGCCGAGGAGGCAATTCAGGCAGGCGAGGTTGTACATGTGGGTGGGATTGTCTTCGTCGAGTTTGTGCAGTTTCTCACCGAGGGTCAGGGCTTTGTCATACTGACCCGCGCGATAGGCAGCCTCCATCTCCTGAGCCAGCTTCTGCGGATCAGGGTCGTCGCCGGCTCGCGCGGGAAGGGCGACCAGGCCTGCGAATAGCGCGGCCACGGCCAGGAATCGGAGCGGGTTCTTGGATTGGAACGGTGAGGTGTTCATGGGATTCTCCTTAAATGCAACCGTCGTCAGGCATGGGGCGAATCGGGCGATTCGCCGGGGGCATTATAGCATCGAGGGGATTTGAAGTGAATCGGGCAGGTGGGAACGGCTCCATTCGACAAGGGCGGGCGATTGTTAAGACTTGTTCACACAGACTTCATTCAATCTTGACTGGTATTCGAGGCATCGTCTCTTACTCTGATGCTCAGCGTGTGGCCCCCCATTTCGGGGAAGCGAGTTGGACCCATTTCTGCAGGAGATGACATGAAGAAGAGACAGTTGCGCGCGTTCACCCTTGTTGAATTACTGGTGGTGATTTCGATCATCCTCATTCTCGTGGCGATTCTCCTGCCCGCCCTGTCGGGGGCGCGGGAGAGTTCCAAGGCGGCGACCTGCGGCATGTACCTGCGTACCTTTGGGACGGCTTTTGAGATGAGGGCGTCGAACGATCCCAACGGCCAGCGGACGTCTGGGGCCTTCGATCATCTACGCGATGGTGACGTGCGCGAGGTCGGATGGGTGGCGGATGTAATCAACCTCAAGGTTGGAACGCCCGGCAAGATGCTCTGCCCCGCCAACAAGTATCAGATCAGCGAAAAGGTCGGCGACTACACCGGTGCATCGACGACCGGAGTTGCGAATCCCGGCCGTGCCGGCCCGGTTCCGGCCGCGACCGTCGGCATAAAATCGAAGGAGATGTGGCAAAAGGGTTACAACACCAACTATGCCTCGACGTGGCAATTCACTCGCGGCGATCCGACGGCTGCGGACGGCTACGGCGTTGATGGCGACCCCAGCGATCCCTCGAAGTCTCCGAACGACGGCGACGGACCTCTGAACTCCAAACACCTGGGCACCACGGCTGCGCCGGTTGACAAGATTCCGATACTTGGTGACTCGCGTGTCGGCGATGCCGCCGAAGCCACGGTGACTGCTGCCTACGCACAGACGGTCAACCAGTTTGCAGGCTCCGACGTGCTGAAAACGGGTGACTTTACAGTGGAATCGTTTACTGACGGAATGACCGTGGATTACAGCGGGGTCACCGGGAATGCGGGCCAGAAGGGGCATGAGTACAACGACATCGCGCCGCTGCACAAGCCCCGCACCGGCGACTACGTCGGTGGGTTTGCGAACATGCTCTTCGCCGACGGCCATGTCGCGGCAATTCAGGATCGTGCCGGTGCGACCGGGGCGCAGGCGGACGGCTACATCGGCCCTTACAAGGCAAGCGGTGGGAGCACATTTGAGATCAACCAGGCATCCTACGATGAAATGCTGGACGTCTGGTTCAGCCGCTTGCGGCCCAAGTCGCTGGCCGGCGGGGGAAGCGCGGAGTAGCTTGCCTACGACGGATGGTCCAAGAGCCTCTCGGTTCCGGCGCGTCCGAACGTGCAACGGAATCGGGAGGCTCTTTTTTTTAACCTGTTAATGTGCGGACGAACTCTTGAATGTCGCTACCGTCGATCGTGGCGTCGTCGTTCATATCGCAGAAAGTATCCGCATCGCAGTCCGGGTATGCGGCGTCATAGGCAGCGCGATCAATCAGAAGCGTGACGAATAGGACAATATCGAGGTTATCCACGCGCCCGTCGCAATTAGCGTCTCCCTTGAGTGCGAGTTGGTTGTAATAGACATAGTTGCCCAGCGAGTCGTCCCAATTCGCAATCGCCATGTCTGGTCGACTGGAATACGTGTAATCAACCTCGAGCGACGCGGCCGGCGCAGCGTCCAGGGTGATCCATCCAAAATCACGGTTCAACGTGAATTGGCCAGGGGCGAGCGAGATGCCGTCGCGCCACACGACACACAGCTCCTGAATCGGTTGCTTACCGAGATAGAAGAGTCGCTGGCCCGCAGTAGGCGTAAACGACGCGTGGATGGTCCGCAGCCCATTTTTGTCTATGTCGCCGAGCGCGATCTTTTCCACGACGCTGATGGCGCTGGAGCTCCAGCTTGGCACGGCGGCGAACCCCGCGCCGGTGTTGAGGAAGAGGCGCGTTGAATCAAACCAGGCACCGGTGCATAGGTCGAGCTGACCATCCGCGTCGATGTCGCCCAAAGCGACCGCGGAACCGTAGTCATCAAAGTAGAACCAGTTCGGAGACGTGTTGAACAATCCGGCGGGAAGCCCATTGTATTGACGGAATCGCCCGCTGCCGGTGAAGACCTGCGTGTTGTCCGTGACGAATAAATCGGAGAAACCGTCGCCCGTCACGTCGCCGGCAACCGCCATGATTCCGAATTGACCGCCGTTGTCTGTCGTGTGCCAACTTGCGGTGGTTTCAAGGGCTCCGCCGAGGTTGCGGTATAGCCATGTATGAGTGTTCGTGCCGACGCCGACGAGATCCAACCAGCCGTCATGATCGGCGTCGACCCACAATGCGCCTAGATAATGGTTGAGATCGTCCGATTGCCAACTTGCCGTCGCTTCAAGTTGACCGTTGATATTGAGGTGCACGGTGTTGCGAGCGGCAAAGCCTCCGGTGTACGGCCAACCGGTGGCGACAGCGAGGTCCGGTCGGCCGTCATTGTTCATGTCGCCGAAGGCCACGGCGAAGGCCCGGGAGGTCTCCGTAGAGGTCCAACTTGGGACCAATGCGAGCATACCGCCGTTGTTTAGGTAGAGCTTAGCCGATGAGGAGCCGTTCGTTAACAAAACTGCGACGGCAACGTCGGGCCAGCCGTCGCCGTTGACGTCCGCCACATCGAGGTGGCCATGGAACGCGACATCCGACGACTGCCAGTCTGGTGCGTTTGGATACGTTCCATCGCCTTGGTTGTAGTAGACCGTTATCTTCTCGGCACGAATATCGTTGCCGTTTGAGATGACGAGGTCCAACCATCCATCGCGATTCAGATCCGCCAAGGCGGCTCCGGTGCTGATTGGTGTGTCAGAAGAGACCCAGTCCGGTGTGTTGTGAAAAGGCTGTTGACCGTTAACGATCTGGGAGAGGTGAAGGACAGGGAAAAAGAGCGCAAGTCTTAGCAAGAAACTTCCCGCGACCCGAATGTGGCTTCGTCGACAAGTCGAAAGGGGGGAACCATTCTCGGTTGCAACCATAACAAATGGGCTCCGCGAGTTGATTGCCTCATTATACCACGGCGAGCCTGGCAACCGACATCTCTGGATTTAGCGTCAAAGCAGGTGCAGGGCCACCTCTCGTTATGATTCCCATGTTCATCGTTCGGTGTTCCCCGCCCCATCATCGAAAAAACACCACGGTCACCAGCGCGAAGAGCGGGATGAGGATGCAGATGCTGTAGGCCATGTAGCCGAAGAAGGAGGGCATTTTGATGCCGGCGCGTTCGGCGATGGACTTGACCATGAAGTTGGGGCCGTTGCCGATGTAGGTATTGGCCCCCATGAAGACGGAGCCGAGTGAGAGGGCGATGAGCAGGTCGATGCGGATGTAGTGGCCGCTGAGGAGGGGGAGGATGCCGTCGCCGGGGGCGTGGGTCATGGCGTTGGCGGTTTCAAAGAAGACGACGTAGGTCGGGGCGTTGTCGAGGAAGCTGCTGAGGATGCCGCTGGCCCAGAAGAACTTGGCGGGGGAGTCGAGGCCGAGTGATGCACCCTTGGCGTTGAGGATTTCGATAGGCACCTGCATGCAGAGGAAGATGCCGGAGAAGAGGCAGGCGACTTCGAGGATGGCCTCGTAAGAGAAGCCGGATTCTTTCCGCAGGCCGCGCGGGGTTGTTACGAGTGAGAGTCCCACCATTGCGGTTTGCAGGGCTTCCCGAAGGAAGTTTGGCGGGGTCCACGTTGTGCCGATGAACGGCTTCGTGGGGTCCATATTCCCCGTCACAAACACGACGGCGATCAGCCAGAGGAAGTTGATGCTGCCGTCGAGGCGAAGTTTCTCGACGCGCGTCTCGTCGAGAATGATGCGCCGGGGCGTTTCCTTTTTGTATTCGAGTGTGTCCCAGATGAAATAAACAAAAAGCAGGATCGCGGTGCAGAAGAGCCACTCTTTCCAGAGGATGAGCGTCCAGAGAAAGGGCACGCCGCGCAGGTAGCCGAGGAAAAGGGGCGGGTCGCCGATGGGCAGGAGCGCGCCGCCGATGTTGCTGACGATGAAGATGAAGAATATGACGGTGTGCGAGACTCGTTTGCGTTCGGAGTTGGTGGCGAGGAGCGGGCGGATCAGGAGCATGGATGCGCCGGTGGTGCCGATGAGGCTGGCGAGCAGCCCGCCGACGGCGAGGAAGGCGGTGTTGGTGAGCGGGTGCGCGGGGATGTCGCCGCGGACGCGAATGCCACCAGCGATAACGTAGAGCGAGAAGAGCAGAGAAATGAAGGGGAGGAACTCGCTCATGGCGACGTGGTGCAGGACGTGGTGCGAGGTATGCAGGCCGGGACTGGTGATGTGGCCGTTGTGCAGGATGCCGTAGCCTCGGAAGTGGTAGTAGATGAGTGTGACGAGTCCCAGCCCGAGTGCGACGAGGAGCTTGTTGCGGTTGTGGTGCCACCAGTGGGCGGTTTTTGGAATCAGTGGGAGGATGGCGATACAGAGCAGCAGGGCCACGAACGGGCCGGTCCAGACGAGATTCGGTATTGGGAGGGTGGAAGGTGTCGGCATCGTGATACGTTTGGTGCTGCGTCGTCGCACTCTAATCGTGGGAAAAACCCATCCAAAGATCGGATTGCGGCGGGCTATTCGTGGGTCATACTATGGGCGTCAGTAAATGATCGCCAGGCAATTGACTCTGGCGTGTCATGAGGTGGATCGGCCCTGGTGTGCTGCGGCGAGCGCAGCGCGATTGGGCAGGCTGGTCTTTCCGAGAATGCGATGGACGTGGTCTTTGACCGTGGCGAGGGCGATGAAGAGCTGTCGGGCGATTTGCTTGTTGCTCAGGCCTTCGGCGATGAGGGAGACGACCTCTCGTTCGCGCTTTGATAAGACACCGAGGCATTCCGCCGGTCCCTGCTCAGCAGGGAGTCGAAGGACGACGAGCGGTTGGCCGAGGGATTGGCTGGCCTCGAAGTCGATGGTGACGCCGCCGTTGAAGCGGACCTCTTCGGCCATTCGGACGATGCGATCGGTCGGCACGGCGGAGGTGGGCTCGTGATGCAATGACTTTACGAACTCCCGAAGTCGGGCCAATGTTTCATGATCGATGGGGGGCAGTGCAGGCAAGGCAAGTGTCCTTCGGCACACTCATAATACCAGATAGGAGAACAGTCATGCCAGTATCAGAACGGGATCGACAGGTTGTGGACGGTGTTTTTCGGGCCATGCATGAGCGGGCCGCAGGTGAACAGGCAATGATGGCGCTCTTCGCGGAGGACTCAATGGTGACAGAGCCGTTCAGTGGCCAGCCCATGACTCACCGGGGCAAGCCTGCGATTCGCGCGTGGTTTCGTGAGGCGGTGAACCAAATGGCCCCCGACATGGCTCTCAAGCTGGATCGGCTGGACATGGATGGGGGGCGCGTGCGAGCGGAATGGACTTGCACATCCGTCTCCATGAAAGGCCCCATGCGCGGGTATGACCTGTACTCGATTGAGTCGGGCCTGATCAAGGCGGCGGAGTTTGTCGTGACGGAGATGCCGGAGTTTCTTCAGGGTTGAGTGACGATACCGGTCGTATTTTCAAAAGGACTTGCTAATGAGCGTGAAGACGTTGATCTCAATCGGAGCTATGGCACTGACTGCGGTGGCGGTGTGGGCGAAGCCGCCTTCGGAGGGGGCGGGGAAGCTTGCACTGTCCGAGTTGTCGTGGATGGCGGGTCGGTGGCAGAGTCCGGCGAAGACTGGCTACACGGACGAGCATTGGGCGGAGCCGCGCAATGGAGCGATGAATGGGATGTGCCGCATTGGGGACGATGGGAAGCGGTCGGTGTACGAGATTCTGCTTATTGAAGAGGTGGGCGACAAGCTGGAGTATTCGATGATGCACTTTGGGCCGGGGTTGAAGCCGCGGGAGAAGGAGCCGATGAAGTTCGACGTCGAGCGGGGGAAAAAGGACAAAGAAGTCGTGTTTGTGGGTCGGGACAAGGAAAAGCCGGCGCGGTTGACGTACTCTCTCGCGTCGCCGGACCAGTTGGTGTGCGTGTTGGAAAAGATGCGGGACGGGAAGCAGATGCGGGATGAGTTTCGGATGAATCGGGTGAGTGGGAAGTAGGCAGGCTTGTGCGGGGCCTTTGCAAAAAAGTTGTGAGTTGCGCTTGACAATAGTCCGATGTTAGGGTACTGTTTGGCCTAACGTGGCATCGACGGGCCGATGGTCGGTCCGTCGAATTGGTGGTTCTTCTTTCTATGGGAGCGTGTGATGTCCAGTCGTACTTCATGGTTCGGTTTGCGCGGGATGGCGGGTTGCCTGGCGGCGGCGCTTGCGTTGGGGTTTTTTGCCGGCCGAGTCGTGTCAGATGAGCCGGGTGGCAAGAAGGGCGAGCCGAAGATGTCGGCCGAGGAAGAGGCCATGATGAAGAAGATGGCCGAGATGGGGACGCCGGGACCGCATCACAAACATTTGGATGCGATGGCCGGCAATTGGGAGACGAGCACTCGATTCTGGATGGCCCCCGGCCAGGAAGGCGAAGTGACGAAGGGGACTTGCAAGCGAAAATGGATTCTGGGCGGCCGATTCCTGACGGAGGAGTTTGAGGGCGAAGCCATGGGGCAACCGTTCAGCGGTTTCGGCGTGTCGGGCTATGACAACGTGTCGAAGAAGTATGTGTCAACGTGGGCAGACACCATGACGACGGGAATCATGTCGTCGACCGGCACCTGCGATGCGGCCGGCAAGTTGTTTACCTACATGAGTGAATCCAACGACTGCATGACGGGGCAGCTCAAGAAAGTGCGTTGCGTAACACGCGTTGCCAGCGAGAGCAAGCATGTCTTCGAGATGTATGACAAGGACCCGGAAGGGAAAGAGTTCAAGTCACTCGAAGTGATTTACACACGCAAGTAGCGTGGTCGGTGAGGCATTCATCCATGTGGCCCCGGCGCGGTCGAGGCGCTGCGCCGGTGCCACACGGGTTTTGGGGGCGCACACTATGTCACGGAGTGCACGGTGGGCCGTGTTTCGTGGCGATGGGCAGGCGGGTTATTGGATTTGAGAATGTCTTCGTGCAAGGCGCGAAGCGGTTCGGCGACGCTCCAAGCCTGCCAGGGGCAGCCGCCTGGGCGATGGGGTGCCATTGCATCTGCGACTTCGCTGATTCCGCCGATGCCTGCTTCTGACAGATGTGGAAGTAGACCATCGAGGAACTTACGGGCCGTGGCGCGGGCGTGCAGTGTTTCGCCGTGGGCACGGACATAGGCCGTGACGAAGGGGCCGAGCAGCCAGGGCCAGACGGTTCCCTGGTGGTAAGCAGTGTCGCGGTTTCGCATGTCGCCTTCATAACGCGGGCGGTAGCCGGGGTCGGGCGGGGCGAGGGTTCGCAGGCCCATCGGCGTCCAGAGTTCGCGTTGGCAGGCGTCGACGACATCTCGCCAGTGACGACGTTCGAGCACGGGATGTGTCAGGCTGAGTGCGATGAGTTGGTTGGGGCGCAGGCGGTCGTCGGATCTCCCAGTGCGTCCGTCGACGTCGACCACGTCATAGAGACAGCCGCGCGATTCATTCCAGAAGCGGGCGTTGAAGGCCGAGGCGCAACGGTCGGCGAGTGCGGCCCATGTGTCGGCTCTTTGTGTGTCACCTGCGCGCTCTGCAAACGAGGCGGCGATGCGCAGTGCGTTGTACCAGAGTGCGTTGATCTCGACCGGCTTGCCGATCCGCGGTGTGACGGCGAAGTCGGGTAGCTTTGCGTCCATCCAAGTGAGGGCGTGGCCGGGTTCACCGGCGGCGAGGAGTCCGTCGGTGGTGAGATGGATGCCGTGGCGTGTGCCGCGAATGTGCGCATCGATGATTGCGGCCACCACATCCAACATGCGCTCCGCGATGAAGAGCCAGTCGCCGGTGTAGGTGAGGTAGCGGTCCATCGCGTGGATGTACCAAAGCGTCGCGTCCACGGTGTTGTATTGCGGCGGCTCGCCATAGTCGGGGAAGCGGTTGGGGATCATTCCCTCGCTGACGTGTTCGGCGAAGGCTTCGATGATCGCGCGGGCGACGTCATGTCGGCCGGTGACGAGGCATAAGCCGGGCAGCGAAATAAAGGTGTCGCGGCCCCAGTCGCCGAACCATGGGTAGCCGGCGATGACGGTTTGGCCGTTGCGGCCTCGCTCGACAAGGAAGTGGGCGGTTGCGACGGTGAGGGCGTCGACGAGTGGGTCAGCGAGTATTGTGTCGCTGGTTTTGCACCGACTAATCGTCGGTGCCACATCAGATACTTCGCCGTTGAGCGTTACTGACAAGGCATCACGCCATGTGCGCGGTTGCGTTGACGCGACGATAAGCAATCCGTTGTCGTCGTCGGGGCGAAGCTCGGTGGTGATCAGGCCCGGCGTGAAGAGGTCTTGCGAGAAGTCGTAGCCGCGATGCGCCTCTTCGCGGAGGGTGAAATGGTAGTACCAATCGGGGCGGGGCTTGAACGTCGCGTTGAAGGAGAGCTGCCACGCGGGTCGTCCGCCGGACCATGCAAGCCGAATGGCATCGGTCGTTTGCTCGACGGTTGGCGGGCCGATGTCCTGGTAATTGAGCAAGTGGTGGAAGTGGCGGCTGGTGCAGAGCGGCCGGACGGAGAAGGCGACGGGCGCGTTGCCTTCGAGGAGGCGATATTGCACGACCGTCGTGTCTTCGCGCGAGATCATGCGCAGAGACTGCTCGATGAGTGCGCTGCCCACGCGCCATCGCCACGTCGGTACGGGCCTCGGCGAGAACGATTCGAGCAGACGATAGCCCTGTGGGTGCATCGCCTCGGGGAAGTCGTTGGTGGCTAGTTCGTAGGTCAGCCCGTCGACCACTGCCGTGGCTTCGAGTTTGGCGAGGAGGACGTATCGTTCGACCGGCGGATTGACGGCGGCGACGAGGAGTCCGTGATAGCGTCGGGTGAGCATTTGATTCACCGTGGCCATGGCGTAGCCGCCGCGACCGTTGGTGACGAGCCACTCGGCGGTGCCGGAGTCGTTCGGGTCGGCGCAGCGGTGTTTGTCGAGATGGTGTGGCATGGTGACTGACTTCTGATGCGAAGTGGAGACGCAGAATCTTTACTGTGGCACCGGCGTCTCGCCGGTGCGAGGACAGGCGAGACGCCTGTCCCACAATGGATGATTCATTCTGCGGTGCTACTTAGTTCGCTGTGAGAGGATACACGGGGTTGTCGAATCAAAACAGGTTCGTCATATATCCCCACACGGCGAAGGCCGTGATAGACAAACCGCCGCAGACGATCCCCGCGATGGCCATGGAGCGTCCACTCTGCTGCACGCCGAGTCGCCGCGCATCGCGCATGGCACGCAGCCCCAGGATCACCGCGACCACGCCGAGGATTGGAAAGCAAAACGTTAGCAACGATAGAACGCCGACCGTCAACGCCGCGGTGGCTTTTGCGTTGTCGTATTCGACCGACTCAGCGGCGGTGGACGCGCCTTCCATGGTGAACGGGAGTCCGCAGGAGCCGCAGAGGTTGGCATCGACGGGCATGTTTCGGTTGCAGCGCGGGCAGACGATGACGGAGTCGCCGTTGGGAAGACGCCGGATGGTCGGCGCTTTTCCGCCGGCGGTGGCATAGGCGTGCATCGGCGTGGGGAGTTGGCCGTCATCGGCGACGGTGGCCGGGCCGGCGGCGAGGCCGGTGTTCGGGTCGACGTCGGGGACGGTGAAGACCGCGCCGCAGGTCGGGCATCGGCCGGAGCGAGCGGCCATGTCGCCGGATGCTTCGAGGACGGAGCCGCAACGTTGGCAGGAGAAGGTGAAGCGAAGTCGGGACATGCTCATCGCGGTGCGTCGGCACCCTCCGCAATGATGATATCCCTGATTGGTTTGGTTCGTGAAGCGCGACGCGTTAGCCGCGCGGCTGATTCACGACGGCTCCGCCGATCGCGCCGATGTTCGGCGTGGGGCTGGGCGAGGCAATGCTCGACGATGAGTCGCTGGAGGAGGAATCGCTTGAGCTGCTGCCGCTGCTGGGCAGGACGGTGCCGAGCCAGGAGTTGACGAAGGCCTGCACGATGCCGAACGGGTTGAAGACACCCGGCGTGCCGGCGAAGCCCAGGGGCACGATGTAGTTGATGGACAGGTTCTCACAGCTTGCGCCGCCGAACGTGAAGAAGGACATCAGACAGATAAGCGTCCACGTGATGTTTCGTTTGGATCGATTCATTGTTGGTCTCATGAAATCCAGGCGGCGATGCTCTCGTCACCGTTTTCGGTCTGCGAGGATGGGTCCATAAGAATTATTAGGCGCGAGCCAGGTCGAAGACTGCTTTAACGAAGGGATGGCGAGACCGGCCGAGGAGTTCGGCGAAGGTGGTGCGATAATCCGCGAGCGCGTACTGTCGAACGGGCAAGGCCGATAAATCGAGGCGGCTGGCGCGGAGCCAGTCGAAGACCAGTTCATAGGTATGCACCGTGCGACCGTCGGCCGTTTCCACCTGGCGACCGTTCGCGCCGATGATCTCCAACTCGTCAAGCCAGAGCGGCGTGGTGTCGAGCAGGGTGATGCCGCTGGTTCCGACGGCGACCATCGTGCCACGGCTGCGCGTCCACTTCATCGCATCGGTCATGCCGCGGCCTGTGCCGGTGCAGTCGTAGGTGAGGTCGAAGCCGCCGATGAGGCCTTGATTGCCAAATCGCCCGGGGATGCGTCGACCTCCGACGTGGCGAGCGACGCTGTCGTACTGTTCGTCGGAGCGCGATCCGCGCGGATTCATCAGGGCGTGCGTCGCGCCCATTTTTCGGGCGAGGTCGGCTTGGAAGGCGTGACGGACGACGACGGTGATATCGTTGTCGTGGCGAAGGGCGCGGATGGAGCCGATTACTCCGAGGGCGATGATACCGGAGCCGTTGACGAGAATGCGCTCACCAGGCCTCGGCACACGTCGCAGCACGGCATGCGCTGCGGAGGCGATGGGGTCGATCAGGACAGCGACGGCGTCGGAGATTTCATCCGGCACAGCGTGCAATTGCGAGGCGTGGGCGACGAAGTGCTCAGCCCAACTGCCGCCGGTCGTTGCGTTTAGCCCGACCATTGCTCGTGACGGCCACGCATCATTTCCAATCGTCTCGCAAAGAGAAGTTTTTCCCGCTGCGCACATAGCACAGGGTGGATCAATACCACGACCGAGGCAGCCAATGGCCGGCTCGACGCAGACACGCTGGCCCTTTTGCCAACCGGTGACGCTCCCGCCGAGGTCGTCGATGACGGCGACGTTTTCATGACCGAGCACGGCGGGGAAGCTTGCATACCCGCGCAGGATGGTGGCGGGATGTGTGCGCTGGGCGATCATTCCGAGATCGGTGCCGCAGATGCCGCCGAGTAACGTCTTGAGACGCACCCACGACGGGCCGGGCAACGTCGGCGTGGGATGATCAACGAGTTTGAGGCCGGAGATCGCTCCGTAGTACGCGCGATTCGAGAACAGCGCGGCGGCCTTGCAGAGCATCCATCGGGCCGGGGTGATGTGGTAGACGAGGGCCTTCATGCTTGGAGCAATATAAGCGAGCCGGCACGTCCTCGTGCCGCTCGTGCGAGAATCCATTCTCGCACGCTATTTCTCCTTCAACTCCAGCGCCCCTTTCCAATCGTCGTCGGGTGGGAAGCGTTTGAACTCGGTGCATGCATCGACGTAGCGACTGGCTCCCACGTCGTCGAATCGTCGGGCGAGGATGCGCGTGAAGTGGACGATGCACTCGTCCCACTTTCGCTGTTTGTACAACTCGACGCCGGCCTCGAATCGTTCGGCGTAGGTGCGTTCCTCGTCGGACAGTTCACCCTTGCGGCAAAGCATTTCGTAGACCGGCACCGTTGAGGCCTTTCCCTTGACCTGCAACTCGGCGAGGTAGCGGAACTCGAAGTGCTCCTTCACCAGATTCCGCACGGCCCCCGACACCATGATACGTGAGCCGAAGACTTTGTTGGCCGGCTCCAGTCGCGCGGCGAGATTCACCACGTCGCCGATGACGGTGTAGTCAGCCTTTAACTCGGAGCCGAGGTCGCCGTTCTTGCAGAGGCCGGTGGAGAGGCCGATGCGCATGGAGAGCTGCTCGAAGATTCGGGCATCTTTGTCGGTGGAGAACTCCAGCTTGAGCCGGCCCAACTCTTCGATGGTCGCAAGGCTCGTCTCGCAAGCAATGGCGATGTGGTTTTCCAACGGATCGACCGACGGGTTGAAGAAGGCCATGATGCCGTCGCCCATGAACTTGTTGATGAGGCCGCGGTGGGACCAGATGACTCGACTCATGCGTTCGAGGTAGGTGTTGAGGACGTGCTGCACGACCTCGGGGTTTTCTTTTTCGGAGATGGTGGTGAAGCCGGCAAGGTCGGAGAAGAAGAAGGTCATGTCGCGGGTCTGGACGGTCTTGAACGCGGCGACGGCGTCGCGATTCTCTGCGATGCGAGCGGCGATGATGGGCGAGGTGTACTGGCTGAGTTGCTTGGCGAACATGCGCTTGTCGCGCTCGGCGGTGAATTGACGAAAGAGCGTAACGAAGGCCCAGGTGATAAACATGGTCGTCACCGGCGCGGCCAGGGCGAACCAGATGCCCCATCGTTGAAAGAGAACGTAGCAGACAACGAGCACGTACGAGAGCATTAGCCCAAGCGTGGAGAGCAGTGCGAAGCGCGGCCCGCGCGTGGCGGTGATGATGCTGACGACTGCACCGAGAAGGATCGCGATGCCGCGCTCGGTGCGACGCCCGGCGGGGGTGATGAAGCGGTTTTGCAGGATCCCATTCAGGACATGGGCGTGGCACATCACGCCAATGGTTTGTGGGTCGATGGGCGTCGGGACGATGTCGCCCTCAGCAGTCGCGGCGTAACCGAGGAATGCGTGCTTGTCCTTGATCTGCGGGGCCAGTTCGGCGCGAAGGGCGGTGGCTGTTTCCGCGAGCGCCTGGTTCGCGGCGTCAATACGGGGTAATTCGTTGTTGATGATATCGCGCGCCCAGTGATAACGCTTGGCATCCTCCATCGCGGCAGCATCCTTGGCCAACTCGTCTGCGGGAATCTCGTCGATCTCCTTGCAAGTGAGCTGTACGGCGGCGATGGCTTGTCGCTGATCGCGGTGGATTTCATCGAGCAGGTCGGCGGCCTGTTTTTCCATGGTCGCGGTCTGGTCCGCCGGTGCGTCGGCGCGGAGTCGGGCGAGATGGGCCTTCCGCGACAGGGCGAGTTGGTCGTTTACTTTTTTGCGAAAGGCGTTGTCGGCGTGAACGGCGGTCGTTGCGCCGGACCCGGCGGTGATTATTAGTTGGCCCTTGGAGACGGCAACGACGTCGGCCAGTTTGTAATCTCGGAGGCGTTCGTTTCTGGCAAGCTGCTTCTGGGAATCGACCAGCGCGTAAAGTTTAGCAGCGGTAATGTGTGGGAAGTCGGCCCCGGATTTCCAGTGTGGCGAGGTGCGGGTCCACTGGATGACTATCGCACCAGTGTCATCCAGCGGGATGCGAATGGAATCCCCCGTTTTCTTTGGAATGACCAGGGTGGTTCCATTTTCAATCGTCATCTTACCAGGCATTAGCCCTAGGATTTTGCATGCGCCGGCGAAACCCATGTGCGGGATGTAGGTGTCGTGATATTTCAGGATCAGCGGCACCCGACGAAGCGTGCCGCCCGGGTCAGAGATAAAGTTCACGGCGGCCACAGTGGCGACGGCTTCAGTGAGACGGTGAAGGGGCGGTGTGATCTCCACGGCCTCACGCAGATTCGCCTCAAGCGCAGTGCTCGGGCTGATTAAGGTACGACTCATGGCGCGCAATCCGCGCACCTTGAAATAGGCCTGTTGAATGTCCTTTCGGTCGGCGTTTTGCACATCTTTGCGGTCGCCGAGGATCGTAGCCAAGATATCCTCTTCCGTTGGGAGTTTGTCACCGCTGCCTTGCTTTGCAACCAATTCGCCGGCAACACGAGACTTCACACCGGCGATGATGGAGGCAATTTCTGAAACTGGTTGTTTCAGCGCCTTAGCCAGGGCCTGCTCATTGAGCGTGAAGTTTGAACGGAGTGCTTCTGTCATCTTTGCGCGGAGTTCGGCTTTAATAATGGGAGGGTCGGCCGATGATGGAATACGGCCGACCATGCCGAGGATCACATTTCCGGCTTCACGCAATGCAGATGCGAGTTCCAGGTCGGGATAGACATAATTTTCATCGGTCACGTCGCCCAGCGCGGCCCCCGTCTCGCCCGGCTCCGTGTACTTTCCAATCCGTGGGTCATCCCAATAGGGTTGCTCCGGTTCGCTCAACAGGAGATCGATGAAGATGTTGGCAGCCCCGAGTTCGTGCATCACCCGGATCAACTCGGCAATGTCCTGCCGATGCCACGGCCACCGCCCGACCCGATCCAGGGCGCTGTTATCAATGTCGATATGGACGATGGGCGACGTGGGTAGGACGCTGTTGCAGTACCTCATCCGGGCGTCGAAGGTCCAGTACTCGGCGATCCGGCCCGCCTCGGTATTGAAGAGCATCGACAGGCTGGCGGTCATGATGGCCAAGCCGACGAGTGCGCCGGTGAGTCGTGGGTGGCGACGAAGCACGGGGCGAAGGGAAACGCCAAATCAGCGAAATGTCAAAGCACGGCGGGGGCGGCGCCGGGTTCTGTGCCGCATCATCACCCGTCGACATTGGTTCGCCGCCGGAGATAATGGTCTGTCCATGCTGATCTCATTGAATTGGCTGAGCGATTTCGTCGAGGTGCCGCCGGGGTTGAACCCGCGCGACCTCGCCCTGCAATTCACCATCACCACGGCCGAGGTGGAGGGGGTTGAACACCATGAAGCGGCCATGTCGGAGCTGGTCGCGGCAAGGATTGAGTCGCTTCGGCTGCAACCGGGCGAGGCGAAGTTGCAGAGCATTGTCGTCGACGTCGGTGGGCGGAAGTTGAATTCGCTGACCTCCGCGCCGGATTTGAAGACGGGTGATCTGGTGGCCTATGCGCCGCCGGGGGCGACGGTCGGCGGCAAGACAGTCGGCTCGACGGATGCAGCAGGTCGGCCAGCCGAGGGGATGATCGTGGCGTGGGGGGCGTTGGGGTTTCCGAGCATTGGGGCGCACGCCGTGTTTCTGCCGCCGTCGATGAAGCCGGGCGACGCGATTGATGCGACGCTCTTTGACGATTGGATCATCGAGGTCGACAACAAGAGCATCACGCATCGGCCGGACTGCTGGGGGCATTACGGGATCGCTCGCGAGTTGGCGGCGATGCTCGACAAGCCGCTCAAACCGTACGACGTGACGGACGTTGCGTCGCTCACGAGCAAGCTGCCGGCGATCCCGATTGAGATTGACGACGCAGCGAAGTGTCCACGGTATACAGGTCTGTTGATGAAGGGGCTGAAGCCGCAGCCCGCGCCATTGTGGATGCAGGTGCGGTTGGCGATGTGCGGGATGAGACCGATCGATCTGACGGTTGATCTGACGAACTACATCATGCTGGAGTTGGGCCAGCCAATGCACGCCTTCGACGGTGCCAAGTTGCGAAACATCCAAGTGGCGACGGCGGCGGCGAATGATAAGTTCACGACGCTGGACGGCGTAACGCGGGTGTTGCCGGCCGACACGCTGATGATTCAGTACGACCGCAAGAGCGTGGCCATCGCCGGAATCATGGGCGGGGCGGCGACGGAGGTGAGCGCGACGACGGAGTCGCTGCTGCTCGAATCGGCGAACTTTGACGCGCCGACGATCCGTCGCGCGGCGACGGCGATGGGCCATCGCACGGAGGCCAGCTCCCGATTTGAGAAGTCACTGGACCCAGCGCACACGGTGCTGGGCATCGCTCGCTTCCACAAGCTGGCGAAGGCGGAGTTGCCGGCGTTGGAGGTGACGAGCACGCTGTCGGATTGCTACCCCGCGCCGAAGGCGATTCAGCCGATTGAGTTGGATTGCGACTACGCGGCGCGGATGATCGGGAGAGCCATCGCGCAGGCCGAGATGAAGCGCATCCTGGAGCGGTTGGAATTCAAGTGCGAGCCGCGCGGTGCGAAGCTGATGGTGACGCCGCCGTCGTATCGGGCTACGAAGGACATTGAGATTGAGGCTGACCTGATCGAGGAGATTGCCCGTTTCGTCGGCTACAACAACATTGACCCGGTGTTGCCGCGCGTGGCCACGCGATTCTTTGAGCCGATGCCGGAGTTGGCCGTCGAGCAGCGCACGCTCTCGCAGCTTTGCGAAGCTGGCGAGTTTGCCGAGGTGCATGATTACATCTGGTACGACGACGACTGGTGCAAGACGCTTGGCTTTGAACCGGGCGAGTGCATCACGCTTCGCAACCCGGCCGCCGACAATTGCTCACGGCTGCGACAGTCGCTGGCCCCGGGGCTTTTGGCGATGGCCGAGCGAAATCGGCATCACCATGATCGGTTTCAACTGGCCGAGATCGGCACGGTTTTTTTTCCGGGTCGCGACAAGGTGGAGACCTCGCAGGAGCGGCATCTCGGTCTGCTCGTCGCGCAGTCGGGTAAGAAACTGGATACCGTCGTATGGGACCGGTTGCGGTCGGCGGTGGATGGGTGGAGTCTAAATGTGCTGAATGAGTCGCCGCATTTCAAGGCCGCAACGCCCGCGTTTCCGTGGGAAGATGCCGACCGGATCGCGGAGATTCACATCGCGGGCACGTGCATCGGGCGCATCACGATCCTGCCGCTCACCGCGAAACAGCGGATTGACGAACGGCTGGCGGCATGGTCCATCGCAGTGGCCGAGGTGAATCTGTCGGCGGTGACGAGCTTCATCGACCGTCATTCGAAATTGCCGAGCGTGCCGCGATATCCGCAGGTGCAACTCGACTTCAGCACGTTGGCCGATGCGACGGGTCGCTTTGACGCGATCTCCGCGAAGCTGGCGTCGTACACGCATCCGGCCCTGCGGCGCATCTCGTTCGTTGAGTCCTATCAAGGCGGGTCGATCCCGGCGGGCAAGCGAAGTCTGCTCTTCCGCGCCGACATCGGCCACGCCGACCGCACCTTGACGGATGACGACATCCAGCAATTCCAGCAGGGCTTCCGACAGTTCCTCACGTCGAACGGGTTGGAGCTGCGCGCCTAAAGTAGGGTACGCTGTGCGGACCTGATCGCGACAGAATCGTATCGAACATCGCAATCCAAAATGGTCCGCACGGCGGACCCTACGGAGCTGCACAATGGAGCACAGCCGCCCTCGGCTGTGGTGAATATGGTGTCCGACGCGAATTCGTCCAACTGGCGAGCGCTGTATCCCTTCACGAGCCGATGGTTCGAGCGCGACGGCTTGCGCATGCATTATCTCGACGAGGGCACGGGGCCGCCGGTGGTAATGGTGCATGGGAATCCGACGTGGTCGTTTTACTATCGCGTGCTGGTCAGTGAGTTGCGCACGACTCATCGCTGCATCGTGCCGGATCACATCGGGTGCGGCCTGTCGGACAAGCCGGGGGACGACGAGTATCCATATACATTGGAGCGGCGGGTTGAGGATTTGGAAGCGCTGCTCGACAAGCTCCGCATCGAGCGCGGGGCGACGTTTGTCGTACATGATTGGGGCGGCATGATCGGACTTGCGACGGCCCTGCGACGACCGATGCGCGTGGCGAGGATCGTCGTGCTGAACACCGCGGCGTTTCTGTTGCCGCCGGGGAAGCGGTTTCCATTGCGCCTGCGTTTGTTGCATCGGCGAAACAAGTGGACGGAGTTCGCCGTGCGCGGGCTGAATCTGTTTAGTTGGCCGGCGACGTGGATGGCGACGACGAAGGGGCTGCCCCGCGCCGTGAAGGCCGGGCTGATGGCTCCGTACGACTCGTGGGCGAATCGCATCGCGACGTTGCGATTCGTGCAGGACATTCCGACGCGGCCACGACATCGCAGTTACGCGTTTACGAAATGGGTGGATGACAATCTGGAGTCGTTGGCGGACAAGCCGATGATGATCTGCTGGGGTGAGCGGGACTTTGTCTTTGACGTGCATTTTCTAAATGAGTGGCGTCAGCGGTTTCCACAGGCGGAGGTTCATAGTTTTCCCGACGCGGGGCATTATGTGCTTGAAGATGCGCGGGAGCGGGTCGTGCCGTTGGTGAGAGCATTTCTTGGGCGCACGTCGGCGGCTGGCGAGTAGCGAATGGACGCGAACCCCGATCTGGTAAACGTCGCCGCGCATCTGCCGGAGATGGCCCGGCGCGTGCCGGATCACAAGGCGATTGTCTGGACCGTGCGCGGGGGATATTCGCATTGGACGTTTCGTCAGCTTAATGAAGAGACGGATCGTCTTGCCCACGGCCTTGTGCACGTTGGCATCCAGCGCGGAATGCGGACGATCCTGATGGTGCGCCCGTCGGCGGAGTTCTTCGCGCTCACGTTCGCGCTGTACAAGATCGGCGCGGTGCCGGTGCTTATCGATCCGGGGATGGGCCGGGAGAAGATGGTGGAGTGCCTCGCGGGCGTTGAGGCTGAGGCATTCATCGGTATTTCGCCGGCGCATGTGCTTCGCGTGTTGCATCCTCGCGCATTTGCGGGGATCAAGATCGTCATCACGGTCGGACGGCGTTGGTGTTGGGGTGGGTTTCGACTGCGCGATTTGCGCGCGACGGACGCGCGACCGTTCGAGATGGCTCCAACCAGCCCCGACGATCCGGCCGCAATCATCTTCACCACGGGCAGCACCGGTCCGCCGAAGGGGGTGCTGTATCGCCACGGTATGTTTGATGCGCAGGTGCGCATCCTTCGCGAGCATTTCGGCATCCAGGCGGGCGAGGTGGACCTGCCGACGTTTCCTCTTTTTGCACTTTTTGACCCGGCCCTCGGCATGACGGCCGTCATTCCGGATATGGACCCGACGCGGCCGGGGTTTGTCGATCCGACGAAGATCATCGGCGCGATACGCGATCAGAAGGTGACGCACATGTTCGGCTCGCCGGCATTGTTGGATCGCGTGGGGCGCTATGGTCAAGCGAACGGGGTGACGTTGCCGACGCTGCGACGAGTCATCTCGGCGGGGGCGGCTGTTTCGCCGGCGACACTGGAGCGATTTGGGTCGATGTTGTCGGGCGATGCGGAGATTCACACACCGTATGGGGCGACGGAGGCGTTGCCCGTTGCGTGCATCGGCAGTCGGGAGATTCTTGTAGAGACGCGACGGATGACGGACGAGGGCCAAGGCACGTGCGTGGGCCGACCGATGCCGCAGGTGGCGCTGCGGATTATTCGCATCATTGATGAGCCGATAGCGAAGTGGTCGAAGGAGTTGGTGCTGCCGGATGGTGAAGTTGGCGAGATTGTGGTGAAGGGAAGCGTCGTGACGCGCGAATATCTGAACAACCCCCGCGCGAACGCATTGGCGAAGATCACGGACGCCGGCGCGGTTTGGCATCGCATGGGTGATGTCGGACGGTTGGATGAAGGCGGGCGGTTGTGGTTTTACGGGCGCAAGGCGCATCGCGTGGAGACGGGGCGGGAGACGCTTTTTACCGAGCCGTGCGAGGCGATCTTCAATCAGCATCCAATCGTGTTTCGATCCGCGCTGGTCGGAATGGGTCCGCGTGGTCGGCAACGGCCGGTGGTGTGCGTTGAGTTGGAGGCCGGGCATGCGGACACGAATCGAGAGTCGGTCATTGCGGAACTAGCGGCATTGGCTCAGGCCCATGAGCACACGCGACGAATCGGGACGTTTCTGGTTCATCCGCGATTCCCCGTCGACATTCGTCACAATGCGAAGATATTCCGAGAGAAGCTGGCGATATGGGCCGAAAAGTCGCTCGGCGCGTCAGATAATCCGTCATAACCACGGACCTGCGGGCCAAGGGGAGGAATCGGGCGTGCTACAGTAATAGTGTGTCAAAGCGCCCTGACAGTATTCCGCCGGTGAAGCCGGTTGTGGTGCCTCCGCCGCCCAAGCCGGGGCCGATCGGGCAGCGCCGCGCGCCCGAGCCGGAGCCTTCGCCGGTGGAATCGCCGCCCGAGCAGGAAGTCGCTGCGGAACCGCAGGAAGCGGCCGCGCCACCACCGCGGAAGTTTATCTTTTCGCCGCGCGTTCCGCCGACCATGCCCTCGTCGAAGACGGCCGTGCTGACACCACCTGCGCCGGCGAAGAAAGAAAAGAAGCGAGAAACGGCCCCGCTGAAACCTCCGAAGACAACTGCCTTACCGCCAGTCGTGCGGTATGAACGGCCCGCGCCCAAGACGGTCGAGCCGCTTCCCGCGCCGATAGCGCAAGAGGAGACTCCAACCCCGCCTCGCGTGGAACAGGTTCCGCGCCGGCGTGTGGAGCCGCCTGTAATGGCCGTGCCCAAAAAGCCGGTGGCGAAGGAGCCTGCCGAACCGCAGGAGTCCGATTCTTCGCCGTCGAAGTCGGAGAAATCGTCCACACCGGAGCCTCAGGTCAAGAAAGAGCCGGTCAAGGTCGTTGCGAAACGCGCCGTTGACAAGAAGAAACCACCGAAGGAAAAGAAGCGGGAGAAGATTGAGCGCCCAGGCTTCTTCCGGCGATTGGCGGATCGGTTTACGAGCGAAGAGGCTGAAACTCCGCCGGATGTGACCAAGAAAGAACTTCCTGAGAAGACCTCGGCTGAGCCGATTGTTGTTGAAGTACGACCGGCGAAAGCCCCGACGACGACTCAGCCGACGCGACCACACGCGCCGACCACTCCACAACCGCAACCCGCGAAAGTCATCGCGCATGTCGTGCAGCCTCCCAAGCCAGCGCCGAGCAAGGAACCACTCAATCTCAAAGACGATCTGCTGTCCGCGCCGGGTGAGACCATGGGTGCCTGGAAGATTCTCGTCACCGGTGGCGGCGGATTCCTGGGTCGGGCCATTCTTGAAAAACTCCATGTGCGAGGATTGAAGGCTCGCAGTTATTCACGAAGCGACTATATCGACCTGCGGCGATTCGGCACCGAGCATTTTCGCGGCGACCTGGCCAATGCCGACGCTCTCAAGAGGGCGGTCGATGGATGTGACATCGTCTTTCACACGGCCGCGCTGGCTGGCGTGTGGGGGCCGTACGGTGAGTATCACAAGGTGAATGTCGTCGGCACGCAGAACGTGATCGACGCCTGTCGCGCCGCCGGTGTGAAGCGGCTTGTGTACACCAGTTCACCGAGCGTGATCTTCGATGGGTCCGACATGCAGGGCGTGAACGAGTCCGCTCCGTATCCGAAGCACTATCACACCGCGTATCCGAAGACGAAGGCGCTCGCGGAGCAAATGGTGCTCGCGGCGAACAGTGTGACGCTCCCCACCGTGTCGTTGCGGCCGCATCTGATCTGGGGGCCGGGGGATCATCAATTGGTGCCGCGCATCCTGGCGCGGGCAGCGTCGTTGCGGATCATTGGCGGGGCGAACAAGAAGGTGGACAGCGTGTATATCGATAATGCGGCCGATGCGCACCTGCTCGCGGCAGGGCGACTGCGGCCTGATTCGCCGGTCTCGGGAAAGGCGTATTTCATCACGAACGGCGAGCCGCGTCCGCTGTGGGAGTTGGTCAACGGCATCCTCGCAGCGGGAAAATTGCCGCCGGTGACGCGCGGCGTGTCGCGCGGCATGGCGTTCGGCGCGGCGATGTGTTTGGAGATGCTCTACTCACTCTTCGGCATTGAAGGAGAGCCGCGCCTCACACGATTCGTCGCCCGCGAGCTGACGACAGCGCACTGGTTCGACATTTCGGCGGCCCGGCGGGATTTGAATTACAAGCCCGTGGTTAGCATTGATGATGGGCTGATTCGATTACGCGCGTGGTTGCAAGGCGGCGGGGCGCGGTTGTTGCGACAGGGGCGATAGTGGATTGGTTCGCAGAGCAGGCCCTACACCAACTGAATCTGCACGATCTCAGCTGGCGAGTTAATTCGCAGCGGGAACCAGTTGCCGACGCCGCGGTTGACGAAGAGGGTGCTGCCCGGCTTTTCGTAGAAGCCGCGGATGTAGCGGAAGAGGGCCTGGCCGCAGCCGATGTCGGGACGAGTGTTCGGCGGCGTGAGCATGATCTGGCCGCCGTGGGTGTGGCCGGAGAGGGTGAGAGGAATGCCGGCGTCGGCGAGGGCGTCCCACGCATGGGGATGATGGGCGAGGGCGATGATGGGGCCGTCGGCGTTGGGGTCGTGCAGGCGTAACATGGATTGAACGTGTTCGGCGTGACCGGCGCGCGGGCCGATGGCGCGATCGTTTCGTGCCCAGTCGAGGCCGGCGAGCGTGATGCGTTCGCCGCCGATGGTGAGTGGGTGGCATTGATCGATGAGCAGCGGCAGGCGCTCGCGCATCGCGGTGATGAAGGCGTCGCGGTCGTCGATTTCGTCGTGGTTGCCAATGCAGGTGAAGAGGCCGTGTGCGGCGTGCATCTGTGCGAAGGCGTCGAGGGCCGGAGGGAGCATGTCGTTGGAAATGTCGACGACGTCGCCGGTGATGAGGATGAGGTCGCTTCGCAGATCATTGACCATGTCGACGAGTCGCGGCAGTTGGTCGGGGCGGTAGAGGCGGCCGACGTGCAGGTCGCTGACGTGGGTGATGGTGAGTCCCTTCAATCGCGCGGGCAGCCAGGGGGCGGGGAGTTGATGGCGCGAGACTTGCAGTCGGCGATTCTGAGCATAGCTGTAGCCCGTGCCGGCGGAGAGGGCGAGCATGGGAATGGATGCGAGACTCGTTCTCAGCATCGCGCGGCGGCTGAGGTTGATCGGCTCGACGGTGGGTTGAGATTGGGGTGTGCGCTTGATCCGTCGCGCGAGGGCCGCGATGCCAAGGAAAAGCAGTCGCAGGCCTGCGATCATGGGCATGACCACCATGAGGCCGATGTTCCAAAGCGTGACAGCAGCGGAGTACCAAACCGGGGCGGTATTCAAGAACGCCGGGAATCGTCCAACGATGACCATTTGAATGAGAGGGGCAACGAGGACGGCGCTGAACACTGCGACAAGGATGCGAAGCCGACGGCTGCGCGTTGGTGAGTTGATGTGTCGTGCAAATCGACGATCCGCCACCGACCACCAGAGGATGTTCATGGCGAGAATGGCGACGACGAAGAGGCGAAAGCCAACGGGCCGCGGGATGTCGAGGTAGCGCGGCCCATAGCGCCCGAGCGCCCAGAGCGCGGCGAGGAGGCCCATGAAGATCCATTGGATGCAGGCGTAGGCGCGGTCGCTGGGGCGGCGCGCAATGGGTTGAGAAGTATCGGCCATGCTTGATTCGCGATTTTAGCGCGGGATTGAATCAGAACCCACCACATTAGTGGTGGCCGAGTAAGGATTCCAAAATGAAGGAGTTCTGAATTCGCAAAGTCCCATTCAAAACCGCGTTCATCCAGCCACGCCTTGTGGCGTGGGTTCTGATGGGTGGTTGACGTCGTACCTATCAGCGATCAATCGCCCACCCCACCTCATTCCACGCTCGGAAGCCGCCATCCATGGAGATGACGTTCGAGTAGCCCATCTTGGCGAGGTTGTCGGCGACGAGGGCTGAACGGAAGCCGCCGCCGCAGTAGAGGATGATCTCCGCCGAGGTGTCGGGGATGCGTTGTTCGATGTCGCGTTCGATGATGCCGCGACCAAGGTGGACGGCCTTGGGGATGTGGCCGGCGGCCCATTCGCTCTCTTCGCGCACGTCGATGAAGTGGAACGACTC
This sequence comes from Planctomycetota bacterium, assembly GCA_038042195.1. Classification (GTDB taxonomy): domain Bacteria; phylum Planctomycetota; class Phycisphaerae; order UBA1845; family UTPLA1; genus JACRIM01. The sequence continues at coordinate 6,809 of JBBTET010000012.1, read as the reverse complement.
ACCGCGATCGAGACGCGGCTTCACATCGTGAATGGTGCATTCGCGGACGCGGGTTTTGGCGTCGTTGACAAGTTCGAGGAAGCGTGGGGCATGTTTGGCCATTCGCAGATTGTCGACGCGGTCGCGGGTCGCGTCAATTCGCTGCGGATATGATCTCACGATTAAGAGTGCATCCTAATACGCGAGGAATGCACCGACTAATAGTCGGTGCCACAAGGGTTTTAGGACGCACTATTAGACTGAGAGAGTGTGTGCATGGTCAGCGTGGTGATTGTCGGAACGGATTTGATGTTCACGTCGAAGGTGACTGGGACGGCGGGGGCGTTGGGGATTGAGGCCGTGGCGGCGGCGACGACAGAAGCGCTGACAGTGCAACTCGAGGCGGGCGCGGTGCGGCTCGTGACGGTCGATATGTCGCTGCCGCAGGCGGTTCCGGCATTGCAGGTGGCGGCGGCTCATCCGACACGGCCGACGACGATTGCGTTTTATTCGCATGTGCAAACGGCCCTGGCGGAGGCGGCGAAGGCGGCAGGAGCGGGGATGGTGATGCCGAGGTCGAAGTTCAGCGCGGAGTTGCCGGAGATTCTTTGGCAGTACGGGACCGGCGGGGGTGGGGCCGGCGAGTGACGGCGGAATCCGTTGGACGGGTCGTGGAAGCGGCGGTTCGGGATTAACATGGCGGTACGATTGCTCGCGGTGGTGGGGGCCGCCGCTTGTCCTTATCAAAAAACATGCACTGAGGAACGGACACATGAAACGCTGGTCATACGTCGTCGGGATGGTTCTTTGTTTTTCGCACGCGGTCGTCGTTTTTGGTCAGGAGACGAAGGGTCTGCCGGCCGATGCGGGGATTCCGGTCATCGATTGGAAGGACGCGGGCGACCACATCGATCAACAAGTGATCGTGCAAGGGCAGATCGTCCAGACGCGCAACATCGGGAAGATGTGCTTCCTTAACTTTGACACGTCGCGTTCGTTCACGGCAGTGGTTCGACAGGAGCACTTCGAAGCATTTCCGCAACCTCCCGAGGCGATGTACGACCAGAAGATCGTGCGCATTCGCGGAACGATATCCGTCTTCAGGGACAAGCCGCAGGTGGAGGTGTCCAACCCGTCACAGATCACAATCCTGGATGCGGAGAAGCCGATCGAGCCGCAGACCGGTGGGAAGCCGAAGGTGCGTCCGTTCACGGGGACGGTCACGATCGCGGCGTACAACACGTTGAACCTGTTTGACGAATACAACGACCCGTATCACGAGGACGAAGGGACACCGGCCAAGCCCAAGGAGCAATTAGAGCTTCTGGCAAAGGCGATTCGCGCCCTCGACGCCGACGTGATTTCACTGGAGGAAGTGGAAAGTCGGGACTACCTGGAGCGATTCGTGAAGGCCATGCTCCCGGACATGGGGTATCAGGAGGTCGTGTGTTTTGAGAGCAACGATGTGCGTGGGATTGATTGCGCGGTTCTGTCACGATTTCCGGTGGGCCCAGTGACATCCTATCGGCACCTCAAGTTTCCCGACGGCGACGGCAAGACGATTCAATTCCAGCGAGACTTAATTCAGGTCCAGATTCAGCCGCCCGAGGGGCCGGCGTTTTACATGTTTCCAGTGCATTTCAAGAGCAAACGCGGCGGCGAGGATACGACGGCGACGGTGCGAATCGGCGAGACGCGACAGGCACGGAAGATTCTGGATGACCTCCTCAAGCGCGAGAAGGATGCGCTCTTTGTGGTGCTGGGTGATTTCAATGACACCTGGGACAGCGCGGCGATGAAGGCGATTCGCGGCGACGCGTCCGGAGAGTTGAAGGGGTTCGTTCAGGATGCTCCGAAAGAGTATCGCACGTTCAACTCCGGCGAGTTCACCGACCCCATCGACTTCATACTGGCGTCGCCGGCCATGGCCAAGCGTTATGTCCCGAAGTCTTATCGCATTCCTCAAGGCACTGTGGAATCGAGCGGCTCGGACCACAATCCCGTGGTGGCCCAGTTCAAACTGAAGTAGGAGGGGCCAAAAGGGGTATCAAGAGAGATTTTTTTAGTACTGGGGGAGGCTGGTCTGGCGAGCCACAAAAATCTGTGGACCGGTGCCAATCGACACCGATTTACCGTTTTACAAGTCCGTTCGTTCTTGCCATAAGTTATTGCGAAATAACAAGTTAAGATCACTGACTTTAGTGCGTTTGCAAAACGAGCCGGACAGTCCAGTGAAGATAATTTGAGAAAAGGCCGAGAAAAACTCAATTCTCAACGCCAAAACAACGAAAAAAAAAGAAGAGGACTGTCGTAAAAGAGGTTGACAGTTGATTTCGGCTGTAGCTAAACTTCGCCCTCTGCCTCAGGCGATAAAGCTTGAGAGGTTTCGAGCTTCCGGCGCGGGAGGATCGAAGCCCGTTGCGGACGTGATTCGTGAGTTGGCAAATCGAGCCTACTTGGAATCACACCTGATATCAGGGTCTTGCCGAACTTCCTGATTGTCTTATGCTCGCCGCGTCGGATGGGTGATCGCTTGAAGGCGGTCGCATCAGGTCATGTGACTTGGTGTTCGTGAAAAGTTTCGCAATGTCTCTTTCGGTGTTTCGAGGTGTATCGAATCGCTGAGAGTTGAGAACGGATTAGAGTGTTTGGTGCGCCGTGTGGCGCGGTTTCTAGAAACCTGTTAGAAGAAGGAAGGATTACCATGATTGTTTGGGACATTCTCATTGCGGCTCTGATCGGCTGGATCGATCTGAATCCGCTGCCTGACCTCGTCGCGGTTCCGCTGGCGTGGCTCGGCCTGTTCCTCGGTCGCTAATTAGCGAACCGCTGAACACACAGTATGTGGAAGTACACAGTTTATTGATGTTCCGCTGACGACTTCCGCTGACTTGGTTTGATCAGTGCACGTGCACTAAGTCTTGGAAATTGTCAGGAACACGAACTCAGAAAAGGAAGGACAACCTATGATTATTTGGGACATTCTCGTTGCAGCTCTTATCGGCTGGATCGACTTGAATCCGCTCCCCGACCTCGTCGCGGTACCGCTGGCGTGGCTCGGCATCTTCCTCGGTCGCTAATTTGCGAACCTAGGAAAGCGAGCGTTCAATGCGCTCCAGTGACCCTCCATCAAGCCTAGGCGCGATGAAAGGTCATTTGCCCCGAGACCTCTTGTAGGTCTCGATTTCAACCAAACACTCCTGGACCCGTACGACTTGTTCGTGCGGGTCCTGTGTTTTTTTACACGGTCCCGGTTGCGCCCGCGTTCCGAATCGCCCCGCTTTGCCTTATAATTCCGGCATCATGGCCAAAGTCGAAGTTCCCGAAGGCCTCTGGCTCCGTTGCCAGGGATGCAGCAAGATGATCTTCCGCAAGGTGCTGGAAGAACGTCTGCTGGTCTGCCCGGAGTGCAACTTCCACTATCGCGTGGACGCACGCACGCGCGTGGGCCAGCTTACCGACCCCGGTACCTTCGAAGAGTTCAACAGCGACCTCGTCTCGACCAATCCGCTCAATTGGTCGGACAGCACTCCGTACTCCAAGCGGATCGTCATGGCCCAGGAAAAGACGGGGCTGACCGAGGCAGTCCTGACCGGACGGGCCTACATCAAAGGTCGGGCTGTCATCCTGTCGGTCATGGATCCGTTCTTTGTCATGGGGTCGATGGGATCGGTGGTAGGCGAAAAGGTCACGGCGGCCATCGAGCGAGCCACCGACGAAGATCTGCCTGCGGTCATCGTGACCTGTTCCGGCGGCGCGAGAATGCAAGAGGGCCTGATCAGCCTGATGCAAATGGCCAAGACCTCGGCGGCCCTCTCCCGACACGACGACGCGAAGGGGCTGTATATCACTGTCATGACCGACCCGACGACGGCCGGCGTGGCGGCGAGCTTTGCCTTCCTGGGAGATGTCATCATCGCCGAGCCGAAGGCCATGATCGGCTTTGCCGGCCCGCGCGTGATCTGGAACACGGTGAAGGCGGAATTGCCCGAAGGCTTCCAGACCGCCGAGTTCATGCAGGAGCACGGCTACATCGACCGGATCGTCGATCGGGCCGATCTGCGGAATGAGATCGCGCGCATCATAGACTATTGCGGGAAGTGAGACGGGCAGCGTTCGCTGTTACTTTGACGCGCCTTTTTTCTTCAGGGCCACTGCTTTGGCCTTGAGGCGGATCTTGCGTTTCTTGTGTTTGCGTTTGGCGAGTTGCTTCTTCTTATACATGCATGGGTCTCCGTGAGTGCGTGTAGGTGTGCATTACGGTAGTGACTCTCCGTGCGGAGTGCAAGTATCGCTTTGTCGCGCCCTACCACCCAAGACTGGTTACAGCAGGCAATTCACGAAGATGGCGATGTCGTCGATGTCGTTCGTGCAGTCGCCGTCCATGTCGGCACAACTCTCATAGGCCGGACTCAACAGGGCGTTGACCATGAGTTGAATGTCCAGTCCGGTGCATCCTCCATCGGAGTCCAGATCGCCCAGGGCCGTGCAGCCGAGGGGCGGACGGATGAGAACGATGGCGGCCGTGCTGGAATAAACCAAGACGAAGGTGACGTTATTGCATGGCGGTGGGCCAGGGGGATTGATCGACGCAAACTCGCCGATGCGGCCCGCCGTGGCGTTGATGGCGATGAACTGCTCGCCGACATGCGGAACGTAGCCGGTGGGCAGCGATACGCGGAGCGTCCCGCCGAAGGTGGCCGTACCGCTCACGTTGACCCGGTCATGCTGGGCTGAGCCTGGTGTCCCGCCGATTTCCATGTCGTAGACGCCGCTGGGGTTCATCAGCAAGTTTCCGGTGATGTTCATGATGCCGCCGGGTGTGGGGCTGCGTTGCGGATCGAGCGCGCCGGCGATCGTCGTGTTACCAACGATTGTCCCTTCGCCCTGTACTCGACCGCCGTTCTGCACTCCGATCGGGTTGGTACCAGAGAGTTGTCCGCCCGTCGCGATGGTCGTAAGCCCGCCAAGGACGGGACCATTTGAATCGACCAGGGTGACGTTTTGCGAACCGACGACCAGATTGCCAAGGTAGAAAAAGCCGCTGGTTGTATTGTTGCCAATTGTCAATGGGCCGGTTGCCGTGATGGTCGCAGCGACGTCGCCGGTGATGTCCGCATCACAGGTTCCCGAGCCGAGATAGCCGCCGGTCGGTCCGAAGTGGATCTTGGTGCCGGAGACGCCGGCGGTGGTGCAGTTCACGATTCCATTGAGGGTCAGCCCCGCCGCCGTGGTTGCCACGATGCTCCCGGCACCGACCGTTACGTCGGCATTGACCGTCCCCGTTCCGAAGATCGCTGAGCCGAGAAGGGTCTGGACCGGCAGAGTACCGTTGAACGTGCCGCCGTTCATCACAATCGTGCTGGTGCCGCCATCCGGGTCGCCCACAAACGTATCGCCACCGACTGTCACGGAGCCGCCCGTATTGACGTTAAGCGTTGCCGTGCCCGCGGCGATGCCGGCGGACGTGTTTCGCCCAACGAGCAGATCGCCATCGACGTTTAGCCTGGCGTTGAACAGCACAGCGGTCTGAACCGTCACGCTGCTGACCGAGGCCGAGCCATTGGCAATGACCAGGTCGCCCGCGAAATCGGCCACTGCACCGTTCGATACGGTCATGGTCGCATCACCGCCCGCGCCGATTCGGGACTGGCTGGTGCCGAGCACTTCCAAGAAGGAAGCGCCGAATGGGAATACAGCTTGGGCACCCGAGACCGTAATCGTTGGCGAGGAAACCGAATTAGACCCGGCGATGAATTGGTCCGCGACCTGAACATGCCCAAATCCGGTGATGCTCATGGCGGCATCGCCGTTGTTGCCGATGGTGAGGTCGGAGGTTGCGCCGGCGATGACGAGGTCGGCGTCGTCGTCATTGACGTTAAGCGTGCCGGTGCCGGCGTCGCCGACGATCATGGATGCGTTCGACGTGAGGGTGCCGGTCGTCAGTGTCATGGTCGCGACTTCACCTGCCGAAGCCGCGATGGTGATGCCTGTGCTTGCGGCGTGCGGGCTAGAGCAGGTGTTGGTGACCGTGCCGTTGCGATACACGTGTGTGCGGCTGTTGGTGACCGTGGCCCCCCATGTGACGGGATAAGCGCCAGCGATGCTAAACGTGAGGTCGTCGGCCGCGCCCGGAAGCTGTGCGGGCGTCCAATTCGCAGTTGTCGCCGCCAAGCCGTCGCCGGCGGAGTTATCCCAGGACAACGCAGCCGCATAAGTCGTAGTGGCGATGCCCAGGACGCTGCAAAACCCCAAAGCGAGGACCGACCGACTGATATTTCCAATTCTCATTCCAGTTTCCTTCGTTGTACCCCAGGTTCAGCTCATCCCGCTGCGTCGCGAGGCAAGGCGGAGAAAGCAGCCGCAGGCGCAGAGGGCGCGCGAACCCTGCGGCAAGGTACATTGGCGGGACGGGGGGTAAATCTGCCTCGGAATCTTACGAATCCGTCGATTTAGACTGGGCTTACGGCTGTTCGGTCACACATTCCGGGCAAAAACGAAGATATCGGGCCAAGAATGTTGGCAGATATGCGGTGAGCCAGGGTGTGCCCCTATTCGAGTACCCGGCGACCAATTCGTACCCGGCCCGGCTGCAAAACAACGAAGCTACCCGGCAATTGCTTGCGATGAGTTTTGACAAGCTCAATCACATCAAGCGCCATCTGGCATCGAGCGGTTGCAGGGTACCGAATCAGTAATACTCCCCCGGTCGCGCGTCGATCCGCATAGACCCATCGCCCGAAATCCTTGTCTTCGGTGAGCAGCAGTCGTCCCCCCTTGAGACCGAACTCCAAGACGGCGTCATCCGCAGCACTCGGAGCAGCATCAGC